>JBBQJP010000039.1:0-42351 GCA_038326025.1 Burkholderiales bacterium
GCTGGCGCGCAAGTTGTCATTGCGATTGCGCGTGGTCAGCGCGCGATTGAGCGAAAAGAAATAAACCGACGGGAGCCCTCACCTCATGGAACGCGATCAGGCCACCAAATTCATCACCGACCTTCTGCGCTTGATGGTCAACCGCAATGGCAGCGACCTTTTCATTACCAGCGACTTCCCGCCCGCCATCAAGGTCGACGGCAAAGTGACCAAGGTGTCGCCCCAGCCTCTCAATGGCGACCATACGCGCGCGCTGGCCCGCTCGGTGATGAACGACAGGCAGATCGCCGAGTTCGAGCGAACCAAGGAATGCAACTTCGCCATTTCGCCGCCTGGCGTAGGCCGTTTTCGGGTGAACGCCTTTATCCAGCAGGGCAAGGTGGGCATGGTGATGCGGACGATTCCGGCCGTACTGCCCACCATCGACGGCCTGGGTGTGCCGCAGGTGCTCAAGGAAATCGCCATCTCCAAGCGTGGCCTGTGTATCCTGGTTGGGGCCACCGGATCGGGCAAGTCGACCACATTGGCAGCCATGGTGGATTGGCGCAACGAGAACAGTTTTGGCCACATCATCACGATCGAGGACCCGGTCGAGTTCGTGCATGCGCACAAGAACTGCGTGGTGACCCAGCGCGAGGTCGGGCTGGACACCGACAGCTGGGAAATTGCACTGAAAAACTCCTTGCGCCAGGCGCCCGACGTGATCCTGATGGGCGAGATACGCGACCGCGAAACCATGGAGCATGCCGTGGCGTTTGCCGAAACCGGCCACTTGTGCCTGGCCACGCTGCACGCCAACAGCGCCAACCAGGCGCTGGACCGCATCATCAACTTCTTCCCCGAGGAGCGCCGTTCGCAGCTGCTGATGGACCTCTCGCTCAACCTCAAATCGCTGATATCGCAACGGCTGATTCCCAAGCAGGATGGCAAGGGTCGCACGGCGGCGGTCGAGGTTCTGCTCAATACGCCGCTGATATCGGACCTGATCTTCAAGGGCGAAGTCTCCGAGATCAAGGAGATCATGAAAAAGAGCCGCAACCTGGGCATGCAGACCTTCGACCAGGCCTTGTTCGACGCCTATGAGAACAACATCATTTCCTACGAAGATGCGTTGCGCAACGCAGACTCGCTAAACGATCTGCGTCTGCAGATCAAACTCAACAGCCAGCGCGGCAAGTCGCAGGACCTGAGCGCGGGCACGGAAAACTTCGCCATCGTCTAACCCGGACTATTCCGTCCCGCCTATGGGTCTGACGTGGCGCGCAAGCGCCGCGAAGGCCGATCGGCGCTCTACCCGCCGCGTCCAGCGGCTTTCACCATGTCCAATATCAACACCAAGACCTACACCGCCACGCCAGCCCGCAAGACCGCCTTCCTGGGCCTGGGTGTCATGGGTTATCCCATGGCCGGCCACCTGGCCCGCGCCGGCCATGAGGTCACCGTGTACAACCGCAATGCCGCCAAGTCCGCCGCCTGGCTGAAAGAATTCGGCAACGCACCGGGCTGCGCCACGGCCGCCACGCCACAGGCAGCGGCACAAGGTGCAGACATTATTTTTTGCTGCGTCGGCAATGACGAGGACCTGCGTTCGGTCACGCTGGGTATGGACCAGGGCGACGGCACGCGCGCCGCTGGCGGCGCATTCTCGGGCATGGGCAAGGGCGCCATTTTTGTTGACCACACGACGGCGTCAGCCAGCGTGGCGCGCGAGTTGCACGCCACGGCGCTCGCGCAAGGTGTGCAGTTCATCGATGCCCCGGTGTCGGGCGGCCAGGCGGGCGCCCAGAACGGCCTGCTCACCGTCATGTGTGGCGGCGACCAGGCCGCGTTCGATGTGTCCGCACCAGTGGCGCAAGCGTTTTCACGTGCCGTGACGCTGCTGGGCGAGAGTGGCGCCGGTCAACTGGCCAAGATGGTCAACCAGATCTGCATCGCCGGCCTGGTGCAGGGCCTGAGCGAGGCGATTGCCTTTGGCCAGAGAGCCGGGCTCGACATGGCGCAGGTGCTTGAGGTGATTGGCAAGGGGGCCGCTCAGAGCTGGCAGATGGACAACCGTGGCAAGACCATGGTGGCCGACCAGTTCGAGTTCGGCTTTGCCGTCGACTGGATGCGCAAGGACCTCGGTCTCGTGCTGGATGAAGCGCGTCGCAACGGCGCCCGGCTTCCTGTGACGGCGCTGGTCGACCAGTTCTATGCCGACGTGCAACAAATGGGCGGCACTCGCTGGGACACGTCGAGTCTGATCAAGCGGCTGAAGTAAGTCATCGCGGGCCTGCTGCGGCCCAAACCTTCAGTGCGTGGCTGGCAGCACGCCAGCCGACGCTCCAATCAGGACTTCGGAGGTGACTGGGCAGGCAAGGTGCGCTGCAGCTCTTCCTCGGTGATGATCTCGAACAGGCGAACCACTTTTTGCACACCGCCAGTACTGCGCACGATGGCAGTGGCACGATCGGCTTCACGCTGGGTGACGCGGCCCATCAGGTAGACGATGCCGCGCTCGGTAACCACTTTGAACGCATTGGCGAACAAATCCTTGCTGTCCACCATCGCTGCCTTCACCTTGCCGGTGATCAGCGCGTCGGACGAACGCTGCGTATAAGATGACCCGCCCAGCACCGCCAGTTCGTTGGCCACCAGGCGCACGTTGTCGACGCGCGAAACAATCTGCTCAACCAATTGTTTGTCCTGTGCGGAGGGCACTTCCCCGCTGAGCAAAACCTGGCGGTTGTAGCTGGTGACATTGACATGGACCCGTCCACCCAGGTTTTCGTTGATGCGCCCGAGAGCGCGCAATTCGATGCCTTCGTCTTCCAGCTGGGCACCCGAGGTGCGCCGGTCGGTGGCCACCAGGGCACCCATTGCGGCGCTGCCCAGTATCAGCGGTGCGCAGGCACTGAGCACGCCTCCCAGGCTCACCGCACACAGGGTCGTGGCAATCAGTTTGATAGCACCGGACTTCATCTTCATCATGTGGTTTCCTCTTGTTCGCCCAGCAACTGGGCATCAACCGCGTCGCACATGCAATGCAACGCCAGCATCTGGATTTCCAGTATGCGCGCAGATCGCTCATGGGGCACGTGGATGTGGATATCGGTGTCACGCATCAGATGTGCCATCTGACCGCCGTCCCGGCCGGAGAGTCCGACCACCACCATTTCGCGCTCATGGGCAGCCTCTATCGCCTGCTGCAGGTTCGCGCAGTTGCCCGTGATCGACAGCACCAGCAAGACATCGCCGGAACTGCCCAGCGCCCGCACCTGGCGCGCGAACATGGCCGCAAACGATTGCTCGGTCAGCTCACCCGCCAGTGTGGTGCTGTCAGCCACCAGCGCCAGCGCCGCAAGCTCCGGCCGCTCGCGTTCGAAACGTCCGACAAAACTGGTGGCGAAATGTTGCGCCAGGGCAGCACATCCACCATTGCCACAGGCCAGCACCTTGGCGCCTCCGGTGACACACGCGAGCAAAGCCTGCACCGCCGCAGTGATGGGCTTGCTCAGGATCTGCGCCACCTGGTATTTCAGGTCCGCGCTGTCAATGAAATGCTGCTCTATGCGCTGCTCCAACATGCGGCCCATGATACCTGCGTCACCTGCAAGTGGATGTAAGACTTAGCCGCGATCAGCCTGCATCGAACGCCGCCTTCAACCAGTGCAAGGCGCCGGCGTCGAACGCCACGACGTCAAAACGGCAGGGCGTCGGAGCACGGCCCGAGGCCAGGTAAAGGCGCGCGGCAAACACGATGCGCCGGCGCTTGACGGCACCGATGCTGGCGGCTGCACCTCCATGGCCATCTGCCGCGCGTGCGCGCACCTCGACAAACACCGTGGTACCGTCAATGTCGCGCATGATCAGGTCGATCTCGCCGCCACCGCGCCCGGGCGTCCGATAATTGCGCGCCAGCAGCCGCAATCCCGCTTGCTGCAGGTGGCGCAGCGCACGGTCTTCAGCGGCATCGCCCGACTGTTTGCTGCTGGCCTGGCCGACAAGCGCCCTGAATCCGGAAAAATGCATCGATGACCACCTATGCCTCGGCCCTTGTGGCAGCGCAAGACGCAGCCGCCTCCCAGCATTATCCGAAGGGAGCGCTGTACCTGGTGGCCACACCCATCGGCAATCTTGCGGACATCAGCCTGCGCGCATTGCATGTGCTGCAGTTGGTCGACACCATTGCCTGTGAAGACACACGCCATACCCAGTCCCTGCTGCGCGCCTATGGCATCGAGAAAACCGGTGCGCAACTGCTGGCATTGCACCAGCACAACGAGTCGGAGGCTGCGCCGCAGGTGGTGACGCGCCTGGGCCAGGGCCAGCGCGTGGCTTATGTCAGCGATGCCGGAACGCCGGCGATCAGCGACCCCGGCGCCCGCCTGGTCGCGGCGGTGGCCGCAGCGACCTTGCCCGTCGTGCCGATTCCCGGTCCCAGCAGTGTCACCGCGGCGCTGAGTGTGGCCGGCCTGGACATGGCACAAGGCGACAGCTTCGTATTTGCCGGATTCCTGCCCTCGCGCAGCATGGAGCGCGCGACCCGGATTGAAGTCCTGGCCGGCGAACCACGCGCCGTCGTGCTGCTGGAGGCGCCCCACCGTATCGACGCACTGGCGCTGGCGCTGGCGCCGCTGGGTGCGCGTCGCCTGACAGTGGCACGCGAACTGACCAAGCAGTTCGAGCAGATCACGACTCTTGCTTCAGCCGATTTCGCCAGCTGGCTGGCGACCGATGCCAACCGGTCACGCGGCGAGTTCGTACTGGTGATCCATCCCGATGCCACACCCCGCGAAGATGGCAACGCGCTGCGGGTGCTGCAACTGCTGCTCGCTGAGTTGCCGCTCAAGACCGCCGTCAAACTGGCAGTCGAGATCACCGGCGCACCACGCAACCCCTTGTATCAGGCGGCGCTGGCGCTGCGTAGCCACAACGACGACCCTGCACCTTGAAACACACCGGAGATAATCCGCCGATGGCATTGGATCTGAACAGCGACGTCACAGGCAGCGGCCCACCGGTAGTGGTCTTGCATGGCCTCTTTGGCTCGGCAACCAACTGGCGCAGCGTCGCGCGCCAATTGGCGGGCACCCATGAGATACATGCACTGGACTTGCGCAACCATGGGGCCTCAGGGTGGGATGCGGTAATGGACTACGAGGCCATGGCCGACGACGTGCGCCATTACATCGACAGCCACCAGTTGCGCAACGTCACCGTCATGGGCCACAGCATGGGCGGCAAGACTGCGATGGCGCTGGCGCTGGCGTTTCCGGATCGGCTCGAGCGCCTGATCGTGGTCGACATCGCGCCGCACTCCTACAGCGATGCACTGAGCAGTTATGCGCAGGCCATGCGCAGTGTCGACCTGATGGCAGCGGCCAGTCGCTCCGAGGTGCAGCGCCAGTTGCAGGGTCTGCTGCCCGACGCATCGGTGGCGCCGTTTCTGGTGCAGAACCTGGTCCAGCGCAATGAGCATTTTGATTGGCGTATCAATCTGACGGCCATCACCGCCAGCATGCCTGCGCTGGTCGACTTCCCGGCCGCACTGAAAAAGCGCCGCTTCAACAAAACCACCACGGTCATTGCCGGCGCCTTGTCCGACTATGTTCCGGGCGGCGATCTCAGCAGCTTTGCACCGATGTTCCCCAAGCTGCACGTCGAGGTGATTGACGCTGCCGGCCACTGGGTGCACGCGGACAAGCCGCAGGAATTCGTCTCAGCGGTACAGCGCGCGCTGGCGCGCTGAGCGGCCCCTCACTCCTCCTGTGGCACGAAGATCCACAGCAGCAGGTAGATGATCACCCCGATTCCGCCGAACAGCGTCAACACTGCGATCAGCAGCCGCAAGACCCAGGACTCCAGACCCAGTACCGGTGCAATGCCGCCGCAGACGCCACCGATCCAGCGATCGCTGGCGCTACGCCGCAAGGCGTTGAAGCCGGCCACCAAAGGCACATTGGACGGCGGCGCAGATGACGAGGACGATCCAGATCCCCCCTGCGCCCCGATGAGTCGTGACTTGGCGCGAGCGAACTCGTCGTCCGTCAACACACCCCGCTGGTGTAATTCACCCAGTTTTCCCAATTCTTCGCTGATGCTCACGATGCTCTCCTTGTGCGTTGGCTTCGGTAACGATCCGGTTGATGCCCTGCACCATTATGCGCAGGCAGGCCTGCGACCGGTGGGTCGGCCCTGTATTCGCACCATGATTCGGCCCTAAAGATCCACCACCAGCTGACCGCCCGCCTCCTTGGGCCGCGAGCAGCACAGGATGATCTTGTGCGCGCGCTCCTTGCGCCCGAGCACGAAGTCCCGATGCTCGATCGCCCCTGACGCTGCGGCGTCGTAGCCCGTGGCGCAAACGCCGCACAGCCCGTCGCTGCACTTGGTGTCGATCTTGATGCCGGCGCGCGCCAGCACGTCGGTGGCGCTGCGTTCTGCAGGCACCTCGAGCGTACGGCCTGTCCTGGCCAGGCGCAGTGTGAAGGCATGGTTGACCCAGGCGTCGGCTTCGGGCACGCTGAAATATTCGCGGTGCAAGGCCTCCTCGGGCCAGGCTTTGGCGACACCTGCCTCGAACACACCATCCATGAACCGCGGTGCGCCGCAGGTGTAGATATGTCGGCCCGGCGCATAGTCGGGCGTGAGTTGGGCCAGGTCGGCGCGCGCGCCCTCGTCCTTGAAATGGAAGAACACCTTGTCCCGCCACGGCACCTGTGCCAGGTCGTCGAGGAATCCGGCTGTCTTGCGACTGGCGGCGCTGTAGTGCAGCGCAAACGGCCTGTCCAGTGCAAACAGCCGGTGCGCCATCGCGATCATCGGCGTAACCCCGATGCCGCCGGCAAACAGCAGGCTCAGGCTCGCGTCCTCGTACAACGGGAAGTGATTGCTTGGCTTGGTGATGAACACCCGGCGCCCCTCGCGAAACGCACGGTGCATCAGCAGCGAGCCACCGCGACCGCCGCTTTCCATCGGCTCGCGCAGCACCCCCAGCACATACTTGCTGCGGTCGGCGGGATCGCCGGCCAGGCTGAACTGGCGCTGGTACTCGGGCGCGATCACGATGTCGATATGGGCGCCGGCATCAAACGGCGGCAAGGGCGACCCGTCAGGCGACGCGAACTCGTACTTGGCCACCCCTTCGGCCATCTCCTGGCGCCGTTGCAGCACCACCGGAAACACCGGCGGCTCGCCCTCGGGTATTTTGCACTGCGGCACCAGGTCTTCGGTGTCACCAGCCGCCAGACGGGCCTGGTACTGCGCCGGCGTCAGCATCGCCTTGTAGCGCTCGATTCCTTCCTCGCGATTGGCCACGAACGTCACCGGGTACGGCGGCGGCATCTTGTCGGCCGGATACACCGCCAGACTCTGCTCCTCGTATTTCAGCTTCAGGTCTTTCTGCAGGCCGCGCTGATTGACCTGTTTCGCCTGCACATAACGCCCGGTCATGCGATCGAGTTCGATGTCCCACCACCACTTTTTCACCGGGTTGATGGAGCCGTTGTCCAGCCGGTCGTCGAGTTCGGCCAGCACACGCGCACTTTGTGGCAGGTTCATCGCGAGCCAGCGAAATCCGCTCTCGGCAAACAGGCCTTCCAGGTTCCACGGACAGGTCTTCATGCAGCGCCCGCACATGGCGCCGGCCGCGTTGGTGATGCGGTAACGCGTGCACTTTTCGGCGTCGCTTTTCCAGATCTCGTAGCCGTTGTACATCAGCTTGGGGCCTGCGCTGATCGCACCCGACGGGCATTCGCGTGCGCATTTGTTGCAGTTCTGGCAAAAGGTCTGCAGGCCGAAGTCGATGGGTTTGTCGTAGGCCATCGGCATGTCGGTGGTCACGGTGCCACTTTTCAGGCGCGGGCCGAGATAAGGATTGAGGATGACCTCGCCAATACGGCTGACCTCACCCAGGCCGGACAACAACAGCAACGGCGGTTGCAGCACGTCGCCGTCGAGCACCGAATGCACCCGGGCCGAATAACCCAGGCGGCGGATCTGTTCGCCCAGGATGCCGCCGAGCATCGAAAAGCGCAGATAGGCCCGCATGCTCTGCGCCACCGCGATCCAGTCGTCGCCGCTGGCGCCTTCCATGGTCTCGTGACCCTGGTCGAGCAGCAGGTTGACACCGTTGGCATGGTAGGCCGGCATCGGGTTGCCGCCGGCGTCGTGCGAGTAGTAGGCCCATGCGGGAACGGCGCACAGACCCACGGCATCCACGCCCATGTAATACGACGCGGCCTTCAGGTTGTCGGCATTGCGCTTGGGGTCCCCGATGCTGGCGGCTACCGGGCCACGCGCCTCGCCGAACTGCAGCAGCAACAGGGCGCCGAGCGCACGCCGCGCGCAGGCACCGATCGGACTCTTGAGCACATAGTTGCCACCTTTGGCTGCATCCTGCACCGTCTTGCCCAGGTCGCCGAACAGGCTGCGGGCGAAAAAATCGGCCCGTTTCGGAAACCGCGGCACGCGTTCATGGTCGATGAAGGTGGTCGGCGTATCGACCCGCTTGAGGTCTTCGAACGGATAAGCGCCCAGGCGGAATTCCCGGTCCTTGAAGGCTTCGCGGTTGAGTGCACTCTTGAGCGTGCCCTTGCCCAGCCACCAGGCCGGCCCGTGTGACTGCCAACGCTGCTGCGCCTGTGGCGGTGCGAGCGGTCGGTCCGGGGTCATCTCAAATGTCGTGGTCACCGCCGCCAGCCCGAAGCGCCGGCCCACATAAGGGTTGCTTCCGTCGGCATGGGTCAGACCACAGGCCACGGCGAGCCGACCCAGATCAATGTCGCTGCAGGTGGCGCTATGTGCGCGCGCCGGATGCCCCAGCATACGCAGATAGGTCGACAACAACACCGCCGTTTGTGCCGACAACACGGCGGCGCGTTGCGCCTGCGTGCCAACGATCCAGTCGCAACCGGCTTCGCCCGCTTTCGGATCGCGCGGGTACTCGACCAGGATGGCAATCGCGTGAGTATGTGCGTCGATCGGACCCAGCACGGTGCGCGCCGAATCCATCACGTCGGCCAAAATCATGTCCATGCCGGCCGCGAAACTCCTGGGCTGGCTATGCGCGAGTTCCTCGCCGATCGCGGCCACCATCGGGTTGCGGATCGGTTCGGTCAGGATGGCTGAACCCGGCAGGCGACCGACCGCCATCATCGTGGCATCGAAGTAGTAACCGGCGGCCTTCAGGTGTTCGGCTCGCTCCTGCGGATCGGCGCTGAGTTCACCGGGCAGCGGGTTGACCGTGCCGTCACGCACCAGGTCGAACATGCCCATGTAACGCGCCATCGCATGCTTGAGCGACTCCGGATCCGGGTCGTCGAACGACAGCGCCTGCATAGGTGCCAGTGTTGCCAGATCGGGCGTCGTGTCGCTGCGTGTCAGGCGCTCGAGCGGATAGGGGCCGAGGTGAACAGGTCGGTCACGGTAAGAAAAGAAGCGCATGCGAAGAACCTTGTCGTTGTCACAGTGAAAAATGCGGGGCGGCTCAGCGTTTGGTGCGGGACTTGCGCAGGCCCGCAGCAGCACGAGGCTTGCGTCTGATCGCGCCCTCCGCGCCGCCCGTCGGCGGCGTCAAGTCCCGGGCCTGTTCGCAGTGCCGCACCAGCAGCTCAACCAGCACGACCCGTTGACCGGCGCACAGTAGCTTCGGCGGGTGAAACATTTCCTGCACACCCATGCCGCGCAGTGCCGAGAAGATCAGATTGGCGAAGTTTTCCGGTTCCGGCATTTCGGCCAGTTCGGGAAATGCCCGCAGAAAACCGTGGGCCAAACGCAAACGCAAGGTCTCACGTTCGGCCGCCATGTGGTGCAGCAGTTCGGGGTCGGTGCGACAAGCCATGAAGATACTCCACATGGTCACGTAGTTCGGCCGACCGTAGGTCAGGTTCCATGCGGCCGTGATCGCATCGTGCGCGCGCTGGCGCAAAGGCAACTTGGGGTCGGGCCAGACAGCCAAGTTGCCGCCCAGGTCGTCCGAATGCACCAGTTCGGTGGTCGCACGCAGGATCAGCGCCTTCTTGTTCGCAAAATGGTGTTGCAAGGCGCCGGGTGTCACGCCGGCGGCCCTGGCGATCTCGATAGTCGACGCGTTCTCCAGCCCCCGCTCGGCAATCACAGCAATGGTGGCGGCGATCAGGTCCTGTTGCGTGGCCTGGCTGCGTTCGGCATGGCTGCGTCGCACCGGGGTGTGCGCAGGCTTCGCGGACTTGGCCGAATGGGCGGACGGCAGGACCATGGATCTCCCCGAGCATGGATGGGCGATGCCGCCCGTTGCAAGCGATGCACCAGCACCGCCTTGACCCAAAGACACCAGAGGCGCACAGGTCCATTTACATTTTAGTCACAATGTAAATGGAGCGCCAAAGGCGACACTTTCGGCGTCACATCCCTTGTTCGGTCACAGAAACCGCTGCACCACATGCGCCAGACGCGCAAACTGGGCGGGAATGTCTTCTTCCGAGACCGCGCCGTAGCCCAGCAGCAGCCCCTTGGTCGCGGCCGGTTGCAACATGTAATACAGCGACAGCGGGCGCGCCATGATGCGCACATGGCCAATCTGCTCCACCACGGCCCGGTCGTCAACATGGGGCGGCAGACCCAGTACCAGATGCAGGCCGGCATCACCACCGATCACTGGTAACTGGTCGCCGAAATGGTGGCGGATGGCGAAGATCAGGGCGTCATGGCGCGCGCCATACACGCTGCGCATGCGCCGGATATGGCTGGCGTAATGGCCTTCGGACATGAAACGCGCCAACACCAGTTGCTGTGGCGTCTGCCCCTCCCGGTACAACTCGGTGAGTGCGCGCGTGAAGCCCGTCACCAGATCGGGCGGCAGCACCAGGTAGGCCAGGCGCAACGCCGGAAACAGCGTCTTGGAGAAGGTGCCCAGGTAGATCACCCGGCCATGGGCATCAAGCCCCTGCAACGCCGGCAGCGGGCGGGCCCCGTATCGAAACTCACTGTCGTAGTCGTCCTCGACCACCCATACACCCTGTACCGCGGCATAGTCCAGCAGTTGTCGACGCCGGCCATGGCTCATGACGGCGCCGGTCGGGTACTGGTGTGAGGGTGACACGAACATCGCCTTGGGCGGGGTTCGCAGAAGGCGCGGGCTGGGCGCCATGCCCTCGGCGTCGACCGGCACCGCCACCAGCTTGAGCCCCATGGCGCGAAACACGCTGCGCGCGCCCCAATAACCCGGGTCCTCCAGCCAGAAGCTGTCGCCGGGATCTGCCAGCATCTGGCCCACCAGATGCAGCGACTGCTGCGTGCCACTGGTGACAACGATCTGCTCGGCACTGCAGGCGACGCCCCGCGTGCCCTGCAGGTATTCGGCCAGCGTCTGGCGCAGATCCAGCGCGCCGGCACCGGTGGCATAACTCAGTTGCTGGGGTGTCGCGGAGCGCCACATGCGGGCCTGAAGCCGATTCCATACAGCGGACGGAAACAGACGGACCTCGGGCACACCCGGCGTGAACGCGCCCCATTGCAAAGGTGCTGCGCCCTGCGCCTGCATCAGATCGGCGCCGCGGCGCGACAAGGTGGGGCGGCCGGCGGCCGGCCCGGTCCCTGGCAAGGCCACCGGCGGGCGTACCAACCGCGGACCCAACTCCGCGACAAAGCTGCCCCGACCCACGCCCGCCTGCAGATAACCTTCGAGCGCCAATTGCTCGTACACATGAACCACGGTATTGCGGGCAACACCCAGCGCAGCGGCCAGCAGCCGTGTCGACGGCAGCCGGCTGCCCGCCGCAAGCACCCCGTCGCGGATGCCGGCCTGCAGGATCAGGTAAAGCTGGCGGTGATTGAATTCGGCGCTGCCACGGTCGAACTGGCGCAGCACGAAATCCGGCAATACCGTGTTGCCTGGCGGCGCCAGTGGTGGGTTTTTTGCCATGAATTGGTTCTATCCGATAGTGCCGAATGGTTCCAATGATAGAGCCAATGCAGTCCTATACTGTTTTTTCCAAAAGCTTATGCAGCCCATTCCGGGCTGGTGCGAGGAAACCATGAACACCCATACCCTGAACGAATCCGCACGTGTCGCCGCAGCCGGCAAACCCACCAATGCGCAAATCGATGCGCGCCGTATTGCGGCCACGCCGCGTGGCGTCGGCATCGGCTTTCCGATCTACGCCGAGCGTGCGCTCAATGCCGAGTTGTGGGACGTCGAAGGTCGTCGCTACATCGACTTCGGCTCGGGCATTGCGGTGCTCAACACCGGTCACCGGCATCCGAAAATAGTTGCAGCGATCGCCGAGCAACTCGAGCGTTTCACGCACACGGCCTATCAGGTCGTGCCCTATGAAACCACGGTCGAGCTGGCCGAAAAAATCAACGCGCTGACCCCGGGCGACCATGCCAAGAAGACCGCGTTTTTCACCACCGGCGCCGAGGCGGTGGAAAACGCGATCAAGATCGCCCGCTTTCACACCAAGCGCCCGGGCGTGATCGCACTGGGCGGCGCATTTCACGGCCGCACCATGATGGGCCTGGCGCTGACCGGCAAGGTGTTGCCATACAAGGCCGGCTTCGGCCCGTTCCCGGCCGGTGTCTACCACGTGCCGATGCCGGTCGCGTTGCATGGTGTGTCCGTCGCGGATTCGCTCAAGGCGATCACACAGCTGTTCAAAGCCGACATCGAGCCCGAACAAGTTGCGGCCATCATCGTCGAGCCGATCCAGGGTGAAGGCGGTTTCTATGTCGTGCCCCAGGAATTCATGCAGGCACTGCGCAAGCTGTGCGACCAGCACGGCATCGTGCTGATCGCCGATGAGATCCAGACCGGATTCGCCCGCACCGGCAAGATGTTCGCGATGGAGCACTACGGTGTCGTGCCCGACATCATGACGCTGGCCAAGAGCCTGGCCGGTGGCATGCCGTTGTCGGCGGTATGTGGCCGCGCCGAGATCATGGACGCGCCCGCGCCTGGCGGCCTGGGTGGCACCTATGCGGCCAATCCGCTGGCCGTTGCGTCCGCGCTGGCGGTGATCGACGTGATCGCAGATGAGAAACTCTGTGCCCGCGCCGAGGCTGTCGGCAAGAAGCTCACCGCCCACCTGACGGCACTGCGTGCCAAGGTGCCGGCCATCAGCGACGTGCGTGGCCTGGGCTGCATGGTCGCGATCGAGTTCGCCCAACCCGATGGCACACCCGACCCCGATTTCACCAAGCAGGTGCAAAAGCGCGCCCAGGAAGCTGGCTTGCTGCTGCTGAGCTGCGGCGTTTATGCCAACGTGATCCGCTTCCTGTTTCCGCTGACGATCGAGGACAAGGTTCTTGACGAAGGCCTGGCCATTCTGGACAAGGCCATCAAGGGCTGAAACCGGCCGGAGCCAACCCCAATCAACAAATCGAAAATCCATGCTCAAACTCAAAGACCCTTCCCTGTTCAAGCAACAGGCCTACGTGGCCGGTGAATGGATAGCTGCCGACAACGGCAAGACCGTTGCGGTGACCAACCCGGCCAATGGCGAGACCATCGGCACCGTGCCGGTATGTGGCACGGCCGAGACCGAACGTGCCATCGCCGCCGCCGACAAGGCGCAAAAGGCCTGGCGCGATGTGTCGGCCAAGGATCGCGCCGCCATTTTGCGAAAGCTCAACGACCTGATGCTGGCCAATGCCGATGACCTGGCGCTGATCATGACCTCGGAACAAGGCAAGCCCCTGGCCGAAGCCAAGGGCGAGATCGGCTACGCGGCATCGTTCATCGAGTGGTTTGCCGACGAGGCGCGCCGCACCTACGGCGACACGATTCCGGCACCACTGGGCGACCGCCGCATCCTGGCGATCAAGCAGCCCATCGGCACCACGGCTGCGATCACGCCGTGGAACTTCCCGACCGCGATGCTGGCGCGCAAGGCCGGCCCGGCACTGGCCGCCGGTTGCTCCATGGTGGTCAAGCCGGCAACCCAGACGCCGTATTCCGCACTCGCATTTGCCGAACTGGCTGAACGTGCCGGCGTACCCAAAGGCTTGCTGTCGGTGCTGACCGGTTCGGCCAGCCAGATCGGCGGCGAGATGACGCGCAACCCGCTGGTGCGAAAGCTCACCTTCACCGGTTCAACCGAAGTCGGCCGCTTGCTGATGCGCCAGAGCGCCGACACGATCAAGAAGCTCTCGCTCGAGCTCGGCGGCAATGCGCCGTTCATCGTTTTCGATGACGCCGATCTGGATGCCGCGGTCGAAGGCGCCATGGTCTCCAAATACCGCAACACCGGTCAGACCTGTGTTTGCGCCAACCGCATCTATGTGCAAAAAGGCGTACTCGAGGCCTTCACCGCCAAGCTGGTGGCCAAGGTCAATGGCCTGAAGGTCGGCCCGGGCGTGGATGCCGGCGTGACCCAGGGCCCGCTGATCGACGAGAAGGCCGTGGCCAAGATCGAAGAGCATATTGCCGACGCCAAAGCCAAGGGCGGCAAGGTACTGACCGGCGGCAAACGCCATGCACTGGGTGGCCTTTTTTTCGAGCCGACCGTGGTGTCTGGCGCCACGGCGGACATGTTGTTTGCCAAGGAAGAGACCTTTGGCCCGCTGGCGCCGCTGTTCGCCTTCGACACCGAAGAAGAAGTGCTGGCACTCGCCAATGACAGCGAGTTCGGACTGGCCGCCTATTTCTACAGCCGCGATGTCGGCCGCGTCATGCGTGTCGCCGAACGGCTGGAGTCGGGCATGGTGGGCGTCAATACCGGCCTTATCTCGACTGCCGAAGCACCCTTTGGTGGCATCAAGCAGTCGGGCCTTGGCCGCGAAGGCTCCAAGTACGGTCTGGACGACTTCCTGGAAATCAAATACATCTGCCTGGGAGGCCTGGACAAGTGAGCACATTCGGAATCGCCGGTGTCCAGATGCAGGTGTCGGCCTTTGTGCCCAACCTGGAACGCATGGGCAACTGGATGCGCCACATCCGGCATCGCTTTCCCTGGGTCAGCATGGTCATGTTCTCGGAACTGTCTCCGCACGGCCCGCGCCAGAAGCCCGAGCCACTGCCCGGCCCCACCGAAGACGCGCTGTGCGAGATGGCCAAGGAAACCGGACTGTGGATGATTTCGGGGTCGCTGTTCGAAAGCGTGGCACTTGACGATGGCAGTTCGGTGACCTACAACACCGCGTCGGTGATCAATCCTCAGGGCGAAGTGATCCGCCGGTTTCGCAAGATGTTCCCGTTCCGGCCCTACGAACAGGACGTACAGGGCGGCAGCGAGTTCTGCGTCTTCGACGTGCCCGACGTCGGCCGCTTCGGCCTGTCGATTTGTTATGACATGTGGTTCCCGGAAACCACGCGAACCATGGTGGCGATGGGCGCCGAGGTGATCCTGCATCCGACCATGACCGACACCCTCGATCGTGATGTGGAGTTGTCGATCGCACGCGCATCGGCCGCGATGAACCAGGTCTATTTCTTCGATATCAACGGCTCCGGCGACGCCGGCAGCGGACGCTCGATCATCATCGACCCGTCCGGTTACGTGCTGCACCAGGCCGGCGCTGGCGCCGAGGTCATGCCGATCGAAGTGGACTTTGCCAAGGTGCGCCGCGAACGTGAACGCGGCCTGCGCAGCAATCTGGGTCAACCACTCAAGAGCTTTCGCGACCGCGACGTGGACTTTACTGTTTACCAGCGCAGCAGCGGCGTCGACGACTACCTGCATACGCTGGGGCCATTGACCAAACCGACCAGCTGATCACACGCCCTGCTCCGGCAGGCTATTTCTCGCAAGGCCACACAGATGGCCAAGCGCATAACGGAGACAAGCATGAAAAAGAAACCCAAGGCCACCGTGGGTAGCGATAGCCATTCCATCAGCCGGCACCGCAGTGTCTGGGAGATGCGCGCGGACGGCTGGATCGGCCTGGTGGACGATCTCGGCCGCCTGGCGACCATGACGCGGGACGAACCCGACTGGGAACCGTGCCGTGAACGTGTGCGCAAGATCGTCGAAACGCTGGCACCGATTGAAAGTTACTGGGCTTTCCCGGGCGGGCGGGTATTTGGCGAAATGGCGACCTGGATCGAGCGCAGCGAAATGGCCCGCGCACACCAGTTTGCCCGGCGCATCCACCGCATGATTGCAGCGCAGACCTATCGCCATACCAATTCGAACCTGGATGACGGGGGCGACGGGCCATCGCAGATCGAGACCGACTCCGAACGGCAGGCGCAGCTGGCCAAACCCTATTTTGAGGTGCTGATCGTCGACGAGATGTCGGCGAGCGAAGAAAGCGCGCTGCGCCGGCGCGTGCAGGGAAAGCGCGGCCCCGACGACGATTTCGTGTTCGACATCGTGGTGGTGCCGAGTTTCGAAGACGCACTGATCGCCACGCTGGTCAACTTCAACCTGCAGGCCGTCGTGATCCGCCACGGCTTTCCGTTCCGCTCGGTTTATCACAATGATTCGCTGCGCCGCTTCCTGGACGGCATGGACGAGACCATCGAGCAGATGCCCGAATCGGAACGTGGCCCGCTCTTAGGCCAGCAGATTGCGGCTTTACGCCCCGAACTCGACCTGTACCTGGTGACCGATGTCAACGTCGAGGAGATCGCTGCGCGTGCCGGCGAGATCTTCAAGCGCATTTTCTTTCGCGAGGAAGACCATGTCGAGTTGTACAGCTCGATCATGAAGGGTGTCGGTGAACGTTACAAGACACCGTTCTTCAACGCGCTGCGCGAATACGCCAAACAACCCACGGGTGTATTCCACGCGCTTCCGCTGGCACGCGGCAAGTCGATCATGAATTCGAACTGGATCGGCGACCTGATGCAGTTCTATGGTTCGAACCTGTTCATGGCCGAGACCTCGGCCACCTCCGGCGGGCTCGATTCGCTGCTCGACCCGGTCGGCCCGCTCAAAGTGGCGCAGGAGTACGCTGCACGCGCGTTCGGCGCACGGCGCACCTACTTCGCTACCAACGGCACCTCGACTGCCAACAAGATCGTCGTGCAGGCCCTGGTGCGGCCCGACGACATCGTGCTGGTCGACCGCAACTGCCACAAGTCCCACCACTATGGCCTGGTGCTGGCGGGCGCGCAGGTGGCCTACCTGGACTCCTATCCGCTGGACGAATACTCGATGTACGGTGCGGTACCGATCCGCCATATCAAGGAAACCCTGCTCGGATTCAAGAAGGCCGGCACGCTCAACCGGGTGCGCCTGGTGCTGCTGACCAACTGCACTTTTGATGGCATCGTCTATGACGTCGAACGCGTGATGATGGAATGCCTGGCGATCAAACCTGACCTGGTATTCCTGTGGGATGAGGCCTGGTTCGCGTTCGCAGTGTGCCACCCGATTTACCGTCAGCGCACCGCCATGGCCAGCGCCAAAAAGCTGGCCACGGCCATGAAGACGGACGACTATGCCAAGCGGTATGCCGAGTTCAAGGCCAAATTCGGCCCCAAGGACTGGGACAACGACAAGAAACTGCTTGACACACGGCTGATGCCCGACCCGGTCAAGGCGCGGGTGCGGGTGTACGCCACGCACTCCACGCACAAGACGCTGACCTCGTTGCGCCAGGGGTCGATGATCCATGTGTGGGACCAGGACTTCAAGGACAAGGCCGAAGAGGCTTTCCACGAGGCCTACATGACACACACCTCGACCTCGCCGAACTACCAGATCCTGGCCTCGCTCGACGTGGGTCGACGCCAGGTGGAAATGGAAGGTTACGAGCTGGTGCAGCGCCAGCTGGAACTGGCCATGACACTGCGCGAGCAGGTGCTCAACCATCCGCTGCTCAAGAAGTACTTCCGCTTCCTGCGTGTCAGCGACCTGGTGCCGCTGGAATATCGCGAGTCGGCAGTGGAGAGTTATTACAACGCAGAGACCGGCTGGAACAACCTGGACATGGCCTGGCGCACCGACGAGTTTGCAATGGACCCGTCACGAGCCACCTTGTGTATCGGTGCCACCGGCGTCGACGGCGACACATTCAAGAACAAGTACTTGATGGACAAGTACGGCATCCAGATCAACAAGACCTCGCGTAACACGGTGCTATTCATCACCAACATCGGCAGCACCCGCTCCGCGGTGGCCTACCTGCTGGAAGTGCTGGTAAAGATTGCCCGCGATGTCGACCAGCGTGTGGCCGACATGAGTGCTATCGAAGAACGCATCCACGACAAACGCGTGCGCTCCTTGACGCTGGAGCAGCCGCCACTGCCCAACTTCTCGGCGTTCCATTCGGCGTTTCGTGTCAGCAGTGCGGTCGGGCCGGCGCAGACGCGCGACGGTGATATCCGCACCGCGTTTTTCCTGTCCTACGACGACGACAACTGCGAATACATCGGCATGGCAGAAGCTGCGAAGGCGATCAAGGCCGGACGCGAACTGGTCTCGGCGCTATTCGTCATCCCCTACCCGCCGGGATTCCCGATCCTGGTGCCGGGGCAGATCGTCAGTTCGGCCATTCTGGAATTCATGGCGGCACTCGATGTACGCGAGATTCACGGTTTCCGTCCCGAGCTGGGCTTTCGCATCTTCAATGCGGCCGCACTCAAGCGCGTGGGTGAGGCCACCGCAGCGCGCGCCAAGCTGGCGGAAGCCGGGCGCGCTGCCTTTCCCGTGGAGCGCAGTTCACAGACCGTGTCGGCCCCTTCGGATCAACAGGCGGAGATCTCCACCGTCAGCACAACAACGAGGATTGAATCATGAGCATGAAAAAAGTAACCAGCATCGCCGACCTGAAACTGATGTTCCACCGCAACGAGCGACCGATCTATTTCATTGGCGCGACCAACTTCAACCTGCTGGGCATGGACCGCTGGATCAACCGGTTCCGCTATATCAATTACATAGACTGCTTCGACGGTCGCCATCCGAACGTGTTCGTGCCGCAGGAAACTCCGCATGAGGAATTCACGTCGATCGAGGACATCACCAACTACCTGCTGCAGCACAAGGAGGTGGTCGACCTGATCGAGCGCCGCGGTGGCAATCCGGTGGCCACGTTCCTGATGTTCGACGAAAAGACCGAAGCCCTGGCCAAGGACATCGGCCTGGACATCTGGTTTCCGCCGGCCAAGTTGCGCCAGCGCTGCGACAACAAGATGGAGACCGTGCGCATCGGCGACAAGGCCGGCGTCAAGTCGGTGCCCAACGCGCTGGAGAAGGTCGAGAGTTACGCAGGCCTGATGAAGACCTGCGAACAACACGGTCTGGGTACCGACCTGGTGATCCAGTCCGCATTTGGTGACTCGGGCCACACCACGTTCTTCATCGCCAACGAGGACGACTTCAACAAGCACAAGGACGAAATCGTCAACGACCCCGAGGTCAAGATCATGAAGCGCATCAACTGCCGCGGCGCCACGCTGGAGGCGTGTGCCACGCAGTGCGGCACCCTGGTCGGTCCGCTGCTGACCGAGGTCGTCGGCGCCAAGGAGCTGACCCCTTACAAGGGTGGCTGGTGTGGCAACGAAGTGTTTCCGGGCGCCTTCACCGAGAGCGTGCGGCTCAAGGCACGCGCCATGGCCGAGGCCTTCGGCAACCAGTTGCTCGAGGAAGGGTATCGTGGTTATTTCGACGTCGACTTCCTGATCGACCAGGACAACGGCGAGGTCTACCTGGGTGAACTCAACCCGCGTATCTGCGGCGCCAGCCCGATGACGAACCACACCGCGTACGCCTATGCCGATGCGCCGCTGTTCCTGTTCCACCTGCTCGAGTTTTCGGGGGTGCCGTTCGATCTGAACGTGCGCGAAATCAACGACCGCTGGGCGCAACCGTTCTTCATCGACTCGTGGTCGCAAGTGGTGATCAAGTTCACCGAAGACCGGATCGACCAAGTCACGCATGCGCCAGCCACCGGCATCTACAAGATGGCCGAGGACGGCACCGTGGGTTACCAGCGTTTCGACTACGAGCGCCGCGCCATCGACACCGAGCGCGAAGCGTTCTTCCTGCGTATCACCGGTCCGGGCGACTACCGCTACGAAGGCGCCGACCTGGGCATCCTGATCACGCGCGGGCGCTCGATGGACGACAATTTCAAGCTTAATATCCGGGCACGTGACTGGATTCGCGGAATCCAGAAACATTACGCCGGCAAGCCGATCGTGACCACGGCGCACGAGGCCGTGCCGGAGCCGGGTTCATTCAAGATCCTATAAGCTACCAGCGCATGATTCACCCGATCCAGGTCGACTTCCAGACACTCATCGAAGACCGGCCCGGCCCGCTGTGGCAGGCCCAGTTCGAACGCCTGTGGCCAGCCTACCGGTCGTGGTATCTGCGCAGTGGTGTAGTGGATCGACCCGGTTTTCTGGAGAGCCGGCGCGCGCTGCGTGAGCACATGCCCGAGCTGGTTCCGGTATGGGAGCAGTTGGTGGAGCTGGCCGGTGGCGGCGATGTGGAGTCGCGCTTTCTGTCGCTGTGGTGCCCGCCCGTGTATATCGCGGGTTGCTCGCAGGCGGTCTGGGTCGACACCCACGGCGCCGAAGAGCCGGTGTTGCTGCGCAACTACGATTTCGCACCGCTGCTGTTAGAGGGCAGCTGGCTGGCGACGCGCTGGACCGGGCCCCGGGTTGCCGCCATGGGCGACTGCATCTGGGGTGCGCTTGACGGCCTGAACGAAGCCGGCCTTGCCGCGTCACTGTCGTTCGGCGGGCGCACCGTGTCGGGCACGGGGTTCGGCATTCCGCTGGTCATGCGCTACCTGCTGGAGGTGGCGCAGAACACGGGGGAGGCGGTCAAGATCCTGCAGCGCGTGCCGGTGAGCATGTGTTATACCGTCACGCTGCTGGACTCCGGGGGCGACTGGGCGACCGTATTCGTCGCGCCCGACCGACCGACCGAAGTCACCCGCCAGAACGCGGTGACCAATTACCAGCACCAGGTGGAGTGGCCCGAACACGCCCGCGCCACCCATTCGGTCGAGCGCCGCGACTGCCTGCAGGCCCAGATCGACGCCGGCAGCACGGCGGCGCAAATGACCGAAGCCTTGTTGCATCCGCCGCTGTACCAGACCTCCTGGCTGCGCGGATACGGCACCTTGTATGGGGCGGCCTACCGTCCGCGCAGCGGTTTGGTCGAACTGGTCTGGCCAGGCCAGCGCTGGGAGCAACGGCTCAGTGCATTCGCTGAAGGCAGCCGGCGCATCATTTACGACGGACCACCGCCGGCATGATTGTGGCCGCCGTGTTCGGCCGCGCGCCAGACGCAAGTCTGATCCGCAAGTGTGGCGTCATGGCGGTCGTGCTGGCGACGGGCGATACGATCCGGGTTATGCTGCCGCCAACCCACCACTTGGTACTTTTGGCGGTCTGACGCGCACCGTCCGGCCCCCTCCCAGTTTATGGATCCACGCACGGTCATCATCGTTCTTGCGCTGAATCTGCTGTCGTCAGGTGGCCTTTTCTATTTGATCGCACGCAAGATGCCGCCGCACGGCGGCCTGGGCGCATTTGCCGCTGGCGCAGTCACGTTCGGTACGGCCTACGTGGCGCAGCTGGCGGTCGGCGCACAGGTGTGGCCGGCCATCGACGCGTTGGCCGATTGCGCGATGATTGCAGGCACCTTGCTGTTCATTGGTGGTGTGCGGCAGTTCATCGACGCCAGGCCATATCGCATCCACGCGCCAACGCTGGCCGGCGTATTGCTGGTGTATCTCGCGCTGCACGTCGCCACGGTGATGTTATGGGGCATCGTCGGCCGGTACGTGTTGATCAGCTTCAGTCTGGGTGGACTCTTCCTCTTGCTCGCCGTCAGGGCGGCATACGGCCTGCGTACGCAGGACGCAGCGCTGCACGTGCCGCTTCGGCTGCTGGTGACGCTCATGGGATTGCTGGGGCTGGTGACCCTGGCACGGGCCATATCGATTGGCCTGCATGGCGCTCCCGCAATCTTCACCGGCCTGCCCGCGCAGGTGTTTTTCGCCTATGCGGCGCTGGCCGCTGTCTTGATGGGCCCGAACCTGCTGTGGATGGTGTTCCTGCGGCTGAACCGGCAACTGGCAGAGCTGGCCTCGCGCGATGCGCTGACCCGCACGCTCAACCGCAATGGCCTGGACGACGCACTGCGACGTCATTTTGGTTCCCGCAGCCAACGCACCATCGCCTGGTTGCAGGTCGACATCGACCACTTCAAACATGTCAATGACAAATACGGCCACCATGCCGGCGACCGGATGTTGTGCGAGGTTGCCGATGTGTTGACCGGGCTGGTACGCGCGGACGATTTTGTCGCGCGCACCGGCGGCGAAGAGTTTCTGGTGGCCTGTGTCGATGCCAGCGCCGAAACTGCCTGCCTGCTGGCCGAACGCCTGCGTGCCGGTGTGGCCGAGTTGCGGATAAGGGTCGCGGGTCAGTCGGCCACGCTGCAATGCACCGTCAGCATCGGCGTGTCACACCCTTTCAGTGCCCTGCGGCAATGGGAACCGGCGGCACGCAAAGCCGATGACGCCTTGTACAAGGCCAAGACCGCCGGGCGCAACCAGGTCGTGCTGGACGCCGGCTGAGCGGCGCCGGCACACGGATAATCGAAGCCGAAACCTCGGTATCGCGTGATCCATGCACGCGGGCGAACAGCCGGACGCGCGCGTTCTGGCCGAGGTGCGTTCCTGCCAGCAGCACAACGCTGCGTTCACGGGCGCCAGGCACCACCATTGCAGGGGAAAAATCATGAAGAAGCCGAGCGAGATAGCGCGCCAATTGCTGGGCGCTGACTACGACAAGCTGGACGAACACACCCGCAACGTGGCACGCCACATCGCGAGCCGCACCCACATTGCGCGGCGTCCGGGCACCGGCCCTGGCGCGGGCGACCACGTGGGCCAGCGCGCCGCCGACGCCGTTGCGCGCTTCGGGGGCTCCTGGACCTTCATCGGCCTGTTCGTGGTGGTGCTACTGGCCTGGGTCGGCGTGAACACCGTGATGCTGAACGGGCGATCCCAGGTTTTCGACCCTTACCCCTATATTCTGCTGAACCTCGTGTTATCGATGCTCGCTGCGATCCAGGCGCCGATCATCCTCATGTCCAACAATCGCCAGTCGGAAAAAGACCGCGCGCACGCGGAACACGACTACGAGGTCAACCTCAAGGCCGAGCTGGAGATCATGCTGCTGCATGAGAAATTCGATCAGCTGCGCCAGCAGCAATGGACCGAATTGCTGGCCATGCAGCACCAGCAAATCGCACTGTTGGCCAAACTGCTCGGCGACTCGGGGCCGTCAGTGGACACCGGGCCAACGACAGGGCCGACACTCGCCTGATACCCATCCCGCTGAAGCAGACGTCTGGCGCCGGCAAGCTACTTCAGAACGATCGCTTCGAACGTTTATTCACTTTCAGAGCTGCCGGCATCTGCGTTGGCCATGTTGCCCACCCACTGGCACGCGAAGTTCTCGCAACGATAGCGCTTGACTGGCCGGATCAGGCTGCGCAAACGGTCCACGATACGGCGACGCTCCCGCAGCAGCTTGCCCTGACAACACGGGCATAAGACGTCGCTGGCAGGCCGATAGGCCAGCGGCGCACGGCTAAGTGAAATGACCTGCATCTTGCACTCCTTTGCGTGAACAGCGCAGCTCCGGTGCAACTGCGTTTGCAGCTTCAATCCAGCCAGGCTGAACTGGCTGCGCGCAACCGAATTTGCCGATGGCGTAGGAAACGTCCTACATTACGCCGGCGCCGTATCCCCTGCTCAAGCGCAGCGGCCAAGGCCATACTGGGGCAACGCCAAGTCCAATGACTGACAGCTACCGGAGAAAATTTCATGAACATGCGAAGTAACCTTGCCGACCAGGCCACCCAGATCGGCTACGCCATCGCGCAGAAAAGCGGGCAAGCAGGCCACTCGGGTCGCAACGCCGCACTGGATATGATGGACCACGTACGCAGCAGCGGCCGGCAAATGCGCCATGTCCTGCTTGACACCCGCGACGGGACGCTGCGCTACATCCGCCACGAACCGGTTAAAGCGGTCATACTGGTTGCTGCTGTAGGCGCTGTGGCGCTGGGCATAGCAGCGCTGGCCGGGTACCTTCGTCGTCACGACTGAAAAACGCATATCGGACTTGCTGCCGCTTCGCAGCAACCATGGCCAGGTCAGCGTGCGCCAGCAGTGTGCTGGCACTGGATCCGTGCTCCGGACAGATTGCAATGCCGATGCTCACCCGCACCGTCAAGCGCAACGCACTGAGGACGCATGGTGCCGATATGGCGTCGGCAATCTTGTCCGCCAGTTGCGCCAGCGAGACATGATCAGTGAGTCCGCCGATCAGACATGCGAACTCGTCTGCGCCGACACGGCTGACAAGGTCCTGTGCACGCACGACCCGGCGTAGCCGGGCAGCGACGATCTGCAGCATTTCATCGCCCGTCGCATGACCGTGTGTATCGTTGATGGGTTTGAAATCGTCCAGGTCCAGGAACATCACCGCGAAACTGTTATGGCGCGGATCGATGCGCCCCAGTTCAAGGGCGATTCGCTCGATGAGGGCTGCGCGATGGGGCAACAAGGTCAGGCCATCATGCGCGGCAAGGTGCAGCGCCCTGCGCTCGCTTTCCTGCGTACCGAGCAGTGCGGCACGGATCTGCGCCAGCGACGCCTTGGCGTCGAAAACCTCCAGCTCCAGGGCTTCGCGTCGAACCAGCTCGGCAGTGACCGTGGTACGGAGTTGATCCAGCGCCTCCACACACTCCAGCACGGCGGATCGGATCCGTGTGGCACCCTGAACCGTTGGCGAGTCTTGCAGGGATGGCAGGTTTACCGTGTGGATCAAGCGCTCCTTGACCGCATTGAACAAGTTTTCCCAGTCGCCAAGCGCGATGCCCTGCCCGGTTTCAACCGCCGCCTTGCGCGTCAAAGTCAAAGTGAGCTCATCCCCATTCACGGCGTCGAGCGTGCGCCCGTGCAATGACGGCGGCTGCGGCGGCGGCTGGCGAGATGCCATGCCATTACCTTCCGGTAGTTTCAGGGCTGCCACAGTAGAATTTGCGGCGAATCGTATCGTCATTGGGTATCCATCGAAGAAGAAGACACCTAGGTCTCCACGGCACGATTGAGCCCCATCGACCGAAACCCGTCTGTTCGGTAACGCACAGATGAACTGCGATATTTGGCCATCGGCCGCTTGCAGCGACGGCAGTATCCGGCCCGGACGGGGCGCAGCCTTGCACCAGGATGCGTGCAGCAATGCACGGCGCAGATTGCGGCCGTTTGGCCTGCGCAATCGCCGTGCCGCGAACCCCACCGCATTGAACGTCAGCTCACGCCAGCATCGCGCGGTAGTTCTGGCAATCGGCAGCGTAACAGCTGCACGCCGCGGTTTCGAGACCGGCCCGGTCGACGACGGTCATGAGGCCATGGTGGTATTCGATATATCCGTCGCGCTGCAGCGCACTGGCAGCCTGCGTCACACCGACCCTGCGCACACCGAGCATGTAGGCGAGGAATTCCTGCGTCATGTGAAAGCTGTCCACCTGGGCCCGGTCGTGGCTCATCAGCAACCAGCGCGCCAGCCGCGGGCCGATCTGGTGAAACCGCAGGCAGATGGCGGAACTGGCGAGTTGGGCCATCAGCACATAGATATAGCGATGCAGCACCTGCTGCAATGCCGTGCTGCTGGCGAGTTCGTCGCGAAAAACGCCGGTCGCGATGCGCCATGCGGCGCCGGGCCCCTGCACCAAGCCATGCAGCGGCACCTTGGTGACACCCAATGCCAATTGCGCCCCGACCATGCCCTCGCGACCTGCCAGTCCGACCTCGACACCGGGCGTGCCGTCGATCGATGCGAGCAACGAGATGAATCCTTGCGTGGGAAAGTAGACGTGTCGTGTCGGTTTGCCAGGCCGGCACACGATCTCGCCCAATACCAGTTGTACGGGTTCGCAAATGGCCAATAGCCGCGTTCTGTCCTTGCGTGGCAAGGAGTCAATCAGGTGGTTTTCGGCTGCGCTCATGATGGTCTCCGGTTTATGGCGGATCCGATGCCGGATCCGGTACTCCGCCGACGATCACCCTGTTGGTGCTAAAGCCTTCGCGCGATCAATCAGTCTATGCGCCAAATTCACCCGGTGTATGTTCGCTATGGAACATACGCGCAAATATCGTTATGCCAACCTGCATACCGCTCACATGGACACCAACCCGCCAGGGATACCGGAAAGCGGTGCAATGTTGACGCGCAGCGCCAGCTCGGCCCGATCGAGTACGTCGATGCGCCCGCGGCTGTACCGGATCGCACCGGCGGCCTGCAGTTTGAGCGCTGCCGCGGTTACGCCTTCGCGGCGAACGCCCAGCAGATTGGCCAGCAACTCCTGGGTCATCATCAACACCCCCGAGGGTATGCGGTCCAGCGCCAGCAGGAGGCGCCGGCACAACAACTGGTCGATCGAGTAGTAGCGGTTGCAGGCGGCAGTCTGGGCGACCTGCTCCATCAGCGTCTGGGCGTAGCGCAACAGCAGATGCAGCAAAACCCCGCTGCGCTCCATCTCGTCGGTGACAACCTGGGCGCGCAGTCGCAAACCCAGGCCCGCGTTTTGCACCACCGCTTGGTACGGCATCGCGTTGCCACCCATGAGCAGCGAGATTCCGACCATTCCTTCATGGCCGATAACCGCCAGTTCGGTGCTGCTGCCGCCTTCACTCACATACAGGAGCGATACGACGGAGGTGGTCGGGAAATACACGTAATCGGGAACACGTCCGGGCTCGGACAAAACCTGGCCAGCAGACAGCTGCACCGGCTCGAGATACGCCGACAAGCGGCTCCAGTCCTCAGGCGGTACAGCGCGCAGCACGCAATTGGTGTGCGGATCGGAGAAAAGTGAAGGTAGTGCACGCATGGGACTCTCGCAACAGGGTTCAAGTCCCCATGATGCGGCGCCAAGTCACGTGGCGCCAGCGGCGTATACCGGATACGCGTGTGGGCAGCCTCCTACGTCGCGGCCTTTGCGACAGCGCGGTCGTCCTGTTGCGACTGACGCGCTTCACTGACCAGAATGGGCTCCAGCAGGCGGTCGTATTCGTTCTTCACGACCGCATAACACTCGCAGGTGCGTGCTTCCAGTCCGGCGCGATCGAGAATCGTGATCTTGCCCCGGCTGTATCGGATCAGGCCGGCATCCTGCAGCCGCGTCGCGCCTTCGGTCACGCCCTCACGCCGCACGCCCAGCATGTTGGCGATCAATTCCTGCGTCATCACCAGTTCATGACCATCAAGCCGGTCCAGGCTCAGCAGCAGCCAGCGGCACAGCTGCTTGTCGATCGAATGGTGGCGATTGCATACCGCGGTCTGCGCCATCTGCGTAATCAGGGCCTGCGTGAAGCGCAGCAGCAGGTGCATGACCGCGTGCGAGCGACTGAACTCCGCCTTGACGAACTGCGCCGGCAACCGGTAACCCTTGCCCGCGCTCTGTACCACTGCGCGACTGGGGGTGGACTCTCCGCCCATGAAGATGGAAATGCCGACCAGGCCTTCATACCCGACCACGGCGATTTCGGCCGACGAACCGTTTTCCATCACGTACAGCATCGAGACGATCGCCGAGGTTGGAAATGTCATGTGGTCGATCTTGCCGCCCGGCTCGTACAACACATGGCCCAGCGGAAGGTCGACGACTTCGAGCTCCGCCTTCCAGCGCGCCCAATCCGCACTCGGTAATGTCGCCAGAAGTCGATTGACCTTGGCAGCGTCTGCGTGGGTAACGACTTTGGTCTTCATGTGATGCCCATTCAAATAGCACACCGGTCGCCGCTCCCCCTTTGGCAACGGCGCGGCGTCCTTTTAATTCTAGAGCGACAGGCAAATCAGTCTGTTCGGTAGCGCACATACATGTGCGCCCGGCTGCGGGTTTGCACAGACGCTAGAGGGCTTGCACGCCGGGCAGCGGCCGCATGTGCCACACCACCAGCGCCAGCACCACCGGCACTGCAATCGCCGACATGGTGGGATTCGCAAACACCAGCGAGAGCGAGAACACATTGAGTAACACGAAGGCGAAACGCCCGATCGGCCGGCGGATGAAGCCGGTATAGGCGGCGCCCAGACCGATCACGGCGACGAGCACGGATACCAGCGCAATCAGAAAGCCCGACCAGGTGAAGTCGATCAGCAGCAGAACCGGCGAGTAGACGAACGCGAACGGCACCAGCGCCTTGCCCATGGACAGGCGGAACGCGGTGGCGCCGGTACGCATCGGTTCGCTACGCGCAATGCCGGCCGCGGCAAAAGCGGCCAACGCCACCGGCGGCGTCACGTCGGCCAGCACCCCGTAATAGAAGACAAAGAAGTGCGTGGCCAGTTGCGGCACACCCAGTTGTGCCAGCGCCGGCGCCACAATGGCGGCCAGGATGATGTAGGTTGGCGTGGTCGGCACACCCGAGCCCATGACGATACACGCGCCGGCTGTGAAAAACAGACCGAACAAAATGGTGATCTGGTTAAGGCTCCACCACTGGTAGACGTCGATGGACGACACCATCTGCGCGGCAATACCCGACAGGTCGAGAATCCAGGCCGAGAACTTGAAGCCCATGCCGGTGAGCGTGGTGATACCGAGCACGAAGCCCACGCAGGCACAGGCGGCACCAATTCCCAGTGCTGCCTTGGCGCCCATCTCGAAGCCCTGCACGAGTGCGCTCGGCCCGACGGTCAAGCCGGTCATGCGCTTGCCATGCTCGCCCAGCAGCTTCGGAATCCACGAGCACGCCACGGTGAGTGTGATGCCCCAGAACGCGGCCAGGAACGGCGTGTATTGCATCAGCAGCAAGGTCACCATCACCACCAGCGGGATGAACAGATGCCAGGACGTGCGCAGTATCAGCGCCAGCGATGGAATCTCCGACGCCGGCATGCCGCTGAGCTTGAGTCGCTTGGCTTCCAGGTGCACCATGTACAGGATCGCAAAGTAGTGCAACGCTGCCGGGATGATGGCCACCAGGATGAGCTGGTTGTACGGAATGCCCAAGGTCTCCGCCATGATGAACGCGGCCGCGCCCATGATGGGCGGCGTCACCTGCCCGCCGCAGGATGCCGAAGCCTCGACTGCTCCGGCAAATCGCGGCGAGAAACCCACCTTCTTCATCAGCGGAATCGTCATGACGCCGGTGGTCACGGTATTGGCAATCGGCGAACCGGAGATCATGCCGAACAGACCGGACGACACCACGCTGACCTTGGCCGGCCCGCCTGAGAAACGTCCGGCCGCAATCGTCGCCAGGTTCACGAACAACTGGCCCAGCCCGGTGAGCTGGGCCATGATGCCGAACAACACGAAGTGAAACACGAAGGTGGCCACGACGCCCACCGGTATGCCATAGATACCTTCAGTACCCTTGTACAAGTGGGCCACGACACGCGGCACGCTGTAACCCCGATGGCCCAGGCCACCTGGCAGGTACGGGCCGAAGATGCCGTAGAGCACGGTGACGATGGCCAGCAGCGGAAGGAAGATGCCCATGGTGCGACGCGTCGCCTCGATCACCATCGCAATGGCGATCACGCCCACCATCAGGTCGATCGGCGTGTGTTCGCCCGGACGCTCGATGAAGATGTTGTGAAAATTGACCAGCAGGTACAACGAGAACCCCGAGGCCAGCGCAGCGAAGATCCAGTCACGCAGCGGAATCCGGGTATGGCTGCCGTCAAAGGCCTTGAATGGCAGCGACAGGCCGGCGATGGACAACAACACGACGATGAACACCGCTTGCGCCATTGGCGGAATCGGATCGCTGATCGCATCAAGCAGGCGAAATCCGAGCATCAGGTAAAACGCGATCAGCCCCAGCGAGCTGATCCACTCCCAGGGCCCGGGCAGACGTTTCTGGCGCGGAAACACCAGGAAACACAAGCCCAGCACCACGGTCAGGTGGATCGCGCGATGGGCGATCTCGTTCTCCAGGCCGAAGCCGGCGGTGTAGTAATGCCAGGCCGACAGGCCCACCGTCAAAACGGTGACGAAGAGGGCGGCAAAACCCGCCAGGCGCCTGAAGGACGACTCCGGATCGAACTGTTCGATCAGGCGATCGATTTCCTGTTGCGTGCTCGCGGTCATGGGGTATCCATCATGGAGGCAGGCAGTTCTCTGCCCGCATGTCTATCGATTTGTCGCTCAGCGTGCCCAGCAATATGGCCGGGCGTTCGCCGATGGTGATACGCATGGATGTCGCCGGCAGCGGCAACACGACCAGCGGGTGAACCACCCGGTCGAGGTACAGACGCCAGCTGTCGCCATCGCGCACCAGGGTCTCGCCCTGACCTGCTGCATTCGGCAGGCCATAACCATCCCCCTCATAGTGTTCCTGCACCATGTGGGCACGCCAGTGGCCCGCACCATCGGCGCGCCACTCGTAGTGATCAACCACCGGCGTGCCCAGCACCGAATGCGTGAACGCGATCCTTGCGGTTGGCCGCACCGGATCGAGCGCCAGGCGCGTCAGGCCACGTCCACTGCGGTGCTCGGTCAACACCAGCTCGCAGCCCAGGGCAGCAGTGGCAACCGGCAGCACACACGCCACCAGGGCGGCGCACTGCCAGCGCTTCACTTGACGATGCCTTTTTCCTTGAAGTACTTCAGCGAACCGGGATGCAGTGGCGCGGTGCCCACGGCAGTGGCGGTGGCCAGGCTGATGTTCTTGCCCTGCACATGCACCTGGCCCATGATGGCCACGTTCTCGTACAAGGCCTTGGTCACCTCGTAGGCGATGGCGTCGGACACGCCGTCATGTGTGGACCACACCGCCATCACGGCCAGCGTGTCGACCGGCGCGGTCTGGCCCTTGTAGCTGTTGGCAGGCATCTGCACCTTGGTGTAGTAAGGCTGCTGCTTGAGCAACTCGGCGATCTCGGCGCCCGACAGCGGGATCACCTTGAGGTCATGGCCTTGCGCGAAATCGGTCACTGCGGCGGTTGGCACGCCGGCGGTGATCAGCGTGGCATCCAGGTTGCCGTCCTTGATCTTGTCGACCGCCTGGGTGAACGAAGACAGGTCTTCCTTGACGTCGGAGCGCTTCATGCCATAGACCGTGAGCAGGTCGGTCAGCAACTGGTACTGGCCAGAGCCCGGCGAGCCGGACGAAACGCTCTTGCCCTTGAGGTCCTTGACGCTGTTGATGCCACGGTCGGCACGGGTGATCAGTTGCACCGTTTCGGGATACAGCGCACCCAATGCGCGCAGGTTCTTGATCGGCGCGCCGGCGAACTGGCCCTTGCCGTTGTAGGCTGCGTCCAGGATGTCGGCCGCTACGAATGCCGACTCAATGTCCTTGTTGCCGAGCAATTTGGCGTTGGCAACAGACGCACCGGCGGCTTCGGCCGTCGCGGTGACCTTCTTGCCGTCGACGACGGCCTTGTTGGAGATCAGCTGGGCCAGCATGCCGCCCAGCGGGTAGTAGGTGCCACCTGTACCACCGGTGGCCACGCCGAAAAATACGCGCTGTTGCGCCATGGCTGCGCCCGGTGCGGCCACTGCCGCGGCCACCAGGGTCAAGGCAAGTCTGCGATTGAGTTTCATGGGGTATCCCTTCAACATATAGGTGATTGATGATAACGACGCCGGTCACACCAGTGCATCGGTGTTTGCCCGCGAGGCGCAGGTCCTGACCATTGCTTGCAGCAAGTTTGGGGCCAGCATCGCCCCTGCCGCGCGCCATCGCCGCCCGTGATGCTTTGCATCAGAAAATCCACTGCCCATGGTGCACACTCAGCCAATGAACAAGCAAGTCGTGGTGCGGGAACTGCCCCCGGCCTGGGAACAACTGAGCAGCTGGGTCGCAGTGGTGGAGACCGGTTCGGTATCGGCCGCGGCGGCGCGACTGGCGATATCGCAAGCAGGAGTTTCCCAACACGTACGCCAGCTCGAGCAGGTTTTCGACACCCCGCTACTGGACCGCTCGACCCGCCCTGCGCGTGCCACGGCATCGGGTCAACGCCTGTACGCGCACGCGCTCGAACTGCTCGCTCGGGCCGACCAGATGGCCGAAAGCGTGCGCGCGCTCAGCCGCGCCAAACGGGCCTTGGTCCGGCTGGGCTGCGTCGATTCGTTTGCCGCCACCATCGGGCCACCGCTGGTGCGTGGCCTGGTCGGGCGTTTGCACCGTGTACGCATGTGCTCGGGTCTGTCCCCCGACCTGTTCAGTCAGTTTCAGAACCATCAACTCGACCTGCTGATGACCACCACCGATATCGAGGGCGAGGCGGGCATGACGCAACTGCCGCTGTTCGCCGAGCAATACCTGGTGGCGTTGCCCGCCGATCATCCGCACGGGGCCAAGGAATCGCTGCACGATCTCAGCAAAAGGCTGCCGTTCATGAATTACAGCCTGCGCTCCTTGATCGGCCGGCAAATCGACGGCTACCTGCGCGCCAGCCATCCTGACATTGAAATCGCCTACGAGTTCGACACCACCGACCCGCTGCTCGGACTGGTGCGCGAAGGTTTGGGGTTCGCCTTGACGACGCCGTTGTGCCTGTGGCAGTCGCGTCACCTCAGCGCGGACCTTCGATTGCTTCCGTTGTCGGCGTTTCACCACCAGGGCCGACCCTGCGCGCCGCTGGCGCGGCGCTTTCGTCTGGTGCACCGCAGCGGCGAGCTCGGTAGTCTGCCGCTTGAAGTCGCCGACCTGGTGCGGGTGGCCGTTCGCGAACTGCAGCGCGAGATCCATGCCACGCTGGGCCTGGACAAAAGCGTATTCACCGTCGACGGTTGAGTCACACGCGCCAGGCGCGCCAGTTGCAGCGTTCGTGATGCTATCAATCAGCGGCGCGCACCCTTGTCGCAGTCTGGCGCGTCTGGCGTTAGGCTTGCTCCCATCCAAGCACTCGCACAGGTCCTTTCATGCAAAACCCCGACGTGATCGTCATCGGTGCCGGCGTCATTGGCGCTTCGGTCGCCTGGCACCTGGCCGAACTCGGCGCCCGCAACGTGCTGGTGCTCGAGCGCGGCCAGATCGGCAACGGCACCTCGTCGCAATCGAGCGGCATTCTTCGCACCCACTACTCGGTAAAAGAGAATGTCGCGCTGGCGCGCAAGTCGTGGCAGGCGTTCGACAACTTCGCCGCCTACGTCGGCGACGAGGATGCGTCCGCCGGACTGGTCAAGTGCGGCTACCTGATCGCCGCGCCGCAAGGCCCCAAGCTCGAACCGTTGCGCAACGCATTGGCAGCACAGACCGCCATGGGCATTCCGGTCGAACTGATGACTCCGGCCCAGGCCAGCGAGCGCCTGCCGATCTGCCGCTTTGACGACGCCGCGCTGATCGGCTTCGAACCCGAGGCCGGCTTTGCCGACGCAACGCTGGTGGCAACAAGTTTTGCGCGCGCGGCGCGCCGACACGGCGTAAAGATCATGGAAGGTGTGGCGGTCCAGGGGCTGATCCGCGAAAACGGCCGTGTCACCGGCGTCGAGACCTCGCAGGGCCGATTCCATGCGTCGGTGGTGGTCAGTGCGCAGAACATATGGGCCAGCGAACTGTCGCGCTGGACCGGCATCGAGACACCGGTCAAACCCGAACGCCATGTGGTGCTCGCACTCGAGGGCCCCGAAGCCTACAGCTACACGATGCCGGTCTACAAGGATCTGGGGTCGCCAGGCATGTTGTACTGCCGCAGTTATGGCGGCCGCCAGATGCTGGTGAGCGAAGGCACGGTGGGCGAGACCTTGAGCGAGCCCGACAACGAGCAAGGCGATATTTCGATGGACTATGTGGCCGAAGTGGGTGCCCAGGCGGCAGATCGGTTTCCGTCCTTCGAGACGGCAGGCCTGGCGTCAAGCTGGACCGGCGTCTACGACGTCACACCCGACTGGAATCCGGTACTGGGCCGCGTGCCCGAGGTACCGGGCCTGATCGTCGGCTTCGGCTTCTCCGGCCACGGTTTCAAACTCTCGCCGGCCGTGGGTCGCGTACTGGCTCAGGAGGCGCTGGGCCTGACGACCGACGTGTCGCTGGCACCCTATGCATTGGAACGGTTTCGTACCGGTCAGTTGCTCACAGGCAGTTACGGATCAGGCGCGGTCTCCTGAAACCCCGTTGATGTCGACATGCGGCAGTTGCATCGGCCAGCGCCGGGTCACCACCACATGACCGCGGTCTCGCCCATGTGGTCCGCGTAGTACAGGCGTATGCGCAACACATATTTCGCACCACGCGACATGCGCATCGTCAGGTAGGCATTGCGGTCTTCGCCGGAATCGTCGTCGCCACCCCGGTACTTCAGCTCGCCATCGACATCTTCGAACAACACGATCACCGTATCGGCAACGCCGAAGGTGCGGATCTCATAGTTGCGGCTACGGGCGGGCTTGATGCGTACGTCGATCTGCTGGCCTGCGGAAATTTTCAGCGGCATGGACTGCATCAACTTCAGCTCGGGAAATGTCGCCACTGGTTTTTGCGGCGGGTACAACTCCTTGACGTAGGCCTTGTCGCGCGCCGATAACCCGCCTGGCGGGCGCAGTGTCTGCGAACGAAACTGCTCCGGTGCGGTAATCAGCCCGGCGGCGAACGGGTAATGCATCACCGAATCCGGGTCCCACGTCGTACCCTGCACCCGGCTTTCGCTGAGCTTGCGGATGATGTTGAAGAACGTCTTTTGCCGAGGCCAGTTGTTGGGCGGTTTCGCCAAGTCGGCATATACCTTCTCCTCGTCCCACACAATGCCCGAGAAAGGGTTCTGGTGTTCGTGTTCGAAGCCCAGCGTATGTCCGATTTCGTGGATTGCCGTTGTGGGATCGTTCGCGATGTCCCAGCCGAAATTCATCGTGCGTTGATCGGACGCTATGTCCAGGATCGCCCGCCCCACATACGACCAAGATCCGTCTCCACGCTTGAAACCGATCCGCAACGTGGCCTGCTCGCGTGTCGGCACTTCCTTGAACGTCAGACCGATGCCCAGGTCGCTCCAGGCCTTGAACGCGCTGCGTACCGAATCTTTCTGCGCGGTGGCACCGGTCCAGCGGACGAAGCTGGAACTGCCGTCGGCCAGGATCACGTTATCACCATCACCCGGCCGGTCGAAAAAGTAGTAACTGAGTTCAGTGCCATTGACCCACTTGTCGCTCATGACATTGATGGCACTGGCGCGATCGGCATTCACTCCGGATGCGAATTCGCGCGGCGTGGACGGCCGCACGTTGCAGTAATGGAAATAGCCGGGTTGGGGCGCGCTCTTGCGCGCCGGCGAAGGGGTTTTTTTTGCGGGCGATGGATTGCGGGCCATGGTGATCCTCCTTGTGCGGCGTAACAGAAAGAGCGCCCTGCGCTCTCGTGGGACGAACCGGCATCGACACGGGCCGGTCACCCTGATTCTGTTCCTTCAAGCCGGCAAGCGCCAGTGCCGTGCAGGATCGTGCGGATGGCATGCGCCGGGATCAACCCGCGAACGCCCGCATTGGCGCCAAGCTTGACATCGACGTGTCTAAGGAAGGCCCCGAAGGTCGTTCCCGGCCGCGGCGTCAGGCCTGCGCGGCTTCGGCGCCATCCGCCGACACATCGGGCATGTGCGCCCGGTGATCGTGGGCCCGGCCCAGCGTGTGCTCGAGCAGTCGCACCATCTTGTCGGTGGCGCCGTTGATCGCCTGGCCCTGACTGTCGGCTTGTTCCGTTACCGCGACCGGGGAGCGACCCTGCAACCGGGCTTCCAGCACGCATCGCTGGTCATGTTTGCCGCTCTTGCCGGCGTTCTCGTCGCTCAGATGAACCTCGACGCGGGTGATGGCCTCGGCGAAGCGCGCAAGCGCGTGTTCGACCGTGCGGGTAACGCCTTCGACACGCGCCGCATGACCGGGGATATTGGCGTCGGTATTGACCTGAATTTTCATCGTCTGCTCCTTGTGTGATGTGACCATTGTGCGGCAATGCCGGAACCGACCTTGCCGGCCCGGCAAAAAACCGCCACGCAGCCCGCAGCCCCGCTCACTCACTCACTCGTGCCGCAAGGCCTCGATCGGATCGAGCCGCGCCGCCCGGCGCGCCGGAAAATAGCCGAATACCACACCGATGCCGGCCGAGAACACGAACGACAGAATGTTGATGGTCGGATCAAACACGTAGGGCAGCTGCATCACGATGGACAGACCGTACGACGCCACGGTGGCAATGACGATGCCCACCACGCCGCCGAACGCGGCCAGCGCCACCGCCTCGATCAGGAACTGAAGCAACACCTCGCGCTCGAGCGCACCGATGGCCAGGCGCAGACCGATTTCCCGCGTGCGTTCGGTGACACTGACCAGCATGATGTTCATGATGCCAATGCCGCCCACCAGCAGGCTCACGGCGGCCACCGCGCCGAGCAGCGTGGTCATGATCTGTGTTGTTCCCGACAAGGCTTCGGCGAGTTGCTGCGTGTCCAGAATGTTGAAGTTGTCGTCGTCGCCCGCGGCCAGCTTGCGCCGCTCGCGCAGCAGCTGCGTCATGCTGGCCTTGAGCCGGGTACTGTCGCTGCCGTCCTCCATCGACACCAGCAAGGTGTTAATGCGCTGGCTGCCGGTGACGCGGCGCTGCAGCGTCTGCAGCGGCACCAGCACCGTGTCATCCTGGTCGTTGCCCATGGCCGCCTGTCCCTTGGATCCCAGCACACCGACAACGCTGCATGAGAACTGCTTGACCCTGAGCATCTCGCCCACGCCAGTCTCGCCGACCTTGCCGCCGAACAATTCGCGCCGCACGGTCTCGCCGATGATGCACACGGCCGAGCCAGCCTGCAATTCGGCGTCTTCGAATGCGCGGCCGGACGCCAGTTTCCAGTTGCCCGTTTCCAGCCAGGCATTCGTGCTGCCCGTCACGGTGGTCGTCCAGTTGCGTCCGTTTGCCACCACGGTCACACCGGTGCGGGCTTCAGGAGCGACGGCGGCTACGCCTCCGATCTGCGACGCGATGGCATCGGCATCCGACGCCTTGAAAGAAGGCGAGCCACCTCCGCCCCCTCCGGGGCCCTGGCGTTGGCCGGGCCGCACCATCAACAGGTTGCTGCCCAAGCCTGAGATCTGCGTCTGCACCGACAGGGTTGCGCCGTTGCCCAAGGTCACCATGGTGATGACTGCGCTCACGCCGATCACGATGCCCAGGATGGTCAGGAAGGAACGCATCAGGTTGCGGCGGATCGATCGCAGCGCCAGCAGCACGGTGTTCCACCACATCAGAGCGCTCCCGCCAGCACGACGCGTGCGCCTCGCACCGGATGGGCATTGGCTTCGTCGCGTTCGATGCGCCCATCGACGAAGCGCACCATGCGCCGCGCATAGGCGGCCATGCCGGGTTCGTGCGTGACCATCAGCACGGTGATGCCCAGGTCGGCATTCAGGGCTTGCAGCAGATCCATGATCTCGCTGCTGCGCTGGGTGTCGAGGTTGCCGGTGGGTTCATCGGCCAGCAGCACGGCCGGCTCAGTGACGATGGCCCGTGCAATCGCCACCCGTTGCTGCTGCCCGCCCGAGAGTTCGCCCGGGGTGTGGTGCTCCCAGCCGCCCAGCCCCACCGACTGCAGCGCCCGCGTGGCAGCGACGCGGCGTGCGCTGGCACTCTCGCCGCGGTACAGAAGCGGCAGCTCGACGTTTTCCTGTGCCGAAGTGCGCGCGAGCAGGTTGAAGCCCTGGAACACGAAACCCAGGTAACGCCGACGCAAACGTGCCCGCTGATCGCGCGTGAGTGCATCGACCCGCGCGCCCCGAAACAGATACTGGCCAGAGGTAGGGGTGTCCAGACATCCCAGGATATTCATGGCGGTAGACTTGCCACTGCCGCTCGGGCCCATGATGGCTACGAACTCGCCGGCGTGGATGTCCAGGTCCACACCCTTGAGTGCCTTGAGCGCCACCGCGCCACTGCCATACACCTTGGTCACACCGCGCAACTGGATCAACGGCGTTGTCATCGTGTACCCGGCGCTGTCTTCTGGTCGGTGATCACGGCCATGCCCTCCTGCAATTCACCCGACACAATTTCAGTCACACGCCCATCGCTGATGCCGGGCACGACCTTCATCGGCACCGCAGCGCCATCACGCAACACCCAGACCTGGCGCGCTTGCGCCGTGTTGGCGCCGCTGGCCGCAGACTTGCGGGTGTTGCTGCGGGGCATGCGCGGTATAAGGCTGAACCCGCTGGCGCCACCGCCCGACGCAACGCCGCCTTCGGTCGCCACCGACGGCTCGAAACGCAAGGCACTGTTGGGCACGCGCAGCACATCGTTGCGTTGCACCGCCGTGATGGTCGCCGTGGCTGTCATGCCCGGGCGCAGATTCAGGTCGCTGTTGTCGACATCGAGATAGGTGACATAGGTCACCACGTTGTCGGTGATGGTCGAGCCATAGGCCACGCGGGTGATCTTTGCCGGAAATTTGCGGCCCGGGTAAGCGCTCACGGTGAACGTCGCCGGTTGTCCGGCCTTGACCGAACCCACATCCGCCTCGTCGACATTGACCAGCAGGCGCAGCTGCGTAAGGTCTTCTGCCACGGTGAACAGAGTGACTGCCTGCAGCGACGCGGCGACCGCGTTGCCAGGGTCGACGCTGCGCGTGAGCACCACGCCGTCTGACGGCGCGCGGATGGACGCCTTGGACAGATTGATTTCATCGGTCGACAACGCGGCCTGCGCATCGGCCACACCGGCCCTGGCACTGGCGCTGTCCGCCACGGCACGCTCGAGAGCGGCGCGCGCGCTGTCGAGTTCGGCCTTGGACGGAACCTTGCCGCCCGAAAGCCGTGCCACTTCCTCGAATCGGGCCAGGCTGGCGCGCGATTCGGCCACCGTTGCGGCAGTCTGCGCGAGCTTGGCATTGGCCGCGGCCAGCGTCGCCTTTGAGCGCAGGATCTGATCGCGCAGCTTGGCCGTATCGAGTTCGACCAGCACCTGACCCTTGCGCACGCGGTCGTTCACGTCGACGTTGACCTTGAGCACGGTACCAGAGAGTTCGCTGCCGATACTGACCGACCGTGTCGGCTGCAGGCTGCCATTCGCGCTGACCTGCAAGGTCAGAGAGCCGCGTGTCGCCGGCTGGGTCGTGAACGTGGGCGCGGCCTGGGCGCTCTGGCGCGCCTGCCAGTACCACCACCCGGCGGCGACGGCCAGCGACAACATGGCCAAAACGAGCCACAGGCCCCAGCGGCCATACCAGCGGGGAGTCGCAGGCTCCCCGAGCAAGGTGGCGATGTCAACGGCAGTCTGATCTGCCGACGCGGTGACAGGCGCCGCGGCGGATTCGCCAGGGTTCGAGATGGATGCAGGAGGTGTACGGGCGTTCATGGGTTCGAGGACTGTTTGCTGGCGGTGGCGGTGGCCGGCGGTTGCAGGTTGGCGGCATCCATTGGCCAGCCGCCCCCGAGCGCTTTGTACAAGCGCACATGGTCGGCGCTGACCGTGGCGCTGGCGGTGGCCACGCTGTCTTGCGCATTGAGCTGGGTGCGCTGGGTGTCGAGCACGATCTGGAAATCCACCAGGCCGCTACCATAACGCTGGCGCGCCAGCAACGCAGCATTGCCTGCGGCGTCTGCCGCGTTCTGCAGATAAAGCAGGCGCTCGCGATCCTGGCGCAAGGCGACCAAAACATCCTCTACATCGCGCAGGGCCGCCAAGATGGCCGCCTGGTAGGTGGCGCGGGACTGATCCAGCGCCGCTTGCTGCACACCCACCTGCGCGCGGATGGCGCCCCCATCGAATATCGGCAAGGACACACTGGCCAACAGACCACTGGTCAGTGCGGCGCCGTGGGTCAGGCCGGCGAGCGTCACTGCACTCAGGCCCAATGAACCCCCGAACTGCAGGCTCGGCAGTCGCTGTGCATCGGCCTGCGCTACCCGCGCCAGGGCCGCCACCACCTGCCACTCGGCGGCGCGCACATCGGCACGCTGGCGCAAGGTGTCGGCCGGAAACGCCAGCGCGATATCAGCCGGCGCCTGAGGCACCGGCGCCGCGGCATCGAGTGTTGCGGCCAAGCCATCCGGCGCCTGGCCGGTCAGCAGCGCCAGCGCATGGCGCGACTGCGCGATCTGGGTCTGCAGCGTCGGCAACTGGGCACGGGTCAGCTCGACGGCAGCACGCGCCTGCTCGGATTCGAGCGATGTGGCAAGCCCGGCTTGTACGCGCCAGTCGGTGATCTGCAAGGTCTCGCTCTGACTGGCCAGATTCGCGTTGGCGATGGCCAGCCGCTCCTGCGCGCTGCGCAGCGTGATGTAGGCAAGCGCCACTTCTGCCGCGATCGATACCTGAACATCGCCCAGGCTGGCCGCGCTGGCAACGGCCGCAGCATCAGCGGCATCGACGCCGCGCCGGTTGCCACCGAACAAGTCCAGTTCCCAGCTGGCGTCCAGCCCCGCCTGGACGGTATTGCCGGCGCTGCCGGCCGCGGGATCGCGACGCGCCGACGCAGTACTGCCCAGCGTCGGCGACAGGCCTGCAGCCGAGACCTCGCGTTGCGCCCGCGCCTGGCGCAGCGCCGCCTGCGCCACCCGCACCTGGGTGTTGGCAGCTTGCGAACGCTCGACCAGCGCGACCAGCACCGGATCATCGAACCGCTGCCACCACTGCGCCAGCGACGTGGGCACCCTCGCGGACCCCACGACGGTACCCGACCATGTGGCCGGCACGGCGGCCATAGGCGGCGCAGGTGATGTCGACACCAGGGACGCACAACCGGACAGTACGAAAGCAACGATCACCGCTGCAGATCGGGCATTCCAGCGGGCGCGGGCGCAAGTGCCCGATGGGGATTGGCTAAATGCTGGCACGGGCCTGGCGCAAATGGATTTGGAACATGCAGCTAGCGTATGGGCCGCACGTGAACCGCGTGAGTCGCAATGTCAAGTCTTGTAAAGCGAGAGCGTTCATGCGGTTGACACACCCCTGGGCGACACATACCCTTTGCCGATACGGTGCACAGTCGCACCAAGGGAGAACCACGATGTGCATTACAAGCTCGGTAGGTCGCGGCGCGCGTAACGATCTGGCAGATGTTGCGGCGATTCAGACCTTGCTCAATCTCAATCGCAGCCGGTTTCCTGCGCCCCGACCCAAGCTGCTCGACCCGGACGGGCGCATCGGCCCACATACGCTGCGGGCGATCGAATCGTTCGAGATCTCGGTCATGGGCTTGCCGGAATCGGATGCGGTGATTGCACCGGGCGATGCGACCGTCGCAGCGTTGCTGGCGGGTCTGTCGCCCGGCCCGTCGAAAGAAAAACTCGCCATCGTGCTGCCGCTGGCGGCAGGCAGCAAGATCCAGTGTTACTTCGAACCGCTCAAGGCCGGCATGATCCGATATGGCATCACCACACCCTTGCAGATGGCCCACTTCATCGCGCAACTCGGCCATGAGTCGATGTCTTTTCTGTACACCGAAGAACTCGCCAGCGGCGCAGCTTACGAAGGGCGCAGGGATCTGGGCAACACCCGCTCAGGCGACGGCCGGCGCTACAAGGGGCGCGGCCTGATCCAGCTGACCGGCCGCGCCAACTACACCGCGTACAGCAAGTTCACCGGCGTCGACTATGTGGCCGACCCGACGCTGCTGTCCACCGACCCGATGATTGCCGTCGATGTCGCTTGCTGGTTCTGGAAGGATCGCGGCCTGGACAAGCTCGCGGAGCGGGACGATGTGAAGGCCGTCACCAAACGCATCAACGGGGGTTACAACGGGCTGGATGACCGGATCCAGAACCTGCTGCGGGGCAAGGCGGTTCTCGGTCTGTGAAACGCGGCACGCGTATCGCGTGAGACGCCCAACTGCAACCCAGGGTTAGCGAACAAGCCCCTAGAACGAAACGATGCCGCGAACTGGCCGCGCCGGCATGCCAACTAATACCGAGCCGAGGCGCGATTTTGGGGACTATCATTTAGGCAACTGCACACCGGGCAAACTCGCCGGGTGAACAGTAGAGGCGCTTTTCAGCAGCTCTCGCAATGGCAAACCAATTGAAAGATTGGGACGCAAAACTACAGGGCCCTCGCGTTATGCAGGGCAGCCAGCAACCGTGAGTCCCGCCCCATGCGGGATTTGTATAGAGAGATGAGTCATGAACCGACAGCCGCTATCGTGCGCCGTGCCCCACGCGCCAGAGCCGTCCTGGTCTTGCGCCCTGATCCGTCGCATCGCAGCCGCCTTGGCCCTCGTCCCATTTCTGGCCTGGGCGGACAACGGTTTTGGCACGCATGCATTGGAGCAGGCGGCAAGTCCCTTGCAGGGCACCCATTTGATCGAACTGCGCCAGGGCTCCGAACTGTCGCGAAAGGCGTCGGACCTGCAGTTCGGCGGTTATGAAAGCGCACAGGGCCAATGGATCTCGATGCGCCCGTGGTATCGCACCAAATGGACCGATGCGCACATTACCTGGATGACCACGCTCAGCCCGAACGCCGGTCTGATCTGGGGCCTGGGCACCGGTGAGCGCGCCGAGAAGTACACCATCGCGCCCAGCATGAGGC
>JBBQJP010000040.1:0-41396 GCA_038326025.1 Burkholderiales bacterium
CTCAAACGGAAACTGGGAGATCACCAGGGCCAGCACGGGCAGCAGGAATGCCTCGCTGAGGCCCTGCACGCAGGCCTGCACCTGCCACTGGCTCACCGCGTCTACACAGGTGATGTGGTAGACCCCCTTGATGCCATCGAGGTCGCCCTGGTGCACCGTGTCGATGCGTACAAAGCCGGCGCGTCCATGGGGTCGCGGTGCGCGGCGCACGCCGATGGGGTTGCACACCGGACGGGTCTTGGTAAAGCGCATCCGGCGGGCCTGGTAGCCGGTGCTCTTGCGCAGGTTGTACAAGTGCGAGACCGACAGCGTGGCCAGGCGCTCGTAACGCGCATCGCCATAGACGCTGTAGGCGCGATGCAGCAGGTGCACGATGGCCGGGCCGCACACGTCTTCGTTGGCGCGGTCCATCTCCACGAGCAGCGCGACATCGCCGGGCGTGTACTTGCGGGTAAAAGGGGCCGCGGGCACCCCATAGCGCTTGGCCAAGGGGGCCGGGGCCAGGCGGTTGCCCTCCCATTGCCGCACCAGCCGGGTGAGCTGGGAGCGGCTGTAGCCGCTGGTGTGGCGCAGATAGGCCAGCAGCACGCCACGCTCGCGTTTGTTGCGCCGGGGGTAGTCGAAGCGGCGCAGCACCCGGCTGATATGCGCGTAGCGCTCGGTGTCGCCTGCGTGCGCAGTAAACGCCACCTGATCGCTCGCGCCCAGGAATGCCTCGATCTGCGCAATCGTTGACAGCTTCGACTCGTCCATGTTGACCACCATCCTTGTGATGATCAACCCACCATCGCCTGCCCCCCGATTCCTCGCTCAGGCTCATACCTCGTTGGAAATACGCCCCTCCTTCAGGCTCATACCTCGTTGGACAAGGCTAGGGTTTGCCAAGCAAGGCGGGATGGGCCAGAATTGTGGCGGCCGAATCCTTGATCGGCGGCTCACGCCACAGGCGCCTGAGTTGCGGATGCAATGCCCGCCGGATCTCCCACTTGTGAGGCGACTTGGCGCCTTGCCCGTGCAGCGGGCCTTCGTAGATCAAACGGAATTCCATCGTCGCTCAGGTTATGGCTTTTCTGACGCCCATTTTGCCAGCCTGGCGGCCGCGGCTTTTTCGCTACGCGTCCTTCATGCCTTTGCCGTTGTGGGTGCGAAGCGTTGTTCCAGGTACACCAGCAAGGTGCGCATGCATTGCGCCTCGCCTCCGACCGGTCGCCCCGGCCGGGCGTTGTCATTCCAGCCAAACAGGTCGATATGTAGCCAGTCCTGCTGCTGCGGCACAAAATGCTCCAGGAACAGCGCGGCATTGATGGCGCCGGCCATCGGATTGCGGCCGGTGTTGACGATGTCGCCGACCGTGCTTTCGATGCCGGCCCGGTACGGGCCCCACAGCGGCATGTGCCACAACGGGTCGCCCTGCACCAGGCCCAGGTCGACCAGTGCGCGGGCGGTGTCCATGGAACGGCAAAACAGTGCCGGCAGTTGCGGTCCCAATGCCACCCGTGCGGCACCGGTCAACGTGGCCAGGTCGATGATCAACTGCGGGGCGGTTTCCGCCGCATAGGCCAGAGCGTCGCTCAGTATCACGCGTCCTTCGGCATCAGTATTCCCGATCTCGATGTGCAAACCTTTGCGCGTGCGGATCACATCGCCGGGCCGATAGGCGTTGCCGGCAATGGCATTCTCCACCGCCGGTACCAGCAATTGCAGCCGAATCGGCAACTTCAGCGCCATCACCATAGCCGCCAGGCCGAGGGCATTGGCCGCGCCACCCATGTCCTTTTTCATCAGCCGCATGCCGTCGGCGCCCTTGATGTCCAAACCGCCACTGTCGAAACAGACACCCTTGCCGACGATGGATACAAGCGGATTCGAGGGCCTGCCCCACAACATTTCAATCAGGCGTGGCGCGCGTGTACTGGCGCGACCGACGGCGTGGATGGCGGGGAAGTTTTTCTTCAGCAATTGATTTCCGACCACCTGGCGCACGCGGGCACCATGTTGCCGGGCCAGGGTCGACACGGCGTCCGCCAGCTCTTCGGGCCCCATGTGTTCGGCCGGCGTATTGATCAGATCGCGCGCCAGCGTGATGGCCTGCGCTTCGATCAGGCCGCGTTGGGCAGAGACACTGGCAGGCAGGCACAGTTCGGCGGGCGGCCGGCGGCGCGGCTTGTACCGGTCGAAGCCATATGCGCCCATTTGCCAGGACAACGCCGCCCGGGAGGGTTCGATCATCAGCCCGTCACCTGCCAATGTGTAGACACCGGCGGGCAAGCCAGTCGGCAAGGCCGACAACGCGTAGGGGTCGCCGACATGGGAGACGCCGGCCAACACCTGCGCCAGATCACCCTGGTCGTCGGGCACCAGCACATGGGTGTCAGCTACGCCGGTAAACCCGACCGAGCCGAGCCAGCGGCGGGTTTGCGCTGGCAGTCGCTCGGCCAGCTGCGGAAACGACAACAAATCAACCAGTGTGATGTTGATGGCTTTTGCGGGAACGGTCTTGCGAAGTCGGACAGTCATGGTCGATGGATGGGGTTGGGGACAAACATTGGTATGTATCGGGTGCCGGCAGTTCATAGACCTTCGAGTGGAATCTTCATTGCGCTGTCGGTCAGCCCCACACCGCCGCGCGCGCCCGGCACGATGCTTCCGTAGCGACGCGCGTATACCTCTGGCAAGGCGCGAGCCTGCACCGGCGCCAGCCACAAGCGCAGCAGGTGGCGACGGCGCTCTGGCTCGGGCCAGTCCTCGAATGCGGTGCGGTCGTGCAGCAGGGTATGGTTGTGCACCAACTGGATGTCACCGACCCGCAGGTCCATGTGAAAGTTCAAGCCCGGATCGTTGCAAAGGATGTCGAACAGATCCAGAGCCTCGCGGATTTGCGGCGTGAAACGTGGCGCTCCGTCAAAACGTTGCGCGGATTCGAGGTACTGGCGCTGGTAGATGACCGACAACTGGCCTGTGTTGCCTTGCGCCAGCCAGTTGAAAACCGGCATCGTGAAGAACGGGTCCTGCCCGGGGCCGACTTCGCCGCGACGGTCGGTTGCCAGAGGCTGGAACAACGCTGCGGCCAGGTCCGGACGCTGGCGACGCATTTCGTTGAAAACGGTGGTGGAAGACACCAAGGCAGACCGTCCGCCGGTGCGCGCTGTCTGAAGGCAGAGCAGGCCCACGATATCGCAGGAGTCGGTGTGGTAGGTCTGGCGTTCGTGCGTCTGGTAAATGCGTACCTTCGGATCGTCCGAGCGCAGTCCCAGGTCCCGGACGTGGCCCAGCAGGTGACCCTGGGCGTTCTGCGGCCGGGCATGCCCCAGGTGTGCACCCAGCAACATGAAGGCGACAGCGGCCTTGCGCCGTCCCCAGTTCTGCACAGGCAGGCCCCTCAGCAGCACAAAACCGCGTCCGTCCAGCACATCCGACAGCGCCTGTCGCAGGCGCGGCGCGAGCATGGGCAGCGGATGGTCTGACGCGCGCAGACTGGTCAGATCTGCGCCGATGGTGGCCAGGCGCTCACATGCTGTTTCGAGCTCGAACAATTCCGCATGGGGCAGGATTTCGATCCAGTCGTCACGCGCCGCCAACTGTGGCCCGTACCACGCAGCGGGTGTGTCCTGGTGCGCTGGCAAAGTTGTCACGGCATCGGAGTTGGGCATGCCCGCAACTATAAGGCGGCGCTTGCCGCCTTATAGCGCGCATGAACTGGCAGGCCGCAAATTTGACTACGGGACCGATCACGCCACCAACGGCCTCTGTCGATGTAGCCGAGTACCTCATAATGTCGCCCAAAGTCGATTGCAGATGACATGGGTTTGTGCAGCCATGTCGACGACGACGACCTCTCTTCGCGGTGTCATGGAAGGGTCCAGTCGGAATGCAGTCGAGTCGTCAGCGCGCAGAGGTTTCTGGGTGGGTATGCCAATTGTTCGGGTGATGTCGTTGCTGGGCGCTCAGCGCAGCTTCTCACTGTTTTCAGCTGCCGTGTGCATGCTAGCCGGCCTGATCGTCTTGGCCGTCCATCGGTATGAACCGATGGCGCTGCAGGACCTGCTGGATGGGCAGCCGGTCATGCGGGCCTTGACGGCTCTTTGTTTTGTCATCGGCGGCCTGTCTTTGTTGCTATTGCAGGTGTCGGCGACACGTCGTGCTTCCTTCTCCACGGCGGCCTATGTCCTGTCTGTGGTGTTGATGGTCATGGCAGGCATCATGTTGGGCCAGGATGTGATGGATTGGAATGGCGGCATTGGCGACACCGTGCAGCGTGTGGTCGCGCCGCAGGACGTCCATGCGGCGGGTCTGATGTCGGGCGCGGCGTCACTGGTGTTTGTGCTGATCGGCGGCGCACTGGTGCTGATGCAGCATCGGGGCCGGGCCCTGTGGCTGGGGCAGTCATTTGCGGCAACGGCATTCCTGATATCGCTGCTATCGTTGTTGGCGTACTTGTTCGGCGCCGACGTCAATCGTGTGATTCCGTTCTCGTCCATGACGGCGCATACCGCCGGCGTGTTTCTGGTGCTCGGTGCGGGTGCATTGACGCTGCGCGGCGGCCAGGGCTGGATCAGCGAATTTTTCCAGGATACGCCGTCAGCCAAGGCCGGTCGGCGCTATCTGGTGAGCTCCATCGTTGCCTTGCCGCTGATCGCGCATCTGCGCATCGTCGGTCAGCGAGATCTGGATTGGTACGACACCTACTTCGGTGTTGCGATTCTCACTGTGGGCAGCATAGCGGTACTCGCGTTTCTCAACTGGACGGCTGTTTGTCTGGGTAACGCAGCCGATCGCCAGATCGAAAACATGCTGCGCGTCAATCGCACGCTCAGCGGAATCAACACACTGATCGTGCGCGTGCAGGAAAAGCAGGAGCTGTTCCGTGAGGCGTGTCGTATTGCGGTGGAGAGCGGCCATTTCCCGTGGGCCTGGATTGCGACCACGGACCCGGACAACGGTCAGCTCAGGCTGCAGGAAAGTCATGGGGGCAATGACGCGTTACACGCCGATATCGAGGCGCTGCTGCAAGCCGGTGCAATTGCCAGCGATACGGGCCTGCTGCAGCAGGTCATGCGTACGGGCGAACCGCTGGTGGTACCGAATCTGCGCTCGATTTCCGTGGCAACGAACCAGGAGCACAACAGCCTTCACTTGTTACGCACTACCGGCTTGCAGTCGCTGGTCATTCTTCCTCTGCTCGACGCCGGCCGGGTCGCAGGGGTGATGGCATTACATTCCGAGTTCACCGGTTTCTTCAACACGCAGGAGATGCAGCTGCTCAACGAGATGGCGGGTGATATTGGTTTTGCCATTGGCCATATCGACAAGAATGCAACGCTCGAGTACCTGGCCTATTACGACGAGCTGACAGGCCTGCCCAACCGATCGTTGTTCATGGAGCGGTTCGGGCGACAGCTGCAGGCGACGGCCCGCCAGGGTGGTGTTGTAGCGCTCGTTCTGGGCAACGTGCAGCGTTTCAGAATGGTCAACGAGACCTTTGGTCGCCATGTCGGTGATGAACTGCTGCGCCAGCTCGCGACCCGAATGACCGCGACCTCTCTGTTTCCGGAGAACCTGTCGCGCATCAATTCCGACAGTTTTGCCTGCTTCATGGCGGGGGAAGACATTCAGACACTGGGGCATCAGGTCCAGTCCCTGTTCGGGCCGGTCGTTGATCAGCCTTTTGTTTTTGGTGAGCAGTCGGTTTCGGTCGAGGTCACGATCGCTGCGGCGATCTTCCCGCTTGATGGAGCCACTGGCGAGACGCTGATGGCCAATGCGGAAACGGCGTTGCGCAAGGCCAAGGCAACACGGTCTCCGTTCATGTACTACGAGGCGGGAATGAATGCGCGGGTGGCTGAAACACTTGAGCTTGCGCATCGGTTGCGTCGGGCCGTCGACCATGGCGAACTCGAACTGCACTACCAACCCAAGGTCGACTTTGCCGAGCGACAGATCCACGGGGTGGAAGCCCTGATGCGCTGGCGCGACCCGCAGCGCGGACTGGTGCCCCCGGCGCAGTTCATTCCACTGATGGAAGAAATCGGACTGATTCGTCAGGCGGGCGCGTGGGCGCTGCGCCAGGCCGCGTCCGATCTCGCGCGCTGGCACGCCATGGGACTGCAGGTGCCGCGGTGTGCGGTAAACGTGTCGGCGATCCAGTTGCGCGACAAGGACTTCGTCAAAACCGTGGTCGACGCCGTGGCCGGCGCGGGTGCCGTTGGACCGATGCTCGATATCGAACTCACCGAATCCTTGTTGATGCACGATGTTGAGCAGACCCGAATCGTGCTGGACATGTTACGCAGCGTCGGCGTTAAGGTCGCGGTGGATGATTTCGGCACCGGTTACTCTTCATTGGCTTATCTGGCGCGCTTGCCAATCAACGCCCTGAAGATTGATCGCGCCTTCATCATGGAGATGGAGGAGGGAAATCAAGACGTCACCATCGTGGCGGCCATCATCTCGCTGGCCCACTCTCTTAACCTTGAAGTGATTGCCGAAGGGGTGGAGACCGAGACCCAGGCGGCAATATTGCAGCGTCTGCATTGCGATCTCATGCAGGGTTACCTATTCAGCAAGCCCGTGCCGTTTGACGTCTTGACCGCGATGTTGGGTGAGATTGACGCCGCAAAAGCATTGCCATAGTGCGGCTGTCCAAATGCACAAAGGTGCGCTTTCCTGGCACGCGTTGCCAGGGTGTTTTACGAGAGCCACGACCGATGGCGAAGTGGGTCCACTGTCAACAGCGTGACCACTTCGCCATGGCGCATTTCTCTTTACTTCTTCTTGGTCACTTCGTGACCAATGACGCCGCCAACTGCCGCGCCAGCGCCCGTACAAGCGATGCCACCACAGAGGACGTTGCCGACCACACCGCCAACGACGGCACCCGTTGCCGTACCCTTTTCCTGTTGCGTCATGCCGGCGCAACCGCTGAGAAGGAGCGCGGCAAGCGCCAGCGCGGGCATGCCAAAAGATTTCAAAGTGTGTTGTTTCATGATGCTTATTTCCCGCTTGAGTTCAGATTCCGTCACGTCAGTAGGAAGTGATCGTGGTTGTCGTTTATGGACGGACCGTAATCTCGTTTTTGACCATCTTCACGCCGTTGACGCCTTGGGCTATGCGTTGGGCTGCGTATTTCTCGTCGCTGCTCTTGGCAAAGCCCGACAGCATCACGGTGCCGTTCAAGGTCTCGACCTTGATAGAAGTTCCGGCAACCTGCTTGTCCTCGAGCATGCGGGTCTTGACCAGGGTCGTGATGCCTGCATCGTCGACATAGGCTCCCACGGATTGTTGTCCCCGTGATACGGCACATCCGGTTGCGGTGAGCAAAACGGTGGCGGCAATGGCGGCGGCGAGGGTGGTTCGAATAGTCATGGCAATCTCCAGTTCAATAGCGGTTGGGTTAGCGCATTGATGTGCGCGGGTCTCAGGCGAACAAGATATGTTCTGCCATGGGTGTACTGTAGGAGTCCATAACGCCGACAAACATCGGCGTGCATCGCTGCTGCGCGTAGGACGATGCCGCGTGGCGCGTGCTGGTTCGGTGCTGCAACCGAAAAGCGCGCGAAGCCCAGACTGCTCAGACGTCCGGCGCTTCCGGTTCTTCGGCGCCAGCCGGCGGCTTGACCGGAAGAGTGGCACAGACACGCGTGCCGCCCCCCGGTTTTGACGTGATGTTCAATTTGCCGCCGCTGGCCTCGACGCGAAACCGCATGCCGACCAGGCCGTAGGCCGACGCACGTTTCACTGCGGGATCGAAACCGACACCATCGTCCCGCACAGACACGTCGACCTGGCCGTCCTGCAAGGTCAATTCTATCCACACATGTTCTGCGCCGGCATACTTGGTGATATTGGTGAGCGCCTCCTGCACCAGCCGGTAGGCGATCAGTTCGGAACCATCCGCCAGTTCGACCGGTTCGAGAGCGCACGTCACCTGAACCCCCGTGCTGTCTCCAAATTCGCGGGCCAGGATTTCCAGTGACGCGGCCAGCCCCAGATTGCTCAGGGCCGACGGCCGCAGGTCTTCGATGATGCGCCGGCCCAGCGCAATGCCGCTGTTGAGCGTGTCCACCAGGTGGCTCAGCAGGTCCAGTGCTTCGGGAGCCAACGCGGAGATACGTGACTTGATCCGTGCAGCGTCGAGTTTTGCCGATGTGAGCAGCGCGCCAAGGTCGTCATGCAGGTTGCGCGCCAGACGGTGGCGCTCGTCTTCACGGGCCGTCTGGATATGTTGCGTCAGCTCGGTCAGTTGGGCTGTGCGCTGGATCACTTCCACCTCGAGCCGGTCGCGCTCTGCCTGCACCATGCGCCGCTGTTGCAACTGCTGCAGCTTGAGCGCCAGGGTCTGACGCTGGTACATGAACAGTGCCAGCAGTCCGGACAAGCTCAGCAGGACGATGCCGACGCGACTGAGCAACAGGGTGCGATATATGCTGTCACGGTTTTGCTGGATATCGCGTTCCTCGCGTGCCAGCAGTTCGCTGGTGATCGCCCGGATCTCCTCCATCGTCTCCTTGCCAATGCCACTGCCCACAATCTCGGATGTTGCGTTGCCTTTGCCCTGCTCGACCAGAGAGATCGTCAGCGCAAGTTCCGACAGTTTGGTGGCGATCAACTCGCGTAGCTTTTGAAGTGTCTGTGTGGCCGCGGGATCGGTACCGAAGCGCTGTTCGACTTCTGCCAACGATTGCCGGATCCGTTCCAATGCCCCCTGATACGGCCCGAGGTAGTCGGGTCTGCCGGTCAACAGGTATCCGCGGGTGCCGGTCTCGGCATCGACAATTCCCTGGACCATCTGCTTCAGGCCGTCCTGGGACCGCATCAGAACGCCGACATGATCAAGCTTGCCGGATGACTTCCAGTATGAATACTCGCTGATCAGCACAATGGCAGCTGTTGCCAGGCAGGCCAGCGGAAAAATCATGCGGCTGCGCACAAAAAAAGGTAAACGAAAAGTCATTGATTGTCTGCCGCGGCATTTGTGGGATCATTCAGCATGCCAAAAAACGCTCTGATGCCATGATTCGAATAGCCATTATTGACGACCACGCCATGGTGCGTGCGGGCTTGCGCCAGTTCTTTGCCGACCAGAGCGACTTCGAGGTCGTTGCTGAAGCCGCCAGCGGCCGCGGCGCGCTGGACATCGTGCGTGGGGGCGAGGTCGACGTGATCTTGCTCGACATATCCATGCCAGACCAGAGTGGTGTCGATGCGTTGGCGGCGATTCGCGCACGCGCTCCTGACCTTCCGGTGCTGATCCTTAGTGGCTTTCCCGAATCGCACTATGCCACCACCTTGCTGCGCCAGGGTGCCAGCGGTTATCTGAACAAGGACTGTGACCCGCAGGAGATCGTCACGGCGATTCGCACTGTTCACCGCGGCCGCAAGTTCATCACGCCGGGTGTCGCGGAGCGGCTGGCCGATGACCTGGTCAAGGGTGGCGACAAACTGCCGCACGAACAATTGTCCGAGCGCGAGTTGCAGGTGTTTCTGCGGCTTGCGAAGGGCGAAACCATTGGCAACCTGGCAGTGGGCATGTCGCTGAGCGTCAAGACCGTCAGCACCTATCGCACCCGCATCATGGAGAAGATGAAACTCGCGTCCAACAGCGACCTGACCTATTACGCGCTCAAGAACGGCTTGATCCAGTAGGCCTGCCACGCCCCTTCCCCTCATTGCAATCGACCGGATTCCCCGCTTCCGGATTCGCCGGCAGCCAGACGGACGCAGTACTGAATCAGCGCGTCAATTTCATGGGACTTGTCGAATACCTGGTCAGCACCCGCTTCCAGGCACTTGCGCCGTATGTCCTGGGTGGCATAGTTGCTCAGTACCACCATGGTGCAGTTCTGCGCCATCGCGTTCACAGTACGCAACACACCCAGGCCCGAGCCCTGCTTGAGAAACAGGTCGACGATGATCAGGTCGACATTGTTGGCGTGACTTGATACCCAGCGTACTGCTGTTGCCTCGTCCTCAGCCGTACCCACGACCCGTACCGGCCCCAATTCTTCGAGTGTAGCGATCAGGCTTTCCCGAATGACCTTGCTGTCCTCGACGATATAGGTCTTGAGTCCGGTCATGTCGGTTTGTTTCGCTGTTGGCGAGCTCACGGAGGATAGGCGCGTGGAGGGGAACATGGCGACGCCGGCGTGCTGGCTCGTAACAAGGAGGAGGAGAGGAGTCGGAAGGACATGGCAGATGCTCAGAGTATGCACCCGCCCGCAGCAGCAGTCCGTCGGTGTTGCACCGGCCATGGCATAGGACCTGTCCTACACCCCTGCAACCGCGACGCAATGCCCCGATCGGTTTGGCCGCAGTTCCAGTTGCATGGTCCGAGCGGGGTTCTGTCCTACGTGCCTGGGGCAAGCTGGCCGATAGTCCGACTGCCGTGCCTGAAGCAAAGTCGGTGCATCGGTAAGAACACCGGATCTGGAGGCTCGAATGACAGGTTTCAAATTGATTGCGCCGCCGGCAGACCGCGGGCCTGTGATCACGTTCGTTGTGTCGATCGTGGCAGCGTTGCTCGGGGCCGTGATTCTGGCGAACTTCGTCGACGCACTGCATATGTCAATAGCGCGCGGCGAGGCGATGCGCACTGCGCATCGGGTGGCACCTCCATCAAACTTCCAGACAGACAAGCAAACTGTGATCGCCCAGGCGTCTCAGCGGAGTGGCAACCGGTGACGCACCATGGCGTGCGCAGATCCCCTGTGCACGCAGAGCTATCCGTGCGCCCCTCGATTGCGAGGCGTTCAACGGACCTGTACGGCGGGTCAGTGACGTCGCCAGAAGGCTTGGGCGACAGGCGCAGCTGCCCTGCCTGCGCGGGCATCCTGATTCGGATTGCGCGCCGGCCACAGGATCGGCTGACCAGTTTGCTCAAACCGGTTTTCCGCTATCGTTGCCGGGAACACCAATGTCGATGGGAGGGCACGCTGAGTGCCATTAGCGGATCTGTCTCGCGGGATGTAGTGCCTTGACGCGCCCGATCAGCCGCTGCGCCAGATGCCGGGTGCAATATGGAGTCGGGAGATGAGTCTTTTCATCGCGCTGTTGATTGCCGCAGCGGCGCTGCTATTGATCCTGATGGTGGCGGCCGCCTCTTCGTATCCGATCCCCATACGCCACGTTAACAGCGCACAATCCACGTTGAACCCCACTACGGAACCCAATACATGAACCCCAGCAAACTGGCCGGAATTATTCTCATCGTCGCGGGCTGCCTTGGCCTTGTCTATGGTGGCTTCAGCTATACCCAGGAGAGAACGGGTTTGAAACTCGGGCCGGTTGAAGTCAAGGTCGAGGAACGCAAAACCGTCAATGTCCCGATGGTGCTCAGCGCCGGAGCGATCGTGCTTGGCGTATTCCTGCTGGTCTTCAAGCGCAAGTAGACGTCAGCCGGCCCCATCCGGGCCTGGCGTAAACATGGGCTGATCCGCTGACATTCCTTCAAGCCGCTATTGACCTGCACCCACTTGGCCTGTTCTCCGACAGCCGCTTGTAGCGGCCTCCATGTATCCGGGTGTAATCTCTGTCATGTCCGAATCAGCCCCTACCGTCCCCGCCCAGGAATCATCCTGGCCCGCGCAGCCAGAGCCGATGGCACCCGATGCAGACACACCGACCGTCGTCATGACGTCGACCGTCGATGTGCGCAGCGCTACTCTGCTGGTGCTGGCCGTTCTGGGCACCATCTTCATGCTGCATTGGGCGGCGGCGGTCATCGTGCCCTTGTTGCTGGGACTGACCTTCAGTTATGCGTTGGCGCCTCTGGTCAACCGCCTGCAGGGATTGCACGTACCGCGCCCGCTTGGCGCGGCAATTGTCGTACTGGCGTTGCTCGGAAGCATTGGCATGACAGGCTGGGTACTCCGGGACCAGGCGACCAGGTTCGTCGAGTCCCTGCCCGAGTCGGCGCAAAAGATTCGGCAGACGGCACGCGCCAAGCGCTCCCAGCCCGAGACCACCATCGAAAAGGTACAGAAGGCCGCAACCGAACTTGAGAAGGCGGCCAAGGAAAGCAACACCACGGTGCCAGTCGCCGCCCGCGGCGTGACACGGGTGCAGATTGAAAAGCCGCAGTTCAACCTGAACGACTATCTGCTGGCCAACACACCCAGCATATTGGCAGCTGTCGGGCAAGCCACCATCGTCATCTTCCTCACTTTCTTTCTGCTTGCTTCGGGCGACACCTTCCGGCGCAAGCTCGTGAAAATAGCCGGCCCGACTTTCGCGCGCAAGAAGATCACGGTGCAAGCCCTCGACGAGATTACCGATCAGGTCCAGCGCTACCTGCGAGTGCAGGTACTGATCAGCCTGATCGTGGGTATTGCCACCGGCTTGGCCTATTGGGCGGTCGGCCTGGAATATGCCGCGGTCTGGGGTGTGCTCGCGCTGGTGCTCAACTTCATCCCTTATATTGGTTCTATCGTCGTGACAGCGGGCTCGGCCTTGGCCGGCTTCGTGCAGTTCGGCGACTTTGACATGGGATTGTTGCTGGCCGTCATCTCGTTGCTCCTGCATACCGTTTCCGGCAACCTGCTCACGCCTTGGCTGACCAGTCGCACCAGTCGTATCAATCCGGTGATCGTCTTTATCGGCGTGCTGGTGTTCGGCTGGTTGTGGGGTCTGTGGGGACTCCTGCTCGGCACGCCGGTGCTGCTGATGGTCAAGGCCGTATCAGACCGTGTAGATGACCTCAAGCCGCTGGGGCAATTGATGGGTCGATGACGGCGCGCCGGCCGCAGGTCGATCCAGCGTGCATTGCCATAGCCGGGGATAGCCTATTCCTGAAGAAGCGTGTCATTTGCGTCGCCAGAAGGCACCCATCATCGGCTTGACGCTGATACCGTGCAGCAGAATCGACATCGTGACGACGATCAGTGTGATCTGCGTCATCAGCAGTGCCTGAGGTTCGGGTAAGCCGTGTTCAATCGCATACATCAGGTAGTACAGCGAACCGATGCCACGCACGCCAAACCAGCCCACCATGCCTTGCAGGCGCAACGGGGTGCGCGGTCCCCACAAGGCGATGAACACGCTGAGCGGTCGCGCGACGAAAAACAGGAAAAGCGCCAGCATCACCGCGTGCCAGCTCCATGAGTCGACGAACAGGGAACCACCGACGAGCAGTACCAATACCACCTCGGACAAACGTTCGAGGTGCTCCTTGAATACCAGCGAACCGGCACTGACCATGGTCTCGTCCAGCTGGTCGGACTGCGTGTTCTGGCTTGCCGAGGCGGATTCAGCCGAGGGGGCCGCTTCGACCCGGCGTTGGTCGCCGGACAGTTTCAGTTCGGTCTGGCGCAATGCCACGGCGGCAAAGAATACCGCCAGGAAGCCCCAGGTGTGCAGCAAGACTGCGACGCCATAGACAGCGCCGATCAGGCCGAGACCGAGGAAGTCGTCCAGCAGTTCGTGCCGGCTCGGATTCCTGCGCAATTTGCTGGCAAGCCGCGCCAGTGCAGCGCCCGCGATGACGCCGATGGCGATGCCGCCCACAGTGGCCCAGACCACGTCGACCAGGATCCAGCGCAGGCCGAAGTCACCCAGGTCATGCAGCCCGAGCAAACCCAGGCCCAGCATGACGAAGGGGAAGGCACTGCCGTCGTTCATGCCGGCTTCGCAGGTCAGGTTGAACCGCAACAGGTCGCGGTCTCCGGGATGGCGGATCTGCACGTCGGTTGCCAGCACCGGATCGGTGGGCGCGACGATGGCGCCCAGCAACACGCCGACGCCCAGCGGCAAGCCTAGCACCAGGGTGGCGAATGCGGCGACCAGCGCCACGCTGAGCGTCATCGATGCGGTTGCCAGCAACATCGGCGCACGCCAACGCGCGAAGCTGAACGGCACCGGCATCTTGACTCCGGCGGAGAACAGCGAGATCAACACCGCGACCTCGGTCAGCACCTCGAGCAGTGCCGATTCCTTGAGCGGATTGAAGTGGAACAGGTTGAGTACTGTCGGGCCGACGATCAGACCCACTGACAGGTAGATGATGGCCGAAGTTACTGGCGAGCGCCTGAGCGCCGACGTGGTCAGGCCCATGACAAGCAAAAGTGCGCCGATCAGCGCAAACCATTGGGCGTTGGACATTCGTGTTACCTCTGCAAGGCGATGGGGCCCGGCATGCTCGGCCTCGCGCTGGCTGACGCCATAGGCGGCATCACCCGCGCACGCCCGTCAGGTGCGTGATGCCTCGGTTCCAGTTGTCCTCGCCCGGTGCCAGGCATTCTGGCGCCGAACTTGCGATTGCGCCGACGGGATCAGTCCATGTCGTGACGCTTATTGCGATCATGACGCTTGTCCTTCTTGTCTTTTTTGTACTTCTTCCCGTTGCGGTTGTCGTGCTCATGGCGGTATTCGTCCCGCACCCAGCTTTCCCGGACGAAATAAACCGGTTGCCCGCAGGCGCCGTAGCGCCCGCAATAACGGCCCCAATTGGCCTGGTGTCCCTGGGGCACATACAGGTAAATCGGGCGCTGATGGATCGCAACCGGTGAGGGCGCATAGACGATGGCTTGTGGGGTGACCAATTGCACTTGCGGGTAATTGTTGATATTGATACGGCCATATTGGCCTGGCGCGTTGATGCCGATCGTCACGTCGATGTTAGTGCCGGCTTGGGCTGGCAGCACGGCCGCCGCGGCAAGGGTCAGGATGGCGAGGATTTTCATGGTGTGTACTCACGGTGTCGATGGGTGCTCGGCGCGCGCGGCGATGCCGGGCGCTTGCTTGAGCGCTATTGTGGTGATCCGCACGTTGCGCGGCCATCAGACCTGAACCGGGCCGCAGGTAGGACAACAGGCCTGTCCACGTCGAGGGGCTATCAATCCTGGGTCATCTGACGGCAAGCTTGTCGTAGTCCCTGTCCCACAGCCGAAGGCACTGTCGTCCGATTGCCGCGTCGGGGTGCGCAACCTACATTGGCCCCACTGTTGCCACGGGGGCAAAGTGCTTGTGCTGCCCGAGTGCACTGCGACAACAAAACAACTTTCCTTTCCATCATGTATCTACAGGAGACTCCATGAAGATTCCCTTTCAGTTCGCTGCCCTGGCGCTGGCGCTTTCGATGGGCTTGACCCCTGTCGCGCTGGCGCAGACCACCGGCGACCGCTACGGCAACCGTCCGGTCGCTGCAGTCGAGTCTTTCGGCGTCGCCCAACTCAAGTCACTCTCGCCTGGCAGCGAGTTGTCATTCACGCTGAACGGAACGCCGGGTGCCAGTGTGCGCCTGCGTATCGCCGGCGCGACTGACGAGGTGCAGATGTACGAGGGGCAGCCAGGCGCCTACACGGGCGCCTATACCGTACGGACCCGCGACCGTCTGACCGCCGCCAGCCTGGTCACGGCGATGATCACCAAGGACGGGCAGACCGTCAACGTGGCGATGGACCAGTCGCTGGTGCAAGGTGCACGCAGCCCCGTTCCGCGCACAGTTGCCAGAATCTCGGATTTCACGGTGACGGCGCGCGACCGGGTGCGACCGGGAGACGAACTGGAGTTCGCTTTGACAGGCGCTCCCAACGGTGCGGCGCATGTCAAGGTGCAGGGTGTACCGGCCCGCATTGTTCTGACCGAGGTGCGACGTGGCGTTTACGAGGGCCGCTACACGCTGCGCCGGGACGACCGCGTCACGCGCGACCTCGACGCCACCGCGTTCCTGGTGGTAAACAAGCAGGAAACCAGCCAGCGCTTCGAGCGCGGGCAAGGCGATGAGGGCCGCGCCTCCAACCGTGACCGGCGTGCCAACGAGCAGAGGCAGAGCCCTGTCGCGTGCGTCGACTGCGGCGTTGTCGAATCGGTCAACCTGGTCACGATCAAGGGCGACAAACCCAATGTGCTGGGGACCATTGCCGGCGGCATCCTCGGTGGTGTACTCGGCAACCAGGTGGGTGGCGGCTCCGGCAAAGACCTGGCGACGATCGCCGGGGCGGTGGGCGGCGCCTATGCGGGTAACCGGGTCGAGAACAACATGGACAAGACCCAGGTGCACCGGGTACTTGTACGACTGGACTCCGGCGCGACGCGCAGCCTTGACTATCCCGCCGATCCGGGCTTGCAGGTCGGTGCCCGTGTGCGGTTCGACAACGACGCCATCGTCATTCAATAAGCGTTAGGGAATATACCCATGAATATTCACCTCGGCCTGACGCCGCTGATTTCCCTGATTGCCGGTGTGCTGATCCTGGTCATGCCGCGCATGCTCAACTACATCGTCGCCATTTACCTGATTGCCGTGGGCGTGATTGGACTGCTTGGAGCAGGTGGCATGCGCCTGGGGTAGCCGCGGATCGCACTTGGCGTAGCGCCATGTCCCAGACGTAGCAGCGTTGGTTGCCGGCGACTCACCGCGTGGGCAGACCCCAGACGGTGCGCAGCACCGACAGCGCCGCGACGATGGCCGGATCGTGTTCCGCAGACTTGGGATAGATGAAACTGAGCATGGCCGCCGCGCGGGTATGTGGCCATATCACCACCTGTTCGTGTTCGGCCATCGGCACGGCGATATCCTCGCGCAACAAGGCCAGGCCCAAGCCGGATCGCACCAGGGTCTGGGGCGCAGAGCTGTGATCGGATTCGAGCACGATGCTGGGCAACAGGCCCTGGCGTGCGAACAGGTCGCGCAGCAGCGTCTGCGCATGGCTGGAGGCCGGTGCCCCGATTCACATCACGTCCGGACGCTGGCCGGCCGGCAGTTCCTTGATATAGGCAATGCCTGCGGTGGTGTTCTTGTTCAGGATCTCGATCTTGATGCCGGGATTGCGCGCCTCGAAAGCCTTCTTGTAGGTTTCGGTCAATTCCTTCGGAAAGGATGTGACGACGGCAACGGTGCCGGCATGGGCCGCGCAAAAAGCGGTGAGCAGACTCAGCGTCAAGCCGCGCAGTGCATGGGTCATTGGCATGGCATCAGTCAGCGCATGCGTCGGGTAAACCCGCGCAGCTTTGCCGCGTCGTGATGCGGTCGTTCAGCGCTGCGGCATGTCCTTGGTGGAATACCCCAGGTGTACGGCAGCGTCGTCGGGAATCGCGGGCAAACTCGCGTTCCATGCCTCCCAGTTCTCGCGCATGGCCTGCAGGCGTTCGGGTTCCCATTTACCCTTGTTCGCGCGTTCGCGCGCGTCGCCCGGAATGTTGAACAGGTATTCGTTGTCGTCGACACGCAGGTATTTCCAGTCGCCGTCACGCATGGCGCGCTGGCCGCGGTGATTCATGCGCCAGTGCATAACGCGGTGGAACACGTGGGTCGGGTCGCGCAGCACCGGGGTCAACGACATGCCGTCGAGCGGGTAGTCCGGGTGGGCCTTAACACCGGCGAGCTCGAGCATCGTGGCTGACCAGTCCATCGTCAGGCAATGCTGCGCGCTGACACCACCGGGTGCGATGCCGGCAGGCCAATGGGCGATCCAGGGCACACGGATGCCGCCTTCGGTCAGATCCATCTTGCCGCCCACCAGTGGCCAGTTGTCGGAAAAGCGCTCACCGCCGTTATCGCTGGTGAACACGATCAAGGTGTTGTCGAGCAGTCCATGGCCGCGCAACGATGCCACGAGCTGGCCGATGCCTTCGTCCATGTGGTGGATCATGCGTCGGTAGGTGTTGATGTTGCCGCCGTCCAGGTGGAACAGGTTGTTGCTGATCTGTGCCGGCACATCGGCATCGTCACGCGTCTCCCACGGCCAATGGGGTGCGGTGTGGTGCACGCTCATGAAAAACGGCGTGCCATCGTTGTTGGCGCCTGCAGCCATGCGGTCGACGAAATCGATCGCGCGCTGACTGATCAGGTCAGTCATGTAGCCTTTTTCTTCATGCGCCTGGTCGCCCAGAAACAGATCGGGATTACCGGTCGAGTTGCAATGCGTGAAGTAGTCGGCACCACCTGCCAGCAGGCCGAAGAACTCATCGTAGCCCGAGCGCAAGGGACCGAAACTTGGCGGGAAACCCAGGTGCCATTTGCCGAACAGCGCGGTGCGGTAGCCGCTGGTGCGCAGCAGCGAGGGCAAGGTCGGATGCTCGGGCGGCAGGCCGATCGGACCGCTGCCGGAGACCCGGCTGCTGATCGGCTCCTCGGCCGCACCACGCAGGCGGTACTGGTATCGCGCCGTCATCAAGGCAAACCGGGTTGGCGAACACACCGGGGAGTTGGCATAACCGTCGGTGAAACGCATGCCATTGGCCGCAAGTTTGTCGAGTTCGGGTGACACCGCACCGAACGACGCATCCCGACCACCATAACAACCCAGGTCGGCGTAACCCAGGTCATCGGCCACGATGAAGATGATGTTGGGGCGTGTATTGGACCTGGTCATGATGGGATCGGAGTTTCGTGTCAGGGAAGACGCAATCACCCGACTGTAATGCTGCGGGTCGGCACACTGCGTGGCGGCCATCTCTTCGCTGGTGCAAGGGTTGTCTGAGCCCGAACCGTCACCCGCGCTGCGCGAGCAGCAGCGCCGCAGTCCGCATGCCGGCCACCGTCAGCAAGAGTGAACCAAACAGATGCATGGCCGCGGTGCCAAAGGCCAGCAGATAACGCTGCTGTCCCAGCATGCCGACGACTTCGGCAGAGAAGCTGGAGAAGGTGGTCAGGGCACCGAGAAAACCGGTCACCAGGGCCAGGCGCCAGACCGGATCGAGCTGGGGCAGGGCCTGAAAGACGGCAATACACAGACCGACCAGATAACCGCCCAGCAGATTGGCGGCCAGCGTGCCCCAGGGGAGCAGGGCGCCAGGGCTGAGCCACAGGCCCAGGCCCCAGCGCATCAATGCGCCAAGGCTGGCACCCACACAGATCGCAACGACCGACAACATGCCGCGATGGTACTCACTGGCCCATCTGTTGCGGCAGCCAGGAAACGATGCCGGGGAAGATGTAGATCAGTGCGACGGCACCGCACATCAGAAAAAACATCGGCATCGTGACCTTGGCGATCCAGGGCAACTGCTTGCCGGTCATGCCTTGCAACACGAACAGGTTGAAGCCCACCGGCGGCGTGATCTGCGCCATCTCGACGACGAGCACGACGAAGATACCGAACCAGATCGGGTCGATGCCCGCCGCATTGACCGTGGGCATCAATACACCCATGGTCAACACGACCATCGAGATGCCGTCGAGGAAACACCCGAGCAGGATGAAGAACACGCCCAGCGCGAAGATCAATTGTGCCTTGCTCAATCCGAGCGAGGTGATCCATTCGGCCAGGTGACGTGGCAGGCCGACATACCCCATGGCCAGTGTCAGGAAGGCAGCGCCCGCCAGGATCAGCGCAATCATGCAATACAGCCGCGTTGCGCCCATCAAGGAATCGCGAAACGTGGCCCAGCCAAGTGAGCCCTGTACTGCCGAGATCAGCAAGGCACCTACCACACCAATCGCGGCGGCCTCGGTTGCGGTGGCGATGCCCGCATAGATGGAGCCGAGCACCGACAGGATCAGGATCACCACGGGAATCAGGCTGCGCGAGGCAGATAGCTTCTCGCGCAGCGTGTAGCTGCGCTCGGACGCCGGCACCTGCTCCGGATGGCGTAGCGCCCAGTACATGATGTAGCCGGAGAAAAGCGCTGCCAGCAGCATGCCGGGAAACACGCCGGCGATAAACAACTTGGAAATCGACACTTCGGCCGCGACGCCGTAGACGATCATGATGATGGACGGCGGAATCAGAAGCCCCAAGGTGGCCGAGCCGGCCAGGGTGCCGATCACCATATGCTCCGGATAACCGCGCCGGCCCAGCTCGGGCAGTGTCATCTTGCCGATGGTGGCGCAGGTTGCGGCGCTTGAGCCCGACACCGCCGCAAATATCGTGCAACCGATCACGTTGGTGTGCAGCAGCCGACCCGGCAGACCCTGGACCCAAGGCGAGAGGCCCTTGAACATGTCGGCACTGAGCCGCGTTCGAAACAGGATCTCGCCCATCCAGACGAAAAGCGGCAATGCCGTCAAGGTCCAGCTCGACGAGGAGCCCCAGACCGTGACCGCCATGGCGTCTCCGGCCGGGCGGCTGGAGAACAGGGTCACTGCCAGCCAGGCCACCCCGGTCAGCGACAGGCCGACCCAGACGCCACTGCCCAGGATCAGCAACAGCGACACCAGCAGCAGGGCGGTGATGGCGAAATCGTTCATGAAGTGGTGTCCGGTGTCATTCGTTGCGTTGCGGCTCGGTCGAATTCGGCGCCACGCGCAGGCCGCGTGCCTCCAACATCAGTTCGTCTATGAAGGCCAGCGCCAGCACCACGGTACCCAGTGCCATGGCGATCTGCGGAATCCACAGCGGTGTGGCGTCGTTGGCAGTCGATACATCGTTGAATACGTGCGACTGCCAGGCCAGCTTGCAGCTGTAGAAAGCGAACATGACACTGACAACCGAGGCGAAAACCAGGGCCCAGAGTTCCAGCAGGTGCTTCCAGCGGCCGGACAACGCGCCCAGCACCAGCGTGACCCGGATATGGTCGCCGTGTTTAAGCGTGTGGGCCAGTGCCAGAAAGCCGCTGGCCGCCATCAGGTAGCCGGCGTAGGCATCGGTGCCCGGTACGTAGACGTTGAGCTGGCGGCCGAAGATCGACAACAGCACCATCAGCAGTACGCCAACCAAAAAAAGCGCCGCCAGGGCGGCGGCGCTGTTGTAGATGGCGTCGAGTAGCTTGCGCATCGCGCTATCAAGCAAGCGGGGGGTGCCCGCTTAAGGCTTCTTGAATGCGTCGACCAGGGCCTTGCCTTCGTCACCGGCCTTGGCCAGCCATTCGGCCAGCATGGTGTCGCCCACCTTCTTCATGTCAGCCTTGAGCTGCGCCGAAGGTTGCATGATCTGCATGCCACCGGCCTTGAGCTTTTCGAGCGACTCGGTGTTGGTCTTCTTGCTCGCGGCCCAGCCACGGACTTCGGCGTCGGCAGCGGCCTTGAGCACCGCATCCTGCGTTGGCTTGTCGAGCGCATCGAAGGCCTTCTTGTTGACGATCAGCGCATCCTTGGGCAACCAGGCCTGCGTGTCGTACCAGTACTTCACATGCTCGTACAGCTTGCTGTCGGCACCAGTGGAGCCCGAACTCATCATGCTTTCGGCGACACCGGTGGCGAAGGCCTGGCTCACCTCGGCCGCCTGCACCGTCACGGGCTGTGCGCCCACCAGTTCGGCAATGCGCGCAGTGGCCGGGCTGTAGGCGCGCCACTTGATGCCCTTGAGGTCAGCGGCGGAATTGATCAGTTTCTTGGAGTAGATGCCCTGCGGAGGCCATGGCACGGAATACAGCAGCATCATGCCTTCGGAGGCGAGCTTTTTCTCGAGCAACGGCTTTTGCGCCTTGTACAGCTTCATCGCCTCGTCGTAACTGTCGGCCAGGAAGGGCATGCCATCGGCGGCGTAGATCGGCCATTCGTTGGCGAAGTTGGCCAGCAGGATCTCGCCGGCCTGTGCCTGGCCACCTTGCACTGCGCGTTTGATCTCGGGCGCCTTGAACAGCGACGCGCCGGCGTGCACCGTGATCTTGAGCTTGCCGCTGGTGGCCTTGTCCACATCGGCAGCGAACTCGGTAAGCGTGACCGAGTGGAAGTTGGTGGCAGGGTAGGCCGCGGGCAGGTCCCATTTGGTCTGGGCCATGGCGCCGGCAGACATGCCGGAGAGGGCAAACGCCAGCGTGGTGGCAAGGGTACGGCGGGTCAAGGTCATGAAAACTCCTGGTTCAAGAGAGGTTGCAAAGCGCGAACATTCAAGCATAGTGTCTTGGCGCCGCTTCGTCATCGGACTGGGCTGGCGTTTGCTCGGTGTTTTCCCGCAATGCGGGGCATCAGGTGGTGGCCGAGCTTGAAGTCTATCGGCTATGAATGTAAAGTGTCAATAAATTAGAGACGATTTATCTTTGATTTGTGAGTCCACTACGGGAAAGTCCCTATGCGCAAAGTCACTAGCAATAATCCGGCCAAGGCTGGCGGGCGACCGATTGTGTCGTCGTCGCATCTGGTCTCGCCACGCAGCCAGGAGACATCGGAGCTGGAGTTCGGTCTGATCATTGCGTGGAACGCATTCTCGCGCTGGGCCGTGCGTTGCATGGCCGCCGCGGGCGCGCCCGACCTGACCATTACCGACGTGTTGATCCTGCACCATGTGAACCACCGGGCGCGCAACAAGAAGCTGGCAGACATCTGCTTTGTACTCAATTACGAAGACACCCATGTGGTGGCGTATGCACTGAAAAAGCTGGTCGCCGCCAATTTGGTGCAGGCAGAGAAGGTTGGCAAGGAAGTGCTGTATGCACCAACTCCGTCAGGCGAGAAGGCGATTGACCGCTACCGCGAGGTGCGCGAGGAATGTCTGATCGGCAATCTGGACGCCGAGCTCAACGACAACATCGGCGATGTTGCGCGTACCCTGCGCACAATGTCGGGCCAGTACGATCAGGCGGCCAGGGCTGCCACCTCACTTTGAAATGACGCATCCCATCATGAATCAGATATCTGCATCGAACACCGTCGCCATCGACCCTCGCTGGCAATTCTGGATCGACCGTGGTGGCACATTCACCGACGTGGTCGGGCGCAAGCCCGATGGCACGCTGGTCACGTACAAGTTGTTGTCGGAGAACCCGGAGCAGTACAAGGATGCCGCAGTAGCCGGCATCCGCCATCTGCTGGGACTGAAGGCCGACGAGCCGGTCACGCCGGACCGGGTGGAATGCGTGAAGATGGGAACCACGGTGGCCACCAATGCCTTGCTCGAGCGCAAGGGTGAACCGACTTTGCTGGTGACGACGCGCGGCTTTCGCGACGCCTTGCGTATTGCCTACCAGAACCGGCCGCGCCTGTTTGATCGCCATATCGTGCTGCCCGAACTGTTGTACCAGGTGGTGGTGGAGGCAGACGAGCGTGTCGGCGCGCATGGCGATCTGGTGCAGGCGCTTGACGAAGTGGCGCTGCGCGAGGCGATGCAGGCGCAGTTCGCGGCGGGCCTGCGCAGCGTGGCGATAGTGTTCATGCACGGCTACCGCTACACCGCCCACGAACAGGTGGCCAAACGTATTGCGCAGGAGATTGGCTTTACGCAGATCAGCACCTCGCACGAAACCAGCCCGATGATGAAATTTGTCGGCCGCGGTGATACCACCGTGGTGGATGCCTACCTTTCACCGATCCTGGGCCGGTATGTGGACCGGGTGGCGCAGGAGATGCCCGGGGTGCGACTGTTCTTCATGCAGTCGTCCGGCGGCCTGACCGACGCCCATGCGTTTCAGGGCAAGGATGCGATCCTGAGCGGCCCGGCAGGCGGCATCGTCGGCATGGCGCGCACCGCCAAGCTGGGCGGTCATGCCAAGGTGATCGGTTTTGACATGGGAGGTACGTCGACCGATGTATCGCATTACGCCGGGGAGTTCGAGCGCGAATTCGAAACCCAGGTCGCCGGCGTGCGCATGCGTGCACCCATGATGAGCATCCATACCGTGGCTGCGGGTGGTGGCTCGATCCTGGCTTTTGATGGCGCGCGTTTTCGTGTCGGACCAGCCAGCGCCGGCGCAAACCCCGGGCCAGCCAGCTACCGTCGTGGCGGGCCGCTGGCCGTGACCGATGCCAACCTGATGCTGGGCAAGATCCAGCCGCGGTTTTTCCCCAAGGTTTTTGGCCCACATGCAAACGAGGCGCTGAGCCTGGACGTGGTGCAGCAGAAGTTCACTGAACTGGCGCAGCAAACCGGCCTGAGTGCGCAGGCAAGTGCGGAAGGTTTTGTCAACATCGCGGTTCAGCAGATGGCCAACGCGATCAAGAAAATCTCGGTCGCACGTGGTTATGACGTGACGCGCTACACGCTGCAGTGTTTTGGTGGCGCGGGCGGGCAACATGCCTGCATGGTGGCCGACGCGCTGGGCATGACCCGTGTTTTTGTGCATCCGCTGGCCGGCGTGCTCAGCGCCTATGGCATGGGTCTGGCGGACCAGACGGTGATCCGCGAGCAGGCCATCGAATTGCCGCTGCGCGCGGACGCGTTGGCGCAGGTGACGGCTGCGCTCGATGCGTTGGCCCAGGCCGCGCAGGGCGATCTGCAGCGCCAGCAGGTCGGTCGCGGTGATGTGACGACGATGCGCCGCGTGCATGTGCGTTACGCCGGCAGCGATGCCGCGCTGGTGGTGTCCTGCCCGGATACCCACGGCGCCGACGCGCAAGCCGTGGTCACGCAAATTGTTGCCGGCTTCGAGGCGGCTTATCGTCAGCGTTTCGCGTTTCTGATGCAGGGCAAGGGCATGGTGGTCGAGGCCGTGTCGGTCGAGGCGGTGATCGCTGGCGATGCGCCGTCCGAGCCGACGCATGAACTTCACGCGAAGCGCGAAGTGCCGCGACGAGAGACAGTGCAGATGTTCTCCGGTGGGGCCTTGCACGATGCGGCCCTGGTGGTGCGCGAAGACCTGCGCAGCGGTGACGTGATCCCCGGTCCGGCCATCATTGCCGAAGCCAATGCCACCACGGTGGTCGAGCCCGGCTGGGAAGCACGCCTGACCGAACTCGATCATCTCGTGCTCGAGCGCCGTGTGCCGCGCACATCGGTGTTTGCGGTGGGCACCACGGTCGACCCGGTACTGCTCGAAGTGTTCAACAACCTGTTCATGAACATCGCCGAGCAGATGGGGCTGCAGCTGCAAAACACCGCCTACTCGGTCAACATCAAGGAGCGGCTGGACTTCAGCTGTGCCTTGTTCAATGCCCAGGGGGAACTGATCGCCAATGCGCCACACATGCCGGTACACCTGGGTTCAATGGGCGAAAGCATCAAGACCGTGATCCGCGAGAACGCACAGACCATGGCCGACGGCGATGTGTTCGTGCTCAACGACCCGTACCACGGTGGCACGCACCTGCCCGACATCACGGTGATTACGCCGGTGTATCTGGACGGCGTGCCGACGTTCTATGTCGGATCGCGTGGCCACCATGCCGATGTGGGGGGCACCTCGCCCGGATCGATGCCACCGTTCTCGACCCGCATCGAAGAAGAGGGCGTGCAGATCATCAACGTCAAGCTGGTTGACAGTGGTGAGTTGCGCGAGGCAGAGATGATCGCACTGTTGGAAAGTGGTGAGTACCCTTCGCGCAATCCGTCGCAGAACATGGCTGACCTGAAAGCACAGATCGCCGCCAACGAAAAGGGCGTGCAGGAGTTGCGCAAGATGGTCGAACAATTCGGCCTGGATGTGGTGCAGGCATACATGGGCCATGTGCAGGACAACGCCGAGGAATCGGTGCGGCGCGTCATCACCCGGCTAAAGGACGGCGCATTCACCTTGCCGCTGGACAATGGCGCGCAGATCCAGGTGGCGATCCGGGTCGACGCGGCGCGGCGCACGGCCGTGGTGGACTTCACCGGAACATCAGGGCAGCAGACCAACAACTTCAATGCACCCACCGCGGTGTGCATGGCGGCGGTGTTGTATGTGTTCCGCACGCTGGTCGACGATGACATTCCGCTCAATGCCGGTTGCCTCAAACCGTTGGAGGTGATCATCCCGGAAGGCTCGATGCTGCGGCCGAATCCGCCCGCCTCGGTGGTGGCCGGCAATGTGGAAACCTCGACCTGCATCACCAATGCGTTATACGGTGCGCTTGGCGTGCTTGCAGCCAGCCAGTGCACAATGAACAACTTCACTTTCGGCAATACCCGCCACCAGTATTACGAGACGATATCGGGCGGCTCACCCGCCGGCGGTGAGCGGAACGCGGACGGGTTGGCGGTGAACGGCTTCAATGGAACCAGCGTGGTTCAGACACACATGACGAATTCCCGGTTGACCGATCCGGAAGTGCTGGAGTTCCGTTATCCGGTTCGGCTCGAGAGTTACGAGATCCGGCGCGGCTCGGGTGGTGCCGGCCACTGGCACGGCGGCGACGGCGGTGTGCGACGCATACGCTTCCTCGAGCCGATGACGGCCAGCATCCTGTCCAACGCGCGTATCGTGGCGCCGTTCGGCGTGGCCGGCGGATTGCCGGGCGCGGTGGGCATCAACCGCGTCGTGCGGGTGGATGGTACGGTTGAACAACTGGCCCACATCGGCCAGGCCGAGATGGCGATAGGTGATATTTTCGAGATTCACACACCGGGTGGCGGAGGGTTCGGCGCTCCGCAGTAGCGTGAAGATGGGGCCTTGCATCAACTGTCGCCAGATCCAGAGGACAACATGCCCACACAAGTACTGGAACACTATCGCTGGATGGGGCGGTACAACGCGTTGTTCAATGAGCGCCTTTATGACGCCTGCGAGCAAATCGATGACGGCGAGCGCAAGCGCGATCGTGGTGCATTTTTTGGCTCCATCCATCGCACACTCAACCATCTGGTCGTCGGTGACCAGATCTGGCTCAAGCGCCTGCACCAATGCGGGCGGGACAACGGCTTCGATTGCCAGGCCTTGTCGCCCGACATTCTGGATTTACCGGTCGGACATGCTTTGGATGCGCCGCTGTTCGAAGACTGGTTGGCTTTGCGGAAAAAGCGGCGCCAGATCGACGACGCCATGGGCATCTGGCTGGTGGAGATGCCGTATCAATTTCCGGACTTCATGATGCGCTACAGCAACAGCAAGGGTGTGCAGCGTCAGCATCCGGCCTGGAATGCCTTGTCGCATTTCTTCAATCACCAGACCCATCACCGCGGGCAGGTGACGACCTTGCTGATGCAAGCCGGCGTGGACCCGGGGGTTACGGATTTGCTTGCACTGGTCGAGATGACCGGGGCGCCTTAGCCTGGCCGTCAGCTTGGAGAACACGCTACGCCTGGCCAAGCCGAGAGTTCCAGGATTCACGACGACCTCCGACCTTCATTCCAGCCACCTACGGACTTTCCCATGAGACTACTCGACAAAATTGCACTCATCACCGGCGCGGCCGCCGGTATCGGCCAAGCGACCGCTGAACTCTTCATCGCACAGGGCGCAAAAGTCGTCATCGCGGATCGCGATCTGGACAAAGCCCAGGCTGTTGCAACCCGCCTTGGAAAGGATGCGTTCGCAGTAGCGGTAGATGTGTCCAAGTCGATAGAAGTTCAGGCAATGGTGGAAGAGAGCGTGTCGCGGTTTGGTGGCCTTGATATTCTCGTGAACAACGCCGGCTACGGCTGCCTCGGAACAGTCGTCACGACCGATGAAGAAACATGGGACAACCTGATGGGCGTAGACTTGAAGGGCGTCTTTCTTTGTTCGAAGTATGCGATCCCGCACCTTGCCAAGCGCGGCAAATCGGCGATCGTGAACCTGGCGTCGACCATTGCCGTCGTGGGTATCAGGGATCGGGCAGCTTATGTAGCCGCCAAGGGTGGTGTTGCCGCACTCACGCGCGCCATGGCCCTGGATCATATTGCGCAAGGCATTCGCGTCAACAGCGTGGCACCAGGCGTGGTGGCAACGAGTTATTTCGACAAGATACTCGCTGAGCATCCGGACCCGGTGGCCTTCAAGAAGTGGAACGACGCGCGCGCGCCGATTGGTCGCGCCGGGGAAGCAGCCGAGATCGCGCAGATGATTCTTTTCCTGGCCTCTGACGAGTCCTCGTTCGCGACCGGTGCCATGTTTACCGTGGACGGCGGCTATACCGCCTGGTAGCGCGCGTGAGCGGGCATAGGCATGTTCTGCGCGCACCAGCTTGTTTCGAGCGTTTTGCCGCTGACTCGCCGATTTCCGTCCTTCTTCTCCAAGGCACCATCATGAACCCCGTATCCAAACCCCTCACTTTCGACGATCCGCATGGAGATTGCGCGGTAATTCCGCCCAACGTTTCGGCGTCATGGTGGCAGCCACAACCAGCCAACGGTTTTGCCGAGGTCATCGTGTCGCCGCGTACCGTTCGAATGGTTCATCGTTTCTCTTGTGGAACCCAGACGCTGCCCCCTGGCGGGACCGTGCGCCTGCATGCGCACGACAGAAGCGAAGAGGTGCTCTATGTGATCGAAGGGCAAGGGGCAGCCGAAGTCGATGGCAAGCACCATCGGATGACGCCGAACACGACGCTGTATCTGGGACACAACAAGAGCCACACATTCGTCAATGACGGCAACGTGGACCTCAAATGGGTCTGGTTCTTCCTTCCGGGAGGATTGGAAGACTTTTTCGAAGGCATCGGAAAGCCGCGTCAGGCTGGCGATGCCTCACCGGCAGCATTTGCGCGACCTGATGACGCCAAAGCCATTGAAATGGCCACGGTTTTCGCGTCGAGAACGTAGCTGAATTTCAATGGTTTGCGCCCGCGTGGGTGTGTTGGCGGGTGCCGCCTAGCTTCAGTTTTTCGCGCGAACCGCGGCTGGCGATGCATCTGCGGCCTTACGGGCCGCCGTTTGCGCCGCACCTTGGTATCCGAGACCATCGATCACCAGCCCTTCGGACGCGAATCGGGCGGCATTGCCGGCGCCTATACCTTTGACCCGCGCGATGAAGTCGCCCCAGTCCTTGAAGCGGCCTTTTTGGCGTTCGTCCAGGATGCGCGACGAAACCGCCGGGCCGATGCCCTTGATTGCGTCGAGATCGGCGACGCTGGCCTGATTGATGTCAACGGTTGCCGAGGTCGCGGCAGCCGTGAACAACAAGGTGATGGGAAGGGCGTATTTCCACATGTCGGGCTCCTTGGGTTTTTGCGTGGTTGTGGCTGCGTTGGCAAATGCACGGCGGCCAGGGAAACACGATAGCGCCGACCCACGACATGTCAGGCCAGGCGCATCCGTCAAATGCGGTATCGCCGCAAGGTTTCCCGGCCCCGCACAGGTGCGCAACAATCGGCAGTCCCAACGTCAGTTGCCCGAAAGTCACCGCCATGAACAAGGTCGATCCCGCATTGCTCAATATCCTGATCAAGGACGGCCGGGCGTCGTTCGCCGATATCGCTAGGCAACTGGGCATTTCGCGGGCACATGCACGCACCCGCGTTCAGGCCCTGGTCGACAGTGGCGTGATCGAATTGTTCAGCGCCGTGGTCAATCCGGAAAAACTGGGCAAGGTGATCTCTACCTTCATCGACCTCAAGGTGGCGCCACATGCGATGAACAGCCTGCCGCAGGAACTGGCGGATTGCCCGGAAGTGGTGAGCCTGTACATCATGAGCGATCTGCAGAGCCTGCATATTCATACGCTGACGGACAGTTACGAGAGTTTTGATCGCTTTGTCCGCGAGCGCATCTTCAACCGCCCCGAGATATTGGCCGCCGAGTGCAAATCCCTTTTGACGCGGGTCAAGAACCGGCGTGGCGGCGCCAGACTCTGAAAGTTTGTCGATACATATCGCCGACGGGTGGCTGACGCTGGCAATCCTCTTTTAGTGCATCGCGCACCAAACAGGAGCGGGTTGGATCTGAATTCCTAGGTGATTACCCGTAGTCGACTTGGCGGCGAGACAGTGATTTCGTATGGAAGCTCGAAATGGCATCGGTGTTTACATTCGTCAACTCCCAGCCAGGGCTGATTACGTTTGTATTCATGTTGCGCCGCAATCCGTGCCCATATCCGAACATCCGTCATTCTGCTTTGCCTGCCAGTTTTTGATAAATATTTATAAGAATCAATAATTTAAGGTGGTTTTTGAAGCTGGCATGCTGATTGCATAAGCAAGTGTCAATGGGTTTACAAATGTCAGCTTGTTCCTATACTTCGCGCTTCGTTTGCATTGCCGCCATTCATGCCACCATCGCGATTGCCGCTGTCTCTTCTCTTCTCATCTCATCTCATCTCATCTCACTCCGAAATCCTGAATCGAGAAAGTTCGCAAAATGACATGGTCCATCCTGGCAAGAGACGAGAACGGATTTTTTGGCGTCGCCATTGCCAGTCGGTTCTTTGCCGTCGGTTCCCTGTGTGTCCATACCCGGCGCGGCGTCGGCGCTGTGTCAACACAGGCACTGATGAACCCGCTGTACGGCCAGGCGGCGCTCGACATGCTGGAGCAGGGGAAAACCCCGGCCGAGGCAATTGCCACGCTGACGGCCGGTGATGACGGCCGGGAGCAGCGTCAGGTCCACGTATTGCCGTTCAAGGGGGCTGCTGCGGCGTCAACCGGCGCTGCCTGCATTGATTGGTGTGGCCATCTGGCGCGCGAAGGGCTGAGTGTGGCGGGCAACATGCTGGCCGGGTCGGGCGTCATCGAAGCGACCGCCGACGCGTTCGAGCGCACCAAGGGCAAGCCGCTGGCCGAGCGCCTGCTGGCCGCGATGGACGCCGGGGAGGCCGCTGGTGGAGACAAACGCGGCAAGCAATCCGCCGCTTTGCGCATCCATGCCGATGAGGACTATCTCGCATTGGACCTGAGGGTCGATGATCATGTGGATCCCTTGGCGGAATTGCGTCGGCTGCATGAGGTCAGTCTGGAGCGGTTTCAGCCGTTTCTGACCTGCTTGCCAGGTCGCGGGCGTCCCGCCGGTATTACCGATCGGCCGCAGATCGAGGCCACGATCTCGGCTTTTCATGCGCGTCGCGGACACCCGTCATGAGCAGCCTGCTCGAAGTGCGCGACTTGCGTACCGTTTTCACCGGCGACGATGGCGAGTTTGCCGTAGTCGACGGCATCAGCTTTTCGGTTGAGGCCGGTCGCACATTGGCCATCGTGGGTGAGTCCGGCTGCGGCAAGAGTGTGACCTCGTTGTCGATCATGGGGTTGCTGCCCAAGCCACATGGCCGCATCGCCAGTGGATCGATCCGGTTCGAGGGGCGCGAGTTGGTAGGCGCGCCCGAACAGGAATTGCAGGACTTGCGTGGCAATGGCATTGCGATGATTTTCCAGGAGCCGATGTCATCGCTCAATCCGTCCTTCACCGTAGGCGAGCAGATCATCGAAGGGTTGCTGCGGCATCGCCAGATGAGTCGTGCACAGGCGCGTGAACGCGCGATCGAGATGTTGCGCAAGGTGCGCATCCCGGCGCCGGAGCAGCGTATCGACGAGTTCCCGCACAAACTCAGCGGTGGCATGCGCCAGCGCGTGATGATTGCCATGGGCCTGGCATGCGAGCCGCGTCTGCTGATCGCCGACGAGCCGACCACGGCCCTCGACGTGACGATACAAGCGCAGATTCTGGAACTGATGCGCAGCCTGCAACAGGAGACGGGTACGGCCATCGTCTTGATCACCCATGATCTGGGTGTAGTGGCCGAAGTGGCAGACGAAGTGGTGGTCATGTATGCGGGGCGCATCGTCGAGCGGGGTCCGGTGGAGACCTTGTTCAACGAACCGCAACATCCCTATACCGTCGGTTTGCTGGGTTCGATACCCCGCCTCGATGCCGAGCACAAGCGTCTGGCCTCGATCGAAGGCCAGGTGCCGGGGCCCACCCAATTGCCACCAGGATGCAGCTTCGCCGACCGTTGTCCGTTCGCCCTAGCCGAGTGCCGCGCTGCCAAGCCGGCACTGCGCGACGTAGGCGAACGGCATCAGTCTGCTTGTGTGCGCGCGCCGCTGGACCCTGAAAAATTGCTGCACATGCAGGCCGAGGAGTCAGTGGTATGACGCACGCTGTCGCACCTGGTGACGGCCGCGTTTTGTTGCAGGCCAAAGGCCTGGTGAAACATTTTCCGGTGCGCCGCGGATTGTTCAACCGTATTCACGGGCAGGTGCGTGCCGTGGACGGCGTTGACCTGGACTTGCACAGCGGCGAAACCCTGGGCGTGGTCGGCGAATCTGGCTGCGGAAAGTCGACGCTGGGCCGCATGTTGTTGCGCCTGATCGAACCGACTGCCGGCGGACTGCACCTGGACGGCCAGGATCTTTTGGCGCTGGACGCCGAAGCATTGCGCGCGCGTCGCCGCGACATGCAGTTGATTTTCCAGGACCCGTATTCGTCCCTCAATCCGCGCAAGACCGTGGGCCAGACCCTGCAGGAACCCCTGCGCGTGCATGGCCTGCACTCTGGCAGGGAAACCGAGCGGGTGGCCCAGCTGCTGCATACCGTGGGTTTGCCGGCCGAGGCCGCGCAACGGTATCCGCATGAGTTTTCGGGTGGTCAGCGTCAGCGTATTGGCATTGCCCGTGCGCTGGCGGTGGAGCCGCGGCTGATTGTGTGCGACGAGGCGGTGTCGGCACTCGATGTGTCGGTGCAGGCGCAGGTGGTCAACCTGCTGCAGGACTTGCAGCAGCGCCTGGGCCTGACCTACCTTTTCATCGCCCATGACCTGGCGGTCATCAAACATATCGCCAGCCGGGTCGCGGTGATGTACCTGGGGCGCATCGTCGAGTTGGGTGACACGCGGCGCATCTTTGCGTCGCCGCGCCATCCTTATACGCAGGCGCTGATGCAGGCGATCCCGCTGCCGGAGCCGGGTCTGCGCCGTCAGCGCGTGCTGCTCAGCGGCGATGTGCCGAGCCCGTTGAACCCGCCGTCTGGTTGTCACCTGCACACCCGCTGTCCGCACGCGCAGCCAATTTGCGCACGGCAAGCACCTGCGCTAGAAGGTGACGGCGTGCATGCCGTGGCCTGCCACTTTCCGTTGTCCGTGCAAGAAGTGCCGCTGGCGAAGGTCACGGCCGTCCATCCGGCAAAGTTGCGACTGCAACGTTTGCAATCGGCTTTTGCCGCACCGGTTCCGGCACTGATTTGAGACCGCCGGACGCACCCGTTTTTTTGAAGGAGAAGACACCATGAAACCGATGACCCGAACCCTGCTGGGCGCTGCCTTGCTGACCCTTGTTCCGCTGATGTCTCAGGCGCAGACGCTGCGCGTCGGCCTTGCGGAAGACCCCGACATACTGGATCCGACGCTGGCGCGTACCTTTGTCGGTCGCATCGTTTTCTCGGCGCTGTGCGACAAGTTGCTCGATGTTGATGAAAAAATGGCCATCGTTCCCCAACTGGCCACGAGCTACCAATGGGCAGCCGACAGCAAGTCGCTGACGCTCAAGTTGCGCAGCGGTGTTACCTTCCACGACGGCGAGAAATTTGATGCCGAAGCAGTGAAATTCAACATCGAACGTCACAAGACCATGCCCGGTTCCAACCGCAGCGGTGAGTTGCGTCCGGTCACCTCGGTGGATGTGATTGACCCGTTGACAGTGCGGTTGAATATGGAGGCGCCGTTTGCGCCACTGCTGGCCGCATTGGCTGACCGCGCCGGCATGATGGTGTCGCCCAAGGCGGCCAAGGCCGGTGGTGCGAACTTCGGCACGGCACCGGTGTGTTCCGGCGCGTTCAAGTTTGTCGAACGTATTGCGCAGGACCGCATGGTGTTCGAGAAATATGCCAACTACTGGAACAAGGATGCGATCCACTTCAACCGCATCGTGTACACGCCGATTCCCGATGCCACCGTGCGCCTGGCCAATTTGCGCAGTGGGCAACTCGACTTCATCGAGCGCGCGGCGTCCAGCGACATCGCGAAGATTGCGACCGATCCCAAGCTCAAGGTGAGCAAGATCACGGAGATCGGTTACCAGGGCATCACGATCAACACCGGCAAGAGCGACAAGGCCCAGGCCAATCCGCTGGGCAAGGATGCCCGCGTACGTGAGGCCTTCGAGTTGTCGCTGGACCGCGCTGGCATCGTGCAGGTGGTCATGGACGGCGAGGCGACTGCCGGCAACCAGTGGGTGGCACCGACCAGCAGCTTTTACGCCAAGGGCGTGCCGATCCCCAAACGTGACGTTGCGCGTGCCAAGGCCTTGCTCAAGGAGGCCGGGGTGCCGAACCCCAGCTTCACCTTGATGACGGCCACTACGTCCGACGCGCAGAAGATTGCGCAGGTGGTGCAGGCCATGGCCAAGGAGGCGGGTTTCGACGTCAAGATCCAGTCGACCGAATTTGCGACATCGTTGAAGATGGCCGACCAGGGTGACTTCGAAGCCTATGTGCTGGCCTGGAGCGGTCGGGCCGATCCTGATGGCAATGTCTACAGCTTCCTCGCCTGCAAGCAGCCGCTGAATTATTCGGGTTATTGCAAGCCCGAGATCGATGCGCAACTGAACGAGGCACGCAGCAAGCTGACCATGGCCGACCGGGTCAAGGCATACGGCATAGTGGCTGCGCAGGAAGCCAAGGATCGCCCGATCGTGTATCTGTACCACCGCAACTGGCTCTGGGCTTATACCAACAAACTTTCCGGCGTAAAGGAAATTCCCGACGGACTGCTGCGCGTCGAAGGCCTGAAGCTCAATTGATCCGTGTGACAGTCTGACCGCAGGTTCGAACGATGTTTGCATATTTCATACGCCGCCTGGTTTCGCTGGTGCCTACGCTGGTGTTTGTCTCGATGCTTATCTTCGGCCTGCAGCAGCTGTTGCCGGGCGATCCGGCGCAGATTCTGGCGGGCGAGGACCAGAGTGCCGAGGTCATCGCCCATTTCCGCGAAAAGCTCCATCTCGACAAGCCGTTGCCGGTGCAATACGGCTACTGGATGTCCGGTGTGCTGCAGGGCGATCTGGGCGAGTCGGTGCGCACCCAGCTGCCGGTGCGGGACCTGATCCTGCAAAAGCTGCCGGTCACAGTGGAACTGGCCTTGTTGTCGATGCTGATCGCGGTGCTGATCAGCATACCGGCCGGCGTCATCTCGGCGGTCAAGCGTGGCACTGCCTGGGACCATGGCGCTACGGTGTTCGCTTTGTCCGGCTTGTCGATGCCCAATTTCTGGCTCGGTATCCTGATGATCCTGCTGTTCTCGGTGCAACTCGGCTGGTTGCCCGCATCAGGTTATGTCAGTCCGTTTGAGGACCTTGGCGCCAATCTGGCTGCGATGATCATGCCGGCCTTCGTGCTGGGCACCGGCATTGCGGCGGTGCTGATGCGCCACACGCGCAGTTCGATGCTGCAGGTGCTTGCCGCCGATTACGTGCGTACGGCCCGTGCCAAGGGCCTGAGCGAAACCGTGGTCGTGGTCAAGCACGCACTGCGCAATGCGCTGACGCCGGTTATCACGCTGGGTGCGCTGGAGCTGGGCACCTTGTTGTCGGGCGCCGTATTGACCGAGCAGGTGTTCACGATTCCCGGCTTCGGCAAGCTGATCATCGATGCCGTGTTCAACCGCGACTATGCGGTGGTGCAAGGTGTCGTACTGGTGACGGCAACTGCCTACATCCTGCTCAATCTGATGGCGGACATGGCCTATTTCATTTTTAATCCGCGCCTGCGGAACTGAACCATGACGACGCTGACGGTTTCCCCGACGATGGCCGCGCCACGGCCACAGGCGGGTCCCTGGCGCCGCGCCTGGCGCAAACTGGCACGCAATCGCATCGCCATGCTGGGGCTGGCGACAGTGGTGTTCTTTGTACTGCTGGCAGTCTTCGCACCATGGATCGCGCCAAACGATCCCTTGGCGACCAGTTGGGGCGCCATCCGCAAGGCGCCCAGTTCCGCCTACTGGTTCGGCACCGACGAACTCGGGCGTGACGTGTTGTCGCGGGTCATCTGGGGTACGCGGGCGTCGCTGATGGCCGGCGTGGTGTCGGTGACGATATCGCTGGTCCTCGGAGTGTTGATCGGCATGGTGGCCGGCTTCTTCGGCGGGCTGGTGGACAACATCATCTCGCGTATCACCGACGCGTTCCTGGCTTGCCCGTTTCTGATTTTGGCGATTGCGTTGGCGGCCTTCCTGGGCCCGAGCCTGACCAACGCAATGATCGCAATTGGTGTGTCGGCGGCGCCGATTTTTGTGCGCCTTACCCGCGCCCAGGTCATCAACGTCAAGGTCGAGGACTATATCGAGGCCGCCAGGGCGGTTGGGTGTTCCCCTCTGCGTATCGCGGTCTCACACATCCTGCCCAACATCACCGCGCCGGTCATCGTGCAGTCGACCCTGGCCATTGCCGCTGCGGTTATCGCAGAGGCCAGTTTGTCGTTTCTCGGTCTGGGCCAGCAACCACCGTCGCCGAGCTGGGGCAGCATGCTCAATACCGCGAAAAACTTCATGGACAACGCGCCCTGGATGGCGATCTGGCCTGGACTGGCCATCTTCGTCCTGGTGCTGGCGTTCAATCTGCTCGGTGACGGACTGCGCGACGCGCTCGATCCACGCCACCGCTGACGCGTCGCCTGTGGCGATGCGCCCTTTCGACTCAAGCAATAAGGATTGACGATGCAATTTGACTGGAAGAATCCGTACCCGACGACCCGCAGCCCCTTGATGGCGCGCAACGTAGTTTCCACTTCGCACCCGCTCGCCTCGCAGGCCGGCTTGCGCATGCTGCTCAAGGGCGGCAATGCGATTGATGCCGCGATTGCGGCAGCTGCTGCATTGACGATCGTCGAGCCGATCTCCAATGGGTTGGGCAGCGACAACTTCGCCATCCTGTGGGACGGCAAGGAATTGCACGGACTCAATTCGTCCGGCGTGGCGCCCGCCAGCTGGAGTCCGGACTACTTCCACAAGCGCCACGGCGGCAAGATGCCGGAGCGGGGCTGGGATGCGGTGACAACGCCCGGTGCGGTGGCCGGTTGGGTGGCCATGTCAAAACGCTTTGGCAAGTTGCCGTTTGCCGACCTGATGGAGCCGGCGATCGAACTGGCCGAGCGCGGGCATGGCGTGGGCGTCATCGTTGCCGACAAATGGGCGCGCCAGATTCCGGTGCTCAGGAATCAGCCCGGATTTGCCGAGGCCTTCATGCCCAGGGGCCGTGCGCCACTGCCGGGCGAGCGGTTCGTGTTTGCCGAGGCGGCGCAGACGCTGCGCAAGATCGCCGAGAGCCAGGGCGACGCGTATTACCGGGGCGAGGTGGCCGAGCTGCTGGTGGCCCATGCAGCGGCAAATGGCGGCAGCATGACGATGGCCGATCTGGATGCCTACCGACCCGAGTGGGTTACGACTATCCAGAAGGACTTCGCCGGTCACACAGTGCATGAGATTCCGCCCAATGGCCAGGGTATTGCCGCGCTGATGGCGCTGGGCATGATCGACAAGCTTGATCTGGGCCGATTTTCGGCTGACAGCGTCGAGTCACAACATCTGCAGATCGAGGCCATCAAGCTGGCGTTTGCCGACACCTACCGTTGGGTTGCCGACTCGCGCTTCATGACCGAGGTCAGTGCCGCGGATCTGCTCAGCGATGCCTATCTCGGTGAACGGGTGCGGTTGATCGAACAAGGCAAGGCGCAAACCTTTTCACACGGTCATCCGCCCAAAGGGGGCACGATCTACTTGTCAGCCGCCGACGAAAGCGGCATGATGATCAGCCTGATCCAGTCCAATTACATGGGTTTCGGCAGCGGCATCGTCGTACCGGGTACCGGTGTGAGCCTGCAGAACCGCGGTTTCGGTTTCACGGTCGAGGATGGCCATGCGAACCAGGTGGCCGGTGGCAAGCGGCCATTCCACACCATCATCCCCGGTTTCCTGACCAAGGATGGCCGTCCTCAGATGAGTTTTGGGGTCATGGGCGGCAACATGCAGCCGCAAGGCCATCTGCAGACTCTCGTGCGCATGCTGGTCTACAAACAGCAACCGCAGGCTGCCTGCGATGCGCCGCGCTGGAAGTTCAGCAGTGGGCAAGCGGTCGACTTCGAGTCGACCATGTCGTCCGAACTGGTGGCCGGCCTGAAACGATTGGGACACCAGTTCGAACCCGTTGCCGACAACTACATGGACTTTGGCAGCGGCCAGTTCATCTGGCGCCTGAGTGATGACATGCAGGACGGGTACGTCGCGGCCAGTGATTCGCGGCGTGACGGGCAAGCGGTCGGGTACTGACGAAGCAGCGCAGGTTTGAGGCCTGCGCCAGCAGCAACCGGACGGGTCAAAGTTCTTCGACGCGCCGGGCCGGGTAGCTGTCCCAGGCCTGGCAACCAGGGCATTGCCAGAAATGCTGCTTGGCTTCGAAACCGCAAGCCGCACAACGGTAGCGCGTCAGCGGTTTGGCCGCATGGTCCAGGGCCCGCTGCACCAGTGCGTGTGAGGCTCCTTGATCACCCGGTTGCCCGGCGAACCAGCGTGCGGCTGCCACCAACGAGGGTTCGTTCTCCAGGTGGCGCACATACCACTGCCGGGTGTCATTGCTGCTAGCGCCCAGATGGCCGTCCAGCGTAACGATGGCTTCCAGGCAGTCGATGCCCGGTGTGTCGGTGTAGAAGGCCTTGAGCCGATCGCGTATGCGCTCGGCCTGCTGGCTGGCAATGGCAAGTTGGGCCATGAGGCCGGCTACCAGCGGCAAGGCGGCCGGCGCGTGGTTGAACAAGGCTTCGAGCGTCGTCAGTGCCTGCGCCGATTCGCCGCGTTGGCCCAGCAGCTTGGCAAGTTCGATGCGCGGACGCGGCGCATTCGGCGCATTGTGGATCGCCTGTTCGAGCAGTTTTTGTGCGGCATCGCGTTCATGCGCAGCCAGATGGGCAGCCGATTGCTCACACAGGTAATGGGCGAGCCGTCCGGCGAAGCTTCCATGCTCGGCGTTGTCCAGACGCCTGGCCACCTCGGCCGCATGCACCCAGTCGCGTGAACGTTCGTAGTTGGCCAACAGCGAGAGCCGGGCCTCGGACTCGAACGGCGTGCCTTCCAACTTGAGCAGAGCTTCTTCCGCGCGGTCGAGTAAACCGGCACGCAGATAGTCCAGGGCCAGCGCGTGCTGGGCGCGGTGGCGGTCGGTGCTGGTCAGGTCACCCCGCGAGAGCAGGTGCTGGTGCACCCGCACCGCGCGTTCGTATTCGCCACGTCGGCGAAACAGATTGCCCAGTGCAAAATGCAGCTCCGAGGTGTCAGGGTCGTTCTGGACTGCCTCGATGAAGGCATCGATGGCCTGGTCCTGCTGCTCGTTAAGCAGGAAGTTCAGGCCCCGGAAATAGGCCTTCGGGGCGCGCCGGTTTTCCAGCCGCATCTGGCGCAGGTCGAAGCGCGATGCGGCCCAGCCGAGAATGAAGGCGACCGGCAGGCTCAGCAGCAACCAACTGATGTCAAAGTCCATGCGGCGGGGCAATCGGTGCGGGAGTGTCGTTGGGGCCCGGTGCCGGCGGTGCGCCGACGGCAGGTGCAACCGGTGGGTCGCGGCGCCAACGCCAGGGGGCCATTCCGAGGACGCCCACGAAAAGACCGGCTGCGAATGCCGCCAGAATGATCAGCACCATGGGGCTGCGCCACTGGCGACCGAAAAATAGATGCAGGCTGGCTTCGTGCTGGTTATTCAGTGCGAATGCGAACAATGCAAAGAAGATACATGCCTTGAGAACCCACTTGAGCAGTCGGACAGTGTTTTTCATGCGTTCCGATTCTAGAGGGGGGAGCCCTGATCAACAGCGTTCTGCTGACCAGGCTCGCGAGGCAGACCTGTGTGCGATTCAGCCGATGCGGCGCACGCCGCCAGCTGTTTCGGAAGGGTCCTGTTGACGGTTGTCAACTGATTCACGCAATGCCTTGCCCGGCTTGAAGTGTGGCACCCGCTTTTCGGGAATGGCCACACTTTCGCCGCTGCGCGGATTGCGCCCCATGCGGGGCGGTCGTCGGTTGATCGAGAAGCTGCCGAAGCCGCGGATCTCGATCCGGTGTCCGGCCACCAATGCGTCATTCATCGCGTCCAGAATTGCCTTGACGGCGAACTCGGCGTCGCGATGGGTGAGTTGGCCAAACCGGTTGGCCAATTCTTCAACAAGGTCCGAACGGGTCATGAAGCAAAGGTGGATGCCCCGAGCCCGGCAAGCGCCTTGCGGCGCCCGCCGAAGGTCCGGGACGGGGTTGAGCCGACGACGATCAGTTGTTGTCCAGCTTGGCGCGCAACAGGGCACCCAGACTGGTCGTGCCAGCGTTCTCACGCTGCGAGCTCTGGCTCAGGTTGGCCATGGCTTCCTGCTGGTCGACCGCGTCCTTGGCCTTGATCGACAATTGGATGTTGCGGGTCTTGCGATCCACATTGACCACCACAGCCGTGACTTCGTCACCTTCCTTGAGCACGTTACGCGCGTCTTCGACGCGGTCGCGGCTGATCTCGGAAGCACGCAGATACCCAATGATGTCCTGACCCAGGTCGATCTCTGCACCTTTGGGGTCCACAGTCTTGACCTTGCCTGTGACGATCTGACCCTTGTCATTCACTGCCACGAAGGTGGTGAACGGGTCGGAATCGAGCTGCTTGATGCCCAGCGAGATACGCTCGCGGTCGACATCCACTGCCAGCACCAGGGCTTCGACTTCCTGGCCCTTTTTGTAGTTGCGCACAGCCGCTTCGCCGGTTTCGTTCCAGCTCAGGTCGGACAGGTGCACCAGGCCGTCGATGCCAGCAGCGAGGCCGACAAACACGCCGAAGTCGGTGATCGACTTGATCGGGCCTTTGACGCGGTCGCCGCGCTTGGTGTTCTGCGCGAATTCCTGCCATGGGTTGGCCTTGCACTGCTTCATGCCCAGGCTGATGCGGCGTTTGTCTTCGTCGATCTCCAGGACCATGACTTCGACTTCTTCGCCCAGCGTGACGATCTTGCTTGGTGCCACGTTCTTGTTGGTCCAGTCCATCTCGGACACGTGGACCAGGCCTTCGATACCCGGCTCGAGTTCGACGAATGCGCCGTAGTCGGCGATGTTCGTGATCTTGCCGAACATGCGCGTGCCTTGCGGGTAGCGGCGGTTCACGCCCATCCAAGGGTCGTCGCCCATTTGCTTCAGACCCAGCGAGACACGGTTCTTCTCGGTGTCGAACTTCAGGATCTTGGCCATCAGTTCCTGTCCTGCGGTCACCACTTCGCTTGGGTGACGGACACGGCGCCATGCCATGTCGGTGATGTGCAGCAGGCCGTCGATGCCGCCGAGGTCGACGAACGCACCGTATTCGGTGATGTTCTTGACCACGCCGTGGACGATGGCGCCTTCTTTCAGGGTGGCCATCAGCTTTGCGCGCTCTTCGCCCATGCTGGCTTCAACCACGGCACGGCGCGACAACACGACGTTGTTGCGCTTGCGGTCGAGCTTGATGACCTTGAATTCGAGGGTCTTGTTTTCGTACGGAGTCAGATCCTTGGTCGGACGGGTGTCGACCAGCGAGCCCGGCAGAAATGCGCGGATGCCATTGACCAGCACGGTTAGACCGCCCTTGACCTTGCCACTGGTGGTGCCGGTGACGAACTCGCCGGACTCGAGTGACTTCTCGAGGGACATCCAGGATGCCAGGCGCTTGGCGGTGTCGCGGCTGACGATGGTGTCGCCATAACCGTTTTCCATCGCGACGATGGCCACGGAGACGAATTCGCCGATCTGGCACTCGAGTTCACCCTTGTCGTTCTTGAACTCGGAGATTGGAACGTAAGCTTCGGATTTCAGGCCGGCGTTGACGACCACGAAATTGTGTTCGACACGCACCACTTCGGCAGTCACGACCTCGCCGACGCGGGTTTCGGAGGCCTTCAGTGATTCTTCAAATAGATCGGCAAAAGATTCAGACATGGTGTTTGCGGATGAACCGCGGGTTAAGTTGTACCACCACACGACCAGTGTGCCGCTGAGGCACGAGGGGAGTCGTGTGGACGATCACGGGAGCCTGAGCCCCCGCAAGTTTTGTCCGCAGCGATTGA
>JBBQJP010000041.1:0-40779 GCA_038326025.1 Burkholderiales bacterium
AAGATATCCTCGTCCATGGTCGGCCTCCTTTGGTTGATGACGGTTCGTTCTCAGCATGTAGCTCGGCAAGCTTTTGCGCGCAACCTACGATGATGGAGACCGACCGCCGCCTGTCAAGTTTTGGCGACCATGATGTCTAGAGCAGCGGCGTGGTGGCGCTCAGGGGCTGCGGCCGGCCGTACAGAAAGCCCTGGACGATGTCGCAGGACTGGGCCAGCAGGAACGCTTTCTGTGCATCGTTTTCGACCCCTTCGGCGATCACCTCGATACCCAGCTCATGGGCCAGCACGATGGTGGCGCGCACGATAGCCGCATCCTCGGCGTTCGACGTCACATGCTGGACAAATGAACGGTCGATCTTCAGCTCATTGATCGGGAACCGCTTGAGATAGGCCAGTGAGGAATAACCGGTACCGAAGTCATCGACCGCGATCCGAACCCCGAGCGCACTGATCTCTTCGAGCAATTCGATCACCCGTGCGGCGTCCGTCATGGCGGTGGTCTCGGTCAACTCCAGCTTGAGCAGCGCCGGCGGAATGCCGGTGTCCAGCAAGGCCGTGCGCACGACATCGACAATATGGCGATTGACACACTGACGCGCCGACACATTGACCGCCACCGGCATCGCCTGCAGGCCATCAGCGATCCAGCGGGCAATGTCGGCCGCTGCGCGTGCCACCACCCAGGCCCCGATCTCGACGATCAAGCCGGACTCTTCTGCCACGCCGATGAAATCGGCCGGCTGCATCAGCGTATCCGGATCACGGCGCCAACGCAGCAAGGCTTCGAAACCGAACAGTTCTCCATCACGCAACCGGTATTGCGGCTGGTAATGCAGTTCAAATTGTTCTTCGCGCAAGGCGTGGCGCAATTCGACCTCCAGCGCAAGCCGTTCACGCGTCCAGACCTTGAGGTCGGACGAATAGAAATGGAAGCCGGCGTCAGGATGCGACTTGGCCCGGTACATTGCCGTGTCGGCCTTGGCCAGCAAGCCGTCGACATCGGTACCGTCCTGGGGCGCCAGCGCAATGCCGACGCTGCAGTTGCTGGTCACACGCACGCCGCGCACATCGACATCCTCGCGCAGCACGGCAATCAGCTTCGATACGGCGAGCGCGACGGCGTCCGGCCCTGACACGTCTTCCATGATGATGACGAATTCATCCCCACCCCAGCGCGCAACAACGTCCGTGCTGCGGCAGATCGCCACGAGACGCCGCGCCGTCTCCTTGAGCACCTCGTCGCCATGGCTATGGCCCAGGCTGTCGTTGATCCGCTTGAAGCGGTCCAGATCCAGAAACAGCAGAGCAATCGTGCTGACGTTTCGCTGCATGCGCGCCAAGGCCAGTTCCAGACGCTCTTGCAGCAAACTCCGGTTCGGCAAACCGGTCAGCGCATCGTGGGTTGCCGCGTAGCGCAGCCGGTCGGCGCTGGCCACTGTATCGGTGACATCCGACAACACGATCACCGCCCCTTCAAGACGGTTGTCCGGATCGCGCAAAGGACTGATACTGGCGCGCAAGCTGCGCGGCGGTGCTTCGTCGCACGGCAACACCAGATAGAGCTCCGGGCGCACGTCGCAGGCGCGGTGCAGGCATTCGTCGACCGCCGCAGCGAGCATGGCCACGCTGCCGGTTTCCAGAACCAGCGCGCTGGCCAACGGTTGTCCAACCAGGTTGCCCGCGCCCATCTGCGCCAGCGCCACCGGGTTGGCGTACACAATGGTCGATCGCATGTTGACAGAAATCACGCTGTCACCGATGGCCTCCAACGTGGCCTGAGCGTGTTGTCGGCTACGGACCAGGCTGCGTCCGTTTTCCCGGATATGCACACCAAGCCAGACCAAAGCCGCGGCCAACAGGCCCAGCGTGCTGGCAAACGGCGCAAACCACAGCTGCCACCCATACAGCAGCACGGCGCTGGCCAGCACCGGCGCCGATACGCTGGCCACCATCCACCATGGGTGCAATCGCTTGCGACCCGCGACTGGCCACAGCACAGCGCTGCATCCCAGCAGCAGGCTGAACAACACAAAGGAAATGGGTGCCGCGGGCGTGATCAGCTTACCGGCGCGCAAAGCTGCGAGTACCTGCGCGTGCCACAACACCGCCGGCATCTGGGTGCGCTCCCCGGCCAAGGGGGTGGCCAATTGCCCACCCAGGCCGGAGGCCGTGACGCCAACAATGACCGGACGTTCGCGCAGGCTCTGCAGCAAGCCCGGCGAATCGAGCACCCGCACCATGCTGATGGGCGGCGCCAATCGCATGCGCGGCAGCAGCACTTCATGGTCACGCATCCAGATCCCTGCGGCGTCGTCTGGCGGCACAAGAGCAGCGGCACGCAGCCCCGGCAAAGAAGCGGAAATGGTCTGCTGCGGCTGATACTGTTGAAGCAGCGCCAGCGCCATTGCCGGATACTGCGGTGTGCCGGTGCCCGCCGTCAGGTAGACACGACGCACCTGGCCATCAAGATCGATCTCGGCATCGACATGACCCAGTTGCGACATCGCCGCGCGCAGCTCCGCGGTGGGCACGCCGTCGACAATGGTGCCGTTGATCTGCCGTAGCGGCGCCAGCGGCAAGACCACGCCGCCGTGGCGTCGCATGGCCTGCGCCAATAAAGCGTCGCCCGCATCCCCAGCACCAGCGGGCTCGGAGAACAGCACCGTGAGTCCGACCGTCGAGACACCGGCATCGTGCAGCTTGTCGATCAACTGGGCGTGCAGGGATCGCGGCCACGGCCAGCGCCCGAGTCGGCTCAGGCTTTCATCATCGATCGCCAGCACCACCGCCGTATCGGCCGGTGCCGCGTGGGACGGCAGCAGACCGTCGTATGCCAGCAGATCGAGCCGCGTCACCGCTGCCGGCTGTTGCCAGGCCAGCACGGCAATGACGGCCAATGCGACCCATAACGGCATCAGCAACCGGGGCCAGGACGCTTCCCGCCAACGGGTCGTCAGACTTGCCGGTTCGGCAGCGCCACGCTTCATAAACCCAGAATCAGCAAGAACGGCAATACCAGCAACAACTTCTTCCAGTGCTCAGGATCGGGTTTCTCCGGTTCAGGTACGACGAAGACCTGGGCCTGGCCCCAAGGGCCGGCATATTCGTCCTGGCTGACCGAACGCAGTCGCATCCGGTAACTTCCCGGTTCCAGATTCTCGACCTGATGCTGCGTCGTCGTGACCCGGACATCACGCAGCGGCTGCGCAAAATCGCCATCCCTGGCCAACTGAAAATCGTATGCATGGGCATTGGGCAGCGCCGGCCAGCGCACCGTGATCTTGCCTGGCTCAATCTGAGGTGGCTCCACGGCCGGGCTGGGCAAGATGTAACGGAACGACTGCATATCGCCCCAGGGACCCTGGCGCCCTGTCGCCGGAACGATGGACGCCACGCGCCAGTGGTAAACACCCGGTGTCAGGTCCGTCTCAAGCTCCATGGGGTCGGCATTGCGACCGATCTGCACAAGCACTGGCACCACGGCCGGGTCATCGGAGCGCCGCAACTCGAGTTTGTAGTGCCACGCGGGATCAACTTGGGTCCAGCTGAACACCGGACGCGACAACGTGGTTTCACCACCCGGCGGTGGACTGATCAGGGATGGCGCGAATGGCCGTGCGTACACCAGCACCGAGCGCTGTGCCGGGAAACCTTCGAGCCCATCGGCATCAATCGCCGTGACGCGCATTTCATAGCGTTGGTCGGCAATGTCCAGCACTCTGGCCCGCGGTGGTTTGGTCAGCTCGTCCGACACCACGGTGTCAAAGGCGCCATCGGGAGCCAACTGCGTCCGGTATGCCACGGCACCTGGCACCGGAGTCAGGGGCCAGTCGATTGGCAGCCGCTCGAGTCGCGCCGGCAGAGCCGACAGATCGGGCGCTGCCAGCAATGGTCGGGGCGCATCCGGTGGCTGCCCGGCCCGGGCGACAGTGCCAAAACCCGCCTGCGCCAACACGTCGCCGGAATTGTTACCCACATCCACAGCACCTTCGAGCACTTCCGTCCAGGTGGTTCGGGGTTCGGAATTAACGCGAAAACGTGTGCCGCGCACTGCCGCAATGGCAGCCGGCGTGCGGATTTCGAAGCGGTTGTCGTTGCGCGGACGGGGCGTGACCATGTTCTCCAGACCGCCGCGCACCAATTCCAGCGTGACCAGAAATCCACCGTCGACCGCGCGCTTGTCCGAGCGCTATACATGTAGCTCGGAAGCCTGGCGCATCATCACGCGCGATCCGTCGTCGAACACCAGAGTCGCGCTGGACCGGACGCCTGTGCGTACCATGGCGCCCGGTCGCACGAATTCCCCCGCGACCGCCGCATGCTGGATGCCGTCGGCCCGCGTGACGGTGGCGTCACCGCTGGACGCGAGCAACCGGACTGCGGCAGCTTCAAGCTTGAGCCACTGCGCCGGAATGCGCAACTCGGTGCCCGGCGCGACGGTGCGGTCGTTGGCGATCCGATTGAGCCGGGTGAGTTTGAGCGCATCGGATGTGCCCCGTAAATACCGCTGCGCGATGTTCCACGGATGATCGCCGGGCTGCACCGTGTAGATGAACTCCTCGGCGCCGTGACTGGCACCACAGGCGGCGATCAGACTGGCAAGAAGCAACGGGTGCGGGCGCATGGTGGAGGTGGTCCGGGTTCGGTTCAGTACCGCGTCAGGCGAAGCCGCGCAGTGGCAGGCTGTCGTCGCGTTGCAGCCAGTTGCCTGGCGAATAAGTGGTGCGCGCGTCGGTGGCGTGCAAGGTGTACGCGTGACGCGATTGCGCCGACCGGTTGGCCGCACTGTAATGAGGCAGCAGCCCGTGCAACACGACCAGCGAGCCCGCAGACACCTCGACAGGTACCGCATCGTGCAGATCGGGCCAGGGCGTACCGTTCAGCGGCTCGATCGCGGCGACATCGCCACGGCGCACGAACCGCTCGCGCAAGGGACCCTTATGACCACCGGGCTGTACCCAAAGGCAGCCGTTGTCACGATGTGCGTCCTGCAGCGCAAACCAGAACGTGGTCACACTGATGGGCGTGGTGTCAAAGAAGGTCGCGTCCTGGTGCCAGCGGACCTCGCCGCCGATACCCGGCTGCTTGCAGATGTACATCGACTGCCAGATCAGCGCTTGCGCCAGCCCCAGGGATTCGGCCAGATCCGCCAGATCCTGGCCATGGGAGAACCGGTCGAACGCCGGATCGAGGTCGTGAAGCGCATGACCAATCTTGTTGATCGACAAGGCCTTGGCCTGGCGCAACTGCCCGTGATCGTCAAAGGCTTCCTCCTCGAAGAAGCAACGGACGGCGTTGGCGGAGCCGAGAAAGTAGTCATTCACCCGGCGCTGCTGCTCCTGGGTCGTGAAGATCGCCTGCACGCCCGCCGGATCAAAAGCTTCGATGATGTCGGCGGCGCGGTCGCGAACCGCATGGACGGCTGCCGCGTCCTTGAAGCCCGGCAGCACCAGGAATCCCCTGTCCCGGAATTGCTGCGCGTGCGTTGCGGTCATGGGGCTCGGGTTACGCGTCAGTCGCGCATCAGCGCTTCGATGTCCGACACCCCCACCGGCACGCCCCGGCTGATCAACTCGCAACCGTCGGCCGTCACGATGGCGTCGTCCTCGATGCGAATACCGATGTTATGAAACTGCGTCGGCACCCCGTCGGCCGGCCGGACATAAATACCCGGCTCGATCGTCAACACCATGCCCGGTCGCAGGATACGCGCAGGCCGGTTGACGATGGTCTCGCCGCTGAGCGCATCCTTGCGTTCGCTGGTCTGTCCCAGCTCGCTGGGCTCGAGGTAACCGCCACAGTCATGCACGTCCATGCCCAGCCAATGACCGGTGCGGTGCATGTAGAACTGGAAGTACGCGCGTTTGTCGATCACATCGTCCAGCATGCCAACTTTTGCACCATCGAGCAGCCCCAGGTCCAGCATGCCCTGGGCCAGCACCTTGACGCTGGCTTCGTGCGGATCGGTGAAGCGGGCACCACTGCGGGTGGCGGCCACTGCCGCGTCCTGACTCGCCAGCACCAGTTCGTACAAGGCACGCTGGGGCCCGGTGAAGCGGCCATTGGCCGGGAACGTACGGGTAATGTCGCTCGCATAACCGTCGAGTTCGCAACCAGCGTCGATCAGCACCATCTCGCCGTCGCGGATCGGGGCCGTGTCGGCGCGGTAATGCAATACGCAGGCGTTGGCGCCCGCTGCCACGATGGAGCCATACGCCGGATACTGCGAACCGTGGCGACGGAACTCGTGCAGCAGTTCGGCGTCCAGATGGTATTCACGCACGTCCTGACCTTCGCGCACCATGCGTGCCGACAGCTGCATGGCGCGGATGTGCGCGCCGGCACTGATCTGCGCCGCACGGCGCATGGTGTCCTGTTCGCTCGCATCCTTGACCAGGCGCATCTCGTCCAGCAGAGCGCACAAGTCGCGCTGCTGACCGGGGCACATGGCACCGAAACGCACCCGTGCGCGCAGCTGGTTCAGCCAGCCGTTGATACGGCTCTCCAGCCCCTTGTGGATGCCGAATGGATACCAGACGACGTCCCGGCCATCCATCAGCCGTGGCAGTTGTACATCCAGGTCGGCAACGGAAAACGCCGCATCGACTGCCAGTCGTTGTGGCGCGTCAGCAGGGCCGAGGCGGTAACCGTCCCAGATTTCGCGTTCCATGTCCTTGGGCTGGCAAAACAACGTGGTCTTGCCGTCACCGGTAATGACCAGCCAGGCCTGGGGCTCGGTAAAACCGCTCAGGTAATGAAAATAGCTGTCGTGGCGGTACAGGTAGTCGCTGTCCCGGTTACGGCTTTGTTCAGGCGCCGTCGGAACGATGGCGATGCCCTGCGGGCCCAGTTGGCGCGCCAGCGCTGCGCGCCGCTGCGGATGAATCAGATTCGTCATACGTGGATTGTCAGGATTCAGGGGACATATTGAGCTGGGCCAGGCGTTCGGGTGTGCCCACATCGACCCATGGGCCAGTGTATAACTCGCCGCTGACCAGACCCTGGTCAATGGCCAAGCGAAGTATTGGCGCCAGCGGCAGCCGGATGCCATGTGGATTACCCGCGGCAATGGCGCAATACGGCGGCGCAAAAAGCGCGTGGCGGTACAAGCCGATGGTGCTGTAAGTCCAACGCACGGCGCCGTCGTTCGTCACCCGACCTCCATCCGCCAGCCCGAAGTCGCCTTTGACGTTGTGCGGCGGATTGGGCACCAGCCAGATATGGGCCAGCATGGTGCTGGCGCGAAACCGGTCCACCGCCTCGGGCGAGAACACAAACTCCGGCACAAATACATCGCCTGCGAGCACCCAGAACGGCTCGGACATTTTTGGCAATACCCGCACGATACCGCCGGCGGTCTCCAGCGCACCGCCAAAGTCCAGGCCCTCGTCGGAATAATGCAAACGAACCGACCCGGTGTCGGCCGGAGGTTCCGCTTGCGCGCCGTGCGGCTGTGGATCGAACCGGTCGCCGAAATGTGACGTGATCTGATCGCCGAGCCATGCGGTGTTGACCATGAGGTCCGCGACCCCGGCACGCGCCAAAGCCTCCATCGGCCACTGCATCAGCGCTTTGCCAAGCACCGGCAACAGAGGTTTGGGGCAGGAATCGGTCAGCGGCCGCATGCGCTCGCCACGCCCCGCCGCCAGAATGATGGCGTCACAACTCATGGTCGCACCGCGGATTGAACCGCGCGCCAAGGCGCGCAACAGAAGGTCAACATGACCAGACTTTATCGCCATTGCATCGAATGCCGACCGGCATTCATACCGGCAGTACCGGCGCCATGCGCGCACGGCGAACCGGCCATGAACAGCCGTGATGTGGCTGAACGATAAAATGCCGGGTTCGCGGTCCTTCGGGCCTGGCACCTTTCCTGATAACCCCCAACATGACTACACCTCAGACAATGGCCAACGCCATTCGCGCCCTGGCGATGGACGCCGTACAACAAGCCAACTCCGGACATCCCGGTGCCCCCATGGGCATGGCGGACATGGCCGTGGCCTTGTGGGGCCCGAAAACCGCCGCCGATTTGCCGGCCGGCATCCTCAAGCACAACCCCGGCAACCCGAACTGGTTCGACCGGGATCGCTTCGTGTTGTCCAACGGACATGCGTCGATGCTGCTGTATTCCTTGCTGCACCTGACTGGCTACAACCTGCCGATGGAGGAACTGAAAAATTTTCGCCAGTTGCACAGCAAGACCGCCGGCCATCCGGAACACGGCGTCACGCCTGGCGTGGAGACCACGACCGGTCCGCTGGGCCAGGGTTTCGCCAACGCCGTGGGCATGGCGCTGGCCGAGAAGTTGCTGGCCAGCGAGTTCAACCGCGAAGACCATGCGGTGGTTGACCACCGAACCTATGTCTTCATGGGCGACGGCTGCATGATGGAAGGCGTCAGCCATGAGGCCGCCGCGCTGGCCGGGGCCTGGAAGCTGAGCAAGTTGGTGGCCTTGTACGACGACAACGGTATCTCCATCGACGGCCAGGTCGCACCCTGGTTCATCGACAACACCGCGCTGCGTTTTGTCGCCTATGGCTGGAACGTGGTCGGCCCGATTGATGGCCATGATGCAGCCGCCGTGTCCAAGGCCATGGTCGAGGCGCAGGCGCAAAGCGATCTGCCCACGCTGATCATCTGCAAGACGCGTATCGGCCAGGGTAGCCCGAACCGCGGCAACACCGCCAAGGCCCACGGCGAGCCCCTGGGCGCGGACGAAATTGCGCTGACGCGCGAAGCACTGGGCTGGACGGCGCCCCCATTCGTGGTCCCGACCGACGTGAAAGCCGCGTGGAACAGCAAACCGGCAGGTGCCGCTGCCGAATCGGCCTGGGATCAACGTTTCGCTGCCTACAAGGCCGCGTACCCGGAACTGGCCAAGGAACTCGTGCGCCGCATGAAAGGCGCACTGCCGCGCAACTTCGCGCAGACTGTCGTCGACACCGTGATCGCCGCCGACGGCAAGGCCGAAACCGTGGCCTCGCGCAAGGCATCTCAGATCGCGCTGGAGGCGTTCACCGCAGCACTGCCGGAAATGCTGGGCGGCTCGGCCGATCTGACCGGTTCCAACCTGACCAACACCAAGAGCACGCCGAGCCTGCGCTTCGACCTCGACGGCAAAGTCGCGCAGAGCCCGGACGCCAACGGCGCCCTGGTCGGCGGCCGTCACATCAACTACGGTGTGCGCGAGTTCGGCATGGCCGCCATTATGAATGGCGTGGCCCTTCATGGCGGCTTTATTCCCTATGGCGGCACGTTCCTGACCTTCAGCGATTACAGCCGCAATGCGATTCGCATGGCAGCGCTGATGAAGCTGCGCGTGGTCCATGTGTTCACCCACGACAGCATCGGTCTGGGTGAAGACGGCCCGACGCACCAGTCGATCGAACATGCAGCGTCACTGCGCCTGATCCCCAACCTGGACGTCTGGCGCCCCGCCGACACTGCCGAAACCGCGGTGGCCTGGGCCGTTGCTCTGGAGAATTCGACGCGCCCGACCGCCTTGTTGCTGAGCCGCCAGGGCATCAGCTACGCCCCCAAGGGTCTGTGCGCGGCGGCACCCGACGCAGCCGGCCTGGACGCCATCAGCAAGGGCGCCTATGTGTTGGCCGAACCCACTGAAGTAGGCCTGCGCAAAAAGGCCCAGGCGGTGATTATTGCGACCGGCTCCGAAGTCCAACTGGCGCTCAAGGCACAGGAACTGCTCGCAACACGCAAGATCGCGGTGCGTGTCGTGTCCATGCCCAGCACCACGACGTTTGATCGCCAGACTGCCGCCTACAAGACCGAGGTGTTGCCGGCAGGTCTGCCGCGTATTGCGGTCGAGATGGGTGTCACGGACGGCTGGTGGAAATACGGCTGCGCCGCGGTGGTCGGCATCGACACCTATGGCGAATCGGCACCCGCGCCGGTGTTGTTCAAGCATTTCGGATTCACGCCGGAAAACGTCGCAGACACGGTGCAGAAAGCTTTGGCCAAACGCTGAGCGGCGACTGGCAACGGGTTATCAGGTTTCAACCAACGGAGGTAAAGGCAAATGACTATCAAGATCGGCATCAACGGCTTCGGCCGCATCGGACGCATGGTGTTTCGCGCAGCAGTGCAGAACTTCAAGGACATTGAAGTTGTCGGCATCAACGACCTGCTCGAACCCGACTACCTGGCCTACATGCTGCAGTACGACTCGGTGCACGGGCGCTTCAAGGGCGAGGTGTCGGTTGACGGCAACACGCTGGTCGTGAACGGCCGCAAGATCCGGCTGACCGCGGTCAAGGACCCGTCCGAGCTGAAATGGAATGAAGTCGGTGCCGATATCGTCATCGAGTCGACCGGCCTGTTCCTGACCAAGGAAACCGCGCAGAAACACATCGACGCCGACATGATGACCTTCTTGGCGCCGAGCAAGGACGACACACCGATGTTCGTTTTTGGCGTCAACGACAAGACCTACAAGGGCGAGGCCATCATCTCCAACGCCTCGTGCACCACCAACTGCCTGGCCCCGGTGGCCAAAGTGCTGCACGACAACTGGGGTATAAAGCGCGGCCTGATGACCACCGTGCATGCGACGACCGCGACGCAGAAAACCGTCGACGGCCCGTCCAACAAGGACTGGCGCGGCGGCCGCGGCATCCTGGAGAACATCATCCCGTCGAGCACCGGCGCCGCCAAGGCCGTGGGTGTGGTGATTCCCGAGCTGAACAAGAAACTCACCGGCATGTCGTTCCGCGTGCCCACTTCCGACGTATCGGTGGTTGACCTGACGGTGGAGTTGTCCAAGGAGGCGACCTATGCCGAGATCTGCGCGGCCATGAAGGCGGCGTCCGAGGGCAGCATGAAGGGTGTCATGGGCTACACCGAGGCCAAGGTGGTTTCCACCGATTTCCGAGGCGAAAGCTGCACCTCGGTGTTTGACGCTGACGCCGGCATGGCGCTGGACAGCACCTTCGTCAAAGTCGTGTCCTGGTACGACAACGAGTGGGGCTACTCCTGCAAGGTGCTGGAGATGGCACGCGTCGTGGCCGCGTAAGGCAAACCCGGCAGCGGCGCTGGCCGGCCGAAGCTGGCGTCGCATTTTTGTCAAATCAGGTCGCTTCAGAGCGACTTGGTGCACTACCTCGCGCACGCACAATCGAGCCCATTCGCAGCCCACGGTCCACCCACCTTGATCTCATCCGACGCCGCACGGGGCATCCGTTTTCTGTGTGCTGGCGTGTTCGTCTTCTCGTTACAGGACGCGGTAGTCAAGCAGGTCAGTGGCGACTATCCGCTGACCCAGGTGATGACGATTCGCTCGATCGTCGCAATCCCGATCCTGGTCATCATGGTGCAGCTCGAGGCCGGCTGGAGGGCGATATTCACACCCCATTTCCGGACCCTGGTGTTGCGCGCAGGCCTCATGTTTGGCGCCTACACAAGCTACTACATGGCGTTTCCGGCGATGAACCTGGCTTATGCGGTGGCCTTGTACTTCACGGTTCCGTTGTTCGTCACCGCATTGGCGGGCCCGTTTCTGGGCGAGCGGATCGGCATCAGGGTGTGGGCGGCACTCGCAGTCGGCTTCAGCGGCATTGTCGTGATCCTGCAACCGGGCAGCGGCCTGTTCGAGTGGGCGGCGCTGTTATCACTGACATCGGCATTGATGTACGCGACCTCCATGTTGATGGCCAGGCGTATCGGTACGGCGCAACCGGCGTCGGTCATGACCTTCTATCAGAACTGGGTTTTTCTGGGCGGTGCGCTCGTGATTGCCGCCTGTACGCATTGGCTTGGCATCGAGGATGCTGGCCACCCCAGCATCACCTTCCTGATCCGGCCCTGGGTCTGGCCCACGCTCGGTGATGCCTTGCTGATTGCCTCTTGCGGCGTTATCGCATCGGCCGGCATGTTGTTTTTGACCAATGCCTACCGGATCGCGCCAGCCAACCTGGTCACACCATTTGAATACACCGGCATCCTGTGGGCGCCACTGTGGGGTTTCTTGTTCTTTGGCGAGGTGCCGCGCTCGACAACGGTTATCGGGGCCATGCTGATCGTCGCTGCCGGTATCGTCGCCTTGCGCGAGGCGCGAAAATGACTGGTCAACAGGGTTTTGCCCTGAACAACCATCCTCAAGGAAGCAGCAACATGGACGTGATGCAAACCATCCACTCGGCATTTGAGCGCCGGGGTAACGAAAATTACGGCGAAGGCGTGAGCCAGCTCGAACACGCAATCCAATGCGCCGCATTTGCCCAGCGCGACGGCGCCGGCGACGTTCTCGTCGCCGCGGCCTACCTGCACGACATCGGTCACCTGCTGCACGATCTGCCGCAGGACATCGCCGACTCCGGCATCGATACCCAGCACGAATCCACCGGATCGGCCTGGTTGTCGCAGTTTTTCGGCCCCGAACTGACCGAGCCCGTGCGGATGCACGTGGCTGCCAAACGTTATCTGGCTGCGACCGAGGCGGGGTATTTCGACCTGTTATCGGATGCCTCGAAGTTGTCGCTCACGCTCCAGGGTGGCGTGATGACACCGGAGCAGACCCAGGCCTTTGAAGCCGAACCGTTCTTTGCTGATGCCCTGCGCCTGCGGCGCTGGGACGAAGAAGGCAAGATAGAAAACTACCAGGGCCCGAGTCCCGCGCATTTCGAAGCCATCGTGGCGCGCTGCCTGCGCAGCTGACGGCGCGCCGACCTCACATCGGAATGCGCCGGTTTGCGGCGCATCATGGCGCCGGGCCGCCGGGTCTGGCACCATGGGCCGATGTCGTCGCCGTCTGCACCACCACCTGCGCTGATCCAGGCCCTGTTGCGCAGCGACCGGCACCAGGCCGTAACGCCGGAAGTCACACTGGTCGAGACCCATATCTCCTGGGTGCTGCTGGCAGGTGAATTCGCCTACAAGATCAAGAAGCCGCTCAAGCTGGCATTTCTGGACTTCAGCACGCTGGCCTTGCGCAAGCAGACATGTGACGACGAATTGCGACTGAACCAGCGTTTCGCCCGCGACATCTACCTGGAGGTCGTCGCCATCACCGGCACGCCGCGCAAACCCCGGTTGGGTGGCACTGGCAAGGCGATCGAATATGCGGTCAAAATGCGCCGCTTCGACGAATCCCGGCGTATGGACAGGATCTGCGCGCGCGGCGAACTGACGGCCGCCCATCTGTCTGACCTAGCAGAGTCGCTGGTGGTGTTTCATGACAGCACCGCCAGGGCACCACCGGAGTCCCGCTTCGGATCCCCCGAAAACATTCTTGCACCCGCGCTCGACAACTTCAGTGATCTGGCCCCGCGCTTTTCCGATGCCGGCATGACGCAGCGGCTGGCGGTCCTGCGCGACTGGACAGTGGCCGAGCACCGGCGACTCACGGCACTGATGCACAGTCGCAAGGCGGCCGGTTTTGTGCGTGAATGCCACGGCGACCTGCATCTGGCCAACCTGGTGCTGGTCGACGGCCATGTGCGTTTGTTCGACTGTCTGGAATTCAACGAAGACCTGCGCTGGCTCGACACCGCCAACGAGATCGCTTTCACCTATGTCGACCTGCTCGACCATCGGCAGGCCGGTCTGGCGACCTGGTTCGTCGACGAGGTGCTCAGCCGCAGCGGCGACTACGCTGCGGTGCCGCTACTGCGCTTCTATGCGGTGTACCGGGCACTGGTGCGCGCCAAGGTGGCGGCGATCCGACAGCAGCAGACCCACGCCATCGGCGAGGCCGATGCAGTGGCTGTCTGCATCGCCCAGGCGCAGCAGCTGATCGCGCCGGTCCCGCAGCAGCTCATCATCACCCATGGCCTGGCCGCGTGCGGCAAGACGATTGCGTCCAGCCAGTGGTTGCAGGCCGACACGCAAGCGCGCACGTTGCGGCTGCGATCGGATGTCGAACGCAAACGCCTGTTCGGCGTGGCGCGCTCGCAGCGCAGCGGTTCAGGCACCGATGCGGGCATCTACACACCGGATGCCCATGTGTTGACCTACCAGCACCTCGCGCAGCTGGCCAGCACGGTATTGCGCGCCGGCTGGTCGGTGCTGGTGGATGCGGCGTTCCTGAAGCGTTCAGAACGTGATGCCTTTCGCGCATTGGCGCGCCAACATGGCGTGGAATTCTCGATCCTGGCACCGCAGGCCGAACTTGCGGTATTGCGTCAGCGTATCGTGGCCCGCCAAAGTGCCGGTACGGATGCGTCGGAAGCCACTCTGCAAGTGCTGGAGCGGCAATTGCAATGGATAGAGCCGCTGGGCGCCGACGAACCGGTGCTGCGACAGGATCCGCAGCGGCGTTGACCCAGGTGCAACGCCGGCCGCACCGGGCGCCGGCGTTGCCGAACCCTTACTGCGGCTTGATGCCGCCGACCTTGATCACCTTGGTCCAGGTGTCGATCTCGGATTTCATGAACGCGGCATAGGGCTTGGCGCCTTGTGGCGGAATGATGAAACCGACCGAGCCCATGCGCTGCTTGATCGCGTCCGACTGCATGATCTGCACCATCGCCGCCTCGAGCTTGTCGACGATGGGCTGGGGCGTTCCCTTGATCGCCGACAGGCCCGACCAAGACAATGCCTCGAAACCCTTGTAGCCAGATTCGGCAATGGTCGGCACGTCCGGATACAAGGGATTGCGTTGCGCACTGGTCACCGCCAAAGCCCGCATCTTGCCAGCTTTGACATGTTGCAACGCCGTGTCCTGGTTGGTGAACATGATGGGGATCGTGCCTGCAAGCATATCGACGAGCATCGGGCCGCCGCCGCGGTAGGGAATGCCGGTCATGAAGATGCCGGTGGTCTGCTTGAACAACTCCATCGCCATATGGCCGGATGCCGCATGGGTGAATCCGTAATCAAGCTTGCCCGGATTGGCCTTGGCATAGGCCACCACATCCTTGAGGGACTTGAACGGTGTATCCGGATGCACCACCAGCACGTTGGGTCCGGAATGGACTTGCGTGATCGGGATGAAGTCGGTCATCGAGTTGTATTTGAGATGGGGGTCGAAGCCGTGCGCGACGGCGTTCTGACCGACACCGGTCTGCATCAGCGTGTAACCGTCCGGCGTCATCTTTGAACCGCGCTCGGTGCCGACGATGCCACCAGCGCCACCGATGTTCTCGACCAGAAAAGGCTGCTTGAAATGTTTGCCGAGTTCGTCGGCAATCATCCGGGCCATCGTATCGCTGGTGCCTCCGGGCGGAAACGCCACGATGATCTTGACCGGCTTGCTCGGATAGTCAGCCTGTGCGAATGCCGCAAAAGGCGCGACCGCGCAAAGTGCCATGCCCACGCTCAGGGCGAGAAGTTTTCTGCGAATCATGGATTTATCTCCGGGTTGTTAATCTCAAAATCAGGAATGGGAGCCGGGCGGCGGGCCTGTTGGCCAAGTCGCACAGGCACAGTGGGTCTCGGCGCATGGCAGCGCGCCGCATAGGACGGGCAAACATCGGGGTGGGGGTGAACGGGCTCAGGTCACTGGCGCCGGATTAAACAACACCAGCGCGTTATGCAGCTTCCAGTGTTCGGCCCAGGTCTTCTTGCCGCTGGCGACGTCGAGCATCATCTGAAACAGCTCCCAGCCCATCTGCTCGATGGTTTTCTCGCCAGTGGCGATGCGCCCGGCATCCAGATCCATCAGGTCGTGCCAACGCCGCGCCAGGTCGCTGCGGGTGGCGACCTTGATCACCGGCACCTCGGCCAGTCCATAAGGTGTACCGCGTCCGGTGGTGAAAATATGCAGATTGATGCCCGCCGCCAATTGCAAGGTGCCGCAGATGAAGTCGCTGGCGGGTGTCGCCGCGTACAACAAGCCCTTTTGCAATGCGCGCTCACCCGGGGGTACCACGCCCATGATCGGCGCGGTGCCCGACTTGATGATCGAGCCCATGGCTTTTTCGACGATGTTCGACAAACCACCGGCTTTGTTGCCCGGTGTGGTGTTGGCGCTGCGGTCGACCTTACCGCGCTCCAGGTAGCGGTCGTACCAGTCCATCTCGCGCACCATCGCCTCAGCCACCTCGGTGGTTGCTGCGCGCGCGGTCAACTGGTCGATGCCGTCACGCACTTCGGTGACTTCGGAGAACATCACGGTCGCACCGACGCGCACCAGCAGGTCGGTTGCAAAACCCACCGCCGGATTGGCGGTGACGCCCGAGAACGCATCGCTGCCGCCACATTGCACACCCACCACCAGGCCAGAGGCCGGACAGGTTTCGCGTCGGCGCTGGTTCAGGCGCTCCAGATGCACGTGGGCCTGGCGCATGATCGAGTCGATCATCGACATGAAGCCGACATGGCCGGCATCCTGCAGACAGACCACATCGAGCTTTTCCGCCTCCTGCGCGCCGCGCTGGTCGCTGATGGGAATCACACCCGGCGGCAACAGGCGCTCAGGTTGCAGCTTTTCACAGCCCAGACTGACCACCATCACTTCGCCACCGAAGTTCGGGTTCAGGCTGATGTTGCGCAGCGTGCGGATCGGGATCACCGCGTCGGGCGCATCGATCGCCACACCACAACCATAGCTGTGCTCCAGACCCACCACGTCATCGACATGCGGGTACTTCGGCATCAGTTCGTCCTTGATGCGCCTTACCGCGAAGTCCACCACACCCGCCACACACTGCACCGTGGTCGTGATCGCCAGAATATTGCGGCTGCCCACCGAGCCATCGGCATTGCGAAATCCCTCGAAGGTGTACCCCTCCAGCGGCGGCAACGGCTCCGGCATTGCCGTGGCCATTGGCAGACCGGTGAGGGCGCGCGCCTGCGGCATCTGCAGCAGGCGTTCATGCACCCAGCTGCCGGCAGGAATATCGCGCAACGCCGTGCCGATCACGACGTTGTAGCGGCGCACCGGTGCACCGCTGGCAATGTCGACCAGGTTGACCTTGTGGCCTTGAGGCACCTTCTCCAGCAAAGTAAGGCCGTCCGCAAACACGGTACCCGCAGGCAGGCCGCCATCGTTGGCGACGATGGCCACGTTGTCCGCCACATGCATGGCAATCCGGTGTGGTGGGAGCGACGGGGTATTCGGGTCGGTCATGGTGTCAGGTCAGGAGAGGGGGATAGGCGGCTGCGACAGGACCGTGTGGACCCGTCGCAGGCTGGCCGGGATCAGGCCAGCGTGTAAGCGGTCTTGACCGTGGTGAAGAACTCCTGGGCGTAACGGCCTTGCTCGCGCGAACCGTAACTCGAACCCTTGCGCCCGCCAAACGGCACGTGGTAGTCGACACCGGCCGTGGGCAGGTTGACCATCACCATGCCGGCCTGGCTGTGGCGCTTGAAATGGGTGGCATATTTCAGCGAGGTGGTGGCAATACCGGCGGACAGACCGAACGGCGTGTTGTTGGCCTCGGCCAGCGCGGCGTCGTAGTCCTTGACGCGGATGATGCTGGCCACCGGGCCGAACACTTCTTCGCGGTTGATGCGCATCTCGGCGCTGGTGTCGGTGAACAGTGCCGGTGCCATAAAAAAGCCCTCGGTATCGCGCTTGAGCGCCTCGCCGCCAATCAACAGCTTGGCGCCTTCCTTCTGCGCGATCGCGACATAGTCGAAGTCTTGCGTGAGTTGCGATTTCGACGACACCGGACCGATGTCGATGCCCGCCTGCAAGGCGTCCCCCACCTTGAGCGCGGCCATGCGTGTCTGCATCGCTGCGATGAATTTCGGATAAATGCCTTCGGTGACGATCAACCGGCTCGACGCAGTACAGCGTTGACCCGTGGAGAAGAATGCGCTTTGCACACACAGTTCGACCGCCTGGGCCAGATCCGCATCGTCGAGCACGACCTGCGGATTCTTGCCACCCATCTCGAGTTGCACCTTCTTCAGGTTCACGGCGCATTGTTGCGCGATGCGCCCACCCACTTGCTGCGAACCGGTAAAGCTGATCGCATCGATACCGGGATGGTTGACCAGCACGTCACCGACCACGCTGCCACGGCCCATGACCAGGTTGAACACGCCCACCGGGATGCCGCTGCGGCTGATGATGTCGGCAATCGCCCAGGCGCAACCCGGCACCAGGTCGGCAGGTTTGAGCACCACGCAATTGCCGTACGCCAGCGCAGGGGCGACCTTCCAGGCCGGAATGGCAATCGGGAAGTTCCATGGCGTGATCAGACCGATGACGCCCAGCGGTTCGCGCGTGACCTCGACACCGATACCGGGGCGGACCGACGCCACGCTCTCGCCAGTCAAACGCAGGCATTCGCCGGCGAAGAACTTGAAGATGTTGCCGGCGCGTGCGGCCTCGCCAATACCTTCGCCGCGGGTCTTGCCTTCTTCGCGTGCGAGCAAGGTGCCGAGCTCTTCGCGCCGGGCCAGGATCTCGTTGCCAATCTTGTCCAGCGCATCCGAGCGGGCCTGAATACCCGACGTCGCCCAAGCCGGGAATGCGGCGCGCGCGGCCTGCACCGCAGCGTCCATCTGCGCGGCATTGGCCTGGGTGTATTGGCCCAGCACGTCGGCGGTGTTGGACGGGTTGAGGTTCGGGCTGTAGCTGTCGCCAGCCACCCATTGGCCGTTGATGAGGTTGTCGTGTTGCTGCGTTGTCATGTGGGTTCCCTTGAGTGAGTTCTAGTGGAAAGAAGTGGATAGGTGGATATTACGCAATGTCCTTTGCCAGCGTTACCGGCGCGTCCTGTCGCGACGATGCGATGATGGCCTCGATGACGGCGTGCACCGCCAGAACGCTGCGCCCGGTCACGGCCGGTGCACGGTTATCCCGTACGGCATCGAGAAAGTCCTGGATCACGGCGCGGTGCGGGCCATGATCGAATGCCATCGGGTCGGCGCCACCGCCATTGCCGCTGTCGGCGCCGAGAATTTCAGTGCGCCCGTCGGCAAACGCAATCTGCAGACAACCAGCCTGCAACGTCGCCGTGCCACCGCTGGCATTGATCTCGATGCGTTCCGGGTAGCCGGGGTAGGCCGCTGTGGTGGCCTGCACCACAGCCACGGCGCCGCCGGCGTAATGCAGCAGCGCACTGGCACTGTCCTCGCATTCCATCTGGTGTGCAGCACTGGTGGCAACCGCGCCGGTGATACGTTGTGGCGGGCCGATCAGGCTGAGCAACAGATCCAGCGTGTGAATGGCTTGTGTCATCAGCACGCCGCCGCCGTCCCGGGCCAAGCTACCACGCCCCGGCTCGTTGTAATAGGACTGCGGGCGCCACCAGCGCACCTGGGCACTGGCGCTGATCAGCGTGCCGAGTTCGCCGCTGCGCAGCAAATGCCGCAAGCGCACCGCGCCCTCACGCAACCGGTACTGCAGCATCACCGCCAGCTTTACGTCGGCGGACTCACAACAGGCCACGAGTTCACGTGCACGCGGCAGGTCGCGCTCCAACGGTTTTTCCACCAGCACATGTTTGCCGGTGGCCGCCACCAGGCGCACCACCTCCAGATGCGCAGCAGGCGGCGTGAGTACCAGCACGGCACGCACCCGGGAATCCTGCAGGATGTCGTCCAGCCGAGTGGTCCTGCGCACGCCATCGGGCAACGAAACAGCGGCCAGACGCTGCGCATCACGCGCGCAGACCCAGGTCAGCGGATAGGTGGCACACAGGTCGCGCAAGGCGCGCAAGTGCGGAGCCGCACCCATGCCCACGCCCACCACGGCTACATCGAATGCGGATTCCATGTGGCTACAACGCCTCCGTTTATTGCGGGCCCAGCGTCTTGATCAATACGGCCAGTTGCTCCACCTCGGCAGGCTTGAGATCGGTCAGTGGTGGGCGCACCGGCCCGGCACCATGGCCGACAATGGTTGCGCCCGCCTTCACAATGCTCACCGCATACCCGGCCATGCGGTTGCGGATCGCCAGGTAGGGCATGAAGAAATCGTGCAGCAGGCGATGCTGGGTGGCCATGTCGTCCTTGGCCACAGCATGATAGAAATCCATCGCCGTCTTGGGAATGAAGTTGAATACCGCCGACGAATACACCGGCGTGCCCAGCGCCTTGTAGGCCGCGGCATAAACCTCTGCAGTGGGCAGGCCACCCAGATACGCGAAACGGTCTCCCATGCGCTGGTAGATCGAGACCATGGTCTCGATCTCGCCCACACCGTCCTTGAAGCCGATCAGGTTGGGGCAGCGATCTGCCAGGATCGCCAACGACTCCGGCGTGAGTTTGCAAACGTTGCGGTTGTAGACGATGACGCCGAACTTCACGCTCCTGCACACCGCTTGCACATGGTTGATCAAGCCCTCCTGACCCGCTTCGGTCAGGTAATGCGGCAACAGCAGGATGCCGTGCGCGCCCAGGCGTTCGGCTTCCTGGGCGCAGGCAATCGCGAAACGCGTCGAGCCGCCCGCGCCGGCAATGATCGGCACCTTGCCCCGGCAGGTTTCAACCGCCGTCTTGATGATGGACGGATATTCGTCGCCGGTCAGCGAGAAGAACTCGCCGGTACCACCCGCAGCAAACAGTGCGGTGGCACCGTAAGGCGCCAGCCACTCGAGCCGTTCGATATAGGTCTTGGGTCGGAAGTCGCCTTGTTCGTCGAAGTCGGTCAGCGGGAATGACAGCAGGCCGGAGCCGATGATGGTCTTGAGGTCTTGTGGGTTCATTTCGGTCAATCAGTAAGTACGCGGTAGAAACGGCGCCGCGGCACCGGGCTGAAGATGTCAGTCGAGCTTGATGTTGGCAGCGGCAACGACCTGTGCCCAGCGGCTGCGTTCGCGATTGAGGAACTGGTCCTGCTCATTCGACGCCATGGTCACGACCTCGGCGCCCTGGCCCGTCAGGCGTGCGCGCACATCCGGGCTGCGGATCGCCTTGATCAGCTCCGCATTCAGGCGCGCCAGGATGGCCGGCGGCGTACCGTTGGCGACCAGCACACCCTGCCAGGTGCCGGACTCGAAATCCGCAATGCCCTGCTCGGCCAGCGTGGGCACGTTGCCGATCAGCGGCATGCGGGTGCGTTTGGAGATGCCCAGCACCTTGAGCTTGCCGCTTTGCACATGCGGAAGTGTTGCCAACATGCCGTTCATCAGCACCTGGGTCTGGCCGCCGATGGTGTCGGCAATCGCCTGGGCCCCACCCTTGTACGGCACGTAAACCCATTTCGCACCGCTTGCGCGTTCGACGGCCACTCCGGCCAGATGGGGCGCACTGCCCATGGCGGTGACCGCAAAGTTCAGATCGCTGGTCTTGGACAGCGCCACCAGTTCCTTCAGGTTGTCGGCCTTGACCGATGGATGCACAGCCAGCATGTGCGGCGAATACGCAAGCATGGTGACGCCGCGCAAGTCCTTGGACGGATCGAATGGCAGCTTGGTATACACCGACGGACTGATTGCCAGCGCGCCCGTGTCGCACAACAACAAGGTGTTTCCATCCGGTGCCGATTTGGCCACCAGGTCGGCGCCCAGATTGCCATTGGCGCCGGCGCGGTTCTCGACGATGACCGATTGCCCGAGTGCCTCGGACAGTGGCTGGCTGATGGCGCGCGCAATGATGTCGGACGAGCCGCCGGGCGCATACGGCACGATGATGCGGATGGCCCGGTCTGGCCAGGATGACTTGGCGTGGACATACGGGCCAAGGCCCAGTGCGAGCGAGGAACCAAGCAGGGTGCGACGATTGAGTGTCATGGGATTGGGTGGTTTTGTGGAAGAGGTGACCGGCGAAAAATGGGATGGGAGCGTGGTGTCAGAAACCGTATAACTTCTGCGGGTTGTCAACCAGGATGCGCCGCACGGTATCGGCGTGCGGTGCCCAGGTCTGCAACAAGGTCAACATGTCGGCGTCCGCGGGCGGGTTCGCGCGCCCGACATGGGGCCAGTTGCTCGCCCAAAGACATCGCTCCGGATAGGCCTGCGCCAGGGTACGGGCCAGCAAACTGACATCGGCATAGTCGGGCGCACCGGTGCGCGAGGTCTCGTACGGTGCGGAGAGCTTGATCCAGCATCGCCCTTTGTCAAGCAGGCTGCGCAACGCCTGAAACTCCGGTGCGTCAACGCGCGGCGGGGACAGAAACTTCCCGTTGTGGTCGATCACCAGCGGGACCGGCAGATTGGCGAGTTGTTCCAGCCGGTGCGGGAACTCGCGCCCGTCCATTTGCAGATTGATATGCCAGCCCAGAGGCGCGATACGCGCGGCAAGCGGCTCCAGCGCCTCCCATGAGAGCAGAGGCTGATTCAACATCATGAAGCGAATTCCGCGCACACCGGCCGCATGCATCTGCGCCAGCGTCGCGTCGTCGATGGACGGCGCGATGGTCACGACACCGCGGCCACTGTCCCCGAGTTCGGTCAAGGCAGCCAACATGCACCGGTTGTCAAAACCATACGCAGTCGACTGCACCAGCACGGCCCGGCTGAGCCCCAGTTTCGCTTGCACCTTGCGATAGTCTGACAGCGTCGCCCGTTGCGGCGCAGCGGAGGTTGCGGTGGCCGCCAGCGGATACTCCGGATCGAACACATGGAAGTGGCAATCACAAACGCCCGGTGGCATTGCGACAGATGTTGCGTGGTCGGTCATGGCATCACGGCGTTGCCGGCTTGGTCGCCGCATTGCGCAAACGCGTGGCAACATCCGCATTGACAGCACCCACCGGTATCCGGCCTTGCAAGATCTCCGCGGTCTGGCGCACAGTCTCCAGCGCCTGGTGTTCGATCGCCGGTGGCGTCAGGCCGCCGATATGCGGGGATGCAATAACTTTCGGATGGCGTGCCAGTGCAGCTGTTGGCATCTGATCCGGTGCGCGCCCGACATCGAGCGCCGCGCCCGCCAGACGGCCGCTGTCCAACGCCTGCAAAAGAGCCACGTCGTCTACCAGGTCGCCGCGCGCGGCATTGATGAAATAACTGCCAGCGCGCATGGCAGCAAAGGCCTGCGCATTCATCATGTTCTCGGTCGCGGCATTGGCCGGCGCCAGGCACACGACAAAATCCGAGTCGGCAAGCAGATCCGCCAGGTCGGTCTGTTTGACACCCGGCGAATGGACGGTCGTGAACGGGTCAGACACCAGCACCCGCATGCCCAATGCTCGGGCAACGCCGCACAGGTATTGCGCGATCTGCCCGTAACCGATCACGCCCAGAGTGGCACCGCGCAGTTCGCGGCCCATGTGCGGCCGGGCAAAGCCCTCTGTACGGTATTCCAGCACGCCCGCGCTGATATGCCGGCCCATGTCGATCATGGCGCCGACGATCCACTCCGACACCGAGGCCATGAAGCCGGCGCTGGCCTGTGTCACCAGAATTCCTTGGGCGCCTGCCGCAGCCACGTCGATGGTGCGAATGTCCACGGCGCAGCGAACAATCGCCCGCACGTCAGTGAGACCGGCGCAGCTGGCCGCATCGACCGGCGTCTGCCGGTACGCGATGACGACCGCGCATCCCTTGGCCGCTTCTACCAGCGCTGTACCAGACAGGTCGTCGTCGCTGGGGTTGCAGCGCACCTCGGCCACGCGCCGCAGGTCGGCCATTGCGGCGGCGCCGAAATAGGTGTCCAGCCGATTGCGCGGATGGGTCACCAAAACCAGGGGGCGTTCAGGCGGTGTCATGAGCAGGTAAATTCAGTTGGCTGGACGCCGGCCGCTTTGCGAAACCTCTGGCGCCCGAAAACATGGACAAGGTGCGAACGGTGTCGATCGAGACCCCACACGCGGCTGCGCGTTGTGCGGCGCAGACATCAGGTGTAAGGCCCCATGCGCACAAAGGCGCCTCCCTGGAACTGGACCACCGGATCGGTCAGATCGGGCGCTTCGGTACGCGCATAGACGGCGTCGCGGAATACGTCGGAACTGTCCTGCGGCACGTAGCCGATGTGGCGCGCGCCGGTGTTGTCCCACCAGGTGACGGCGTTCTTGGACATGCCATAGATGACGCTCCAAGCCAGCACCGGGGTGGTAAGACAGGCGGTGATCAGACGATGAAGGTCATCGAAGCTCATCCAGGTCGCGAGCATGCGCCGGTCTTTGGGCTCCGGGAAGGACGAACCAATGCGCACGCAGGCGGTTTCGATGCCGTAGCGGTCGAAATACAAGCGCGCCACATCTTCACCAAACGCCTTGCTCAAACCATAAAAGCCGTCCGGCCTCGGCGCGCTGTCCACGCCGATGGTCTCGGACTGGCGATAAAAGCCGGTTACATGGTTGGAGCTGGCAAAAACCACGCGCTTGACACCGTGCTGGCGCGCCGCTTCATACAGATTGACAACGCCAACGATGTTGGCATGCAGGATCGGGTCGAACGGGCCTTCGACCGACACGCCGCCGAAGTGCACGATGGCATCGACGCCCTGCACCATGTTCGACACTGCCTGCGCGTCGGCCAAGTCGGCCAGTACCACCTCCTCACCGTCGCGCGCGTCGCCGAGGGGTCGGAGGTCGGACAGACGCAAGATGCTGCAATTGGCCTTGAGCAGGTCGCGCATCGCGACGCCCAGGCCGCCTGCGGCGCCGGTCATCAGAATTCGTTCGTGGCTTTTGATCGTCATGGGGAGGCCTGTCTCTTCGAAGTTATCTGGGCAGAAAATCTGCGTGCTGGACATTCAGGGTAGTTTTGCTAAAGTCACCCTAAACCAAGCAGTTGTCTGACATACGTTGTCTGACAACTGACATTGTTGCGGAACCTGCTTTAGACTGTCAAGCAGTTTTTGCCCAACCCGAGAATCAGCCTACATGACTTCGCCCTTGGCGCGCAACCCGCAAAATCCCGATCCACCGCCGCGGCGTCGTCCGCGCGGATTGGTATCGGAGATCGTGGGCACGCTGGACGCCGAGATCCGCTCGGGCGTTCTGACCGTGGGCCAGAAGTTGCCAACCGAGGCAGAGATCATGGCCCGCTTCGATGTCAGCCGCACCGTTGTGCGTGAAGCCCTGTCGCGGCTTCAGGCTTCGGACCTGGTTGAAACCCGGCATGGCGTGGGCACTTTTGTCAGCACACAGGAGCGTGCCGGCAACTTCCGCATATCGAATCAGGACTTCGCCACCGTGGCCGACGTGATCGCCGTGCTCGAACTGCGCATCAGCCTGGAAACGGAAGCGGCCGGACTGGCAGCGCAGCGACGCACCGACACCCATCTGGCGGCGCTGCAAGCGGCGCTCGACGCGTTCCAGAGCTCGATCGAGCAGGATTCCGACGCCGTGCCGCCCGACTTCCAGTTTCATGTGGAAGTGGCCCGCGCTACGGGCAATCAGCACTTCTCCGACCTGATGACCTATCTGGGTGCGATGATCATTCCGCGCACCCGTGTCAACACGCCACAACACGCGCCAGAGGGTCGGCTGAGTTATCTGCAGCGGGTCAACAGCGAACACGAAAACATCTTCGCCGCCATTCGCAACCGCGATGCCGACGCTGCTCGGGCGGCCATGCGCACGCATTTGAGCAATAGCCGTGAGCGGCTGCGCCGCACCCAGTTGGCCGAACTCGAGAACGCAACCAAGTCTTCCTGATCGTCGATCAGGCGACGGCCTGCACGGCGTCCAAGTTGTACGATGACTGATCGTTAACCATGCGTTGCGTACCCACAGCGTCGATGTGTGACTGGCCGAACTGAGTGACGTTCGCTACGTTGAGCGCCCGTCGCGAACGCTCAGCGGCTGAACCGGAACACCGCCGTGCCGGCCAGCAGATTGGGCAGCGTGCGTACGGTGTTACCGTCCTGCAAGCCGAAACTGTCCTGGATCTTCAGGCCGTTGCGCAGCGCCAGCACCTCGAAATCGGCATAGGTGCCGACCCGGATGTTCGGCGTGTCGTACCACTGGTATGGCAGGCGCCGCGTCACGGGCATACGGCCACGCGCAATGCTCAGCCGGTTCGGCCAGTGACCGAAATTGGGAAAAGCCACTATTCCGATGCGCCCGACACGCGCCGTCTCCTGCAACACCACTTCGGTGTTGCGCAGGTGCTGCAAGGTGTCGATATGCAGCACCACATCGAAACTGGCGTCTTCGAAGATCGCCAGGCCCTCGTCAAGGTTGAGCTGGATGACGTTGACGCCCCGGCGTTCGCAGGCCAGTACGTTGGCGTCGTCAATCTCGATGCCGTAGCCGCTGCAACCGTGCTGCGCCTGCAGGTGGGCGAGTAGCGCACCGTCGCCACAACCCAGATCCAGCACGCGCGAACCCGCTGGCACCAGACTGGCCACGGCTTCCATGGTGGCGCGATCACTCATGGTGCACCCCGCTTTCGAGTTCACTGGCGATCCGATCGAAGCGTGATCGGATCAGTTGGGTATAACGCGGGTCATCGAGCAGGAAGGCGTCGTGGCCGTGTGGTGCGTTGATCTCGGCGTAACTGACATCGCGCCGGTTGTCGAGCAGCGCCTTGACGATTTCGCGGCTTCGTCCCGGGGAAAAGCGCCAATCGGTGGTGAAGCTCACCAGCAGGAATTTTGCCGTAGCCCGCGCCAGCGCCCGACTCAAATTGCCGGCAAAACCGCGCGCCGGATCAAAGTAGTCGAGTGCACGGGTGATCAGCAGGTAGGTATTGGCGTCGAAATACTCGGCGAACTTGTCGCCTTGATAACGCAGGTAGCTCTCGATCTGGAACTCCACATCCTGTGTCGTGTAGCGGTATTCGGTGGCCGTTGGCACCGGCGAGTCGGTGGCCTGATTCAGCAGGACGCTGCGCAGTTCGCGGCCGAACTTCTCATTCATCACGTCATCACTCAGATAGGTGATGTGGCCGATCATGCGCGCAATGCGCAGGCCGCGTTTGGGTTTGGTTTCGGCGCGGCCGTCCTGCGCGTAAAAATGTCCGCCGTTAAAGTCCGGGTCGGTGACGATGGCGCGCCGGGCGACCTCGTTGAACGCGATGTTCTCGGCCGTGAGATTGGGCGCACTGGCAATCACCAGTGCGTGGCGCACCCGGTGCGGGAACTGCAAGGTCCAGGCCAGCGCCTGCATGCCGCCCAGGCTGCCACCCATAACGGCGGCCAGGGTCTGAATCTGCATCGCGTCAAGCAAGCGCGCTTGCGCGTCGACCCAGTCCTCGACCGTCACAACCGGAAAATCCGCGCCATAGATCCGACCGGTGTCCGGATTGACATGCATCGGACCGGTAGAGCCGAAACACGAGCCCAGATTGTTGATGCCAATCACGAAAAACCGGTCGGTATCGAGCGGCTTGCCGGGTCCGATCATGTTGTCCCACCAGCCGTCGGACTTTTCCTGGCCGGCGTACAGGCCTGCAAGATGGTGCGATGCATTCAGTGCGTGCAAGACCAGCACCGCGTTCGACCGGTCGGCATTGAGTGTGCCGTAGGTCTCATAACTCAGTTCGTAGTCACGAATGGACGCTCCGCTGCGCAGTGGCAGGGGGTCCGCGAAAAACATCGTCGATGGTGAAACAAGCATAAAAAATCCCGGCGACGCTAAAAGCGGAGCCGGGAAAGCTGTGCCGTTTTTAGCTGATTTTCGGAGTTCCAGGACTCCGGTGCCCGCAAGCTGTAGCAAATCGGCACTGGCGCCGAGTATAGAGCCATGTCATCGCTGACGGTCTCGCTTCTCGCCTGGTCGTCCGCCGACGCGTTCCGCGCCTGAACGGGCGCACTCTATTGGCGTATCACGTACATCTTGGCGCATTTATTGCTTTACTTTGGTGCGAGTCGCTGTGTACCAGCACATTCGCACCATTCAAGAGCATTATTTCACTGGAGACAATATGGAAGCACTAAAACAGGGCGCGGATGCCTTGTTCATTCTGTTGGGCGGCATCATGGTGCTGGCGATGCACGCGGGATTCGCCTTTCTCGAGCTGGGAACGGTGCGCAAAAAGAACCAGGTCAATGCCCTGGTAAAGATTCTGGTCGACTTCTCAGTGTCGACCGTCGTCTATTTCCTGCTCGGTTACGCCGTGGCCTACGGAACCGGTTTCATGGTCGGCGCCGAGCAACTGGCCGAGCGCAACGGTTATGAGCTGGTCAAGTTCTTTTTCCTGCTCACGTTTGCCGCCGCCATTCCCGCCATCATTTCAGGTGGCATTGCGGAACGCGCCAAGTTCTGGCCGCAGCTGATGGCCACCGCCATCATCGTAGGCCTGGTGTACCCAGTATTCGAAGGTATTGCCTGGAACCAGTCGCTGGGCATTCAGGCCTGGATCAAATCCGTGACTGGCGCCGAGTTCCACGACTTTGCCGGTTCGGTCGTGGTGCATGCCGTCGGCGGCTGGCTCGCCCTGCCGGCGGTTCTGCTGCTTGGTGCACGTGCAAACCGGTATCGCAAGGACGGCTCCATCAGCGCCCACCCGCCATCCAATATTCCCTTTCTCGCACTGGGCGCGTGGATCCTGACGGTGGGATGGTTTGGCTTCAATGTGATGAGCGCACAGACGCTGGACAAGATTTCCGGCTTGGTCGCCGTGAATTCGCTGATGGCCATGGTGGGCGGTACGCTCGCCGCTCTGGTGCTGGGCAAAAACGATCCGGGCTTCATCCACAACGGCCCGTTGGCCGGGTTGGTTGCCATCTGCGCCGGTTCCGACCTGATGCATCCTGTCGGCGCATTGTTTGTCGGCGCCGTAGCCGGCGCGATATTTGTGTCCATGTTCACGTTGACCCAGAACAAGTGGAAAATCGATGACGTGCTGGGCGTTTGGCCTTTGCACGGCCTGTGTGGCACCTGGGGCGGACTGGCGGCGGGAATATTTGGCGCCAAGGCCATGGGGGGCTTGGGCGGCGTGTCGTTCCCGGCGCAACTGATCGGTACGCTTATCGGCGTGACCTGGGCCGTCGTTTGTGGTGTGGTCGTGTATGGTTTGCTGAAATACGCGGTGGGCCTGCGCCTGAGCCAGGAGGAGGAGTTCGACGGGGCGGACCTGTCGATTCACCGCATCGGCGCCACGCCGGATCGCGAGGTCAACTGGTAATTCGGGAGCACGGTATCCGCTAAGGCTGCTAGCGGCGGCCAAACCGGATAGCGTCTGATGTCGACCCTACAATCCCGCCACACCATGATCGCGGACCCATCCGTCTCCTTTGAACAACAGCTGGTCACCCACCGTGACTACCTGCTGAAGTTCGCGCGGTTGCAGTTGCGCAACGAAGCCTGGGCCGAGGACGCGGTATCCGAAACCTTGCTGGCGGCACTGAACAAGCCCCAGGCTTTCGCCAACCGATCGCAGCTCAAGACCTGGCTGGTCGGCATCTTGAAGCATAAGGTGATCGATGTGTTCCGGGTCAATGCGCGTACGGTCTCGGTCGACATGCAGGACGACGGACCCGCTGCCGAAGACGCGCTCGACACTCTGGTTTTTCATGCCAGTGGACATTTTGCCCATCCACCTGCGGACTGGGGCAATCCCGAGCAGGACCTGCAGTCGCGCCAGTTCATGGTGATTCTGGAAGCCTGCACCGAGACGATGCCGCCCGCCATGGGCAGGGTGTTCCTGATGCGCGAGTGGCTCGAGCTCTCGAGTGACGAGATCTGTAATGAACTGGGCCTGTCGGCGACCAACCTCTACGTGACACTGCACCGCGCCCGATTGCGCTTACGTGAGTGTCTGGAATTGAACTGGTTTGGAGGCCGCCTGGGTTCGCGTTGATGTTGTTCATACCCAATTGCAAGGAAGCTGCTGCCTTACTGATCGCCAGTGAAGACCGCCTGATCAGCCTGCCTGACCGGGTGCGGGTCCGGCTGCATTTGATGGCCTGCAAGACTTGCCCGAACTTCGAGCGTCAGTTGTTGACCATGCGAAACGCCATGAAGCAGTGGCGAAACTACGCCGCCGACGAGACCGAAAATCCGGGTTAACCCGTTAAGGATGCGGCTTTGCGGCCGAAAGACCTTGAAAAAAATCTGTCAATAAGTAATTGCAATATTTCCAAGTTGGCGCATAATTCGCCCGGTATTGCCAAAAAAGGGTAATACGAGTTTGCGGTGATTAGTCAGTTTTCGCGTCTGCTTTAATTCTTCATTGGTTTGTTGATTGCGGTTATCGGACTCCATCGCGTTTCGAGTCATTTTCAGGAGTCCTTAATGGGCAACAAACTTTACGTAGGCAATCTGCCTTATTCTTTCCGCGACGAAGACCTCCAACAAGCCTTCTCAGCGCATGGTGCTGTCTCCAGCGCCAAAGTCATGATGGAACGTGACACCGGACGTTCAAAAGGTTTCGGTTTCGTCGAAATGGGCAGCGAAGCGGAAGCGCAAGCAGCTATCAGCGCGATGAACGGCCAACAATATGGCGGCCGCGGTCTGGTTGTCAACGAAGCCCGTCCGATGGAACCACGTCCTCCACGTAGCGGCGGCTTCGGCGGCGGTGGTGGTGGTTACGGCGGCGGCGGCGGCGGTGGCCGTAGCGGCGGCGGCGGCGGTTACGGTGGCGGCGGTGGCGGTGGTGGCCGCAGCGGTGGCGGCGGTTACGGCGGTGGTCGTAGCAGCTACTGATCTGCCAATGGCATCACGCAATTGATGCTGTTCAAGACAAAGGGGCCCTCGGGCCCCTTTTGCTTTGCGGGACGCGCCACTTGCGCGCCGTGTTTCAGCCATCAACCGCGCGCTGCTTGCGCGGCCGTCCGGCCATCATCCGATCAAACACCCCGTTGGGCAGCAAACGCAAGAACTTGGCAAGCACGCCCATCTGCCAGGGGATCACTCGGTAACTCGATCCGCGCGCGATTGTGTCAAAGGCCTTGTCCGCAAAATCTGCGGCCGACATCAGGAAAGGCATCCGATAGCGGTTGCCTTTCGTCAATGGCGTATCGACATAACCCGGACAAATCGTCACAACGCGCACGCCACGGCTGCGCAACTCACCACGCAAGGATTCGCAATAACTGATCACTGCCGCTTTGCTCGCGCAATAAGCGCCGTGACCCGGCAATCCCCGTATGCCGTTGACACTGGCGATACCGACCAGCGCACCGGCGCGCCTCTCAAGCATGGCCGCGACAAACGGATGAAACGTGGCGGCCATGCCGACATTGTTGGTGGCGTATACCTGCGCCATCACGTCGAGGTCTTCACGTACTGCGGTATCGACACCGACGCTGATGCCGGCCGCGGCGATCACCACGTCCGGCACACCCCACTGCTCGATGCACTGCTGCCCCGCTGCCACGATGCTGTCGGTAAGCGCCACGTCGGCGGCATACAGGCGCAGGCGGGCCGGATCGATACCGGCCTGTGTTGACCAGGCCTCGATCCGCTCCGTACTCCGGGCCACCAGCGCCAGGCGATAACCGGCCTGGTAATAACGCCATGCCAAGGCCTGTCCTATGCCGCTGGAGGCTCCGGTGATGAATACCAACGGCATAGCTGGTCAACTCAAGGTTTCGCTGCAGAAGATTTGACGGGCACGATCAGCCCTTTCACCCGGCCTTGCATCAACATGATCTGACCAAGATTGTCATAGTCCATGGTGTCGCCGACAAACACATCATTGCCGCGGCGCAGTTCGACCGGTTTGTCTGACTTCACGCGTTCGGTCTCCGTGTTGGAGTGCAGGTATTCACCACGAAACTCGATGCGCGGCTGCACGACGCCGTTTTTGCCCGGCTGCTCGGCACGGATCAACAACGCATTGCCGAACAGCTCGACGATAGTGGCGTCGCCGTTGGTCAATCCGCGATTGGCCGTTGCTGTCGTCAGTCGGCCCTGATCATCAAAACTCCGGATCCGGACACGGTCGATTTCCAGCATGTCGGTATCCGGGTAGTGCCGTGCGGCGGTGCCAAACACTTCACTCTTGAGCCGGCCGGACTCGACAAAGGTCGTGACCGAAAAATCCTTCATGTAGTAGTCCGGGTCCGAACGTAACGATTTCTCCGCGGGTGCGGCAACGGGCTTGGGCGTGTTCTGCACCAGCCAATACGTCCCCAGCGCCATCAAGGCCATCACCGCGATCGGCAGATAGATCGACAACCGGTCCCAGACCAGCCACAAGAGCCGGATCACGCGCACGCCTGCTCCAGGTATCGGCCGTAAGCACCGGCAGCGACCAGCAGCAGGTCGCAGAATTCGCGCGCCGCACCGTGACCACCCGCGCGCCGTGTCACATGGTCGACCCGCGCCAGCACCTCGTCGTGCGCATTGGGCGGCGCAGCGGAAAAGCGGCAGCGCTGCATCAACGCAAGATCGGGCCAATCGTCCCCGATCACGGCGGCCTGATCCCAACCGAGTTGCAGCGCCTCCAGGCTCGACTGTGCGGCCGCCCGTTTGTCGTCGACACCAAAGTACGCATGCACGATGCCCAGCGCCTTGAGGCGAACGCGCAAGGCCTTGGCATCGCGGCCGGTGATCACGACCGGTGTGATGCCGGCTTTCTGCAACAACTTGATGCCATGGCCATCGAGCACATGAAAGCGTTTGATCGACTCGCCGCTTGCCGAGAAATACAGGCCACCATCGGTCAGCACACCGTCGACGTCGAAGAACGCCAGCCGGATTCCCTGGGCCTTGAGCAGCAGTTCGGGCGCGTAGTTGAGGATCGGTGGCATCAGATGACTTTCGCACGCATCAGGTCATTACTGTTGAGCGCGCCACACAATACGCCCGCCTCATCGACCACCAACACACTGGTGATGCGGTGGCGCTCCATGAGGTCGGCAGCATCCACGGCCAGCGCATCTGACGCCACCGTTCGCGGATGGGTAGTCATGACCTGACGAGCGGTCGCTACGCGCAGATCGGCACCCTTCTCGACCAGACGACGCAGATCGCCATCGGTGAATACGCCAAGCAGGCGCTCCTGGGCATCGACAATCGCGACAGCGCCCAGACCCTTGCCGCTCATCTCGCGCATCAACTCGGTCAGACCTGCGTCTGGCGCAATGCGCGGGACGGCGTCTCCCGAGCGCATCACATCACGCACATGGGTCAGCAGCTTGCGCCCCAAGGCGCCACCAGGGTGCGAGCGGGCGAAGTCTTCTGCCTTGAAGCCGCGCGCGTCAAGCAAGGCAACCGCCAGCGCATCACCCATGGCCAACTGCGCGACCGTACTGGCCGTGGGCGCGAGGTTAAGCGGACAGGCTTCCTTCTCGACACCACAATCGAGCACCACATCGGCATAACGGGCCAGCGTCGAATCGGCTCGACCGGTCATTGCCACGATCCTTGCGCCTTGCCGCTTGACCGCCGGAAGGATCGCGGCGAGTTCATCCGATTCACCACTGTTGGACAACACGAGCAGCAGATCCTCGCCGCGGATCATGCCCAGATCGCCGTGGATCGCCTCACCGGTATGAACAAACTGCGCCGGTGTGCCGGTGGAAGCCAGCGTCGCGGCCACCTTGCGCCCGATATGGCCACTCTTGCCCATACCCATGACAACCACCCGTCCACGCACGGCGACCATGGCCTGCAGCGCCTGGACAAACGTGTCGTCGAGCCTAGTTTTCAGTCCGACGATGGCGCCGACTTCGATATCAAAGGTCTGGCGCGCCAACCGCAAGGCCTGCTCTGCATCGAGTCGGGTTGCGGGATCAGGTAAGGCATTCATCGCTGGATATTATCGGGGCGCCCGCCATTTCTCTTGCTAGTATGCTGGGATGGGCGCTCTTGATCTCACCTTGGTCTATCTGCTGGCTGCCGTGCTCGGCGTGGTGGCCTGCCGGTCGCTGAAGCTGCCGCCCATGCTCGGCTATCTGGCCGTGGGCGTGATCATCGGTCCAAATGCGTTGGCGCTGGCTGAGAATTCGGACGCTGTCCGGCACCTGGGCGAGTTTGGTGTGGTGTTCCTGATGTTCGTGATTGGTCTGGAATTCAACCTGGCCAAGTTGCGCTCGATGCGCAACCACGTATTCGGACTCGGTTTGTTCCAGGTGTCGATCACCATGTTGATGGGAACGGCCGGCGCGCTGGCGTTGGCCTGGTTCCTGCCGCGCTTCTGGGGCATGAACTGGCAGACCGCGCTGGCCTTGTCCAGCGCGCTGGCCATGAGCAGTACGGCGATCGTGGTCAAGCTGATGGTCGAACGACTTGAATTGGAATCCGAGCACGGCAAACGGGTGATGGGCGTATTGCTGTTCCAGGATCTGGCCGTCGTGCCCTTGCTGGTGCTGATTCCGGCATTGGGTGCATCCGGCGAGAACCTGGGAATGGCGCTGGGGCTGGCTGCGATCAAGGCCACGGTTCTCATTACCGTCCTGCTGGTGGGCGGCCAGCATGTGATGCGCTGGTGGCTGACGCTGGTGGCCCGGCGCAAGAGTGAAGAGCTCTTTGTGCTGAACCTGTTGCTGATCACGCTCGCCCTGGCGCGCCTCACCGAGTATGCCGGCCTGAGTCTGGCACTGGGTGCCTTCATCGCTGGAATGCTGATCTCCGAGACGGAATACAAGCACCAGGTGGAAACCGACATCCGGCCCTTTCACGATGTACTGCTGGGTTTGTTTTTCATCAGTATCGGCATGTTGCTCGACTGGCGACTCGTGCTCGAGCGCTGGCCGCTGGTGCTGCTGCTGGTCACGGTACCGGTGTTGTTCAAGGCGCTGCTGGTCACGTTGCTGGCCAAGGGACTGGGTTCGTCGTGGGGTATATCGCTGCGTACCGGCCTGTATCTGGCGCAGGCCGGTGAATTCGGCTTTGTGCTGTTGACGCTGGCGCAACAAAACTCGCTGGTCCCACCGGCCTTGCTCAATCCGATCCTGGCCAGCATGGTGCTGTCGATGCTGGCTACGCCCTTCATCATCATGTACAGCAACCGCATTGTTATGAAGCTGGTGTCCAGCGACTGGCTGCAGCAATCGCTGCAGATGACAACCATCGCGCGCAAGTCGATCAACTCCAACAAACACGTGATCATCTGTGGCTACGGCCGGTGCGGGCAAAACCTGGCGCGCATGTTGGAGGGCGAAGGCATTCCGTACATGGCGCTGGACCTGGACCCTGACCGGGTGCGCCAGGCGGCAGCCGCAGGCGACTCTGTTGTGTTCGGCGATGCTGCTCGGCTGCAGGCGTTGATGGCCGCCGGCCTGTCGCGTGCCAGCGCGCTGGTCATCACCTATGTCGAGGTGCAGGGCGCTCTCAAGGTGCTCGATCATGCCCGTACCCATGCGCCGCAGGTGCCCGTGATCGTGCGCACGCGCGATGACATCGATCTGGAGCGGCTGCGCATGGCCGGTGCGGCCGAGGTGGTACCGGAGGCCATCGAAGGTTCGCTGATGCTGGCCAGTCATGCGCTGGCCCTGGTCGGCGTACCCATGCGCCGGGTGATCCGGGTGGTGCAGAACCAGCGTGACGCGCGCTACAACCTGCTGCGCGGCTATTTTCATGGCGCCGATGACGACTCGGTCGACGAGTTGCACCACGAACGGCTGGCGACCTTTACCGTGCCGCTGGGCGCCAGATCAATCGGTCAACCGCTGGGTGATCTGGCCCTGCATGCCATGGGCGTGCGCATTGTCAACTTGCGTCGCCACACCGGCCGTTCTCTGCAGGTGGCCGACGATACGCAGCTCGAAGGTGGCGACACCCTGGTGTTGTCCGGCAAGCCCGAGAATCTCTCCATCGCTGAACACAAGCTGCTGCAGGCGAATTGATGGATGCAGCACCCCGTCAACTACCAAGCCACCTCGCCATGCATGACCTGAACGTCCAAGACTATCTGCGCAACCATATCCGTACCGTGCCGGACTGGCCCGCGCCCGGTGTCCAATTCCGGGACATCACGCCGCTGCTGCAGGAGGCCAAGGTATTCCGCGTGCTGATCGACGCCTTTGTGCACCGCTACATGGACGCAGAGCGACGGCCCGACGTGGTCGCGGGTCTGGACGCGCGCGGCTTCATCCTGGGTTCGGTCGTGGCCTACGAGCTCAATGTCGGCTTCGTGCCGATCCGCAAGAAGGGCAAACTGCCTTTCACCACGGTGGCCGAAACTTACGAGCTCGAATACGGCAGTGCCACCGTCGAGTTGCACACCGATGCCGTCAAACCAGGCGACAAGGTCCTGCTGATCGATGACCTGATCGCTACCGGCGGCACCATGATGGCGGGCAAAAAGTTACTGGAAAAACTCGGCGCCATCGTCATGGAGGGTGCCGCCATCGTCGACCTTCCGGAGCTTGGTGGCTCGGCCCGGCTCAAGGAGGCCGGTCTGCCACTTTTCACGCTGGTCGATTACGCCGGCCATTGAGGCGGGCGCGGGCAAGCGATCGCCTCTTGCGCGCTCAGGTAATCGCGATCTTCCTGCGGTTGCTTACCAAGCGCCGCGCCATGATCGCGCCCAAGGCCATGGCAAGCGACAAGGCGACCGTCGGCTGCCGATTGGCCAGTTCGGAGAACCGCATCGGGCTGAGAGTCCAGAATTTGCACGCGCTGCCGGTTTGAACCGTCGCACTGCGCGCCATGCGGGAAAAAAATCCGCCTTCACCAACGACGGCGCCCGCTCCAACCGCCGCCAAACGGATCTTGCCGGCTCCGTCTTCAAAATGCACGGTCAGCATGCCGGACTCGACAAAATACAAGGTGCGATCTTCAGCACCCTGCGCAATCAGGATCCGACCCGCCGCTATTTCCATGGCCTGCATGTAGGCTGCCAGAACATCCCACTGCGCCACGGTCAACGCGTGCGCCAACCCGGCCTCGGACGGGGCATTCGCAATGGCGTCGAGCAAAGACGTGATATCTGCCTTGGTGTGGGGTGCAGGTGCGCTCGCCATTACGTGTCCGTTCAAGCTCCGGCTGCTGGCCGTAAAAATGATGGCAATCGGTACGGTGGGCTCGCCTGTGTCATTTTCCGATGCAAAAGCGCGAAAAGATGACACCAAGCAGATCGTCCGCACCGAAAGCCCCGGTGATTTCTCCCAGGGCATTTTGCGCCAGGCGCAGCTCTTCCGCCACCAGATCGAGCGGCGGAGCCAGCGCTGCAACATGGCTTGCCGCTGCAGCCACATGCTGGGACACGCGCAGCAATGCCTGGACATGGCGTTCACGTGCCATGTACAGGCCCTCGGGGACCGCATTCCAGCCGGCACAACGCAACAACATGCGGCGCAGATCTTCGATGCCATCACCGGTCTTGGCGGACAGGAACACCTGCTTATCGCCGAAAGGCCGGTCAAGCGCAACGCAGGCGGCATCGGACTTGTTCCACACGTCGATTACCGGCACTGCGCCAGGAAGTCGCGTGGCAAGCGATCGCGCAATTTCGGCGTCCGCAGCGTCATAAGCCGACCGTTCGGCGCTGGCGCCGGGACGCTGCGGCCGTGGCTGGGCGCGCGTCAAGTCGTGCAGGAACAACACCACATCCGCGGTGTCGATCTCACCCCAGGCACGGGCCACGCCCATCTGCTCGATCTCATCACTGCTGTCGCGCAAGCCGGCGGTATCGATCACATGCAGCGGCACGCCCTCGATCTGGATGGTCTGCGTGATCTTGTCGCGCGTGGTACCGGCAATGGACGAGACGATGGCCAGTTCCGCCCCCGCCAAGGCGTTAAGCAGCGACGACTTGCCGGCATTGGGCTGACCGGCGATCACCACCTTGATGCCTTCGCGCAGCAAGGCACCCTGACGCGTATTGCGTGCGATGGTGTCCAGCCCTGTCTGCAGGCGCAACAGGCGGCCAGACACATCGGCGCGTTGCAGGATATCGATTTCCTCCTCCGGGAAATCCAGTGTGGCTTCGATCAGCATGCGCAATTCGGTCAAGGACGTCAGCAGGGATCCGATCGCCTGCGAAAACGCACCGGACAAAGAGCGCATGGCACTTCGCGCGGCGGTCTCGGTGCTGGCGTCGATCAGGTCGGCTACCGCCTCGGCCTGCGCTAGGTCCATCTTGTCATTGAGAAAGGCCCGCTGCGTGAATTCTCCGGGCTGCGCCAGCCGCAGGCCAAGTGCGTGGCCGGCTTCCAGACAACGGGCCAGCAGCAATTGCAGCACCACGGTTCCACCATGGGCCTGCAACTCCAGCACGTCTTCGCCAGTAAAGGAATGGGGCGCCGGGAAGTGCAGGGCCAGCCCCTGGTCTATAGCGGCGCCGGCAGCGTCCAGAAAAGGCAGGAAAGTCGCCTCGCGGGGTTTGAGCGGGCGTGCGCACAAGGCATCAATAACCGGCGCCAGATCCGGGCCCGACACCCTGATGATGCCGACCGCCCCGCGACCGGGTGCAGTGGCTATCGCCACTATGGGGTCCGATTGGTGCGGCAACATGGCGGTTGAGAGAGGCGCCCTGGTGGCTGACGCCTCTGGTCGTCAGAACTTTGGAAGGTTGAACTGCGGCGGCACACCCATGCGCGTATTGATGATCCACTGCTGGGCAATCGACAACACGTTGTTGGTTATCCAGTACAGCACCAGACCGGCCGGGAAGAAGAAGAACATCACCGAGAAGATCAGCGGCATGAACCACATCAGCTTGGCCTGCATCGGGTCCGGTGGTGCCGGATTCAACGCCGTCTGCAACAAGGTTGTCAGCGTCATGAAGATCGGCAGTATGAAATACGGATCAGGCGACGACAGATCATGGATCCACATGGCCCAAGGCGCATTGCGCATCTCGACGCTCGACAGCAAAACCCAGTACAAGGCGATGAACACGGGGATCTGGACCATGATCGGGAAACAGCCACCCATGGGGTTGACCTTTTCCTCGCGGTAGATCTTCATCATCTCCTGCTGCATCTGCTGCGGGTTTTCCTTCAGCCGCTCGCGCATCTCGGTGATACGCGGACTGATAGCCTTCATTTTGGCCATGCTGCTGTAGGCCTTGGCATTGAGCCAGTAGAACGCCATCTTGAGCAGCAGCACCAGGCCCATGATGGACCAGCCCCAGTTGCCCAGGAAGCTGTGGATCTTGTCGAGCAACCAGTACAAGGGCTTGGCCAGGATCGTCAACCAGCCGTAGTCCTTGACCAGTTCCAGGCCCGGCGTCAACGCTTCAAGCCGTTTTTCTTCCTGCGGACCGGCGAATAACTTGGCGTCAATCGCCTTGGTCGCTCCGGGCGCGATGGGTTCGATTGGCGCAATCATCGTGGCGCGGTAGCAGCAATCGGGAACCGTTGAGCCTATATCCACCGCATCCATCGAGATGCTGCGCTGCACGCCGTCAGGCAACACCCAGGCGCTGGCGAAGTAGTGCTGCACCATGGCGATGTAGCCGTTGTTGGCGCTGCGTTCGTATTCCGCCTTGCCCTTCTTGATATCGGTGAAGTCCACTTTCTGGTACTTCTTGGCCTCGGTGTAAAGCGCCGGGCCGGTGAAGGTGAAATAGAACGACGACTCGCCCACGGGCTTGTTGCCATCACGCACCAGCTGCAAATACAACTGTGCGTTAAGTTCGGTGCTTCCCGTGTTGGTCACCGAATGGCGTACGGCCATCTCATAAGCGCCGCGACGAATCGTGTAGGTCTTGACCAAAGTAGCGCCACCCACATCGGGCGATGTGAAGGTGATGACGCGCTCGTTTTCGCCGTCCTTCAGGTCTTGCGCGCCAGTCACCGTCATCGGCGTTTTGTGGGTCGGGAAGTTGACGCCTGCGACCGTGCCGATCAAGCCGCTCTGGGCCACATAAACCTGTTGGTTTGTCTGGTCCAGCAGCACAAACTGCTTGGATTTATCAGCCATGTCCAGGTGCTTGAGCATTTCAGTACCGATCAGCGAGCCACCATCGCTGTCGAATGTCAGCTTCAACACGTCGGTCCGCACCACGATGCGTTGACCCGCAGGCTGTTGGCTCGTCGTTGTCGGAGCTGCAGCGGGCGGTGCAACTGCAGGCGCGCCAGCTACGCTTGGCACTGCCGTTGGAATGGCTGCTCCACCCGATGGAACGGCCGATGCTGGCGCTGGCGCGGTGTCAGTTGCGCTTTGTGTCGCCACAGGCTTGGCAGGCGAAGGCAGGAACGTCGCCGGGTTGCCATTGTGCAATTGCCATTTGTCCCACAACAGGATCATGGAAAAGGCAAAGATCACCCACAAGACGGTGCGGCGGATATCGTTCATAAAGTTTTATTGTGTGTATTCGACGCGTTCAACCACGCAAAGAGACGAGGAGTTTGCGCCGGTACCGGGTCATGACCGCCGGCGCACCATGGATGGCAACGCACCAGGCGCGCCACGGTGAGGTAGCTTCCAGCAGCCGCACCATGGGACTCGAGTGCCTGTAATGCGTAAGCAGAACAGCTGGGTTCGAAACGACAGGCATTGCCGATCCAGGGACTGAGCAACAGTCGGTAGCCGCGCACGAAAAACACCAACGCCGACTTGATCACGCGTGGGTCTCCACCGTCGGGGTCGACGCGACCCGGCGTGGTTTGACAAGACCAAACAACCGCACAAGCTCCTGGCGAACCTGGGCTTTCAACGGTGCGGAACTAGCGCTCACAAATTGCTTTCGATCGAAGACGGCGCGAAGTCTGACCACATGGGCCGCACCGGGCAGATCAAAATCAACCTCAGCGCTCACACTATATATCTGACGCTTGATTGCATTTCGGGTGACGGCTCGCTTGGCCCAGCGCTTGGGGACCATGGCCCCCAGCCAGACTGCGTCGGCGTCGACACGCCGACCATTGGAAGTCGGTTCTTGCCGATCTGCAGTCGCCGGACGACTCATGTCGAGCAGGACATTGCGATGCAAAACAAAATGTGTCGTACTGGCCACCCGCTCACCTGCCAGCACAGCCTGGAACTGGCTGCGCGTCTTCAGGCGTAGCACCACACTGCGCCGAGACCGCTGCGGGACGTCAGTCCGGTGCTGCTCAGACCGCCAGGCGCTTGCGGCCCTTGGCACGGCGGGCATTGATAACGGCGCGACCACCGCGGGTTTTCATGCGAACCAGAAACCCATGGGTACGGGCGCGGCGAATTTTGGAGGGTTGGTAGGTGCGTTTCATGTCAGTATCCTAAGATTGCCCATTTTCCGGGTAACCCGCGATTATCACCAATTTTCTCAAC
>JBBQJP010000042.1:0-40610 GCA_038326025.1 Burkholderiales bacterium
CGCGACCTTCATAAGGCGTGTAGTCCACGTTGTGGTGCAGATCCTGGTTGCGTATCACGACATCACGTTCATCCCAGATCACCAGGTCGGCGTCGCTGCCGACGGCGATGGTGCCCTTGCGTGGGTGCAGCCCGTAGGCCTTGGCTGGATTGGTTGCCGTCAACTCGACAAACCGGTTGAGCGTCATGCGCCCGCCCAGAACGCCTTCTGAGTACAACAACGGCATACGGGTCTCCAGCCCCGGGATTCCGTTGGGAATATGGCGGAACGCCACCTCTTCGCCGCCAGGCTTCTTACCTTCTGGTGAGTCATAACGGAACGGCGCATGGTCGGACGAAAGCAGCGTGAACAGGCCGTCGTTGAGTCCGTTCCAGATCACTTCCTGGTTGCGCTTGTCGCGCGGCGGCGGGCTGCAGATACACCGCGCGCCCTGTTAACTATCGTCCAGCCCCAGATCCTCGGCTGTCAGGAACAGGTATTGCGGACAGGTCTCAGCAAACACATTCAGCCCATGTGCGCGCGCCCAGCGGATTTGCTCGACGGCTTCGCGACCCGATACATGCACGATCAGGATCGGTACATCAACCAGTTCGGACAAGGCAATGGCCCGATGCGTGGCCTCGCGCTCCACGAGCATTGGCCGCGACAAGGCATGAAATCGGGGCGCGGTACGGCCTGCGGCCTCAAGCTTTTTGGTCAGCCACTCGATGCAGTCTGCGTTCTCCGCGTGCACCATCGCCATCGCACCGTGCTCGCGCGCTACCGACAACACATCCAGGATCTGACCATCGTCGAGTTTGAGGTCTTCGTAGGTCATGTAGATCTTGAACGAGGTGTAGCCTTCCTGGATCAATGCCGGCAACTCATCGTTCAACACGGCGGGCGTCGGGTCGCTGACGATCAGATGGAATGCGTAGTCGACATGGGCACGGCCTTCGGCCCGCCGGTGATAGTCGTCCACCGCTGCGCGCAAAGATTGGTCTTTTTCCTGCGCGGCAAACGGAATGACAGTCGTCGTACCGCCACAGGCCGCGGAGCGTGTTCCGCTTTCGAAGTCGTCTGCCATACGCATCGGAGGCGCCATCGGCTGATCCAGATGGCAATGGGCGTCGACACCGCCCGGCGTCACGACACGCCCGGCCGCATCGATCTCGCGGGTGCCTGCTGCGAGCCCGACACCCAGCTGCACGATCCGGCCGTCCATGACGCCGATGTCGGCGTCGAAGGTATCGCTGGCAGTTGCGATGCGGGCGCCCCGGACCACAAGGTCGAACGGCTTCACACTCATACGCGACCTCCGAAACGCGCCAATGGTCGTTGCGCTGATGTCGACGTAATCCGCTTCATTGCTGACAATGATGTTTTCATAGTTGTTTGCACCAATTCGTGTCTCAACATGCTCATTCGATCCGCCCCGTTTCAGTGCATTGCACCAAATAAAGTTGAATCACTTGTCGACATTCTTGTTGAAACTTTAATTGTTGAATATAGTGTTTACACCTATGTCGACAGTATTTTCTAATTGGGCATAATGACACATCCGGGTTTGAAGACAATCACTCGGCTTGCCCACACCCCGCTCGCAGGAGGCTGCACCCATGACCCGACCGATCCGCCTTGGCGTTTTGACGCCTTCGTCCAACACATCACTGGAGCCATTGACCAGTGCATTGGCTGCAGTAGTGCCGGGTTGTAGTGCACATTTCTCTCGCTTCAAGGTCACCGAAATATCCTTGTCCACGCAAGGACTGGGCCAGTTCGACGACAGCAAGATCCTGGCTGCGGCAGAACTGCTCGCCGACGCCAAGGTCGACGTGATCGGATGGAGCGGCACCGCTGCCGGCTGGCTGGGTTTCGACAGCGACAGACGCCTGGTCGAGCGCATCAAGGATCGCACCGGTATCCAGGCGACGACGGCCGTGCTCGCGCTCAATGAACTGATGGCCTTGCGCCAGATTTCCCGTCTTGCCCTGGTCACTCCATATACGGAGGATGTACAGCAACGGATTGTTGACAATTACCGCAACATCGGGATTGAAGTTGTCACGGAGCGCCATCTCGGCATCACGGTGAATCATGATTTCGCGCTGGTGGAACCCCAACGTCTGGAAGACCTGATGGTGGAAGTAGCCGTGTCACGTCCGCAGGCCATCACCACCTTTTGCACCAACCTGCGGGCTGCCCCACTGGCGGGGCAAATCGAGACCCGGCTCGGCATTCCATTGCTCGACACCGTCAGTACCACCGTCTGGGGTATGTTGCGGGCCGTTGGCGCCGATCCCAAGGTCATTCGTGGCTGGGGCCAGCTATTTGATTGGGCATGAACCGATGAACACACCCGCGCTCGATAAAATCTTTGGCATGCGTTCATCCAAACCGCGACCTGCTGCGCGAAGCAGCAGCAAGGTCGAGTCGATCGATGATCACCCCAAAGCCACGGATAAATCGAGCTCGACCATGACCCGCAACGCACGCAAGGCAACCCCGATCGCCCGACTGGAGCGGGAAAACACCAACGACACGATTTACGAACGCATCTATGCGGCCATCCTCGAACATCGACTGCCACCGGGTACCAAGTTGGTCGAGGAGCGGTTGGCGGAAATTTTCGATGTCAGCCGTGCACGGGTGCGCGAGGTGTTGAACAGGATGTCCCACGAACAAATCGTGGACTTGTATCCGCAGCGCGGCGCATTTGTGGCCAAGCCATCCATCGAGCAGGCACATGATGTGTTCGAGGCGCGGCGCCTGATCGAGCCCGCCGTGCTGCGTCGCCTGATAGACACCTTGACACCGGAGCGCATCGCCCGCTTGCGCCAGCAGCAGGAACTGGAAGTTGACGCGCGCCGGCGCGATGACAAGCGTGCGATCGTGCGCCTGTCCGGTGACTTTCACATGTTGCTGGCCGACCTGGCCGGCAATTCGGCGCTGGCACGCAGCATGCGGGAACTGTCGTCCCTGACCTGCCTGATCATCTTTTTGTACGACGCACCAACAGCCACAACCTGCCGGGCAGACGAGCACTCCGAGATCATCGACGCCATTGCCCATCGCGATGCGCCACGCGCCGAGAAGCTGATGCTGGAGCACCTCAAGCACATCGAAGGCAGCCTGAAACTGGATGCATCCTCCGAAGACGTGGATCTCGAATCGATCTTCAAATCGTGATCTGTGGGACTTGCCCGTGCGACTGCTGTTGATCAACCCCAACTCGTCGGCCCATATCACCGAGCGGCTCGCGGCGTCGGCGCGTTGTGCGCTCGACGCGCACGACACTTTGACAGCCGTGACAGCCGTAGGCAGTCCGGCTGTGGTGCGAACAGCGACGGATTTGCAGCAAGCGAATTCCAACGTCCAACTCTTGGCGCACCAGCACGCCTCAAAACATGACGCCATCCTGCTCGCCATTTCACTCGACGGTGCCGCCGTGTTGTTGCGCGAACAATTCCCCACCCTGCCGGTCGTCGGCATGACCGAAGCCGCGTTGTTGACGGCTTGCCTGCACGCCAAGCGGATCGGCTTGCTGACACTCGGCACGTCCATATTGCCGCTGTACAGGGACCGCGTGGCACAGATCGGTATCAGCTCGCGCGTGGTCGCCTACGCCGCACCGGAAGCGCCATCAGCTTTCGGAGCGGATGCGAAGGGCACAGTCCCGGAACTTCTTGACGTTCTGACTTCGGCGATTGACGGGATGCGCAGTGAGGGCGCGCAGGTGATCGTGTTGGCGGGTGCCGTGTTATGCGGTTATGCCGAGGCGCTGCAAAAGCGTTGCACCATGCCAGTGCTCGATGGCGTTCAATGCGCGACACGGCAACTGCGCCTGCTGTCCGGCAACCAGACGACACGCTGAAGCTGGCCCGGATCGACCACCGGCAAAGCCGATCCTGGGCACCAGTCGGTCTCATCGTGACTACGCGGACTCCCAGATAAAGGCCTTTTCCGCGGCGAACGGAAACACCTGCTTCCAATGCCGTGCGATGTCGATCCGGCGTGTGACCCAGACCCGGTCGTGCCGCTCGATATGGTCCAGAAAGCGCTGCAAACCGCGCATCCGCCCTGGCCGCCCGAGCAGCCTGCAATGCATGCCGATGCTCATCATGCTCGGCCGTTCGTCACCCTCGGCGTATTGCACATCGAAGGCGTCGCGCAGGTACTGGAAAAAGTCGTCACCGTTCGAAAATCCCTGGGGCGAGGCAAAACGCATATCGTTGGTGTCCAGCGTGTAGGGCACGACCAGGTGCGGCGCGAGCTGCCCATCACTTTTCCTGACCTGCAGCCAGAACGGCAGGTCATCGCCGTAATAGTCGCTGTCATATTCGAAGCCGCCGAACTCGGCCACCAGGCGACGTGTATTCGGGCTGTCGCGCCCGGTGTACCAACCCAATGCACGTGTCCCGGTCAATCGCTCGATGGCTGCCATTGCGCGTGCCATGTGTGCGCGCTCGGTATCCTCGTCCATGTTCTGATGCCCGATCCAGCGCCAACCGTGACATGCGATCTCGTGTCCGAGTTCGCCAAATGCTGCCGTAATCTCGGGACAACGCTCGAGCGCCATGCCGACGCCGAATATGGTGACTGGCAGCGCACGTCGTTCGAATTCACGCAGGATGCGCCACACACCGACCCGCGAGCCGTATTCGTAGACACTCTCCATACTCAGGTGGCGTGCCGTAAACGCCGGTGGGTTGAACATCTCGGAATTGATCTGCTCGCTCGCGGCGTCGCCATGCAAGACGCTGTTTTCCGCGCCCTCCTCGAAATTCAGCACAAATTGCACCGCGACGCGCGCCTGGCCTGGCCACTGGGCGTGCGGTGGATGCCGCCCATGCCCCAGCAGGTTACGCGGATACGGATCGATCGACAGAGATTTCATGTGTGGTCCGCCAAAATTCATTCCAGCAATTGCGCCAAGGTCCGCGCCACAACCTTGGTTGCACGCCGCAGGTCTTCAAGATCGATATGTTCATCGGCACGCTTGGCATTACTCTCGAGCACCGTGCGCGGACCGCAACCGTACAACACGGCCGGAATGCCCTGCTCGCTGAAAAGCCGGGCGTCCGTATAAAGCGGCGTTCCCGAACCCTCGATGGACTCGCCAAATATCTCGCTGGCATGTTTGCACAAGGCCTGCACCAAGGGCTGGTTGCCTGCCAGCGGCGCGAGTGCGTGGGCCATCAGCAAACGCTTGATGTCGATCGTGATGCCAGGTGAATCGGAGACTGCATCGGCAATGATGCGCCGCAACGTGGCTTCCACCTCGGTCGGATTCTCTTCAGGAATCATGCGGCGGTCGAGCTTGAGCACGACGGTGCCAGGCACCACATTCGTGTTGGTGCCCCCCTGGATCAGGCCGACGTTCAGGTAGGGATGGGTAATGCCCTTGACCTTGCTCGTCACCTGCTTGAACAGCGTGTTCTGTTCATACAGCGCGGTCAGGATCCGGTTCGCCGCCTGCAGCGCGTCCACCGCGGTGTCGGGCACCGCCGCATGCCCCATCTTGCCGTGCACCGTCACCTCCATCTGCAGGCAACCGTTGTGGGCGGTCACGACCTGGTAGCTGAAGCCGGCAGCGATCAGCAGGTCCGGTTTGGCAAAACCTTTCTCCAACAACCAGCCCGGGCCCAGTTCGCCGCCGAATTCCTCGTCGTAGGTGAAATAGAGCTCGACGCTGCCTTTGAGCGGTCGCTCAAGCGCTTCGATGGCACGGGTCGCGTAAGTGAAAGTGGCAAAGTCGCATTTGCTGACGGCCGCGGCACGACCATAAAGTTTGCCGTTCGATACCTCTCCACCATAAGGATCATGGGTCCAACCCTCGCCTGGCGGGACCACGTCGCCATGGGCATTGAGCCCGATAGTCTTGCCGTCGCCATACTTGCGGCGCACAACCAGGTTGGTGATCGATTCCAGGCCCGCCGCGCTGACGATTTGCTCCGGCACCTCATGCTGCTCGGCCGTGAAACCGAATTCCTGCAGCAGTTCCGCCGTGCGCAGGGCGTGCGGCGTATTGTTTCCCGGCGGCGTGTCGGTCGGCACACGCACCAGAGCCTGCAGAAATTGCACTTCCTGGTCGAAATGGGTATCGATCCAGGCGTCGAGTTGGTTGAATTCAGTCGATGTCATGACAGTTCCGTTGCAAGTTGGTCAAGCAGGTTTTGAAACGCACGTACGCACAGGTCGGCGTCGTCGTTCGTGATGGATTCGAGTGGGTTGTGGCTGATGCCCGCGTTGAGCCCGCGAACGAAGAGCATGGCCTGCGGCAAAATTTCATGCAGCTTCATCGCGTCATGGCCAGCACCACTGGGCATGTGAAACAGCGGCACGCCCAGCATATCGACTGCGCGCTCCCAGCGTTGCATCCAGACGGGCGCAGACGGCGCAGCGGCCGCGCGCATGATTTCTTCCAATTTGAAACTGACCCCGCGGCGCTCGCAAATATGCGCGAGTTCTACGCGCACCTCGTCAGCACAGGCATCGCGTACGTCGTTCGTTGTGGCTCGTACGTCGATACTGAACGTGCAGCGCCCCGGCACCACGTTGACGGATCCGCTGGGCACTTCAAACATGCCCATGGTCGCGACCAGATTGGGTACGGCCGCGCCACGCCGCTCTACGAACAATGCCAATTCGGCGGCAGCGGTTGCAGCGTCTCGGCGCTGGTCCATGGGTGTCGTACCCGCGTGGCTTGCCATGCCGACAATCTCTCCCATGTAACGCACGCTTCCGTTGATGGACGTTACGACTCCCAGCGGCAGGTCGGCCGCGTTGAGCACCGGCCCCTGTTCGATATGCACTTCGACGAAGCCGAGATATTGAGCCGCGTCGCGCTTGAGCTTGCTTATGTCATCGATGCAAAGGCCCGCATGTTGCATCGCCTCGCGCATCGTGACGCCGTCGGCATCGGTCTGCTCCAGCCAACGCGGATCGAAGTTCCCGGTCAATGCGCCGGAACCTAGAAAGGTAGCCTTGTAGCGCTGCCCTTCCTCCTCGGCAAAACCGACCACCTCGAAGCCATACGGCAATCGCCGACCCGCGCGGTGCAACTCGCGCACACAGGCCATGGGAGCCAGAATGCCGAGACGCCCGTCGTATTTGCCACCATTGCGCACCGTGTCGTAGTGGCTGCCGGTCATCAATCGTTTCGCCTCAGGGGCAGAGCCGTGATAGATGCCGACCACATTGCCGACGGCGTCAATCTGTACCGCGTCGAAGCCGCAATCTGTACGCATCCAGTGCGCCAGACGCTGCGCGCAGGCGCGATGTGCATCGGTCAGGTAGGTGACGGTCAACTCGCCACGTTCGGCGTATGGCGAGTCGCTGTGCGCGGCCAGCCGCTCGGCCCAGTCCCAGACCTGGTTGCCCAGATCTGGCGCGAAGCCGAACTTGTCGTTCAGCCGGATTTCTGCAATGCGGTGGATGTTGCGCAGACATTCCGCGCGCTCGAAGTCGACATGGTTGCCCAGTCGTCGTTCGAATGTGGCGATGATCTCGGCCTTTGCCAGCCCCAATCCGCGCGGCCCGCGTACGGCGAGCACGAACGGGAACCCGAACTTTTCGTTGTAGTCAGAGTTAAGCCGCTGGATCTTTTCAAACTCCTCCGGCGTGCAGTCCGTCAGGCCGGCCTTGCCTTGTTCATTTGTGGACTCGGCCGTCAGCGACTTGCTGACCATGGCCTTGCCTGCCAGTTCAGGGTGGGCGCGGATAAGGGCCAGTTGCTTGTCAGGCCCCGACTCCCGAACCACTCGCGCCAAAGCCGCTTTGAGCTGCACAAGGCTGGCGAACGGACGTAGCGACCATGCTGCTTCGGCGATCCAGGGCGAGTGCTCGTAGGTGCCGTCCAGCAATTGTGTGAATCCTTCCTGATTGGCGGCGTTAATTTGCTCCAGTGTCAACATCGTGAACTCCAAATTTTGTGTAAATCAATGACCTCGCTACGCGACCGCAAGCCATCGCGCGGGGTCAATCGGGGTTGCGCAGGATCTGCGACAGGTCAGCCGCCTGCGGGTCGGTCCGAAGATTGCTTTCGACGCTGGTGATGTGGTTGGTCATCAGGCGAGCAGCGGCGCTCGCGTCGCGCCGCTCGATCGCATCGACCACCAGTTCGTGCTCACGCTGCGATTCATCGGCCGAATGAGACGACTGGAACATCAGCGAGATCAGTTGCGAACGATTAAGCAGATCACGCAGCGATTCGGCCAGCACATCATTGCCCAGCAACTGCGCGAGCACGACGTGAAAATCGGCCAACAGACGCGTGCGCATTGCCACGTCGCCCCGTTTCACGGCTTGGCGCTCCTGGACAAGGTGGGCCTTCAACTGCGCCACCTGCGCATCGGTGATGCGGGCACATAACTGTCGCACCATGGCCGACTCCACCATGTTGCGCATCTCGAAAACCTGACGCGCCTCCTCGATGCTGGGCATCGCGACATACGCGCCATGCGCCTTTTCCAATGTGACGAGCCGGCCCCGTCCGAGCTGGATCAAGGCCTGGCGCACGATGGTGCGCGAGACCTTGAAGATATCTGCGATCTTCTGCTCGGCCAATTTGGTACCGGGCACGAGGCGACGTTCGACGATCGCGCCGGTGATTGACGCGACGATGCGATCGGCCATATTGATGGCCGAGCTCGGCGGGGCCACCGCATTCGGATCGATCAACTTCAAACGGGACTTGGTCGTGGCCATGGTGAAACTCTCAAGGTGGCAGTCGAACTTGACCGCGCAATCCAACAGTGTATACACTTTATTGTCATTTTCGCAAACATCCACACCGCAGATTACCGGTATCCCCAGCAAGGAGTTTCCATGGGCCACCTCAGCACCCACGTTCTGGACATGCACGGTCGCCCCGCGGCCGGCAGGCGGGTCTCTCTGCCCTGGTGTTACAGCACCTACCGTGGGAGCTGAATTCTTCAAGGGACAACTCGCATACACATTTTTGAAAAAAGTGTATACAGTCTGGGCAGCATCGCCGCGGGCCCACCTTGTGTGGACTGCGATGCCAACTCCGTGGCAGTGGCCACCGGGAAAACGGGCTTTGACAATGTTGCCAAGGCCGGTTGGTTCGACGCGGTGCTGCCATTCTCGTTCGACATCACCGGCAAGAAGATCAACCAGACGGAGCTGACGGCAGGCCTGCGGACCGACGGTCTGGGCACTTTGATCGGCGGGATCTTCAACACCTTCCCCTACACCAGCTTCTCGCACAACGTGGGTCTGGTCGGTGTCACCGGTGTGCGCAGCCGTTATGTCTGCGTGGCCGGCGGCATCATCGATGGCCCATGGCCTGCACCCGTTGCTCGAGTCCGTCATCCTGCTGAGCGCCGTCACCGCGGTCATCCTGAACTTCTTCTTCAACGGAGGGAAGGCCGCCGAAGCAGGTGCCATCGAAGCAGCCAAGGCCGCCGAAGCGCATTGATGACTTGAAGCGCAGACGTCATTGCCGGCTACCGCTCGGCAACCGTTCGCCCGAAAGTGCCGCCGTGACATTCTCGGGCGAACGCGCTTATTGGCCCTGGATCGGAGCGGAGCGTCGATCCAGGGCCGCGATCAACTCACGCGCAACCACCATTCTCCTTCGAACTCCCCGGCCAGCCAATCAATGAACTGGCTCACCTTGGCGGGAACCAGCTTGGGCGAGGGAAACACAGCGTGCAGATCCTGTGTGGGTAGTCGATGGTCGTTCAGCACCTGTTGTACCTGGCCACCCGCTAGCGACGGGCCCGCCACATACCAAGGCAGGATCGCCAGCCCCAAACCGGCCGTGGCCGCATCGAGTACTGCAGACAGACTGTTCGAGCGCAAGTGCCCTTTCACCGGCACCGATCGCTCATTGCCGTTCGGAAGCGTCAGGCTCCAGCGGGCATCACCCTGTACGCTGCTATAGATGAGGCAGTCGTGTGCTGACAAATCACCGGCCTTGCGCGGCGCACCACGCGTATGGAGATAGTCCTTTGAGGCCACCATCAGCCAGGGGTTGATGCCCAGGTAACGCGCGCCCAGCGTCGAATCGGCCAGCCGTCCCATGCGCAGCGCCACATCCACACCCTGTTCGACCAGGTCGACGTAACGGTCGTCAAAGCTCAGATCCACCATCACTTTGGGGTGCAGCCGCATGTAACGCAGCACCAGCGGAACCATCACGCGCCGGCCAAACGCGACCGAGGTGCTGATGCGCATCGTGCCACCCATTTCGCTTTGCACCAGGGCGGCCACGTTCTCGGCCTCGTCGATTTCGCGGGCAATGCTCAAGCACCGTTCGTAATACCGCTGACCCACTTCAGTCGGCGTCACACCGCGTGTGGATCGATGCAGCAGCCGTGCACCCAACCGCTTTTCGGTCGCCGCCAGGGCCTTGGTCACCGTGGGCTGCGTGATGCCGAATTCTTCGGCAGCACGGCTGAAGCTACCAGTTTCGACCACACGAATGAACAACTGAAGGCTGAAGACGCGATCCATGTACACCCTCTCGAATCACACCATTATGCCGCCACGGAATAGTTGTTATCGATGGATTTGGGTTCACGCGGGAGCGCGACTGCGTGACCATCGGCCTCAACTATTCAAGGAGATCTCCATGGCAAAGATGAAGGCCGCAATGGCCGCTGTACTGGTGATGGAAAAAGAAGGTGTGACCCAGGCGTTCGGTGTTCCGGGTGCAGCCATCAACCCGCTCTACGCGCAATTGCGCGAGCGCCAGACGATCGCCCATGTGCTGGCGCGCCACGTCGAAGGCGCATCCCACATGGCCGAGGGTTACACCCGCGCCAAGGCCGGCAACATCGGCGTGTGTATCGGCACCTCCGGCCCGGCAGGCACCGACATGATCACGGGCCTGTATTCGGCCCAGGCCGACAGTATTCCCATCCTGTGCATCACCGGCCAGGCACCGCGGGCGCGTTTGCACAAGGAAGACTTCCAGGCGGTGGACATTGCGTCGATCGCCAAACCCGTCACTAAATGGGCCACCACCGTGCTCGAGCCGGCCCAGGTACCACGCGCCTTCCAGCAGGCCTTTCACCTGATGCGCTCGGGTCGTCCCGGCCCGGTGCTGATCGACCTGCCGTTCGACGTGCAGATGGCCGAGATTGAATTCGACATTGACACCTACGAGCCGATGTCGGTCTACAAGCCCACCGCCTCGCGCAAGCAGATAGAGAAGGCGCTGGAGATGCTCAATACATCCGACAAGCCGCTGATCGTGGCCGGTGGCGGCATCATCAATGCGGATGCAACCGATCTGTTGCAGCAGTTCGCCGAGATCGCCGGCATTCCAGTGATTCCGACCCTTATGGGCTGGGGCAGCATTCCAGACGACCATGCACTGATGGCCGGCATGTGCGGTCTGCAGACCAGCCACCGCTACGGCAATGCGAACATGCTGGCAAGCGACTTCGTGCTCGGCATCGGCAACCGCTGGGCCAATCGCCATACCGGCAGCCCCGAGGTCTATTGCAAAGGCCGCAAGTTCATCCACGTCGACATCGAGCCGACCCAGATCGGCCGCGTCTTTGCACCCGACTACGGCATCGTGTCCGATGCCAAGGCCGCGCTCGAACTGTTCGTGGCTATCGCCCAGGAGTGGAAAGCCGCCGGCAAGCTGCGCGACTGGTCGACCTGGGTCAAGGAATGCCAGAAACGCAAAGGCTCGGTTGAGTTCCTGCGCAAGACCAATTACGACACGGTGCCCATGAAGCCGCAACGTGTCTACCAGTGCATGAACAACGCCTTTGGCAAGGATGTCACCTATATCTCGACGATCGGCCTGAGCCAGATCGCCGGCGCCCAGTTCCTGCATGTCTACCACCCGCGCCACTGGATCAACTGCGGCCAGGCCGGCCCGCTGGGCTGGACCATCCCCGCGGCGCTCGGCGTGCGCGCGGCCGACCCTTCACGCAAGATCGTGGCCTTGTCCGGCGACTACGACTTCCAGTTCATGATCGAGGAGATGGCCGTCGGTGCGCAATTCAAGCTGCCGTATATCCATGTCGTCGTCAACAACAGCTACCTCGGCCTGATTCGCCAGAGCCAGCGTGGTTTCGAGATGGACTACTGCGTGCAACTGGCCTTCGAGAACATCAACGTGTCGCCCGAGCAGGTGACGCACGGTTATGGCGTGGACCACGTCGCCGTGGTCGAGGGCCTGGGCTGCAAGGCGATCCGTGTGCACAAGCAGGAAGAGATCGCACCCGCCATCAAGCAGGCCGAAGCCTGGATGGTGGAATTCAAGGTGCCGGTGATGATCGAGATCATTTTGGAGCGTGTGACCAATATCGCCATGGGGACCGAGATCGACAACGTCGTCGAGTTCGAGGAACTTGCTACCAGCCGTGCCGACGTTCCCACCGCCGTCTCCATGCTCGACTGAAAGGAAACCCGAATGCCTAAATTTGCCGCCAACCTGACGATGCTCTTCACCGAGCATGCCTTCCTGGACCGTTTCGAGCACGCCGCCAAGGCTGGTTTCGACGCCGTCGAATTTCTGTTCCCTTATGCCTGGCCGGCCGAAGAGATCAAAAACCGGCTCGAAGCCCACAAGCTAAATCTGGTGCTGCACAACCTGCCCGCAGGTGACTGGGACGCGGGCGAGCGTGGCATCGCCTGCCATCCTGATCGCGTGGCCGAGTTTCGCGACGGCGTGGCCAAGGCCATCGAATACGCCAAGATCCTGGGCGTACCCCAGCTCAACTGCCTGCTTGGAAAAGCGCCCGAAGGCGTGGCACCCGATGTGTTGCGCAAGACCGTGGTCGACAACCTGCGCTTCGCCGCTGCGGCACTGAAAGCTGCAGGGCTGCGCCTGTTGGTCGAGCCGATCAACAGCTTCGACATTCCCGGCTTCTACCTCACCGGTACGACACAGGCGCTGTCCATCCTGGACGAGGTCGGCTTCGATAATGCATTCGTGCAGTACGACATTTACCACATGCAGCGTATGGAGGGTGAACTGGCCGCCACAATGCAAAAGCAACTCGCGCGCATCGGCCACGTGCAGCTGGCCGACAACCCCGGGCGCAACGAACCCGGAACCGGCGAGATCAACTACGCCTTCCTGTTCGCGCACCTGGACCGCATTGGCTACAAGGGCCACATCGGCTGCGAATACAAACCGGCGACCACGACCGAGGCCGGTCTGGGCTGGCGAAAACAGTTGGCCAGCTGAATCCGCTCGCATCGAACCTAGAGACACATCAGACAAGGAGCAACACAATGACAACACAATCTCTCAAGATCGGCTTCATCGGCCTGGGCATCATGGGTACGCCGATGGCGGGCCACCTCATCAAGGCGGGCCACCAGCTGTTCGTGTACACCCGCAGCAAGGTCCCGGCGGAGATCGCCGACAGCCGCGCCACGCAATGCGTGGACGCAAAAGGCGTCGCACAACGCGCCGACATCATCATTCTGATGGTGCCCGATACCCCTGACGTGGGTGAAGCCTTGTTTGGTGAGACCGGTGTGGCAAAAGGCTTGAGCGCCGGCAAGACTGTGGTCGACATGTCGTCGATCTCGCCGGTCGAGACCAAGGAATACGCGAAGAAGATCGAGGCGCTGGGCTGCGACTATCTGGACGCGCCGGTGTCTGGCGGCGACGTGGGCGCGAAGAACGCGGCACTGTCGATCATGGTCGGGGGCAAACCCGAGGTATTCGAGCGCATCAAGCCGGTGTTCGAGGTGATGGGCAAGAACATCACCTTGGTAGGCGCCAGCGGCGACGGCCAGACCTGCAAGGTGGCCAACCAGATCGTGGTGGCGCTGACCATCAATGCGGTGGCAGAAGGCCTGCTGTTTGCGTCCAAGGCTGGTGCCGACCCGGCCAAGGTCCGGCAGGCGCTGATGGGTGGCCTGGCGACCTCACGCATTCTCGACATCCTGGGTGAGCGCATGGTCAAGCGCACTTTCGACCCCGGTTTTCGCATTGCGTTGCACCAGAAGGACTTGAACCTTGCGTTGGGCGCGGCCAAGGCGCTGGGTCTGGCCCTGCCTGCCACGTCAACCGCACAGCAATTGTTCAGCGCCTGCATTTCGCATGGCGGCGCCGCCTGGGATCACTCGGGCATGGTGCGTGCCCTGGAAAAATTGTCGAACTTCGAAATCGGCCAGAAAGCCAGCTGAGGCAATGGCTGGACCATCCGCGATGGACCTGTCCACCCCGCCGAATCCATTGCGGGGAAACGACCTGCTGCTGCACATGTTTGCAGCAGCGGTCGCCTCGGCACAACCGTCCCTGTGTATTCCAGCGCATTTGCCCCATCCGTCCGAATTGGGGCGCGGCCGCCTGGTCGTGATCGGAGCCGGCAAGGCTTCGGCGGCGATGGCACATGCCGCGGAAGAGCACTGGACGGGAGACAAATCGAAACTCGCGGGCCTTGTCGTCACCCGATACGGCTATGCCGTGCCTTGTGAGCATATCGAGATCGTCGAGGCATCCCATCCGGTACCCGACGCCGCCGGCCTTGTGGCGGCGCAGCGCCTGCTTGAATTGGTGCAGGGCTTGCGCCCGGAAGACTTTGTGTTGTGCCTGATCTCGGGCGGTGGCTCGTCGCTGCTGCCACTGCCACTTCCGGGCTTGACGCTGGAGCACAAGCAGGAGGTCAACCGCGCGTTGCTCAAGTCCGGCGCCACCATCAGCGAAATGAACTGTGTACGCCGCCATCTCTCGGCTATCAAGGGCGGCCGCCTGGCCGCAGCTTGCCATCCGGCGCGCGTGCTGACGCTGCTGATCTCGGACGTACCGGGCGACAACCCGATCGACATCGCCTCCGGCCCTACGGTTGGCGATCCCACGACCTGCGCCGACGCGTTGGCCATCGTGCGACGTTATGGCATTGACTTGCCAGCAGCGGTGATGCAGGTGTTGACCAGCGGCGATGGTGAATCCATCAAACCCGATGACCCTCGCCTGGCGCGCAGCGAAACCCGCATCATCGCCACCCCGCAGATGGCACTGGAAGCAGCCGCTGCCGTGGCCCGCGGCGCCGGCGTCACACCCTACATCCTGGGCGACGCCATCGAAGGTGAAGCGCGGGACGTCGGCAAGGTGCTGGCAGGCATCGCACTGCAGGTGGCCCGTCATGGACAACCCGTGTCCGCGCCGTGCGTACTGCTGTCGGGTGGGGAAACCACCGTGACGGTGCGTGGCAAGGGCCGCGGCGGTCGCAACGTTGAATGCCTGCTGTCCATGGGCATCGTGCTAGGCGGCCATCCCCAGATCCGCGCCCTTGCGGGTGACACCGACGGTGTCGACGGCCAGGAAGAAATAGCAGGCGCTATCGTCACACCGGATTCACTGGCGCGCGCCTGGGCGCTGGGCATGCCACCCCTTGAGCGGCTGGACAATAACGACGGCCACGGTTTCTTCGAAGCGTTGGGCGACTCGGTGATCACCGGCCCCACGCTGACCAACGTCAATGACTTCCGCGCCATCCTGATCGACGCGCCCTAAAAAGAAAGAAACACCATGCGCAGAACCCGCAACGCCAAGATTGTTGCAACGCTCGGACCGGCCAGTTCCGATCCTGCCATCGTGCGCCAGCTATTCATGGCCGGCGTCGATGTATTCCGACTCAATTTCAGCCATGGCGCGCATGCCGATCATCAGCTGCGGTTCGAGACCCTGCGCGCACTGGAGAAAGAGACTGGCAGACCCATCGGCATCCTGGCCGACCTGCAGGGCCCCAAGCTGCGTGTGGGCACATTTGCTGACGGCCCGATTTTGCTCGAACCTGGCAATAGCTTGCGTCTCGATCTGGACCCGAAGCCGGGCAATACGAAACGTGCCACGTTGCCGCATCCCGAGATCTTCGCAGCCCTGGTTGAAGGCGCCGAACTGCTGCTTGATGACGGAAAGCTGCGCCTTGTCGTCGAGCGCTGCGGCAAGGACTTCGCTGACACCCGCGTGCTTGTCGGCGGCAAGTTGTCAGAACGCAAAGGTGTCAACGTACCCGGCGTCGTGCTTCCGATCACGGCGTTGACGGAAAAGGATCACCGCGATCTGGCTTTTGCGCTGGAACTGGGCGCCGACTGGATCGCGTTGTCGTTCGTGCAACGCCCCGAGGATGTCTCCGAGGCGCGCGCGCTGATTGGCGAGCGGGCCAGCATTGTCGTCAAGCTCGAAAAGCCCTCGGCGGTGGAACGGCTCGACGAGATCGTGGCGCTGACCGACGCAGTGATGGTGGCGCGTGGCGACCTGGGCGTGGAAATGCCGGCGGAACAGGTACCGACCATCCAGAAGCGCATCGTACGTACCTGCCGCAGATTGGGCAAGCCGGTCATTGTCGCCACGCAGATGCTCGAGTCGATGATCGAGAGCCCGGTGCCCACACGCGCTGAAGCTTCCGACGTGGCCACCGCAATCTACGACGGCGCCGACGCGGTGATGTTATCGGCCGAATCCGCGTCTGGTAAATACCCGGTGGTGGCGGTCGACATGATGAACCGCATCATCGAGCAGGTAGAAGCCGACCCGCAATATCGCCAGTTGATCGACGCATCCCATACCCAGGCGCGCCCTGGTGGCGACGTGGCCGAAGCTGTGTGCTGCGCGATGCGCCACGCCGTCGCCCTGCTGCAGGCCGCTGCCATCGTCTGTTACACCAGTTCCGGCCACACCAGCTTGCGCGCGGCGCGTGAGCGACCGGAGTCCCCCATCCTGAGCCTGACACCTGTCCTGTCGACCGCTCGGCGGCTCGCCCTGGTCTGGGGTGTGCATTCAGTGCACATTGGCGATGTGGCCGATGTGGATCAGATGACGCAACGCGCCAGCGAGGTCGCGCGGCGTGATGGCTTCACCGAGGCCGGGCAGTTCATCGTGACCATTGCCGGCATGCCGTTTGGCACACCCGGCACGACAAACCTGATTCGCATTGCGACGGTGTGACGCAAAATGTGGCCCATCACCGAACTCTATTCACGGCGTGTGCGCTGATTGATCGCGGCACGCGAAAAGGCCAGGGAGGTTCTGAAATGATTCCAGAGAAATCAGGCATGACCCACACAGCGAAGGTCGTCGCCCTGGCGATTCTTGTCTACGCTATCGAACCGACGTCAGTTGGCGCGCAGACCGCGCCGTCAGCACGCGAAATCTCCGCGTACACCGGCCTGCACGCCGCAGCCCAGAACGGCGACGTGGCGGCGATCCCGGCCCTGTCCACGTCTTCGTCCAATGCTGTCGGGCAGGTGGACAGCAATGGCCGCACACCGCTGCATGTCGCCACTTTTGCCCGCCAGCGTACGGCGGTTGCCGCGTTGATCGCAGCAGGCGCGAATACGGCCACGCTGGACAAGGACAGGTATGACGCGGTGACCATTGCCGCAGTCGCCGACGACGAGGAAACCTTGCGCGTATTGCTGGCGCATGGAGCGAGCGCCAAGCTGGTCACCAGCCGCTACGACGGCACCGCGCTCATTGCTGCGGCGCACCTGGGCCATGATGGCGTGGTGCGCCAGTTGCTCGCCGCCGGTGCGCCGGTCGACCATGTCAACAACCTGCACTGGACGGCATTGATTGAATCCATCGTGCTCGGCGATGGCGGTCCACGGCATCAGCGTGTTGCCAGCGCCTTGCTCGGCGCCGGAGCGAACACCCAACTCACCGACCGCGATGGCCGTACACCGCTGGAACTCGCCCGGTCGCGCGGTTATGAGGCGATGGAGCGCTTGTTGCGCGACGCGGGAGCCCGTTGAAATTGCTCAAGCTGGATCGCCCTGCCTGCCTCTCGGCGGGGTCGATTCAGCGTTCAATTTGCGCGGGGTTGCCTGATGAGAGCTGGTGACTGGGTTGTGCCGCGTCAGTTCACACGCCCAACCGACCGTAAAACGTCATACGCGCCGACTCGGAGAGCGCGATGCCAGGTTCGGTGTTGTATGCCAGCACCGCCAGCATGCGCGTACGCTGGCCCTGCACCGGGGTTACGCGGTGCATCGCATTGCGCCCGCGAAACAGCACCAGCGCGCCTGCCTCCATTGCCAGCGTCTGCACCGGCACGGCGGCGTCGAGCACCTCGGCGCAGCGCTCGAAATTCGACTCGCCCTTGTCCGCATTTCGCACATGCTTGACATACTCGAACACAGCGCCCGCTTGGGCCGGCTGGACCATCAGCGTCACGGCGAATGACGAATTGTCGAAATGCCAGCCCAGTTCCTGGCCCTCGTCCGCGAAATGCAGGTTCACCGACGACAAAGGGTCGGAGTAGGCGTGCAGTTCGGCTGCCCCGAGCACGGCAGATAGAAACTCCCTGAACGCTGGCGCCTCATACAACACGTGCAACGGCGAGTCCGGCGGGACCTGGTCGGTCGTGATGCAACCCTTCGATGACGCCACCGCGCGGTTGCGCGGATGGTCCGCAGGAAACTGCGGATCGGTCGGTTTCAGAAAAATATTGTGCGTGCTGGCGGTGTAGTACGCCAGATGGCGGTGTTGCTCACCTTCACGCTGCACCGATGCCACTGCCTGCGCCGTCAGGAACCGGGGCAACACCAAGACGCCGGCATCGTCCAGCGACTGCTTGCAGCGCGCGCGAAAGGTCTCGTCAGGCAGCGGAAACTGAGCCAGATCGATCAGGTTTTCGAGCGTGTTGGACATGACGGATTCTCCATTCACGAGTACTGTTTATATACAGTTGGCGTCTGCGCTGCGGCATCCGCCGTTGACCGGTTCGTCGAACGGCGCCGCAGAACGCGCTGCAAGCGCAGCGTCACAGCGCCATGGCCGCTGACCAGCGTAATGCCCGCCAGGACCGGCACGGCGCCCAGCACGAAGTGCGTCTCGATTGTCTCGCCAAGCAAGATTGCACCCAGCGCGACTCCCAGCAAAGGCGTCAGGAACGAAAAGGCACCCAGCCGTGATGCCAGGTAGGTGCGCAACAGTGAGAACCACAGCAGGAAGCTCGCGAACGACACTACCAGCACCTGGAACAGCAAGCTGGCCCAGACCTGCTGTGTCGGATTGAAGTGGGCCTGCCCACTGGCAACGGCCACGCCGGTCAGCAAAATGAACGCGCCTGTCAATTGGTACAAAAGCGTCTGCGTCGCGGGTGCGCTCGACAACCGGGAACAGCGCACGACCACCGTCGTCGCACCCCAGATCAGGCCGCCCATCAACCCCATGAAGTCACCCATGAGCATGTCAGGCGAAAAGCCCGTGCCTGCAGCGTCACGCCCGAGGAAGGCCATGGCGATGCCGCCGAACGCCAGCATGATGCCCAGCCATTGCAAGGGCGCCAGTCGCTCTGCCGGCAGGCGCAGGTGCAGACCCAGCGCGGCGAAGATCGGCGCGGTGTACAGGAACACCACCATGTGTGCCGCGCTCGTGTGGCGCAGCCCTTCCGCCACCAGCAGGAACTCCAGGCCGAATAACAGACCCACCAACAGGCCGGCGGGCAGTGTCCCGTCGCGCAGCGTGATGCGCTCGCCGCGCCAGGCCATGAGTAGCACCACCAGCATCGCTGCGCCACCCGAGCGCAGGCCGAGTTGGTATATAGGCGTGAAGTCCGCCGCTGTGGCCTTGAGCACGATTTGCTGCAGGGCCCAGACCAGGCACAACAACAGCATGCAGATCACAGCTTTCTGGTCGAGGGCCTTGCGCATGGGCATCATCTCCGTTGCCGTTCGTTGAATGTTCCATGGATTGTGCTGTTGTCAGCCTTGATGGATATAGTGCAATCAGGACAAATCATCCACGCCAGCTGCCATTCCCATGCCCATCCTGCAACCAAAGCTCGAGATTGCGCTGAACAGCCGAAACCTGCCGGCGCCGATCATGTTTCGCAGCGCCCATGTGCCGGCACAGGGGCTGTACCCACTGCACCGTCATGCCTGGGGAGAATTCGTGTACGCGTTCAGCGGCGTGATGGAAGTGAAGCTGACGCAGCAACATTTGCTGGCGCCGCCGCAATACGGTATCTGGTTGCCACCCGATGTGGAGCACATTGGCATGAACCGGCTCGAAGCGCATCACTGCTCGCTTTATGTGGCGCGTAACGCATGCGACGGATTGCCGGACAAGGCCTGCGCGCTGAATGTGGATCCCCTGATGCGCGCCCTGCTGGACCGTCTGCATCAGTGCGCACCACAATCCGGCGGCACGCAGCAGCAGGCGCGGCTGATGCAGGTACTGGTCGACCAGCTGGCGCAGGCAGGCCGCGCCAATAGTTACCTGCCGCATTCGCAAGACCCGCTGCTGGGCCCGGTGTTGCAGGCCCTGCAAGCTGACCCGGCCGACAACCGCAGTCTGGCCGACTTGGCAACGGCATTCCATACGACCGAACGCACGCTGGTGCGGCGTTGCCAGCGAGATCTGGGCATGTCGCTGGCGCAGTGGCGCCAACGTCTGCGTGTCGTCATGGCACTGCCGCGGCTGGAATCAGGCGACAAGGTGGAGGCCATCGCGCTTGACCTGGGTTATGGCAGCGCCTCTGCCTTCATCGCCATGTTTCGCCGCTTGATGGATGCCACGCCGGATGAATACCGTCGGTCGATCACAGGCCGGTCTTCCAGCAGGCCCTTGTGACACGGTGCATCGCATTGACCAGGACTTGCCCTTGGCGTCGACCGACAGCCTCAGCCACGCACAAAGAAGATGGCCGACATCAACAGCCCGATGGCCACAATGCCGGCGCGCAGCACCGGGGCCGGCAATCGACGCGCCATGCGCGCGCCCAGGTAACCACCGGCAGTGGCCGCCAACATCATGAACAGCGCCTGCGGCCAGGCAACCAGGCCGCCTGCGGCATAGACCAGCACCGCAATGGCCGTGAGCAAGGCCGATACGACGTTCTTGCTACCGTTGGCCGCGTGCAGGTTGGACTGCCCCAGCAGGCCGAACAAAGCCAGCAGCAGGATGCCCAGGCCGCCATTGAAATAACCACCGTATACCGCGACCAGCATCACGCCGATGCTGGCGCGGCCCGTTGACGGTGTGCCATCTCCGAGCGATCGCATGCGCCGCACCAAGGCCGGGCCGGCCGCAAACATGGCCGTGGCCGCCAGCAGCAACCACGGGATCAGGACGCGAAAGGTCCGATCGTCGGTGACCAGCAGCAGCATCGCACCTGCCGCGCCGCCCGCCACACTGAGCACGGCCATGCGGGGCAAGGTCAGGCCCGGCGGCGCCTGCAGGTCTTCGCGAAAACCCCAGGCGCCGGAGACATAACCCGGCAACAACGCGACCGTCCCGGTGGCGTTCGCAACCACGGGCGACAAACCTGTGAACACCAGCGCCGGCAAGGTCAGGAAACTGCCGCCGCCGGCCACGGCATTGAGGGCACCTGCGCCAAAAGCGGCCATCAGCAGCAAGGCGAGATTTGCGGGATCGGTCATGGGACAGTGAGAGTGGTGGTGGCTTCAACGAACACGTCGCAAAGACAATTTGCTGCGAAACGTCGCCATTGTCCACGGCCTTGCGTGGGCAGCGGCCCCGCTTTGACGGGTGGCGAGGCCATGGCACCGGCCTTCGGCAAGGCCAGGATCAGCGCCACTGTCGCATCGCGGGATTGTCTGCGCCAGCTACGTCATTTCATCCGCTGAATGTCGCTATAGGCCCCCCGGGTTCTCAACGTCAGCTTCACGCCGGCCGCGCCACGATTGCGCCAGTACCAGCCATGGTTGCCGGTAAACGCCGCTACCAATTCGCCTTCGTCCGCCGCTATCCCCCGCCCCTTGACGTAGCTAAGGGATCGGCCGCCACTGTCGCCGTGGGTGTCGTAATTCACGACGCCGCCTGCCACCACCCAGGAATAGAAGGCCTTCTCACCCTCCTTCATACGCATCTTGACTTCGGTTCCCTCGCCAGGGGCCAGCGTGAAGCTGAATTCGTCGCGCCAGCTGCTCGCATCGGCAACGGCCCCTGTCGCAGCTGCTGGCGACGCGATGTTCGAAGCGGGAGTTGGCGCCGAAACGGTCGAAGCACCGGTGATTGTTGAAGCCACCGGTATCTCAGGCGTGGACGCAGGGGTCACGGCAACTTTCGAATCGGCGGCAACCTCGGCCGCAAGACGCATCTTGATTTCGCCCATTTCAGTCAACCGAAGTACCCGCCCGATACCCGTCGGGTCGATTCCGTATTCCGCAGGAAGCACCACGATAGTGAGCAGGACGGCGGCTGAAATTGCCGCGACAAAAGTTGAACCGAGGAGCTTTCTTGATGAAGGCAGGTCGGAAGGTAAAGGTGTGTTGCTGTTGTACATGGTGAAATTCTTGAGAGTTGTCGATCAAGCCACGAAGTAGCCGGTCAGCTGCATGCCAACCAGTACAAATCCGGCGCTCATCATGACGACGTTGGCGCTGTAGGCGTGGCGAAGAAAACTGGACGTGCGCCGCCAGTAGCTCATACCGATCAGGATGACCGCAAGGGCCAGCAATTGCCCGATCTCGACCCCCACGTTGAAGGCCAGCAGGTTGGGCAACAGTCCGTCGGGCGAGATCTGGAATTCGAGGATCTTGGTCGACAAGCCAAAGCCGTGGAACAGACCGAACACCAGGGTGGCGACTTTGGTGTTCGGCTGAAAGCCCAACCAACGCTGGTACGCACCGAGGTTGTCCAGCGCCTTGTAGACCACAGACAGGCCAATGATGGCGTCAATCAGGTAGCTGTTGATCCCGACGTTGAAGTAGACCCCCAGGATCATCGTGGTCGAGTGACCCAGTGCGAACAGGCTCACGTACAGGCCGATGTGGGACAACCGGTAGAGGAAGAAGATCACGCCGAACAGGAACAGGATGTGGTCGTAACCGGTCATCATGTGTTTGGCGCCCAGGTACACGAAGGGCAGCAAATTGATGCCTGCTATCTCCTGTATGTAGCCTTTGTCGCCCTGCGGAACGCCATGAGCAAATGCATTGGTGGCACCGAGCAGGACTGCAAGCAGCATTAAAACTGTCGCCCAAGAAAGATATCGCCGACTGGACCATAGGTTGGCCGGCAGCCATGATGAAACGAGGCTGAGCATGAATACCCCAAGAAAATGGAAAAGAATGCGCGGCCCAGGGCAGCGCGAAGCGGGAGTGCGCCTCAGGCCATCGGCGGGCGTTCAAGCCGGTATGCAACCAGCCCCTTCACCCTTGCTGGATGGAATATGCGCCAGTCGGGTTGTGCTGGCGCCACCGATGCCAAAGCAAGCGACGGCACCTGGGCGTTGTCGTGCGAGTGGTCGGCGTTGTGATGTGCATGCACCAGAGGCCCATCCGCCACTGCACCATCGCCCTCCTCGTCGTGTGAATGCCCATGGCCTGGCGCCGATTCATCGCGATGCTGCGCGGAGACAAGCGCCGAAAGTCCATGCGAATTCACCAATCCGATCGACGAGATCAGCATGCCCGCCAGCACCACGACAAGCACCCAGATGCGCGCATCCGTCACCAGCCATGGCGAAATACGGGAACGAGCAATTGGAAGCAGCATGCGCGGGCGTGAACCGGGAAGGTGATGTCGGGCGAATTATAGTAACCTCCAGGGGAGGATATAAAACACCATGACCGAAATCCAGGCGCACGCGTCCCATCCAGCCATCATCAAACGTCTGCGAAGGGCCAATGGGCACCTGAGCAGCGTGATCGCCATGATCGAGCAGCAGCAGACCTGCCTGAACATCGCCCAGCAACTGCTGGCAGTCGAAAAGGCCATTGCGCAGGCCAAGAAGGCCTTGATCCAGGACCACATCGACCACTGCCTGGATCACATGGTCGAAGGGTCGGCCCGCACCAAGGGCCAGTCGCTTGACGAGTTCAAACTGATCACGCGCTATCTCTGAGAGCCGGACGCGTCGTCCATGATGGATCTGCTCCGCCACCGAACTTACCGGCATCTGCTGGCCGCGCAAGTGATCGCACTGATCGGCACCGGGCTGGCAACTGTCGCGTTGGGCCTGCTGGCATACGACCTGGCAGGCGCCAATGCGGGTACGGTGCTTGGCACGGCGCTGGCCATCAAGATGGTGGCCTATGTCGGAGTAGCGCCTGTGGCGGCGGCGCTGGCCCAGGGCCTGCCGCGACGGGCGCTGCTGGTGGCCCTTGACCTGGTTCGCGCCGCCGTGGCCCTGGCACTGCCTTTCGTGTCGCAGATCTGGCATGTGTATGTGCTGATCTTCGTGCTGCAGGCGGCCTCCGCTGCGTTCACGCCCACCTTCCAGGCAACCATCCCCGATGTGCTGCCCGACGAAAAGGACTACACCAAGGCCTTGTCCTTGTCGCGACTGGCCTATGACATGGAAAGCCTGGTCAGTCCGATGCTGGCGGCGGCGCTGCTGACAGTCATCAGCTTCCATGACCTCTTCGCGGGCACCGTGTTCGGCTTTCTCGCGTCTGCCCTGCTGGTGGTATCTGTCGTGCTGCCGGACAGCGCACCGCAGCAGAAGCGGGGCATCTATGAGCGCACGGTACGCGGCATGCGGATCTACCTGGCCACGCCCCGGCTGCGCGGGCTTCTGGCGGTCAATGCAGCGGTGGCCGCGGCTGGCTCCATGGTGTTTGTCAACACCGTGGTGATGGTGCAATCGGGTTTCGGCCTGACACAAACTGCCGTTGCGGCGGCTCTCGCTGCATTTGGCGCGGGGTCGATGGTGGCGGCGCTGGCGCTGCCCAGATTGCTCGACAGATGGCAGGACAGGACGGTGATGCTCGCGGGTATTGCCGTGCTGGTGTTGATGCTGCTGCTTGGCACAGTGGGTCTGGACTACCGTGGCCTGCTGGGTTTATGGTTCGTGGCGGGCCTGGCTTACGCCACCGCCCAGACACCATCCGGGCGCTTGTTGCGGCGATCGGCCCATCCGGCAGATCGGCCAGCGCTTTTTGCTGCACAGTTCGCGTTGTCCCATGCATGCTGGCTGGTGTTCTATCCGCTGGCTGGATGGATCGGCGCAAGTTGGGGAATGCCCGTGACGTTTGCGGTTCTGGCTCTGGCAGCCATGGTCGCTACTGCGCTGGCCGTTGGCGTCTGGCCTGTGTACGACCCCGAGGTCATCGAGCATGAACACGCGGCATCAGAGCTTGCACATTCCCATGGTCCCGCGGGTGTCCCTGCCGGCCAGGGCATCCGGCACGCGCATGCATTTTGCATCGACGATCAACACAAGCAGTGGCCCCACGTTGCACATTGAGCCGCCATCCGCAAGGCAGCACCGGTGTGCCGCTTGCGCAAGAATGTCCATCCGTTGATCTTTCAGCGGCGTCGATGGCGGGATGCCAAGGCCAGCACGACGATGCCAATGCTTAGCGCCGATTGGGCGATGGGTCTATTCAAGAGCTGTTCCATTTTGGGCAACCGCCTTCCAGGTGCGTCCCGCGTCCTGGCTCAGGAACACGCTGCGTTTGAAACTGGCAATAGCGATCTCGGCGGGTCGTACCGGGTTCTGCGCAATGTAGGCCACTGCGTCCTCACTCATCGCTGGGATCGCAATCTCCTGAGCCGATGCACCAGGCGCCATGCCGACACGTCCCAATGCGGCCCCTCCGGCGTAGGAACTGAACAGAATATGGCGACCATCGAGCTCGAATCCGATACCGAGCACCTGTCGACCGGAAACGTGCTGGCTGAACGTTTCGCCCGCATCGCGCGAAAGATACAAGCCGTTGTCGGTTCCGACCGCAACGATACGTGCATCGCTGGGATGTACTGCCAGGCTCTTGATCCCGCCGGCCAGCCCACTGGTGGCCGCACGGGTCCACTTCAAACCGTCGTTTTCGGTGTAGTACAGGCCCGGCTGGTTCATGCGCGAGTTCCTGCCGTGATTGGTCACATACACCGCGTTGGTGCCATAACTGGTGGCCAGCAGGTGAAAGTCGGACTCGCCTTCAAGCCCGAGCTTGCGCCAGGTCTTGCCGCCGTCCTGACTCTTGATCAAACCAAACGGATTGACCATGCCTGAACCTGGCGCAGGGTGGCCGCTGCTGTACAGGGCATCGCGCGTGGCAGAGAAGCCCATGTAGTCGTGCGCAGGACCTTCCGCCTTGGACCAGCGGCCCTTGCCATTGGTCTCATAGATGGCCAGGCCATGGTGGCTGGGAATCATCAGCCGTTTGCCATCGGCACTATAGGAAAGACCGTGAACATGGGTCAGCGCCACGGGCTCGGCGGCACTCGCGGGCGCGCTCATGATCCCGGTGCCGAGCGTCAGGGCCAGCATGAGGGCGAAGAGGGATTGTTTTCTCGATTGCATGGGCGTTCCTTATGAAATTACGTCAAACATGCCGGCTCAGCCAATGGCAGGCCGGACTCAGACAAAACCTGACGGGTCGTGGGCGAATCGGTCGGCGCATCTTGCGGAACAGAACCAGTAACGCCGTCCTTCGAATTCCTGATTGGATGCCGCGGTTTTCTTGTCGACCTGCATCTGGCATACCGGGTCGATCACGCGTTGGCGATCGGCGTCGATCAGGTTCACTGAGTACAGCGCAATTTCCTGAGGCAGGTTCTTGAGTTTCACCGTTCCGAAAGAGTCAATCCTGTAAGTGGGGCCTTCCGATCGGGCCAGCGACTCGGCCACGGGCGCTGTACACAGAATTTCGCCGCTGGCGGCCTGCTGCGCTGTGCGCGCTGCCATGTTGATGGTTGTTCCGAAGTACCGGTTGGCACGATACAACGCCGGCCCGTGGTGCAGCCCTGTTCTCAGCGCCGGGAAGTCCCAGATTCCGGAAACGTCACGGTACAGTTTCGAGATGGCCTCGATCGCACCAATCGGGTCAGGAAAAACAAGAAACGCGTTATCCCCTGAGAGTTCCTGCACTTTCCCGTGCTGGGCAACTGCCGATCGGACCATGCGGGTGAAGTCGTCCACAAGGTCAGCCGCAGCAAGTTCACCATGGGTATCAGTCAATGCCGTGTAGCCGGCAATATCGACAAAGCAGAACGTCGCCGTCACGTTGATGCCGGATTTTTCGTCCGACGACGGGTCGATCGAATCATGATGCGGGTCCGCTTTCATCGCCTCAGGCACTGCCGACTCCTTTGTTGTCACCGCCAATCCACTGCACCGCCATGCGTCGCCACGGGCATGCTTCGCAACTGGCGGCTAACTTGCCAGCGAAGCCGATGCGGATGCCCCGGCGGCTCATGGTCGCAAGACCCATGCAAAACAGATGGTGAACGTCGTATTGGAGTTCAAGGTACCGATTCCAGTTCTGATCTGCTGTCAGACTGTCAGTCCGATTTCAGCTTGGCTTGCCGCAAGCGCAGAGCGTTGCTGATCACCGAGGCCGAACTCAGGCTCATGGCCAATGCCGCGATCATCGGCGAGAGCAGCCAGCCGGTCAGCGGGAACAACACTCCCGCAGCCAGCGGCACACCCAGCGCGTTGTAAACAAAGGCAAAGCCGAGATTCTGCTTCATATTCGCCACCGTGGCGACCGACAGCGCACGCGCCGTCGCGATGCCACGCAGGTCACCCTTGACAAGGGTGAGTTGGGCGCTGTTCATCGCCACATCGGTGCCGGTGCCCATCGCGATGCCGACATCTGCCCTGGCCAGCGCAGGCGCGTCGTTGATGCCGTCGCCGGCCATCGCGACTACGCATCCCTCGGCCTGCAGCCTCTCGACCAGCTTGAGTTTGTCGGCCGGCTTGACCTCGCCGTGTACCTCGTCGATGCCCAGGCGCTTGGCAACGGCGCGCGCCGTGGTCAAGCCGTCACCGGTGGCCATCACCACACGCAGGCCGGCGTCGCGCAGGGATTTCAGCGCATCTGCCGTGGTCGCCTTGATTGGATCGGACACTGCGAGCAGACCGGCAAGAGCTCCATCAACCGCCAGGTGCATCACGCTCGCGCCCTGGCTGCGCAGCTCCTCGGCCTGCGACTTCAAAGAGTCTACCGAGACGCCGAGTTGCTCCATCAGAGCTGTGTTGCCCAGAGCCAGTGACTTGCCGTCGACCGTGCCCCGCACCCCGATGCCCGACTCGGAATCGAATTGCTCGGGCTTGGACAGCTTGAGCCCCTTATCGTTGGCTGCTGCGACGATGGCCGCAGCCAGCGGGTGTTCGCTGCCCTGGTCCAGGCTGGCCGCCAGCCGAAGCACTTCTTCCACCTTGTAGTCTTTCGTTGGCACGACGCGCTCAAAGGTCGGGCGCCCTTCTGTCAGCGTGCCGGTCTTGTCCACAATCAAGGTATCGACCTTGCGCAGATTCTCGATCGCGGCGGCATCCCGGAACAGCACGCCGTTGGTCGCGCCTTTGCCGGTGGCGACCATGATCGACATCGGCGTTGCCAGCCCCAACGCACAGGGGCAAGCAATGATCAGCACGGCAACGGCATTGATCAGCCCGAAGACCCAGCTCGGCTGCGGACCCCAAAAACCCCAGGCAAAGAAAGTCAGCAGTGCGATGCCCACCACCGTGACGACGAAGTAGCCAGCCACCAGGTCTGCCATGCGTTGCATGGGCGCGCGAGAACGCTGGGCCTGCGCCACCATCTGCACAATCTGCGACAACACGGTGGCCGAGCCAACATGCTCGGAGCGTATCACCAGCGCGCCGCTGGTGTTCATCGTCGCACCGATCAGCTTGTCACCGGCGCGCTTGGTCACCGGCAGCGGCTCGCCGGTGAGCATCGACTCGTCAAGTGCACTGCTGCCTTCGACGACGATACCGTCCACCGGCACCTTCTCGCCCGGACGCACCCGCAACTGGTCGCCTACGTGTACGTGGGACAGCGGCACATCCTCTTCACTTCCGTCAGAATTGATGCGGCGCGCGGTTTTGGGGGCCAGGCCCAGTAGCGATTTGATGGCCGCAGATGTCTGTGAACGTGCCTTGAGTTCGAGCATCTGGCCGAACAAGGTCAACGAGATGATCACGGCCGCTGCCTCGAAGTAGACCGCGACACTTCCATCGATAACGAAGGTCGCCGGAAACACTTGCGGCAGCAGTGTGGCGACGACGCTGTAGAGGAAGGCCACGCTGGTGCCGAGACCGATCAGCGTCCACATATTGGGACTGCGATTCATCACCGAATGGAATCCGCGTACATAAAACGGCCAGCCAGCCCACAACGCAACCGGCAGCGTCAGCACCAGTTCGACCCAATTCTGCGTATCGCCATGGAACAAGGCCAGCCGGTGGCCTGCCATCGCCAGCACCATCACCGTCACAGACAGGGGCAAGGTCCACCAGAAGCGACGCGTGAAGTCAACGAGTTCCGGGTTCTTGTCGTCGTCCAGCACCGGCATCATCGGCTCGAGCGACATGCCGCATTTGGGGCAATCACCAGGATGGTCCTGGCGGATTTCCGGGTGCATCGGGCAGGTGTAGATCGTGCCGGCCTGTGCCGGCACAGGCGCGGTTGGCGCGGAGTCTCGAACGCCCGAGACATACTTCTGCGGATCGGCGTTGAACTTCGCCTGGCACTTGGCGCTGCAGAAGTAGTACGGATGGCTGGCGTGCTCGACGTGATGGGCGGACTGCGCCGTCACAGTCATGCCGCAGACCGGGTCCTTCAACACGTCCCCAGCCTGCGTCGTCGCGTGGTGTTCATGGTGCGTCGTGTTCATATGGGTGCTCCTTCGTCGTCAGTTAGCGCGATTGGCGCTTTCCTATGAACGAACGATAGACCTTGACATTGTGGGAATGTCAAGATCGTGCGGGCCTCGGGCTCAGGCCCATGCGTCCGCGTCGCGTTTTGCACCTCACTTCGCTGCCGGGGCTGGTGCCATCCGGTCCATCATCATTTGCATCATGGACTGCATCATGTCCATGCGCTGCTCCATCATGCCCTGGCGGGCGGCCATGTCGCCCGGCTTGCCAGCCATGGCGCCGGGGCCCATACGTCCCATCATGCTCATGCCGTTTTGCATCACCTTCATATGCTCGGCCATCATCGCATTGCGCTCCTCCGGTGTCTTGGCGGCCATCATCTTGTCGTGCATGGCCTGCATGGCCTTCATCTGTTCGGCTTGCCCCGGCATTGCGGCCATGCCACCCATACCCATACCCATGCCAGGGGAGGCAGCGGTCGCTTGCGCAACCTGAATGGTCGCTGTGTTAGCGGGGTGATGGCTGTCGTGTTGCGCGTCGCTGGCAGCCCAGGCAGACATGGCAATCGTGGTGACGGCGACAGCGGAAAAGATCGAGATTGTGCGAACGAAGTTCATTTGAAGCTCCAGGTAGTTGAATCGAAAATGCGAGAGACTCTCACCATGTGCGCAATGAGAGAGGTGCGCACAGGCTTGAAATCCGAACTCAAGCTCCGTACCTCGCGGTACACAGTCAAGCCGAATGGATGGGCCGACGAAAACCACACGGAGCGCCTGGCTCCGGGGTCGTCAGCGGATTGTGGCTATAGCGCCAACCGCACGTAGCGGGTTCGCAGCGGCAGACCTGTTCGCGCCAGGGGCTCGATTCGGACAGGTTGGCGCGCATCGAGCGCGGCGACCGAATCGGGCCAAGCCATGGCAAAAGTTGGCAGCATGGCCATGTCGGGCAGTTCCATTCCCGCCTGCCACTTGACCAGGCTCTGCGATGCGTCGTCGCACACCTTCAGACAAGGCGCCTCACCCGGGGACGGGACCTGCGCGTGGTTGGCCAGAACACCCATATGGCCCGGCGACACTGCAGGCAATTCTGCGGCGGCGGCAAAGGATGGATCAAGATGCGTGGTGCGGTCTTGCAACAGACACGCATTTGCCCACGCCGCGCCCAACGCAAACACCCAGAACACCAGCATCGCCGAAGCGAAGCGGCGCTTGAGTCGAGCGGTTCTGAATAGTGTCATGGCGATGCGATGCGGTTGTCCCATGGTAGGGCTCCGACCCAAAGACGCCTTGATCTTCGTCAAACCGGAGTGGAAGACCCCGAAGCCCATGAAGTGGCCATGGGCATTTGACATTCCCATAGTGTCAAGGTTCATATTTCGCCCATCGGCAGCCATTGCCGACTCTGGAGCGCACACCATGAATGCCCACATGAACATCGGACAGGCCGCCAAAGCCGCCGGCGTGTCAACCAAAATGATCCGCCACTACGAGTTGATCGGACTGCTGCCACAAGCCGGTCGCAGCGATGCGGGGTACCGGCTGTACGGCGAACGCGACGTGTCAGTGCTGCGTTTCATCCGCCAGTCACGCAGCCTGGGTTTTTCGATGCCCCAGATCGCCGACCTGATCGGCATGTGGGGCAATGAAGCGCGATCGAGTCGCGAAGTAAAGGCCATGGCGCAACGCCACCTGGCCGACCTAGAAGAAAAATTGCGCGAAATCGCCGAGATGAAAATGGGTCTCGAAAAACTGGTCAAGGCCTGTCACGGCGACGACCATCCCGGATGCGCCATTCTCGACACCCTGGCCATCGACAGCCCGGCACAACCGTGCCACCAGGCAACAATCGTCAAGCTGACAAGGCGCAGTTCCCAAGCAGCGCATGAAGGTCGGCCCGACGGCCCCGCCCCTTCCAGCAGCCACCTGGATCTGATGGCGTGGATGCGCAGCGTGCACGTGCATCGTGCCAGTGCTGCCAGCTGACACGACGACGATCATCCGCTGACGGCGGCGACCGCCGCTGCTATCGACGAATCAGAAAATGCAGATATCAATATTTTGGCCAACCGTAAGCCTGGTGGCGATCACGGCTGTGATCTGGACTCTGATGTATGTCCGACGCATATCAGAAATCAGACATTCAGGGATTCATCCGCAGTCGTTTGCCACACGCAACATGATTGCAAACAAACTGAAAGACGTAACTGCTGCAGACAATTTCAGCAACCTGCTCGAGGCCCCGATCCTCTTTTATGTCATTTGTCTGATTCTCTTTGTTGTCGATGGCGTGACGCAAACGCAGTTATTCCTTGCATGGACTTATGTAGCCCTTCGGGCTGTGCACAGCCTGATCCACGTCACCTATAACAAAGTCATGCATCGGTGGCTCGCATACGTGACAAGCACCTTGTGTCTTTTTGTCATGTGGACCCTGTTCGCAGCTGCCTTGTATGCCCGCCATGCCGCCTGAAACCTGCACGCCGACAAAGCAGCCGCAGGAGTCGCCTGAACTCCGATGCAGGCGGGATAGTGGCACCAGATCCAGTCGCGATGTAAAGGCCATGGCGAGCGCCCCTTTCAGGAAACCGGCTGTGGTGTCGTACCCAGAACCTTGAGCAGAAATACCGACCGCTGCTGTTGCTCGCTATGGGCCTGCGCCAACGCCATGGCAGCCACATGCGCCACACGTTGCGCATCGAGCAACTGCAGCAGATCCGCCTCACCCGCACGGAATCGTGCCTGCGCCAGCGTATGCGCATCGCCGGCATGTTTTGATTGGTCACGCAAATGGTTCAGGCGTTGTTGTCCGGCGCCAAGCCGGCCCAAAGCGTCTTCGACCTCGGCTACCGCATGTAGGGTGGCGTCGCGGTAGGCCAGCAGGTGTTCCCGTTCAAGCGCCCGGCTGGCCGACAGCCGCGTCTCGATGCGGCTGCGGTCGAACACCGGGACAGAGACTGTTGGCGCCAGCCACCATGCGGCGCTGCCCGCACTGCCCAAACTACCGAGGGTGCCAGCAACAAATCCCAGCACACCCTGAATCTCCATTCGTGGCAAAAACTCCGCTTCGATGGCACGGATATCGAGCGCACCAGCCTGCAGGCGGGCACGCGCGGCGCGCAGGTCAGCGCGCTGCAACATCCAGGTCTCCGGCGCTGGGATCTGCAGCGCAGTAAGCCGCGGTGTAGTTGCGCCGCTTGAAGCCGGCGGCGCATATTCCGACGGCATCACTCCGAGCAACACCGCCAGCCGATGGGTCGCCACTTGTGCGTCGGCCAGCACACGCGGCAATTGCGCCAGCACCTGCGCCAGTTCCGCCTGCGCGCGTGCCTCGTCGAATTGCGCCGTCTCTCCGGAGCGGGTGCGCAAAACGACCAGTCGCAGCACCTCCTGCCGGTTGGCGATGACCTCGCGTGTCAGTCGCTCCTGCTCGCGCAGGCCCAGCAACGTGTACCAGGCCTGGGCGATTTCCGACGCAACGCTCAGGCGTATCGCCTGAGCACCCTCGGATTGCGCCTGCACCCGCATCCAACCTGCCTGCGCTTCGTTCTCCAGGCGGCCGAACAAATCCAGCTCCCAGCCAGTGGCCAGTTGGGCGAACACGCGATTTTCGCGGCGGCCACCGGATGCTGCATCCACAGAAGAAGATCGGCCGGCACTGGCGCCAGCCTGCAAACCACCCGAAACACCTTGCGCCGCGTCGCGCCCGCTGGCCAAGGCCCGGGCATGATCGACGCGGGCAATGGCCTGGCGCAGTGTCAGGTTGTCTTGCAGCCCCTGGCGAATCAGCGACGCCAGCGTAGCGTCGCCCAACACGCTCCAGTCGACCTGCAGCAGCGGTGTGCCCGCAGCAGTCGACGGTACGGCGGCGAACTGCGACGGCAGCGGCGCGGCCTCTTGCAGCGGAGCTGCCGTCGGCGGCGGCACCAGGCTGGCACAGGCACCGAGCAGCGATGCGGCCAAAGCGCCGGCCAGGCGGGTCAATCGGAAGTATTTCGACATGGAAAGTCCTTTCTGTGTCATCACATCAGGCCGCCGCAACCGGGCTGGCCGGCGACGGAGCGGATTCGGACACCAGGGTCTCGGCGGCGCGCCGGCGCGCGGTCCAGACAAAAAACAGCGGAGTGAACAACAATCCGGCGATCGTCACCGTCACCATGCCGGAGAACACTGCCACACCTACAGCCTGACGCATCTCGGCTCCGGCACCGCTGGCAAATACCAACGGCAACACACCTACGACGAAAGCCAGCGAAGTCATCAGGATCGGCCGCAGGCGCAGGCGCGCCGCCTCTGCCACCGCGTCCCTTGCATTCACCCCGGCGGCATGTTGCCGGCGGGCGAACTCGACGATCAGGATGGCGTTCTTCGTGGCCAGGCCGACCAATACCACCAGCGCGATCTGCGTGAACAGGTTGTTGTCGCCACCACTGAACCAGACACCGGCCAGCGCACCGAGCACCACCGACGGAACAATCGCGAGCACCGCCAGCGGCAAGGTCCAGCTGCCATACATCGCGGCCAGGATCAGGAATGCCAGCGTGATCGCCAACGGGAACACCCATACTCCGCCGGCGCCCTCACGCTGCTGCTGGTAGCTGAGGTCGGTCCACTCATAACCGAATCCGGGCGGCAACTCACGTGCAAGAATCTCTTCCATGAGTCGCACCGCATCACCCGAGCTCACGCCCGGCGCCGGCGCCCCCGACAGGTCGGCCGCGGCGAAGCCGTTGTAGCGACTTACCGGATCGGGTCCGACGGCCGGCGTGGCCCGCACCAGTGCCGACAGCGGCACCATCTGGCCATTGCCGTTACGCGTCCAGAGCCGGCCCAGGGCCTGAGCGTCATTGCGAAAGCGCGCGTCCGCCTGCAGGTTGACCTGCCAGGCGCGCCCCAGAAAACTGAAGTCATTGACATACACCGAACCCAGGTAGGCCTGCAAGGTCTCATATACCTGCGGCAAGGCCACACCCATGGCACGCGCCTTGTCGCGGTCGACCGCAACTGCCAGTTGCGGCATGTTGACCTGGTCTCCCGAGAACAGACCCACCAGCCGCGCGTCCTGCGCGGCAGCGGCCATGACCTTGCCCAGTGCCGCATTGAGCGCCTCATGGCCCATGTTGCCGCGGTCCTGGATCTGCAGCTTGAAGCCGCCGGACTGGCCGAGCCCGGGCACTGGTGGTGGCGGGAACAGGGCGACAAACGCCTCGCCGACCGCCCCGACCTTGCCGTTGAGTGCTCCCGCAATCGCACCCGCCGACAGGCCGGCTTGATTGCGCTTCTCGAATGGATCGAGCATCGTGAACAACACCGCCGCATTCGGACTGTTGACAAAACCATTGATCGAAATACCCGGGAAGGCCACCACGCTTTCGACTCCCGGTTGCGCCAGCGCCAGGCGGGTCACTTCGCGGGTCACTGCCTCGGTACGGTCGAGCGAGGCACCCGCGGGCAATTGCACGATTCCAACCAGAAAATACTTGTCCTGCGCCGGCACGAAACCACGCGGTATCGACTGGAAGGCCCAGACCGACATCAGCACCAGACCCAGGTACAACACCAGCAGTCGCAAACCCCGGCGTACACCGGCGCGGGTCAACACCGCGTAACGCGCAGCCATGTTGTCGAAGCCCCGGTTGAAGCCACCGAACACACGCTGCAGGCGCGAAGGGCGGGTGCCAGCCGCGTGCGGACGCAGCCACAACGCAGCCAGCGCCGGACTCAGCGTCAGCGAATTGACGGCCGAGAGCACGGTGGAAATCGTGATCGTGATGGCAAACTGACGGTAGAACTGCCCCGACAGGCCGCCCATGAAAGCAGTCGGCACGAACACCGCGACCAGCACCGCCGTGATCGCCAGGATCGGCCCGGCCACCTCGCGCATCGCGGCCAGCGTCGCTTCGCGTGGCGCCAGGCCACGGCGCAGATGGCGCTCGACGTTTTCCACCACCACGATCGCGTCGTCGACGACGATGCCGATCGACAACACCAGTCCAAACAGGCTCAGCGTGTTGAGCGTGAATCCGGCCAGATGCATGACCGCCAGCGTACCCACCAGCGACACCGGAACGGCGATCACTGGAATGGCCGCCGCACGCCAGCTCTGCAGGAACAGAAGAACCACCAGCACGACGAGCAGCATAGCCTCGGTCAGCGTCTGGATCACGTTGGCGATCGACGCCTCTACAAACAGCGTCGGGTCATACGCGATGCGGTGCGTGATGTCCTGCGGGAAGCTCGCCTGCAGTGTTTTCATGGCCGCTCGCACGTCACTGGCGACCTGGATCGCACTGGCGGCCGGGTCCTGCACGATCTGGATGCCCACCGCCGGCTGGTTGTCCAGCAGGCTGCGCATCGCGTACTGATTGGCGCCCAGTTCGATGCGCGCGACGTCGCGCAGACGCAGTTGTGCGCCGGACGTTCCGGTGCGCAACAAGATGTCGCCGAAAGCCTCCGGCGAATCGAGCCGGCCCTGCACCGACAAGGGCACCTGGTGTGCGCTGTTGGCGCCGGGCGACTGCCCCACGGTCCCAGCAGCCACCTGCAGGTTCTGCTCGCGAATCGCCGCGATCACGTCGCCAGCCACCAGGCCGAAGGCGGCCATGCGGTCCGGGTCGAGCCAGACCCGCAGGCTGTATTCACCCGCCCCCCAGACCACGACCTTCTGTACGCCGGGCACCCGCAACAAGGTATCGCGAACCTGCAACTGGGCGAAGTTGGACAGGTGCAGCAAGTCGTAACGCCCGCCTGGCGACAGCAGATGCACCACCATCAACATATCGGGCGCGACACTTTCACTGACCACACCGAGCCGCTGTACCTCCGCCGGAAGACGGGGCAATACGCGTGCAACCCGGTTCTGCACCTCGGTCTCGGCACGACTGGAATCAGTGCCTTGGGCAAAGGTCAAGGTGAGGTTGTAGCGGCCGTCGCCGCTGGCCTGCGACCCCATGTAGAGCAGCCCGGGCAAACCGGTCAGCCCGGTTTCCAGTGGCGTGGCCACGGTGTCGGCCAGCACCTGCGGATTGGCACCGGGATAACTTGCGCGTACCGATACCGTCGTCGGCATCACGGCCGGGTACTCGGTCAGCGGCAAATGCTTGAGGCTGAGCAGTCCCGCAATCAGGATCAGCAGCGACAACACGATGCCCACGATGGGGCGATCGACGAACAGGCGATTGAAGGTTTGCATGTTGGGCTCCGCGACTTATCCACGGGTTTTTGTTGTTGCCGGCGTCGCACCGGCTTGCGGCATTTCGCCAGACGGCAGGGCTCGCACCTTCGCGCCGGGGCGCACCCGCATCAGGCCTTCGGTGACGACGCGTTCGCCCGCGTGCACGCCGTTCGTGACCTGTCTCATCCCGTCGCGCAATACACCGGCTTCGACCGCACGGTAGTCGACAGCGTCCTCTGGTGTGACAACCATGACGTAATGCCGTCCCTGGTCGGTTCCGACCGCCTTGTCCGGCACCCACAAGGACGTTTGCGCGCGGTTCGAGACCAGGCCAACACGCATGAACTGCCCTGCCATCCGACCCGCGGTTTCCTTGCCCAGACGGGCACGCAGACGCACCGTGCCAGTAGCCGCATCGACCTCGTTGTCCATGAAGCTGACCGGCACCGTCTGCAGCGCGCTCTGGCCGTCATCGGCTAGCACGCGCGCTTGCCAACCGGTCAGCCATGCACCGGCCGGAGAGCCTTGCTGCAGCGCGGCTGCCGGAGCGTCCAGATGCAGGTGCAATTCGGACGACAACAGGCTGGCCAGAGGCGGCTGGGTCGCCCCAGCGGAAACCTGATTCCCCGCCGTCAGCAAGGCCCGCCCGACACGACCCGCCAGCGGCGCGCGAATCGTCGTATGTTCCAGCTCCAGGCGGGCCGCATCAACAGCCGCCTGCGCAGCCTGCACCGCGGCCAAGGCCTCGGCATGGCTGGCCTGGCGCCGTTCGACGGTTTCGGTGGCGATTGCCGAGGCCAGTGCCAGTTCACGCGCACGATCGACGAACTGGCGTGCCAGCACTTCGCGCGCCTGCGCGATGCGCAACTGTGCCTGGGCACTGGCCAAAACGATCTCGAACGGTCTCGGATCGATCCTGAACAGGGGCTGGCCGAGCGCAACGGCCTCACCTTCCTTGAACAACACAGCCTCGATCTGGCCCGCCACACGCGGGCGAATGTCCACACGCTGCGCCGGCTCGATGCGGGCGATCTGCACATGGGCGATGTCGGTCGTTCGTTGCACGACTGGTGCCACATGCACCTGCGGCAATGTCGCAGCCACTGGCGCGTCGCCGGCTTTCGCCTCGTCGACCACGGGCTGGCAGGCCGCCAGCAATAACGTGGTGGCGGCAGCGGTTGCGGTTGCCACCATGGCGCGCCTGCGCGAGGCGGCCGACGTGATGGTCTGGAAAGTTTGCGAATATTTCATGGCACGACCCTGTGATCAAGATGGTGCGATGTTTGGCGTTTCCACGATGGCAAGGTCAAGCGCGTGTGTCGCGCGCCTTACCGCGGCCATTACGCTGCCGCGAAGAGCTGACTGGGCCGCCGGAACGCCCCGCCCACTGGACGAACGCTCTCTGCAACCTCCCCTACTTCACCTGCTGGTAGGCACCCGCCGAGTAGGTCAACTCATAACTGTGGCTGTAGATCTCCAGAATGTTGCCAAACGGATCTTCCATGTAAACCTCATCAACCACCCCGACGGTCAGGCCATGGCCGGGCGACTGCTCAGCCGGCGTTTCCCCGGCAAGCCCGGTGTGCGCGGCCTGCCGTGTCACGGCTTCAGCAACCAGATCAGCCTTATTCTCGAGCCGGTGGCCCGTGGTCTGGGCTTCAGCGTATTGCCACGATTTGCACGCCTGGCCTTTGCCCAACCCGAGGCCATCCAGGTCATTGATGCTGAAGCGACGCCACAAGTCGTCGACTCCCTGTGGCTGCTGCACCGTGCCGAATGGCCATTGACGACCCGCGCTGAGCGAGTGCTGCGGCACATAAGGTCACATTTCGCGCCTGCTGACCTGTCAGGCTCGGCACGCTCCATGCCACGTGGAACGAAAGCGCGCCAGCGTTGATTTCGACCCCGGAACCCTGGTCACCCAAAGCCAGAAGACGCGCTGGTTGACATCATTGAACTCCAGCTCACTTGCACGAGCCGGGCCTTGAGGGTCCGTTCTGGCACCGCTGCCGGGCGACCCGCAGCAGGCAACGGTCAACCCAGTTGCTGCCCCTTGCGATACAGCGCCTCGGCGCGATTGCCGGTTCGGCAGTACGCAAACACCGGCGCAGGAAGAGACAGCACCAGTTCAACCATGCGCCGCGCGTCGGCGTCCGACTGGTTTTGTGGCGGAACCGGAAGATGTCGGTATTCCAGCCCGGCGGCGCAGGCCGCCGCCTCGATTACGGCGCTCGTGGGTTGACTGGAGCCACCTTCGTTATCCGGTCGGTTGTTGATGACACTCGCAAAACCATTTGCTTTCAACGTGGCGATTTGCTGAGGCAATGGCTGCGGTCCGACAGACAGATCGCCGGTCACCTTGCGCGTTGAAGGGGCTTCCAAGGTCACATCGTTCATGGTCAGCTCCTTTCATTGTCGCGGTTAGTCGGACATCGCGAGACGGCATCGCATTACTTCAATGCCAACCTGCTGACCGTGGGCCGCAGTGTCGCGATAAGCTTTGAACATTCTGGTCGGCTCGACCAAAAGTGGTTGTCGGACGGTTTCCCGTATGCGTGTCCTAGATCGAGCTTTTGCGATGACTCTTGTCCTGTGCAGCCCGACGCGTCGAAAGAATGCGCGCCGTCCTACAGCCATGTGCGCGGACGTTCGTTACTGTCGGATAGTTGAAGGAGAACCAGATGATCTTCCGCCAGTTCGTTGAACCGATTTCGAGCACGTACACCTATCTGCTCGGATGCCCCGAATCCGGACAGGCGCTGCTGATCGACCCGGTGATCAATTCGATGGACCGCGACCTGCAGGTGCTGCAGTCACTCGGCCTGACACTGGCCTACACGCTGGACACGCATATACATGCCGATCACATCACGTCGGCGCGGGAGCTTAAGCGACGTGTGGGCAGCCAGATCGCGGCACCGGCGATCGACTGCCTGCCATGCGTTGACATCGGCATCGTCGATGCGCGGCCTTTGCAACTCGGCAGCCTGCGGATCGACCCATTGCACACTCCTGGCCATACCGTCGGCCATTTCGCCTATCGTTGCAGCGATCGCGTCTTCACCGGCGACGCCTTGCTGATCGACGGCTGTGGCCGCACCGATTTCCAGAATGGAGACGCGGCTATGTTGTATCGCAGCGTGACCGAGAAACTTTTCACGCTGCCGGACGATACGCTGGTCTACCCGGCCCATGACTACAAGGACCGGCGGGCCTCGACCATCGCGCAGGAAAAGGCGCGCAATCCCAGACTGGGCCAAGGGCGAACGATAGAGGGGTTCGAGGCCATCATGGCGGGCCTGAATCTGCCATATCCGAAATTCATCGACTATGCAGTGCCCGGAAACAGGCAATGCGGCACCTGCCCCGACAACTTGCCCGAGGCCCTGCGCGACTACTGCCAGCCCATGGGCGACAGTCGTCAGGGCTGACGAAGCAAGGTACCGTCCAATGATCACCAGCCTGCTGCTCGGTGTACTGGTCGGCGCGGTTCTCGGGTTGACCGGTGCGGGTGGCGGTATCCTGGCGGTGTTCCGGCGCTCGTCGTTGGCCTCGAGTGGTCGATGCAGCGTGCCGCCCCGGTTGCGCTGATTGCGGTGTCCGCGGGTGCCGCGGTCGGTGCGTTCGAGGGGTTTCGTCACCATCTGGTGCGCTACCGAGCCGCCATCCTGATAGCGGTGGCTGGCGCGGGGTCCACCTGGCTCGGATTAATCGGCGCCCAGTTGCTGTCTCAAAAGTTGCTGCTGCTGCTGTTCTCCGCGGTGATGATTCTGGTGGCGGTGCGGATGTATCTGCAAACCAAACGCAACCAGGTCGGCGACGACAATTCGCGCTGGACCATTGGCAACCTTAGTAGTCTGTTTCAGAAATTCGTTCACGTATTTTCAGGCCACCAGCTTTAACGGGTGGCTGAGTGCCCAACGATTCCGGATTCTTCCGATCAGGGCGTTGAGGTCGGTGCGGGTGAACTTCCACTCGAACGGACGA
>JBBQJP010000043.1:0-40069 GCA_038326025.1 Burkholderiales bacterium
GAGCAAGCGAGCGACCACTTGCTCCTGCTGCGGATTCAGATATTCGGACACGGCGGTTTCCCCAAGACAGGCATATTCATCTGGCGGTTAGCACCCGACTGCGTCTGTCGGGTGTCGCCCCGATGAATCTTTGGGGCTGGCACAGCAGCCAAGGGAGCGGTGCCCATGACCTGTTCGCACCGATCAGGGGATATACGAATTCCACCCGGACCGAGCTGTACCGGGCGCGATCATACGCCAAGACGATGGAGTTCGGCAATCGGCAACCGACGGACATGCGCCAACGCCTGTTGCGCTTGTTTTGCGCAAATGGTCGACGGTGCGCCTGTCCGGGGTCGGACTACTCCCGCAGCGACTTTCAGACGGCGTTACAGGCTGCCGAGCCGTTCGTCGAACGGCATTCGGCTGAGTCGTTCGTAGCCGGTCTCGGTCACCAGCAACTGCTCCTCGAGCTTGACGCCCTGAGCGGCCTGCGCCGAACCGATATAACTCTCGATGCAGATCACCATGCCCGGCTCGACCTCACCCGGCAGGGGGTAGGTCTGGCCCGGCCGCTTGTGCGGAATGTTCGGGAATTCGCCCGACATGCCCAACCCATGACCGACCGCGTAGTAGCGGCTTTGCTGGTGTTCCTGTGGCACCAACCAGGCACGGTCGGCGATCTCCTCATACGCGACTCCGGGCCTGATCAGTGCGATGTTGTGTTCGAGCTGGTCGCGCGCTCGGCCGTACAAGTGGCGCTGCATGGCCGTCGGCGCGACCGCGCCGCACAGAAAAGTGCGTGAAAAGTCGACGGCATAACCCAGGTAACCCAACGCGTCCGTGTCGAAACACAGCAGATCGCCTGCCGCCAGAACCCGGTCGCCGCATTCCTGAAAGTACGGAAAAGTACGGGGTCCGCTTTGCATCAGCCGGGTGGTCGTGTACTGCCCCTCCAGTGCCAGGAAGCGGCGCTGGAAATCCGCCCAGATGGCCACTTCGCTGCGTCCCGGCTCGATGGCAACCTGCATCTCCTGCGCAGCCCGCTCGACCCGATCAACGGCTTCGCGGATATAAGGCAACTCGATCGCCAGCTTGATGGCGCGTGCACGCGCAAACACCGGATCGGCATCCACCAGTTGCAGGCCACGCGCGCGCAGCGCGTCAATGGTCTGGAACGGAAACCGGTCCACCGCCAGTTGCCGCTGCTCGCCCAGATGCTCGCGCATCTGGGCGTCGATCTCGGCGGCGAACACCTTGCCAGCCGCCACCGGGTCGGCCAGCGAACTGACATGGCACAAACCCAGCGCAGGACGGATCTCGTCAAGCGTGGGCAAACCTTGCGCCAGATGTTCGCAACCGAAGAAGTCGTACAGAACACACGGACCCTCGGCGAACACCAGCAGGTATCGCGCTGGTGTTCGCGCGGTCCAGACCGTCATGTTGCGTGCGCCGGTGGCGTACAGGATGTTGATCGGGTCGACGATCACCGCCACCGGCACGTCCATATCGCGCATCACGGACTGCAGACGCGCGCGCCGCGCCAGATACAGGGCATGGTGCTGCGGATCGGCCGCAGGTGTCGCGCTCACAGAATTGGTGGTCGGCATCGTGGATTACATGCAGTTGCGCGCCATCCGCAGGTCCCACGCGCACTCAAATAACGGCTGGTCAGCGTCCCAGGCCTGCAATGTGGCCTCGACGCGGAATTCGTGTTCATCTGCACTAAGGCGCATCGTTACTGCCACACGGGTTTTCCAGTCGGCGCGTCCAATCTCGGTCGTCAACGCGATGTGCTGGCAAGCGGACAAGGGATCATCGTCGCGCACGGAAAACCGCAGTGTGCCTTGCGTGTCGTAGGCCACGTCGGTGTCCGTCGTTTTCCAGGCGCCACGATCACGCGAGCGAACCAGTTCCCGCCCGCCGCCCGACAGCGGTTCCAGATGATCCTGCGGGCGATCCGTCGCGCGCGGGCGCAGCGCGACCAGCGCCTGCGGCACTGCGCCCTCGGGCTCGCCGAATGGTGCAAGACAGTCCTGCAGCAGCGGATCCGGCCGGAACACGGGCAGTTGTAGCCGCGTTTGGCTGGTGTGAATCGTCAGCAGGTTGCGCACCGGCGACGGCCAGGCGATCGGCCAGTAACTGTTGGACAAGGCCAGCCGGATGCGATGCCCCTTGGGCACACGCTGCGCCAGCGCGCACAGGCGCAGACGCACCCTGACAACCTGACCGGGCACCAGTGGCTGCGGTGCTTCCGACCCGTCGCGGTGTGTCAGGTTCAGCAGGCCATAACTCAGGCGCAGCGAACTGCCGTCGGGAGCTACATCACACAGGCGTGCCGCCAGCAGCGCCTGCGGCTGGTCGCAGCACAGATCGATTTCCAGTTCGGGCTCACCCAGCAGTTGCCAGTCGTCCGGCAACGGCGCCGTGTCGAAACACAGGCTCGTCGCATCGTCAAGTTGCTGGTCATCCGACAGGTCCGGGCCCAGTCCGTAGGAACACTGGTAGCCGGCCTGCAGGCCATTCGTCTGCGGGCTTTGCACCGTCCATTGCGCCGCGGCGCCCGCTTGGGTCTGCAATCCGTCAGGTCCCAGGAACAGCGTCACGCCACCGGCATCCACCTCCGGCCAGTGGGCTTGCGCAACCCAGCGCCCGGGCCAATGCGGCACCACCTTGGTCGGCGCCACCCAGTCGCCCATCCAGACCCGCAACACCGGCTCGTCCATGATGCCGTTGTCCGCACCCTTGAGCCAGTGGTCCCACCAGCGCAAGGCCTCCTGCAGGAAACCGATCGCCGGACCGGGCCGGGCCAGATGCGGCCAGCCGTGGGCCCAGGGGCCGATCAAGGCCTTCTTAGGACCTTGCAATCGCGCCAGCAAGGGCAACACGTTGCGCGCATAACTGTCCTGCCAGCCATTGACCAGATAGGCTGGCACCTGAATCTGCGACGGATCATCAAAAACCGAATCACTGCGCCAGTAGGCATCGCGCCTCGGGTGCGCCAGCCAGGCGGCCAGCGGCGGCTCTGCTTGCGCCAGCCGTTGTTGCCACAACACACGCCAGTCGTCGCCGACCACCGCGGGGTCCGGCGGGCAGGCCATGGTGGCAAATAGTGAGCCACCCCAGCTGATATTGCCTTCAAGAAGACAGCCGCCCATGAAATGGCAATCGCCGTTGTAGCGGTCGTCGGCAAATCCCATCGGCAGGATCGCCGCCAGCGCCGGCGGCCGACGTGCAGCAACCTGCAAGGCATTGATGCCGCCCCAGCTGATGCCCCACATGCCGACGCTCCCGCTGCACCATGTCTGCTGTGCCAGCCAGGCGATCACCGCCACGCCGTCGTCGATCTCCTGGCGCGTGTATTCGTCCGGCAATACACCTGCGGAGTCACCGCTGCCCCGTATGTCGACACGCACCGCGGCATACCCATGGCCGGCCATGTAGGGCTGGGTGATGGCGTCGCGGTGGCTGGTGCCATCACGGCGGCGGTAGGGCAGGTATTCGAGCAGCGCCGGCACCGGGTCCTGCCCGGCGTCAACCGGCAGCCAGATGCGCGCGGCCAGGCGCACACCGTCGGCCATCGGTATCCACGCCGTCATGATTTCGCGCACCGGGCGCGCAAACTGCGCCACGGTCTTCATTGCTGCGGATCGAGGGAAAACGGAAAGTGGCAGCGCACACTGCGCTCTGGCCCGATCGCAACCAAGGCTGGCACGTCGGTACTGCAGCGCGGCTGCGCCACCGGACAGCGGGTGTGAAAGCGGCAACCGGCGGGCGGATTGACGACACTGGGAATCTCGCCCTTGAGCACGATGCGGCGACGGCGATGTTGCGGGTCGATGGCCGGATTGGTCGACAACAGGGCCGCCGAATACGGATGCGCCGGTTTTTCGAACAATTGTTTCGTCGGCGCCTCCTCGACAATCTGGCCCAGGTACATCACTGCGGTGCGGTGGCTGACGCGCCGGATCACGTTCAGGTTGTGGCTGACCAGCAGATAGGTCAGGCCGAACTCCTGTTGCAGGTCGAGCAGCAGGTTGAGCAACTCGCCCTGCACCGACACGTCGAGGCCGGCCGTCGGCTCGTCGGCCACGATGATCTGCGGCTGCATCACCAGCGCCCGCGCCACACCGACGCGCCGCGCCTGACCGCCGGATATCTGGTGCGGAAACTTGGCCAGCACATCAGGGGGCAGGCCGAGTCGGCGCAAAATCGTTTGGAGCCGCGCCAACGCCTCCTGTTGCGGCAGTGCGTGAATGGCGATCGGTTCGCGCAACGAGCGGCCGATGGTCATGCGCGGCGACAAGGACGCCACCGCGTCCTGCAACAACATCTGGATGCGCCGGCGAAAGGCCAGCGGGTCACGCGCCAGTTGCTGCGCAATCGTTTGCCCACCCAGTTCGACCGTGCCGCCGGTCGCCGCCGTCAAGCCCACCAGCACACGGCACAAGGTGGTTTTGCCGGAGCCGGATTCACCTACCAGTCCGACGATCTCGCCCGCTCTGATGGTCAGTGATACATCGTCGAGCGCACGTACCTGGCCTCCGAACACGACACTGACGCCGCGTAATGCCACCAGGGGGTTATCGTCGGCCGCGCGGTTCATGCCAGCTCCTCGGCGCGGATGCAGGCCACCAATCGCTGGCCACCCACAGCGCGCAATGGCGGCACTGCGGCGCGACAGGCGTCCTGCGCAAACTCGCACCGCGGCGCAAACACGCAGGCCACGTGCGGTGCCACCGGATCCTGCACGTCACCGGGGATCGACACCAGCCGCGCACCCTGGTCATGGTCCTCGATCTCGCAGGCCAGCAACGCACGGGTATAAGGGTGGCGCGGCTGGGCCAGCACATCGGCCACCGGACCGGATTCGACCACGGTACCGCCATACATCACGCAGACATCGTCACACAGCTGCGCGACCAGGCCCAGGTGGTGCGAGATGAACACGATGGAGCCGGAAAACTTGCGCCGCAACCCCTCGAGCAGATCAACAATCTGGGCCTCGACGGTGGCGTCGAGCGCTGTCGTCGGTTCGTCGGCCAGCAGCAGGTCGGGCTCTACCAGCAGTGCCATCGCAATCATCACGCGCTGGCGCATGCCGCCCGAGAGCTGATGCGGATAGGCCGCCAGACGCAACTCGGCATCGGCGATGCCGACACTGGTCAACGCAGCACTCGCCCGCTGCAGGGCCTGCGCCCTGGACAGGCCGGGTTCACGTCGGCGCAATACGTCGACCAGATGCGTGGCCACGGTAAACAGCGGGTTGAGCGCCGTCATCGGGTCCTGGAAAATCATCGCGATGCGTTTGCCGCGCCAGCGCGCCATCTCGGTCTCACCCAGTCCCAACAGGTCGGTGCCGTCAAAGCGGATCGTGCCGTCAAAGCGCGTGATATTGGACGGCAGCAGGCGCAGCAGGCAACTGGCCAGGCTGGACTTGCCCGAGCCGGACTCGCCCACGATACCCAGAATACGTCCCCGGCCGATATCCAGACTGACGCCGCGCAGGATATGGGCGGTGCCACGCGGCGTCGACGCCTCCAGCCGCAGGTCGCGGATCCGCACCAGCGGGTCGCCATCCTGCGACACGGCGCCTGCACCGTCGTCAATGGGGTTCATCCGTGGTCCCGCCCGATGCGTGGGTCCACCGCATCACGCAGTGCCTCGCCAAACAAGGTAAAGCCCAGCGTCGCCAGCGCCAGCGCCGAACTGGCCACCACCACCGGCACCCAGGTCTGCGACAGATACTGGTATCCGTCCTGAATCAGGGTACCCCAACTCGCCAGCGGCGGACGCACGCCCAGGCCGAGAAACGACAGGCCGGCCTCGATCGCGATGACGACCGGAATGTCCATCGAGGCCAGGATCACCAGCGGTCCGAGGATGTTGGGCAACACATGGTGGAACACCATACGCGGCCAGGACGCGCCCAGGATGCGTTCGGCCTCCAGGAACGGCGCGCTGCGCAACGTGAGCACCTGTGAGCGCGCGACACGGCCGAAATGCGGCACCAGTGTGACCGCGACGATGAACACCACGATCGTCAGCGACGGGCCAAACACCGCCACCACCGCCAGCGCCAGCACGACGCTGGGGAAGGACGAGATCACGTCGAACACGATCAGCACAAAACGTTCGCTGCGCGGCGGCAAATAACCGGCCAGGATGCCCAGCGCGGTGCCGATGCTCAGCGCCAGCGCAATCGCCGACAACGCGGTAACCATGGCCACCGAGGAGCCATGCACCAGGCGTGAGAACAGGTCACGGCCCAGATGGTCAGTACCGAACCAGTGTGCACCCGACGGCGCGCTGAAACGGTTCATCACGTCCAGTGCATTTGGTTCATGCGTCGCCAGCCAGGGAGCGAACACCGCGCAGCCCAGTACCAGCGCGACGATCACCAGGCCGGTGGCACCGGTGAAGGTCGAAGCCACTTTGCGCAGCGTGGCTGCGATCGTCGCCAGCATGTTCACCTGCTCGCTCCACCGCCGGGGCGAATACGCGGGTCGATCGCCGAATACGACAGGTCCACCAGCAGGTTGACCAGCACGAAGCCCACCACCACCACCAGCACGGCGCCCTGCACCACCGGGTAGTTGCGGTCCGAGATCGCGCCGTAGATCAAGCGCCCCAGGCCCGGACGCGCGAAAACTATCTCGACAAACACACCCTGACTGAGCAGCCGACCGATGCCCATGCCCAGGATGGTGATGGTCGGGATGCAGGCATTCTTGAGCGCGTATTTGTAGGTGACCAAACGCTCCGACAAACCGTAGGCGCGCGACGTGCGGATGTAGTTCTCGCCCATCACCTCGAGCATCGAGGTGCGCACCAGCCGCGCAATGAACCCGACCCAGCCCAGCGCCAGCGCCACCGTGGGCAGCACCATGCGCCGGAACTCGTCGAGCAGATCACCCGAGCGGCTGGTGCCCAGCACCGGCAACCAGTCGAGCCAGATCGAGAACACCAGCAGCAGGAAAATCGCCAGCACGAAAGGGGGTACCGCGATGAAGGCCACCGACGCAAAAGCCAGCACGTTGTCGGCCACGCTGCCACGGTGGGTTGCCGCAAAAATGCCCAGAGGAATACCGATGATCACCGCCAGCACAATGGCCGAGACCGTCAAGACGATGGTGTAGGGAATCGCCTCGGCGATCAGGCTGCCGACCGATTTTCCCGACACCACGTCGACGCCGAGGTTGCCCATCGCCAGGTTGCTGAAGAAGCGCCACAGCCGGATATGCACCGGCTGGTCCAGCCCCATCTCGCGGATGAACTGCCTGGACAACTCCGGTGAGGCCTGCGGTCCGAGCAAGGTCGCTGCCGGATCACCCGGCACGATGGATGACAACGTGAACAGCAGCAACATGGCGCCGAAGATGATCAGCACCGTCGTCACCAGGCGACTGCCCAGGTAGCGCCAGGTTTCCTGCGCGCGCGAACCCTCCGATCCCATCAGACCGGCACCCCCGTCGTCATCGACCGGCCCCCATCACCATGGCTCAGGCCGAGAACTCGGCGTACTGCCAATCGATCCAGCCCGGGATCGACGCCGGCTTGATCCAGCTGCGATGCGCCAGCGTATTGGCTTCGTTGGTGAGCCATACGAAGGCGCTGCTCTTGTCCATCAGTTGCTGGGCTTCGATCACCAGCTGACGGCGCTTGGCCACGTCCATCTCCGAGGCTGCCTTGTTGTACAAGGCCTCGAATTCCGGGCTGTTCCAGCGCGACCAGTTCCAGTCACCGATCTGCGCTGGCAAAAACCATTGCAGCACGAAGTTCGGATCGTGCTTGCCGGAAAAGCGCGACATGTACAGCTCCAGGTTCTTGCCGCTGTCGCCCTTGCCCGCATTCCAGTAGGTGCCCCCCTCTTGCGCGTCGACCTGGATCGTGACCCCGATCTCGGCCAGCAGCGCCTGCGCCACCAGCGCCATGTTCTGGTACTGCTGCTGGTTGAGCACGGTCAGGCGCAGCTTGAGGTTGCTCACACCTGCGGCGGCCAGCAGCTTCTTGGCCTCGGCCACGTTGCGCTTGTAAACCGGCGCTTCTTTCCAGGCACCCATGATCAACGGCGGAATCACGGTATTGAGCCGAGGCACCTTGCCGTTGTAGCCGGCCAGCAGCATCTGGTCGACGTCCAGGCCCAGGCGAATCGCCTGACGCACCCGCAGGTCGGCCAATGGACCTTTTTCGACATTCATGCCCAGCCAGATGTAGGCCATGCTCGGCTGGTCGGTCACCGTGATGCCGGCGACGCCGCGCAGCGGATCGGCAGCGGTCGGGGACAACACCGCGAAATCGATCTCACCGGCGCGCACCGCCAGGTCGGTGGTCTTGGCGTCGGTGATCACGCTCAGGCTGATCTCCTCGAAATGGCGCTTGCGCCCGGCATAGGCCGCATGGCGCTTGAGTACCACACCTTTCTGGCGGTCGTAGGAGGCAACCACATAAGGCCCGGAACCTACCGGCTTGGTACCGAAATCGTTGCCCAGCTTCTCGACCGCTTTCTTCGACACGATGCAGCCCGAACCGTCGGCGATGACTACGTCGAAGATGTTGGCGCGTGGATTGGCCAGCGTGATACGGCCCTCGTATTTGCCCTTTACCTCGACCCCGACCAGGCCCAGCCAGTCCTTCTTGTACGACGACTCCTTGGCCCCTTCCTTGGGTGGCAGGCCGATACGCTCGAACGAAAACTTCACGTCTTCGGCTGTCATCTCGCCGTATCCATCCGAGAACATCTGGCCTGGTTTGAGCTTGAAGTCGATCACGGTCGGCGAGACCTGCTTGACCTCGGCCGCCGCATCCGGCTCGAGTTCGGTCGAATTGGGTTTTTGTGTCACCAGGCGCTGGAATATGGCACGCATCACGTTGCCTTCGGCGGGGCCGCGGCGGTAGGCCGGATCGAGCGAATCGAACTCCCGGTCAATCCGCACCGTGATCTTGGGACGCGGCCCGCCACCGGACTGCGCCAGCAGATCGAACGGCATGACGACACTGCCGGCGCCAACCGCGCCGACACCTGCAACCACAAAACTGCGCCGAGAAAATTTGTTGGCCATGACTTCTGTCCTTGGTGATTGATGAGTGCGCATTTGCACCGGGTTGCCGAGTATGACGCCATTGTCGGCATGGCGTAATGCCCATCAAGGCTTGTCCCAGCACGGGTCTCGGAATAGGCGCCATGCAAGGACCGCCCGAGTCAGGCCGGCAAGTTGCCGGTCTGCAACTGGCAAAACGCGCCAGCTGCCACCGCGTTGCAGACCTGCTCGATTTCCGGCCCCATGGCCCGATCCTCGTCGAGCATAGCAACCAGGGAACGAACCTTGTCGTAGGCCTGGCGTGAACCGTGGCCCAACTGCGCTGGCTCCGTGCCACGCAAATCCACCGCCTGCGCGGCAAAAATCAGTTCGATGGCAATCAGGTAACGCGCGCGATGCAGACTTTCCGCGAGTTTTTCTGCCACGCTCAGCGACAAACAGGCATGGTCCTCGATGGTCTCGGACACCGGCATGTAGTCCAGGGAGCCCGGGTTCGCGCGCAGGCGGATCTCGGACCACAAAACCACCAGGGTCTTCTGGATGGGCGTGAAACCGGAATGCGCAGGCCCGTGGCGCGTGAGCTGCGATGGCAGATCGGTCAGCGCCGTGTTCATGAAACGCTGGCAACGCGACACCCCCATGCTGGCCATCTGCGCCAGCGCGATGGCGCAACTGTCCAGCGCCAAGGCGGTGGCCGGCAGGTGGAAGTTGCCGGTCGACAACATCAGGTCTTCGTCACCCATCACCAGCGGGCTGTCCGCCGCGCTGTTGAGTTCGACCTCGATCTCTGTGCGCGCTGCCTCGGCGGCCGCCAGGGCCGCGCCATGCACCTGGGCGACAACCCGCAATGACAGCGGATCCTGCACGCGCCGGGCATTGCCGGGTATCAGCAACTGGCCACCCGCCAGCAGCTGACGCAGCCGTGTTGCCACGGCCACCTGGCCGGCGGCAGGCCGCGCAGCCGCCGTATCGGCGCGCAGCGGCGAGGTGTTCGCGCGGAAACCTTCGTAACTCAGTGCGATGGCGGCCAGCCAGGCATCCATGGTCTGCAGCAAGTCAAACACCACCAGGCTGCCGCGCGCCGCGGTGGCCGCATTGGCGCTGAACAAGGCCAGACCGTCTTTCGCGCCCAGCGTCACCGGCGCAAGGCCGGCCCGCGCAAGTGCCTCTGCACCGCCAAGAACCTCGCCCTGGTACTGCGCCTGGCCTTCACCAAACAGCGGCAACGCCAGGTGTGCCAGCAAGGGCATGTCGGACACACCGATCGAACCCCAGCGTGGCACCACCGGGTGCACCCGGTGGTTGAGCAGGTCGACACAGGCTTGCAGCACATGCGGCGACACGCCCGAGCCGGCCTGGACCAGGCCGGCAATGCGGGCAAACTGCATTGCACGCACCGACACCACATCGTAGGGCTGGCCGACCGCCACTGCGCGCGCCCGCACCGCGCGCCGCTGGTAGGCCTCCAGGTCGGCCGGCGCCAATTGGGCACCGGTGTTGGCGCCCAGCGCCGAATTCAGACCGTAGATCGGCGGGCCGTCCGCGGCCAGGCGCAACACGCGTTCGCGTGCTCGAGACACCTTGTCCATCGCGCCCTGGCTGACCCGTACCGGGGTGTCCGAGGTGGCCACCTGAACCACGTCTTCGATGGTGATATGCCGGCTGCCCAGTTCCATGGTCATGGAAATCCTCGATGTGGCGATCCGGCCAGCGCCTGCCCGATCAATGAAAGCGCAACTTCTGGCCGATGCCCAGGCGGGCGGCTTTTTCCAGCATCGCATGGCCCAGCGCGATGTCGCTCAGCGACAGGCCGCGGTGCCAGAACAGGATGGTTTCGTCTTCGCGCTCGCGTCCAGGCTTTAGACCGGCGACGATCTGCCCCATTTCGGCGTGCAGCGTCTGCGCCGACAACTTGCCGGCTTCGACGTGGGCGCGCAACGAGCCGAACGGACCACCCTTGCATTGGCCCCAGTCGTCAACCACCATCTTGGACATGATGTCGGTCAGGCTCAGTTCGACCGCGCTCATGGTGCCGTAGGGAACCACCAAGGCGCCGGGCTTGATCCATTCGGTCTTGAGCATGGGCGTGGGCTCGCGCAAGCGGGTCGCCTCCACCACGATGTCCGCACCCACCACCGTGTCATGCCAGTTGTCGCAAACACGTACCGGCTTGCCCAGGTCTTTGGACAGGCGCTCGCCAAAAGCATCGCGGCTCTCGGCACGCGCCGAATGCACGCGGATCTCGTCGAAATCGAACAACTTGTCGAGCAAGCGCACGTTCCAGTAGGCCGTGCCCCGCGCGCCTACATGGCCCAGGATCTTCGAATTCTTGCGCGCCAGATGTTTGGCACCGATGGCGGTGACGGCGCCCGTGCGCATGTCGGTGATGGCCGATGCGTTGACTATCGCCACGGGAATGCCGGTGCGCGGATCGAACAAGGTGAGCACACCGATCTCGGAGGGCAGGTTCAGCTTGTAGTTGTCGACGAAGTCGCCCACCACCTTGACGCCGGCCAGGCTCAGCGGCGCACCAATCGCGCCCCGCAACACATTGAAATGTCCGTCGACCCCGGCCTTGGGTGCCAGGTGCACACGTGGTTCGATGACGCAACTGCCGCGCCCTTGCGCCCCCAGGCTGGCTTCGATTGCCTGCAGCGTTTCGTCGTCGGTCAGTGCCAGCTCGGCAATGTCGACACCATTGAGGTAGGTCAGATAAGAGGGTTCCATGGCGTGTTTTTCTCGTGGCGGGGTCACAGTTATACACAAGAGCTCGCCGAGGCCTTGCCGAACCGCCTCAAGGCGACTCGCCGCGAAGCGCGTTCGTGCCCTGGGGCGTCAGGCGAAGCCGTGCGCCCTGAACCAGGCCAGCATCTGCTGCCAGCCGTCTTCGGCCGCTTCCTTGCGGTAGCTCGGACGGTAGTCTGCATGGAAGGCATGGGGCACGTTCGGGTACAGGATGAAGCGGCTGGCCTGGGCATTCTTGTTGCCGGCCTTGAGCACCTCCTGCAGGCGCGCCACTTCGGCTACCGGAATGCCGGTGTCGGCTCCGCCATACAAGCCGAGCACCGGCGCATGCAAACCGGCAGCGACGTCGTGCGGGGTTTTGGGCATCGTGACCGGCACAGGATTGAGACCGCCATACCAGGACACGCCCGCCTTGACCTTGGGGTTGTGCGCAGCAAACATCCATACCGATCGACCACCCCGGCACATGCCGGTCACGCCGATCTTGCGCGCATTGACCTTGGGCTGCTTTTCAACAAAGGCCACCACTGCGTCCAGGTCCGCCAGCATCACCGTGTCCGCCAGTTTGTTGGCTTCGCCGACCACGGCGCGGATTTCGGTCATCTTGCTCAGATCGCCGGAGCGAAAGAACGGGTCGAGCGTAATGCCGACATAACCCAGCTTGGCCAGCCGACGGCAGATGTCCTTCTGGTATTCGTGCATGCCGAAAATTTCGGGAATCACGATCACTACAGGGTACTTGCCCGCCTTGGCTGGCGCTGCCATGTAGGCCGGAATTTTTTCGCTGCCCACCGGCACCCACAGGTCACCGGCATCCAGGCCATCGGCTGGCGTGCTGATCACCGACTGCGCCTGTACCGGCCCGGCCGCCAGTGCGAAGCCCACGGTGGACGCAGCAGCCAGAAAACCCCTGCGATTGGATTGAATCGCCGGAAGCAGGCTCTCCATGTGGGGGTCGGCGAAGGTGGCCTTGTCGTTAAACATCGATAAATCTCCAGTTGGGTGCAAAAAAAAACAGGACGTGACGGTGGCGCGCACAAACTCCCCATCGACTTTGCGCGCCAACATCTGCCTGACCGCAATATTGCCAGTTAGTTCCGGCCCTCCCACATTTGCGCTTCTTTGCGCCGCCAATGCGTGTTTGCACAAGGGTACGCGGTGCGACGCATTCGCGCGCAACGTCGGCAAGCGTGAGCCCTGCATGTACAGACTCTGATGCGACACGCCAGATTAGACTCATGGCTTCGCGAAAGGACTCCGTCATGACCACAACCTATGTTTTCCATCGGCATCTGCAACACACCCCGCCAGTGGCGGTTGCGGGCCAGGGCGTTTATCTGACTGACGCAGACGGCCGCCAATATATAGACGCATCCGGGGGCGCCGCGGTTTCCTGCCTGGGCCATGGCCATCCGGACGTGCTGGCCGCCATGCATGCGCAGATCGACAAACTGGCCTATGCCCACACCAGTTTCTTCACCACTCAGGTCGCCGAAGAACTGGCCACGAAATTGATCTCCACCGCCCCGGCCGGCATGAGCCATGTCTATTTCGTCAGTGGCGGCTCCGAGGCGATGGAGGCGGCAATGAAGATGGCGCGCCAGTATTTCGTGGAGACCGGACAACCGCAACGCCGCCATTTCATTGCGCGGCGCCAGAGCTACCACGGCAACACGCTGGGCGCGCTGGCCATCGGTGGCAACCAGTGGCGGCGCGAACCGTTTGCGCCCATCCTGATTCCTACCACCCACGTGTCGCCGTGTTACCCCTACCGTGAACAGCGCGACAACGAGACGGCGGACCAATACGGTCAGCGCCTTGCGCAGGAACTCGACCACGCAATCAACGAACTGGGCGCAGACCAGGTCATCGCCTTCGTCGCGGAGACCATCGGCGGCGCAACTGCCGGCGTGCTGACGCCGGTGCCGGGTTATTTCAAGGCGGTGCGCGAGGTCTGCGACCGGCACGGCGTATTGCTGATCCTGGACGAAGTGATGTGCGGCATGGGACGCAGCGGCAGCTTGCACGCCTGCGAACAAGAGGGCGTGGTACCCGACATCTTGGCGGTCGCCAAAGGCCTGGGCGGCGGTTATCAGCCGATCGGCGCGGTGCTGGTCCAGCAAAAGCTGGTGCAGGCCATGTCCTCGGGCAGCGGCTTCTTCCAGCACGGCCATACCTACCTCGGCCATGCCGTAGCCTGTGCCGCCGCGCTGGCGGTGCAGCAGGTGATCGAACGCGACGGCCTGCTCGCGCAAGTGCGCACCCGCGGCGACGAACTGCAAACCATGCTGCATGCCGCTTTCGACAAGCACCCCCATGTCGGCGACATTCGCGGCCGGGGATTGTTCTGGGGCGTCGAACTGGTGCAGGATCGCGACAGGAAGCAGCCATTCGATCCGGGTAAACGCCTACACGCCCGTCTCAAGAAGGAAGCATTTGCGCGCGGCCTGATGGTTTACCCCATGGGCGGAACCGTCGACGGATGGTATGGTGACCATGTGTTGTTGGCACCTCCCTTTATCGCCACCAAGGCCGAACTGGCTATCATCGTCGAGCGGCTGCAAGCTGCCATGGATGCTGCGATCGCAGCAATCTGACGGCCACTGGTTACCTACCAGTCTTACCCTTTACCCATAATGAAACAGGAGTCCTTAATCATGTCCAATAAACCATTGTTGAAGAGCCTGGCCCTTGTCGCGGCAATGACCGGCGCGATGTTCAGCGCACCCGTCCAGGCGCAGCAAAAATTCGTCACCATCGGCACCGGTGGTGTCACCGGTGTGTATTACGCCGCGGGCGGCGCGATCTGCCGGCTGATGAACAAGGACCGCGCCAAACACGGCATCCGCTGCTCGGTCGAGTCGACCGGCGGCTCGGTGTTCAATATCAACACCATCAAGGCCGGCGAGCTTGACTTCGGCGTGGCCCAGTCCGACGTCCAGTACAACGCGACCAAAGGTGCCAAGCAGTTCGAGAAAGACGGCGCGTTCAAGGAACTGCGCGCAGTGTTCTCAGTGCACCCGGAGCCGATGACGGTGCTGGCGCGCAAGGAAGCTGGCGTCACGAAATTCGAGGATTTCAAAGGCAAACGTTTCAACGTCGGCAACCCCGGCTCTGGCACACGTGCATCGATGGAAGAGTTGCTGGGCGCGCTGGGCATGAAACTCGGCGACTTCTCGCTGGCCTCCGAGCTCAAGGCTGACGAACATGGCGCCGCGCTGTGCGACAACAAGATCGACGGCTTCTTCTACAGCGTGGGCCACCCGGCCGCTAACATCCAGGACCCGGTCACGACCTGCGGCGCCAAGCTGGTCGGCCTGACGGGCCCGGCTGTCGACAAACTGGTCGCTGGTGCTCCGTACTATGCCAAGGTCACCATCCCCGGCGGCCTGTATGCTGGCAATCCGAACCCGACGCCGACCTATGGCGTATTGGCCACCTTCGTCGCATCGACCAAGACGCCTGACGCCACCGTGTACGAACTGGTCAAAGCCGTTTTCGAGAACTTCGACGACTTCAAGAAGTTGCACCCGGCGTTCGCCAACCTTGATCCGAAAGACATGATCAAGAACGGCAACTCCGCGCCGCTGCACCCCGGTGCCGTGAAGTATTACAAAGAAAAAGGCTGGATGTAAATCAGCCGATTGACCTTGCCCCGGCCCGCCGGGGTATGGGGCCTGCACTTCCGGACTGGTACAGCGACGGACGGCAGGCCCTTCTTGATGGCGGGCTGGTCACAATAAAACAGATATCCACTTTTTTGCCGGGGGTCGCTTATGGCATCGAAAAATAAAGACAGCAGCGCGGAAGTCGACGTCAACAAATTGATGGCCGACTCCGACACGGGCGGCCGCAATCCCTCACTACCGATCAAGAAGCTGATGCTCGGCGTGACGTTGGCCTGGAGCATGTTCCAGCTCTGGATTGCGTCGCCGCTGCCGTTCATGGTGGGTATCGGTGTGTTCAACGATACCCAGTCGCGCTCGATTCACCTGGCCTTTGCGGTGTTCCTGGCCTACCTGGCCTACCCGGCATTTGCCAATTCGCGGCGCGACCGGATTCCGGCGCTCGACTGGATATTTGCGCTGGCAGGCGCCTTTTGCGCCGCCTATCTGTTCCTGTTCTACCGGGAGCTGGCCACGCGGCCCGGCCAACCCACCGACTTCGACCTGGCAGTGGCCGCTACCGGCGTGGTGCTGCTGCTCGAGGCGACGCGACGCGCGCTGGGCCTGCCCATGGTCATCGTGGCCGTGGTGTTTCTCGGCTACACCTTTGGCGGGCCCTACATGCCCGACCTGATCGCACACAAAGGCGCCTCGTTATCGCGTGCCATGTCGCACCAGTGGCTGACCACCGAAGGCGTCTTCGGTGTGGCGCTCGGTGTGTCCAGTGGCTTCATCTTCTTGTTTGTGCTGTTCGGCGCGCTGCTCGACAAGGCCGGCGCCGGCAACTACTTCATCAAGTCGGCCTTTGCGCTGCTCGGTCACATGCGTGGCGGCCCCGCAAAAGCAGCCGTCGTGTCGTCCGCCGCCACCGGCATCATCTCGGGCTCATCGATCGCCAACGTGGTGACGACGGGCACCTTCACGATTCCGCTGATGAAGCGGGTCGGTTACCGCGCCGACCAGGCCGGCGCGGTCGAGGTGTCGAGTTCGGTCAACGGCCAGCTGATGCCGCCGGTGATGGGTGCTGCAGCCTTCCTGATGGTCGAGTATGTCGGTATCCCGTATACCGACGTGATCAAGCACGCGTTCCTGCCGGCGATCATTTCCTACATCGCACTGTTCTACATCGTGCACCTGGAAGCGCTCAAGGCCGACCTGCAAGGCCTGCCGCGGCGCGGCAATTCAACCACGATGCAGCGACTGGTGTCATTCGCATCCACGGTGGCCGGCTTCATTGTTCTGTCGGGCATCGTCTACTACGGCATTGGCTGGATCAAGGGCGCGGCCGGCGACGCGGCGATCTACATCATCGGCGTCGGCGTGATGGCCGCCTACCTGACCCTGTTGTGGATAGGCGCGCAACAACCCGAGCTGGAGCTCGACGATCCCAACGCACCGGTTTTCGAACTGCCGGAAACCCGGCCCACGCTGTTGTCCGGCATGCACTATCTGTTGTCGGTGGTGGTGCTGATCTGGTGCCTGATGATCGAGCAGATGTCGCCGGCGCTGTCGGCGTTCTGGGCCACCACCTTCATGATTTTCGTGATGCTCACGCAGCGGCCCATCATCGCCATGCTGCGCGGACGCGGCAATATCAGCGCTGCGCTAAAGCACGGATTCGCCGACCTGATCAGCGGACTGGAAGCGGGCGGGCGCAACATGATCGGCATCGGCGTAGCCACGGCGGCCGCCGGCATCATCGTGGGCACCGTGTCGCTGACCGGCATCGGGTTGGTCATGACCGAAGTCATCGAGCTGCTCTCGGGCGGCAACATCATGATCATGCTGATCCTGGTGGCCGTGATCAGCCTGATCCTGGGCATGGGCCTGCCCACCACAGCCAACTACATCGTGGTATCCACCCTGATGGCGCCGGTGGTGGTCGAACTGGGCGCACAAAGCGGGCTGCTGGTGCCGCTGATCGCCGTGCACCTGTTCGTGTTTTACTTCGGCCTGATGGCCGACGTCACGCCGCCGGTGGGACTGGCATCGTTCGCTGCGGCGGCGATTGCGCGCACCGACCCGATCAAGACCGGCGTCACCGCTTTTTTCTACAGCATGCGCACGGCCATCCTGCCGTTCCTGTTTATATTCAATACCCAGCTGCTGATGATCGGAATCCAGGGGCCGTTCCACCTGGCGCTGACGGTCATCAGCGCAACTGTCGCAATGCTGGTGTTTGCGGCCGCAACCCAGGGGTTCTTCATGGCGCGCTCGCGCTGGTATGAGTCGGTCGCCTTGCTGCTGGTGACCTTCACGCTATTCCGTCCCGGCTACTTCTGGGACATGGTGTATCCCGAACACGAAATGCGGCCGGCCTCAGAGTTGAACGAGATGGTTGCCAAAGCACCTGCTGATGCGCGCCAGCGTTTCTGGATCGAGGGCATGAACCTGGACGGCAAGGAAATCAGGAAAGGTGTCTTGTTGCCCCTGGGCGCCGAAGGCACCGCGCCGGAGCGCCTCAAACGCGCCGGATTGCAGGTCATGGCGCTGGGCGACAAGATTCAGGTCGCGGCAGTGCAGTTCGGCTCGACCGCCGAAAAACTCGGCATCGAGCAGGGCTTTGACATCACCCAGGTTGAAGTCCCCGCCGATCGACCCGCCAAGGAATGGGCCTTCATTCCAGCGCTGGCGTTGCTGGCCCTGATCGTGATGCTGCAACTTGGACGCGCGCGCCGGGAGAAACCAAAGGTGATCGCCAAGCCGGCTTGACACGACGCGCACGTTTTCGGCCCGGTGGATTCGCCTGGTTGCGCCAGGCGGTGAAAGAGTCGGTGACTGGCTGCTACACGGCCGTCGCTTGGGGCCGCTGGTGCGCCTATCGGGATGTCGGCTTACAAGCTTTGTGCCGCCACATGAAGCGCATTGCGCTGCCATGGACTCGGGGACAGATGACAATCACAACGTCGCGGCACACTGGGGCTTCCGATGGAAACCGATTTCGACCCTTTCCGCCCTGAACCGCGAGCGCACCAGCCTGCGCGAACTGCGCGCGCAACTGCCCTGGGCGGCGCGCGCTCTTTGTCGCAGGTGCGCTACGCCATCCTCGAAGTGACCGGCGAACTCAGCATCTTTCTCAATGACCGTGAACCCGTCGAAGAGGACCTGCTGGATAACGTGACCTGACCCTGCCCCTGGACAAGCTGCGCGACAGCCAACTTTGCATCTGCTGCTCGATATCGGAGCTCTACTGCCATTCAAGACCTTTGAACGTTATGTAGGTACCGGCTCACACGCCGTTTGAGACGATGCATACCTCGCCTTACCGCACGCTCAAACGGGACCCGTGAATTCGCCGCGCGCCGGGTAATCCTTGGCAACCGCGAAGTCGATGGCCCCCAGCAAATCCTGAAATGGCGGCCGCGCAAACGGCATGGTCTGCGCTGCTCCGTAATAAAGCGTGCCATCAGGCCGCACGATATACACGGCGGGCTCGCTGAACAGTTCGGGCTCCTCGATGCCGATCGAGGTCTTGCCGCGGCCGGCACTGATATACAAACCCCACTGGCGCGCACTGCGCAGGCTAAGGTCGTAGGCGAACTTGACATCCTTGGCACTGACTTTCTCGGCCATCTGCTTGGCCCGTTCTTCGCCGTCACTGCTGATTGCCACCAATTGCACACCGCGCTTGGCGAACTCCTCTGACAGGCGCTCGAGTTCGATCAGGTATTTGGCGCAGATCGGGCAATGCAGGCCGCGGTAGAACACCAGCAGGTCGAACTTCTCGGCGGGCGCAGCGCCCAGCACAAAACGCGTGCCGTCGGTCAACGGAAGATTAAGGGCCGGAACCGGATGGCGGGGTACAAGGCTGGTGTGGGACATGGGGGTTTCCTTCGTAATAATGGACTGCAACACGGCCGCAGTGCCGTGCATGTGCATGTGCCGTGCATGTGCAGAACATTGTCACCACTTGGCCGGTCGCCTGCAGGACCGCACCCCGATCACCCGGGAGCCGTCGGTACATGCACCTGGGTGACCGGCTCAGCGGGCGGCGACCAGGCGCTTGAGATTGGCGGCCGCGGCCATCGACTGCTCGCGCAGCCGCAGCAGGATCGCCTGCTTGTCGGTATCGGTCGGGCCGACACTGGCCATGAGCTTGCCGAAACCGTCGAGCCGGCTGTCCCGCAACCAGGCACGCAGCACCTTGTCCTGACCCCACTGAAACTGGTTGCCCATGTTGATCAGCATGGCCAGCGGGTAGTCCGCCATGTCGTGCGGAAACGGCACGGTGGCGCAAAGCCGGTTGCGCGTCGCATCGTCGCCGTAGTGCACCTCCACATAAGCGGTCAGTGCTGCGCTGAATGCAGGCTGGGGTAGCCGCACCATCTGCAACACGATCTTGCCGTGCTGGAAGATCGGCTGGATCGGGCGCGGCTCGACCGCCGACGCAGTGCAGTCGATGAACAAGCTGCCGGGCTCGACCGCAAGCGTGCCCTGCTGCAACTCCAAACGCTCGGGCTCGATGGCGGTGACCCGACCCTGACGCACCACATGGCGCACCGAGCGCAACAACGCCACCTCACCCGGCGCGACCGTAGCCAGGTGGAACATTGATGGTGTCTGGTCCGGGAAGATGCGCAGCAGCGCACCGCAGGACTCCAGGCGCAGGTACAGGTCCTGTACCGAAGTGGCCTCGGCAAAAGCCTGCATCTGGTCGGCCTGGCTGCCGAACACGTCGTTGAAGAACGTCTCCCCCGGCTGTACGGTGACGCGATTGACCAACCAGGAATCCCGCGGCATGACCCAGGTGATGGCATCGGCGCTGGCGCCAGACTGGATCAGCCACACCACTGTGTCCATCGCGGTCTTGCCGGCGCCGAGCACGACAAAACGGCGCGGCATCAGGGGCGCACTCAGCGACGCGCCGGCGCCCATGTGTTGCCACAACTGCGGCAAGGCATTGGGCGGCACGATCTGTACACCTTCTGCCACACTGAACCGACGCTTGTGTGTCGACGGCACCATGGGGCTGAAATAGTTCGCGTCCACCACCTTCTTGCGCACCGTAACGCGGGTGCGCTCGCCGGACAGCAGCGATTCGAATTCACCGTCGCCCAGGTAGTTGCTCATCGGGCGGTAAGACACACGCCCGCTGGGCAACAGGCGGTGCTGCATCACCCTATCGAAATATCCGCAGACCTCGGCGCCCGAGGCGAGTTCGAACAAACCCTTGTTCAGCCCGATCTCGTCGATGCGCCCACTGCCCAGCTCCGCCGAATTGACGCCGTAAAAGGCCGAGGGCTGATGCAAGGTGACAAAGCCATACGCATCGTTCCAGTGTCCGCCCGGTTTGCCGTGGCGGTCGACGATGGTCACATGCGCGTCACTCTCGGCGATCAGCGTGTCGGCAAAAGCCAGGCCGGCGGTGCCACTGCCGATGATCAGGTAGTCGGTGTCGATGGTGCGCATGGCGTAGCGTAACTGCAAGTCCGGCACCCGCCCCGCTTCAGCGCCCTTTCCAGACGGGCTGGCGCTTCTCCGCAAACGCCTGTGGCCCCTCTTTCGCATCCTCGGAGCTCAGCATCGCCGAGTACGCCGGCAACACGCCAGTGCGCATGGTCTGAAATGCTTGCTCTACGGGTTCGCACGCGGTTGCGCGCAACACCTGCTTGAGCGCCGCAATCGGTAGCGGCGCGGCTGCGACTATCTGTGCGGCCAGGGATTGCGCCGCGGCCATCAGTTCGGCCAGCGGCACCACGCGGTTGACCAGGCCCCATTGCGCCGCTTCAGGCGCGCCCATGCGCCGGCCGGTCATCAGCATCTCGTTGGCAATGGCGCGCGGCAGCCGCTGCGGCAGGCGCAACACACCGCCGGAATCGGCCAGCATGCCCAGGCGAACCTCGGGCAACGCAAACTCGGCGGTGTCGGCCGCGACGATCAGATCGGCCGCCAGCGCCAGTTCGAAACCACCGCCCATGGCAAGGCCGTTGACGGCGGCGATCACCGGTTTGTCCAGTGCGAAGAATTCGGTCAGCCCGGCAAAACCACCCGGGCTGTGCACGACATCAATTGCCTCGCCTTCGTTGGCGGCGTTCAGATCCCAGCCGGCCGAAAAGAACCGTCCGGTGCCGGTGATGATGGCCACACGCAGCGTGGCATCAGTCTGCAGGCGATTGAACGCCGCATACAGCAAGCCGCTGGTTGCCACGTCAATCGCATTGGCCTTGGGCCGGTCCAGCGTGATCGTCAGCACGCCATCTTTCACCTCGGTACGCACCACATCGGTCACGGTTCATTCCTCCTGCGTCAAGCGGATCATCGCATCGACCGCGAGAACGCCACGACCGCGGGGCAATACCAGCACCGGGTTCACATCGAGTTCGCGCAATTGCGCAGCATGGGCCTGCGCATAGTCGGCCACGGCCATCACCGCATCAATCAACGCCTCGACATCGCCGGGTGGTTTGCCGCGGTAGCCACATACCAGTGGCCAGCTGCGCAGCGATTCAAGTGCGCGGCGAACGTCGACACGCGTGACCGGCAGCAATACCGTGGTGACGTCCTGCAGCAACTCGACCAGCACGCCGCCCGCGCCAAGCGTCAAGGCCAGACCAAACTGCAGGTCGTGCGAGACACCGACAATGATCTCGGCGACCACATCGGTTGCCATCTGCTCCACCAGCAAACGCTCGGACAGGCCGTCCATCGCCGCGACGGCGTCCACCACCTGCTCCGCATTTTTCAGGTTCAACCGCACGGCGCCGGCGTCGGTCTTGTGTGCCAGCGAATCGGATACCGCCTTCAACACCAGCGGGAACCCCAGCTGCGCGGCGACGACGCCAGCGTCCATGGCCGACGCCACTTCGCCACGCGGAATCGGCAGGCCGAAGGCCGCCAGGGCCTGCTTGCTGGCCACTTCGTCGAGCAAACGCAGCGGGCGCGCCTGCACTTGTCCGCCAGAGTGTTGCCCGTGCGGCGGACCCGCCACGGGCAACACGTCTGCGCCACGTGCGCGCACCACGCCGATGGCCGCCGCATGGCCAATCGCATCCAGGCATTCGGCAATACCTTGCATCGGCGCGATGCCACGCTCGAGCAGTTGGCGCGCAACACCGTCGGGCAAACCCTCGGGCATGGACGCCAGCACGGCGCAAGGCACCGGGTTGTGCGCATGGGCTGCGACAAACGCGTCCACCGTGGTCTGCCAGGCGCCCGTCACGCAACGATCGGCACGCGGGAAATCCAGCACCAGCAGATGCATGTCGAAGCGGCACGCCAGCAGCGCGGAGAAACACGCGGTCTGCGCCGCCAGGTCGCCCCAGATGTAGGTGTGATAGTCGAGTGGATTGGCCAGCGTGACCTTGTCGCCCAGCACCGCGTGCAATGCCGTTCGCGCGGGCGCGGGAATGGCGGGCATGTCGAGATGCCGCGGCTGCGCCAGGTCAGCCACCAGCGAGGCCTCGCCGCCCGAACAGCTCGCTGAGATGATGCGCCGCCCCGGCAAGGGACCACACACATGCAGCAGCTTGAGCGTTTCGATCAGGCTGGCCGGATCGAACACCCGCGTTATGCCCAGGCGCTGGAACAGGGCGTCGTAGAGCGCATCCGGGCCCGCCAGCGAGCCGGTATGGCTGACCGTGGTGCTTGCACCCAGCACCGAACTGCCGGCCTTGAGCGCCACCAGCGGAACACCTTTTTGCAGCGCACGGATCGCCACGCGCGAGAACGCGGCGACATCGTCGAGCCCTTCGATATGCAGACCGATGGCGCTGATCCTGTCGTCCTGCAGCAAGGCGTCGATGATGGCCTCGATACCCGCGCCGGCCTTGTTGCCGACCGTGACCATGGTGGCCAGCGGCAGGTTGCGCCGCTGCATGGTCAGGTTCAGCGCGATGTTGCCGCTTTGCGAGACGATGGCCACGCCGCGCGCGACCCGCTCGCCACCGTGCTGGTCGGGCCACAGGGCCACGCCATCGAGATAGTTCAGCATGCCGTAACAATTGGGCCCGAGCAGCGGCATGGCGCCCGCCGCGGCCACCAGGCGCCGCTGCAAGGCCACGCCGGCGCCACCCACCTCGGCAAAACCGGAGGCGTAGCAGATCACGCCGCCAGCACCACGTGCGCAGAGCTGCGCGACGATGTCGACCGTGCCGTCGCGTGGCACGGCGACAAAGCTGGCATCAGGGGCTTCGGGTAGCGACGCGACATCGCGATAACACGGCAGGCCTTCTACGACATCGTGGCGCGGATGCACCGGCCAGATGTCACCCGCAAAACCCAGCGCGCGGCATTGCCGCACCACTTCGGCGGCGGCGCCACCACCAAACACCGCCACATGGCGCGGCGCAAACAGACGGCGCAGCGCCGCGGCGGAATCGACCACGGGATCAGCCACAGACAAGCCTCAGGAACCGTGCGCGCGCAACATTGCACGCGAAATGATGTGGCGCTGAATCTCGCTGGTGCCGTCCCAGATGCGCTCTACCCGGGCGTCGCGCCAGAAGCGCTCGATCGGCAAGCTGGCCATCAGCCCCATGCCGCCGAAAATCTGCAAGGCGTTGTCGGTGATACGCGCCAGCGCCTCGGAGGCAAACAACTTGGCCATCGCAGCGTCGCTATCGGTCATGCGGCCAAGGTCGCATTTCCAGGCCGCGCGCAGCGTCAGCAATTCGGCCGCCTCGAGTTCGGTCGCCATGTCGGCGAGCTTGAAGCCAGTGCCCTGAAAGCGTCCGATGGTCTGGCCGAACTGCTTGCGTGTGGCGGCCCACTCGGTGGCCATGTCAAGCACCCGACGGCTGCGGCCCACGCTGGTTGCGGCCACGGTGAGCCGGGTCGCACCCAGCCATTCACCCATCAGCTCGAAACCCTTGCCCTCTTCGCCCAGGCGTTTCGAGACCGGCACCCGGCAATCGCTGAAGAACAGTTCGCACTGGTGGTAGCCGCGGTTCGAGACGCAGGCCGGACCACGCCGCACCGCCAGGCCCGGGCTGTCGAGGTCGACCAGGAAACCGGTGATCTTTTTCTTGGGCCCGCTCTTGGTCTGCTCGACGTCGGTGGCGGCGAACAACACGACGAAGTCGGCCATGTCGGCGTGGCTGATGAAATGTTTGGTGCCGTTGATCACGTAGTCGCCGCCGTCGCGCACGGCACGGGTCAGCATGCCGCGCACGTCGGAGCCGGCGTTGGGTTCGGTCATGGCCAGGCAATCGTGGCGTTCGCCGCGGATCGTCGGCAGAAGGTATTCGTCGATCTGCTCGCCAGTGCAGCCGCGCAGGATGTTGCTCGGGCGCGCTACCAGCATCTGCAGGGCGTAACCGGCTCGGCCCAGTTCACGTTCCATCAGCGTGATGCCCAGGTTGTCAAGCCCGCCGCCGCCCAGCTCTTCCGGCATGTTCGCCGCGTACAGGCCGACGTCAATCGCCTTGGCCTGTATCTGCTGCTGCAGCTCCCGCGGAATCTCGTCCAGCCGCTCGACCAGGTCCTCGTGCGGATAAAGCTCGGTTTCGACAAACTGGCGAACCGTGTCCACCAGCATCGTCTGTTCGGAGCTGAGTTCGAAATCCATGGTGTTTCCTTCAGGGATGCGCGTGGTGCATCAGGGGCAGTCTCAGGGCGACTTGCGCCGGATCCCGATCGGCTGGCCGGCCTGCGCGGGTTGGGGCAAAGCCGCGTGGGCCGCACGAATCGCCATCACCTTGGCCAGCAGTTCAGGCGGCATGGCGACCGAACGGCCCTCGCGCATGTCCACATGCACCAGCATCTGTTCGCCGGTGGCCAGCAGTTCGCCGCTGCTGCCATGGAACATCGCATGGAAGATGTGCAGGCGCTTGTCGTCGCAGTCCAGCAACTGCAGCGTGAGCCGGATCGGATCGCCCTGCGAGCACTCGCGCAGGTTGTGCAGCTGCGTCTGCACCGTGTACAGCGAATGGCCAGTGGCGCGGTAGGCCTCGTCGATGCCGATGAGGCGGAAGAACGCATCCGAGTTGTCGCCGAACACCAGCAGGTAACACGACTCGCTCATGTGGCCGTTGTAGTCGACCCATGCCGCCGACACCGTGGTCTGCAGCAGGCACAGCGGCGCGGCGATCGCTGCCTGCGGGTCCCAGGCATGGTGGCCGCTGCCTTCGAGCGGCGTGGTCAGCGCATGACCGGACTTCTTGGCTTCATCCATGGTGTTGCCTCTTCATCGACTCGGCAAGGCAATCGTGCGGCCGGCGTATTTCGGCCTCGGCAGGCTCCGGTGCGCCACCGCCAGCATCTGCACCTTGGCCATCACCGTGGGGGCGAATGGCGCCGCTTTCGGCCCGGACATGTCCACGTTGAGCAGCATCTGCTCGTTGGCGGCCAGCAAGGTATCCGTGCCTGCGAGCACCATGGTCTGGTAGATCTGCAGCCGTTTGGCATCGCTGCCCAGGATCTGCGTAAACACCTCGACGGCCTTGCCTTGCTTGACCTCCTGCACGTAATTGATGTGCGACTCCAGCGTGAAGATCGAGTGTCCCGTGGCCTTGCGGCCCGCATCGTCCAGACCGATCAAGGCCATCACGGCTGTCGTTGCCTCGCTGAACACGACCATGTAGTAGCCGTCGTTCAGATGCCCGTTGTAGTCGACCCATTGCGCCAGGACCGTGCCGCGCCAGGTCGCCAGCAATTGAGATGCTGCGGCATCACCCATCGAGTGAAATCCCGTGTTTGAGTTTGGTGACGCGAATCGCTTCCTGTACCGCCATCAGGCAATCGTCGCGGTAGCGCTCCAGGTCGGCAATGCTGTGGCTACCCAGTTGCGCGCTGGTGCCGTCGACCACGTCGTCGATCAGCTTGTCGGTCAGCTCCGGCGCCTCGAGTTTGGTCCACGGAAACTTGAGCGCCGGGCCGAACTGCGACATGAAGTGGCGCATGCCAGCGTCGCCACCGGCCAGCGTATAGGTCAGAAAGCTGCCCATGAAAGACCAGCGCTGCCCGGCGCCGAAACGGATCGCGTCGTCGATCTCGCCGGTGGTGGCCACGCCATCGTTGACCAGGTGCAGCGACTCGCGCCACACCGCCTCGAGCAGCCGGTCGGCGATGAAGCCGGGAATCTCCTTGCGCACGTGCAGCGGCCGCATGCCCAGAGAACGGTAGACCTGCATCGCCGCCTGTATGGCGTTGGGCGAGGTTTTCTCGCCTCCGACGACCTCGACCAGCGGCAACAGATAGACCGGGTTGAACGGGTGGCCCACGACACAACGATCCGGCTGCACTGCGCGGGCATAGAACTCGCTGGGCAGCAACCCGGAGGTGGACGAGCCGATCAACACATCGGGCCGCGCCGCCGCGCTGATCTGCGCATGCAGATCCAGCTTGAGGTCGAGCCGCTCGGGTGCGCTTTCCTGGATGAAGTCGGCATCCCGTACACATTCCTCGATGGTGGCAACGAAACGCAGACGATCCTGCGAGGCGCCCTTGGTCAGCCCCTTGCGCTCCAGCGCATCCCAGGCCTTGGCGACGCGCTGGCGCAAGGCTGCCTCTGCCCCCGGCGCCGGGTCCCAGGCCACCACGTCCATCCCGTGGGCCAGTGCGCGCGCGACCCAGCCGCTGCCGATGACGCCGCTGCTCAGCGCGGCGAATGTCTTGATGTCGGTCACATAAACCATGCAGATTCCTTGAAGGTGTTGTCCATCGCCTGTTCGCTCACATAGGTAGCGGCAACCGGCCGCATGCCTGCCGCGTTGTCATGGTGCCAGCTCACTTGCGCGGCTTCAAGCCCATCGCGACGCGCCCTTCGGCCGGCGTCATGACCTTGGCACCCATGTTTCCCAACAGCTGGCGCGCCCGCTCGACCAGCGAACCGTTGCTGGCATGCACGCCCTTGTCCAGCCACAGGTTGTCTTCAAGCCCGACGCGCACATGGCCGCCAAGCAACACCGCCTGCGCCGCCATCGGCATCTGCAAACGCCCGATGCCGAAACCGGCCCAAATGGCGCCCGCTGGCAGGTTGTCTACCATGGCCTTCATCGTCGTCGTGTCGGCCGGCGCACCCCACGGAATACCCAGGCACAGCTGGAACACGGGGTTGTCGAGCAGACCCTCGGCGATCATCTGCTTGGCATACCACAGGTGACCGGTGTCAAATATTTCCAGCTCGGCCTTGACGCCAAGTTCGGTGATGCGTTTGGCACCGGCGCGCAGCGCAGCCGGTGTGGACACATAAATCGTGTCGCCATCGCCAAAATTGAGCGTACCGCAGTCCAGCGTGCAGATCTCCGGCTGCAAGGCCTCGATATGCACCAGCCGCGCCAACGGACCTATCAGGTCGGTGCCCGGGCCAAAACGCATCGGGTCTTCGCCGGAACCGATCTGCAGATCGCCCCCCATGCCGGCCGTCAGGTTGACGATGACGTCAACGCCCGAATCGCGAATCCGCTCCATGACCTCGCGGTACAGCGACGTGTCACGGCTGGCCTTGCCCGACTGCGGATGGCGTACATGGCAATGCACGACCGTGGCGCCCGCCTTGGCAGCCTCGACCGCCGATGCCGCGATCTGCTCCGGCGTGACCGGCACATTCGGATTTTTGCCGGCCGTGTCGCCGGCACCGGTCAGTGCGCAGGTGATGATGACGTCATGGTTCATGCGAATGGCCCCTCTTGAATTCTTGGTGGGAACTGGCGGTGCTACAGCCGCGGCGGACGCCCGGTCGGATTGGGTCGCCCGAGGTGCAGCGTAAAAGTGAACTGTAGCGCCGGCGCATGCGGGGAAACCTGCCGGCTACGACTATTCGTTGACTGGGAGCGACCTCGGTTGTCCTCAGCTTGCTCTCTTCAAGCGGCAGGGCCCTTGGCACCGGCGACCGCCCGCAACACGATCAGCAGTTCCTTGGCCTGCACGCGGTCGCCAGCCACCACATAGACCGCTTCGACCTCGGCGTCGCGCTCGGCGGCCACGTGGGTCTCCATCTTCATGGCCTCCAGTGACAGCAGCGTGTCGCCGGCGTTCACGCGCTGACCCACGGCCACCGCGACGTTGACGATGGCGCCTGGCATAGGTGCTGCCACATGCCACGGGTTGCCGGACTCGGCCAGCGGGCGGGCGCCTTCGGCCGCGGCCGCGTTGGCGGCGGCCACACGCACCGTGCGCGACTGGCCGTTGAGCTCGAATTGCACCTTGTGCGCAGTCTCGCCGTCGTCGGCGATCGATTGCAGTGCCACCAGCAGGGTCTTGCCCGGGTCGATCTCCACCGCCAGTTCCTGCTGCAGTTGCGGGCCGTAGAAGAACACCGGCGTCGGTAGCACCGAGGTGTCTCCGTTCTCTTGCAGGTGGGCGCAGTAGTCGCGCATGACCTTGGGGTACATCAGGTACGAGGCAAGCTGGAACTCGTCCAGCGCCATGCCGCACTCGGCCTCGGCCTCGGTGCGCGCGGCCGCGAGGTCCACATCGGGCAGGAGGTCGCCCGGGCGGTAAGGCGCTGGCGGCGCCTCATCCGCGCCAAGCTTCAGCACCTTGCGGCTGACGTCGGCCGGGAATCCGTCAGGCGGGAAGCCCAGTTCGCCCTTGAACAGCGACACCACCGAGGCAGGAAAGGCCACCTCGCGTGCCGGGTCCAGTACGTCGGCCGTCGTCATGTCGCTGGAGACCAGCATCAGCGCCATGTCGCCGACGACCTTGGATGAGGGCGTGACTTTGACGATGTCACCGAACAGGCGGTTGACGTCGGCATAGGCCTGGGAGACCTCGGTCCAGCGGTGCGCCAGCCCCAGTGAGCGCGCCTGCTCGCGCAGGTTGGTGTACTGGCCGCCAGGCATTTCGTGGCGGTAAACGTCGGCCGTGCCACTGCGGATATCGGCCTCGAACGGTGAGTAGAAGCGGCGCACGCCCTCCCAGTACATGGCGGTCGCATGCAAGGCGTCGCTCGAAAGGCCGGGGTCGCGTTCGGTGCCGGCCAGCGCCGCCGCAATCGCCGACAGGTTGGGCTGCGAAGTCAGGCCACTCATCGAGTCGATTGCGCCATCCACCGCATCGCAGCCGGCTTCCACGGCCGCCAGCACCGATGCCGCAGCAGCGCCGCTCGTGTCGTGGGTGTGAAAGTGCACAGGCAAGCCGGTCTCCATCTTGATGGCCTTGACCAGCGCCGCCGCAGCGCGTGGACGGCAGATGCCGGCCATGTCCTTGATGCCGATGATGTGCACACCGGCCTGCTGGAGTTCCCGTGCGATGCCCAGGTAATAGGCCAGGTTGTATTTGGGTCGCGACGTGTCGAACAGGTCGCCGCTGTAGCAGATGGCGCCTTCGCACAAGGCGCCTGTCTCGACCACGGAGTCGATGGCCACGCGCATGTTCTGCACCCAGTTCAGCGAATCGAAAACGCGAAACAGGTCGATGCCGCCATTTGCTGCCTGCTGCACGAAGTGGCGCACCACGTTGTCGGCATAGTTGGTGTAGCCGACGGCATTGGAGCCGCGCAGCAGCATTTGCAGCAGGATGTTGGGCGCGCGCTCGCGGATCTGCGCCAGCCGCGCCCAAGGGTCTTCTTTCAGAAAGCGCAACGCAACGTCGAAGGTCGCCCCGCCCCAGCATTCGAGCGAGAACAGCTGCGGCAGCGCGCGCGCCACGTAGGGCACGATGGGCAACATGTCGGCGGTGCGCATGCGCGTGGCCAGTAGCGACTGATGGGCGTCGCGCAGCGTGGTATCGGTGACCAGTACCTGCTTTTGCGCGAGCATCCACTGCGCAAAACCGACCGGGCCCAGCGCCTGCAGCCGCTGGCGCGTGCCGTCGGGCACCGGGCTGCTGCGGTCCACCTTGGGCAATACGGGCTTGGGCAGCGGCAGCGCCGGCAAGGTGCGGCCGGCCACCTCGGGGTTGCCGTGCACCGCGGTCTCGGCCAGGAAACGCAGCAACTTGGTCGCGCGGTCACGGCGCACGGTGAACTCAAGCAGCTCGGGCGTGTTCTCGATGACACGCGTGGTGACTTCGCCGGCAGCGAAGTCCGGATGGTTGATGACGTTTTCCAGGAACTGCAGGTTGGTGGCCACGCCGCGGATGCGGAATTCGCGCAGCGCGCGGTCCATGCGCTGGCTGGTCTCGATGGCCGTCGGCGCCCAGGCCGTCACCTTGACCAGCAGCGAGTCGTAATACGGTGTGATCACGGCACCGGTGTAGGCCGTGCCGCCGTCCAAGCGGATGCCGAAACCCGCCGCGCTGCGGTAGGCGGTGAGCCGGCCGTAGTCGGGCAAAAATCCGTTCTCCGGGTCTTCGGTGGTCACACGGCATTGCAGCGCGTGGCCACGCAGCGGAATGTCTGCCTGCAGCGGCACGCCAGTGGGGTGGCGGCCGTCCTTGGTTTCCTGGTTGACGCCGATGTGGCCGCCTTCGCTGATACGGATCTGGGCGCGCACGATGTCCACGCCGGTGACCAACTCGGTCACCGTGTGCTCGACCTGGATACGCGGGTTGACCTCGATGAAGTAGCAGCGGTTGTCGTCGGCGTCCATCAAAAACTCGACCGTGCCGGCATGCGTGTAGTTCACCGAGCGCATCAGGGCCAGCGCGCTTTCGCACAGCGTGGCGCGCTCTGCTGCGTCCAGGTAAGGTGCCGGGGCGCGCTCGACCACCTTCTGGTTGCGCCGCTGCACGGTGCAATCGCGCTCGTGCAGATGCACGATGTTGCCGTGCAGGTCGCCGAGGATCTGCACCTCTACGTGGCGCGCGCGACGGATCAGCTTCTCGAAATAGATCTCATCGTTGCCAAAGGCCGCCAGCGCCTCACGCCGCGAGGCTTCCAGGGACTCTGGCAGGTCGGCGGCTGATTCGATGACGCGCATGCCGCGCCCACCGCCACCCCAGCTGGCCTTGAGCATCACCGGAAAACCGATGCCCTCGGCCAGGCGCTGGCATTCGGCCAGGTCCAGTGGCAGCGGCGGCGTAGCCGGCATCACCGGCACGCCGGCAGCCACCGCCGCATGGCGTGCTGCGACCTTGTTGCCCAGGGTGCGCATCACGTCGGCGCTCGGGCCGATCCAGCGCAGGCCGGCAGCCACCACGGCGTCGGCAAATTCGGGATTCTCCGACAGAAAGCCATAACCCGGGTGGATGGCGTCGACGCCGGCATCACGCGCGATGCGCAGGATATCCTCGCCATCCAGGTAGGCCGCCAGCGGTTTCTTGCCTTCACCGACGAGATAACTCTCGTCGGCCTTGAAACGGTGCAGCGACTGCCTGTCCTGCTGGGAGTAGATGGCCACGGTGCGAATGCGCATCTCGTTGGCGGCGCGCATCACGCGGATCGCGATTTCAGAGCGGTTGGCGATCAGGATGGAGCGGATCGGTTCGGGCTGCATGGGGGTACTCCAGGGTGAGGTATTTACCCTGCATGATGCTCGATTCCTGGACGCGGAGCCGGCTCGGCCCGAATATCGCCGCAAGCACGGATGATCATGAGCTTGTCGCCCGTGTCGACAGCGGCTGCATTGCGAAACGCCGGCAAGGCCGTCAGCGCAGGACCATCTGCGGCCCCGACCGCTTTTGCGTCTGCGCGCGTATTCCAGACCCAGGAGAACGGATCGGGGACCCGTCGCCCATTCACTTTAGGCAGACCCGTAGCCCTGGGAACTCAGTGGAGATCCCCGCAATTGAAGGGTTGCAGGAAATGGCAGACCTGAGACTCGGCGAATGTGACTGGCGTCAAATCCGCGGCTCACCCTGCTGGTTCACGGTGATCGTAGGGCCGGGCTCCATCGTCATTTGCACCCGGTGTTCCTGGCCGCGGAAGACGTAGGTCACGTCCCATAACTCAGGCTGCGCATGGGCCGGTGCACTGGTGCAGCGCTGCACGTCCTGCGGCTGAGACTGTCCGTCACGCCCGACCGAGGCGCCGACGGCGCCACCGGCGATCACGCCGCCTATCGTGGCCAGATCGCGACCGCGACCATTGCCAACCTGGTGCCCCAGGATGCCACCGATGACGGCACCCAGGACCGCACCAGGCACGTTGGCGCCGCTGCGTTCACGCACGACCTGGTCGGGCTCGACCCAGCAACGCTGCTCGGGCGTTCCGACCACCGCGCGTACATCCGTCACAGTGGCCTCATATAGCCGCTCGTTATGGCGTCGGCGCGGATCGTAGACCGCCGCGGGCGGCAAGGAAGGGCGACTGGCGACGACTGGCCATGGCTCGCGTCCCACGACACGCGCGGAAGAGACCGAGTTATTCAGGCCGACCGCTCGCAGCGACGGGTAGTTTCCGGGGCGCAGAACCACGCATGCGCCGGCAAAATTGCTGTCACTGCAAAGTTCCCACGGTCCTCCATAGACCTGTGCCGAGGAGGCCCGGTCATTGAGTCTGGTCCGGCCGAAATCGGTCTGCTCGCCCTGGGTAGTGAACGATCGGCCACCAAACCCCTCTTGCCCGAAGAAGACGACGCGCGCCGGATCGGCGCCTGGGCCGTGTTCGCGCATCACGATACGCATCGATGAAATGCGGTTGTCCAGCCCCATCTCGGCCAGGGACGGATATCGGCCCGGGCGCAATACCGCGCAGCGACCGGCATAAGCGTCGTCCTGGCAAACCTCCCACGGCCCGCCGATGACTTCCACCGACGAGATCCGCTCGTCGAACCCGGTGCGGCGCAAACTGGCGATGTCCTCCTGGGCCACCATGCTGCGTCCGCCGAGACCCGGCTTTCCGTAGAAGACCAGCTTGACGGGCATTGGCGCGATGACAACGGGTTGCGTCGGAACATCTGCGCGAGCCACTGGCTGGACCGACGAGATCCGGTTATTCAGCCCCATGGCGCGCAGTGTCGGATACCTGCCCGGCGGCAAGACAACACATCGGCCATTGAAGCGGACGTCGTCGCAGACTTGCCAGCGCTCATCGACCTCACCCGCCACAATGGCCGACGAGGCCCGGTCGTTGAACCCGAACTGGCTGAAATCGCCGATCGGCCGTCTTGTCGTGAAGGAATCGCCGTCGAATCCCTCGCGTTCGTAGAACGTGACCTGCGCCATCGCCTGCGTCGCAAGCGCCATTGCGGCGATGAGCATGATGTTTTCGCGTGATGATTTCATAATGATCCTGAGGATTGATGTTTTCAACTGTCGGGCCAAGTCTGATTCGCGCGGCACCGCGTCGCCAGCGGACACCGCCCCGCCTGCAAGTAGTTGAAGTCCTACTTTTGCCGCAGTCCGCCGGGCGTATTGCGGCACAACGGGCGTCAACGGCGCCAGGGGTTGTCGGGCCTGTCGTCGCGGCGGTTACGCACACCGTCACCATCGCGGTCGTAGCGGTTGCGTACACCGGCGCGACCACGGTCATGGCGCCCGCCACTGCGATACGCCGGCCGTACAAGAACAGGGGCCGGTTGCACGACCACGACGGGAGCGACGTGTACATAACCACCGCGGTGTCCATAAGCCGGGTAAACGGCGCACCCGGACAGGCCAGCCAGGGCCAGTGGCAATACGAGCAGGATCTTCATGGTGTCTCCTTGGTCCGGGCGATCCAGATGCCGCCGGTACTTCCCATTCAACGGCTGGTTTGTGTCGGGCGTGTATGGCGACGGTGTGATCCGGTAACAAAGGTCAGCGAATTCGCACACCCGGTGCCGCAAACAGTCCAGCCGACTACCCCATGAGTGCACAAGCGCACAGATGGATCGACACGGCTGGGCCCAAGCTGCAGGAACAAGATGGCGCGGGAATCCGCACGCCCAGCAACGGCCGACTCAGGCCCGGCCGCTGACGTTGCCGTGCGGATGCAGGGCCATGGTGGCGCTAATCTCGCCGCGCAAGGAGAGCCACTGTTGGTCAAAATTGCGCACGAACGCCGCGCAGTCTGCCGCCAGAGCGCCGGCGCGTTCGAGTATGGTGGCGGCGGCCTGCAAAGGCACGCGAAGGTCGCGGCTACCCAGCAGGTCGTCGTGGATGGCGCGCGGCGACAGGTCCACGCTATGCAGGATCTGCGCAGCGCGCAGCAACAGGCGAGAAATGCCAGCATTCATGTCGGCTCCGAGCCAGTCTCGTGCAATGACGCGATGGTCGTCGCGCAACACTGCCAAAGCTTGCTCATGGCGTGGCGCCTTTTGCACGCCCTCGCAACTGACGCGCGCCGACTGCAGCAGCCATTTATTCACGGCGGAAAATTGCTGCGCCAGGTCGACCAATTGCTGACTGATCACTTGTGCAGCGTGGGGCGCTTCGGCTGCCTTGAGCAGCAACAGGTCGATCTCGATCTCGTCGACAACCACACCCTCGGGAACGCGCGAGCCGGACTGTGCGCGGCCGGACACCGTAAACAGTTGTTCGGCTTGATCCCACAACTGCACCAGGTGCTGAAGCGCTGCACCGGCTGCCTGGATGTCATCTAACCCGTTCATGGGCCAATGCGAGCAACTACGGCTGTGCGAGTCGATAGTCGCCCCCCGTTCGATCACCCCCGCAGCCAGAGCAGGCACACTGGCCGGCGGCACCAGACGCAGCGTGCTCCCTGAAAATCGCGCCACCATGACGTCGGATATCTCAGTGAACGGGCTAGAACCCAGCATTAAAGCTTGCCGCTTACCAGCAACACTATGACAACGATCAGCACCAGGCCGAGCCCGCCAGTGGGGCCGTATCCCCAGCTTTTGCTGTGCGGCCAAGACGGAAGAGCCCCGATCAGCAACAAGATCAGAACGATCAGCAATATGGTTCCCAGAGTCATGGTGTTTTCCTTGGCGCGAGCCAGTAGTTAAAGATTCAATTCGATGGCAGCGGATGCCCTGGGCGCCGCTGTTCCGATAGCATCGGTAACCGCGACACGCTGTCGACCAGGCTTCGACTTAATGGCTAGCACGCATTGGGCCAGCAATTACGTTTCGTTATTCGGTAAGCCAATCACTGAGCTCATCGGCATGTTCCTGCTCGTCGCCCAGAATGTCTACCAGCAAGCGACGCGTGGTTGGATCCTTGTCACCGATCATGGCAATCATCTGGCTGTACGCCTCGATCGCCACACGCTCTGCAATCAGGTTCGACCGGATCATGGCTTTGAGTTCGAGTGATTCGTCATACTCTGCATGGCTGCGACTTGTCAGCGATTCAGGCGAAAAATCAGGCTTGCCGCCGAGTTGCACGATGCGTTGCGCAATGCGGTCCGCGTGCCCCGACTCTTCATTGGCGTGCACCAGGAACTCGTCTGCGATCTTCGGTGAAGCCAGCCCCTGGGCCGTGAAATGGTGGCGCTTGTAACGCAACACACACACCAGCTCGGTGGCCAATGAACCGTTGAGCAGTTCAATAATCTCCTCGCGCCACGGGCCGAAACCCGGTGTTACCGCCCCTTCGTCCAGGCTGCCGCGCGCCGCATCGAGGGCGGCCATATCGAGCGCCATCTTCTGGTGTCCGCTGACGGGAAGTTGCGTTACTTTGTGTTGATCTTTGTCTTGGGGCATGGAAGCTCTCCGTGGTTCGCCAAGGCCAGCGCAAAACCAACGCGCGGCCGATGAAGCGACTTTAGAAGCGGCGGATGTTGGCGTGCATAGGCAGGTTGCGCGGCAGCACGTAGGACACCGCCGCGTCAGCGACTACGCCGGAACCCGGTGGCGTACAAAGTCAGTTTTCGTCGGCCGCAGACGCAGGTCGTGTGGCTGCCTCAGGCAGCGAGAACCAGGCAGGTTGCGTTGGGGTGGAAGATGGCAAGCGGGTGGGGTGTGGGGATTTTTCCGATATGTGCGGCCGGCATCTTGTAGGTGGCTGCCGACATGCGCTCGACATGTTGTCGTACCTCGCAGCTGCCGCTCGGCCCCTGGTGCTCGTTGCTCACGTCCGTGTAGGCTGTTGAAAGCAGGCCGGCTTGGGGTTTTGCGGTCCATCTCGCACCGCACCGGGGCATTTCGACGGACCGGGTTGGAAACCGAGGCCTGAGTCCTTCAACTGTTTTTCGCTACCCAGAAGACTGTGATGAAAAAATCATTCAATCCCCATCTAATCGTGAGTTTTGCGGCGCTGATGGTTTTTGCCGTCCAGGCCCGTACCCCGGCGCAGGACGACTACAAGGCCGGCAAGGCGCGGATCAGCGCCGAGTACAAGGTGGACAAAACGGCTTGCGCCAAGCTCAAGCAAAACACCCGGGAAGTCTGCCTGGTACAGGCCGAGGGCAAGCGAAAGGTCGCGCGGGCGGAGCTTGAATATGGGCAGTCAGGGTCGCCGGCTGACGAAGAGCGCGTAATGCAGATGAAAGCCATGGCCGAATTCGAGATCGCCCGGCAAAAGTGCGCCGACCACACTGGCAACGCCAAGGATGTATGTCTGAAGGCAGCCATGGCGAACAAGACCAAGGCCCTCGTGGACGCAAATACGATCCAGAAGGAGGCCGAACTCAAGCAGGATGCTGCTCAGAAAAAGCGCGATGCCGATTATTCAGTGGCCGTCGAAAAGTGTGATGCGCTGGCAGGCGACGCCAAGGCCAGCTGCGTGATGCAGGCCAAGGTCAACTACAGCAAGATCTGACGGTTCATGCCCCCCGAAACAGACGGTTGTACTCAAACAGCCGGACAATCTTCGCCGACAGCTTCTTCGCATCCGGGTGCAGCGGGTTGATCAGCGCAACTGCCTCCTCGGGCACGATCACCGATGGCACCTGAAGGATGGCGGTGCGCATGCCGCGCAGCCATTCAGCCCCGGCGAACACGCTGGCACGTCCCGCCGGGATGGACGCCCATGTCACCGCAAGAGCGGACACATCCAGCACGGTCCTGGCTTTCCAGATGCTGTCCGGGACATCGATCTGCACCAGATAGCGGTTGAGCGGCAAGCCGGCATCGTCGACATGCGCGGCCGTCTCGAGAACGGCGATGGCGACGGTCGGCGCGGTGTACAGCACAGGCTGGCCGTCGTCATTCCAACGGCCGGGGTACTTCGCAGCGCCAGCGCCGCTCAGATCGTCGGCCCCGTAGCTGCGCGTGTCGGCTGCGATCCGCCAAAGGATCATTGGTAGGCGCCGCTTTCGATCGCACCGAGCAACTTGCTGACCAAGGTGAGCCCGGTGGGCGTATCGATCAGCGTTGCCGGTTTTCGGCCGCCCAGCGCGGCTTGGGGCGTCTGCAGCCATTGACCGAGCCACTTGGCGGAGTCGAAGGCGGCGGCTTCAGTGGCAGTCGAGTTGTCGACGATTTCCTTGGCAATGCCGAGCAACCGGGCGATGCCGAGCGCAGCCCGGCCGCCGTTGCCGGTCAACAATTCACCTGCGGCAACCTTCTTCTCGGCCGTCGCTTTCGGCACGCCCAGCATGTCGAACATGCGCTGCGCCGGTATCTCCATGCGCCTGGACAGGTCCTTCACGAAAATGCCGGCCACACCCTTGCGCTCGATCTCGATGAGCTGAATCGGGTCGGCTGCGTGCACGTGGGTCACGAAGTCGTCGATCCCCTTGCTGGCGACGTAAAGCACGAGCGCTTCGGGCGCCACCGGATAGGCACCTTCCATGTTTTTCAGGTCGCCGGAGTCGCTCTGTGCCGCCTCCAGACTCTTGCGCGAAACCACCTTGTTGGCACTGCGCGCCCGGGGACGCAGCCCCGCCGCAGGCAACTTGGCCTTGTGGACACGGCTGCTTTGGCTGCTGGCTTTGGGTTCGGTCATGGCGTTCTCCCGTCTATTTCGAGACTAATTTTAGCCTCGAACTAGACGAAATGTCGACCGTCGCCAATGGTGCTTCTGGCTCCCTCGAATCGAGAAATTCGCGGGCCACGGCAAGCAGATACCTGCGATGGGAAACTTCAGCTCCAGCGGCGCGATCGACGCCCGCCGACGAGAGACGCCGCAAGCCCCGGTCTCGCGTTGGAGCCCGGCATTAAAGCCGGCCGCTGACGAGCAACACCACAACGATGATCAGCAACAACCCGAGACCGCCACTGGGGCCGTATCCCCAGCCGCTGCTGTGCGGCCAGGATGGGAAGACACCGATCAACATCAGTATCAGAATGATCAGCAGGATGGTCCCTATGCTCATTGATTTTTTCTCAGTTTGGATGAATGGCCAGGTGTCAGTTCGACGCAGCTGGCGTCACGATGAGGACCGTGCCGGTGCCGGTCTTGCCAGTTGCACCGGTGTCACCCGTGTTGCCGGTGCTGCCGGTGTTGCCGGTATAGCCCTTGGTTCCGGTTTCACCGGTTGCGCCTGTTGCGCCGGTTGGACCGGCAGGTCCTGGCACCGCCACCGGCACGGCGACCACGGCGGGTCGATCACAGGCAGTCAGGGTAATGGCAGCCAGCAGGGCGGTGACAAAGAGAGTCTTGTTCATGAATTTTCCAATGGGTGGTGAAATGCCAGCGCAAGGCCGCTGGACAGGCCGTTCCATTCCGTTCAATACAGAGCACCACGCACACAAGCTACAAGGTGCCGGCGAAACCGGCTTGTCCTGGTCGTATGTGTGGGGGTCGTTATCGCGCGAAAAGTGAATTGATCTTCGATCGATCAGTCCTGGTCCTAGCCAACGAAGGACCCGGCATCTGTCGACTTACGTTGAGTCAGTCGGCAAGCCAGCCGCTGAGTTCGTCGGCATGCTCCTGCTCGTCGCCCAGGATGTCTACCAGCAAGCGGCGGGTGGTCGGATCCTTGTCACCGATCATGGCAATCATCTGGCTGTACGCCTCGATCGCCACACGCTCTGCAATCAGATTGGACCGGATCATGGCTTTGAGGTCGAGTGATTCGTCATACTCTGCATGGCTGCGACTTGTCAGCGAATCAGGCGAAAAATCGGGCTTGCCGCCGAGCTGCACGATGCGTTGCGCAATGCGGTCCGCGTGCCCCGATTCTTCATTGGCGTGCACCAGGAACTCGTCTGCGATCTTCGGTGATGCCATCCCCTGGGCCGTGAAATGGTGGCGCTTGTAGCGCAGCACACACACCAGCTCGGTGGCCAATGAACCGTTGAGCAGTTCGATGATCTCCTCGCGCCACGGGCCGAAACCCGGTGTCACGGCGCCTTCGTCCAGGCTGCCGCGCGCCGCATCCAGGGCGGCCATGTCGAGCGCCATCTTGCGATGCTCGCTCACGGAAGGTGCTTCACGTTGTGGTGATATTGCTTTTTGGGTCACGGGGTATCCAGGTTGGTCGCCTAGGCCTGCTCAAATCAATGCGCGGCCGATAAGCCGACTTTAAGATCGAAGTCGTCTGGTGGGCATAGGCTGGCTTCGGGGGAGCACGTAGGACACTGCCGCGTCCCTTGCCGGCCCCGTAATTCCCTGTACGTAATTGAGCCGTAAACACAACCTCTCCTTCAGGCGCGGCTCGACTACGCGCAAAATCTCACGCTGGGCTGGAACGCAAACTGCAGCGCCAGATGCCAGGCATAGTTCCCGTTGCTGAAGAACTCTGCTGCCGCCGCCATCGCACGCAAACAGGGGATGGACAGATCCCGGACTTCCAGATCAACTAACGAAGCTGCCTAAAAACCCCGTTGTTGCCGACCATGCGCCGCTTCAACGCGCCCGGCAATGTCAGGATGTTCATCGTCGCATCGGTTGAGGTCATGGGGCGTTTCACGTCGCCATTGTGCCCGTGATTCGGCCTTTGGTGGTCTGCCTTGGCGCCCGTGTTCTCCTTACCGCCTCCACCCGCTATTGGCCAGCTTCTCGATGTTGTGCACCATGCAATACAGGTGCCACTGCGTGTTCACCTTCTCGCGCCCGCGCAGGTTCAAGCGCGTGAGATGCTTGTTGTGCCGGATGTTGCCGAACACC
>JBBQJP010000044.1:0-39666 GCA_038326025.1 Burkholderiales bacterium
CGGCCATTTGCTGCCGATCGTCGTTGCACAGCGAGCGTCTATTGATGGCAGGGAGCTGCCGGTCCCACCCATGTTTTCACGGCGCCTGAATTGCCAGCCAAACGCCCCAGACGATCAGGAAAATGCCCGTCGCGCGGCCCAACCAGTTGCCAGGCACGACAGCCTTTTCAAGCAGGACATAAACCATCAGGCCGACGATCCAGTACAGGTTCATGACGCCGCCGAAGAACAGCAGCAGCATCAGGAACCAGCAGCAGCCCAGGCAATAGATGCCGTGGCGCAGGCCCATGCGCAGCGCGCCGGACGCGCCGTCACGCCAGTGGCCAACGATGAACCCCAAAGGCGACTGGCAATGCCGCAGGCAGGCCCGCTTGACGGGTGTCAGCTGCCAAGCCCCGGCCAGGATCAGGATGCCAGCGCCGAGCCCATGGTGGGTTGTCTGCAGCATCGGTGACAGCAGGCGCGTGGCCTCCAGTGCCCATTGCATGGCCGTCGCAATCACACTGAATCCACCCCAGGCAATCAGGTAACCAAGGGCAAACCAGAGGCTCGGACCGGACTTTGCGATTTGCCCTGGCTCCCCGCCCGTGACGCGCGTGAACAGTAACAGCACCGGGATTGCACTGGGCAGCATCATCGCAGCCATCATGGCCCACCACATGCCAATCAAAAGCAGGGCGTAGCCCGGTGACCAGACCGCTGGCTGCATCAACCAGCCGTCCATCCCGGCCATCGCAGTCATCTCGAATGCATCCATGTTCATGCCAGCGCCCGCCAGCACCCATGCCCAGGCCAGCGCGGTCGCAAACAGCAGACAAGCGATCAGAAATCCCACGCCACGCCAAAGCGGGCTGGCTCGCACAGACAGCGGCATACCGTTGTCGTTACGGCCGGCCGAATTTCTGCTTGTGCTCCTGGTAGCTGTGCGTCAGTCCGTTCGGACCCCAGGCCAGGTTGGCCATCGAACTGTGGCTGCGGTTCAGATCAAACTTGATCGGCCCGGTCCCCTTGGCGAAGCCCGCTACATTTTCGGCCTCATGGAACACCCAGCCGTCGGGCAGCACAGTAATCATCTGGTGCTCGGCATCTGTGACTGGATTGCGGATCGGCTCGCTGTGCGCGCGCACGGTAGCGGGTACTTCGACGCGCACGCGTCGCTTGTCCAGATCCCATTCGAATGTGATCGGTGCGAACATCGGGTCCTTGATGGTGCCGATGATGATCGAGAAGATCTGGAACATGGTGCCGACTTTCTGGTCCGCACCCGACAGGATGTAGAACAGGGCGTCCTTTTGTGCATCGTTGGCGCGCTCGTCGATGATCGGGTGCATTACGCCGTTGCCATGGTGGATGGCGCGCGGGAAGTAGAACGGGGCAATCACCGAAAGGCCGTCCAGTTTTGCCGCATCGCAATGGCCCTTGTCGATGTGAAATCCAACCAGGCCGGTGCAATGTCCATGTGTCGGCTCGGCCATCGATTCGCATGGACAGCCCAGGTCGCAGCTGCAGTATTCGACGTACTTGCCCTCTATGTTCCAGTCGCGTCCCATGTCGTCTCCTTGAAATTATTGGTTTTTTATTGGGCGCGGGAAACGATACGAAGTCAACTTCGCATAGCCAGGCAGGGGTATGCTTGACTCGCTGACAAACCGATGACGCAGTCTTGCGCCAAATGCGTGGGACGAATCGGGACCCGGATACCAGGCCCATGCCTTGAATCGGTCTCGAAGCCCTGACCCACGTTTCCGTTGCTTGCAAGCGGTGAGTTCGGTGCCCGTGCGTCGTGGCAGCGGCGCCGGTGCATGCGCGGTGCAGGTAGCAATTGGCCGATACGGTCGATCCACTCCGGTGGCGGATTCACTTGCGGCAGGCATGGCCTGGATGGCGTCGGTGGCCGCTGCACGTAAGCCTTGTGCGGTTGACGCCAGTTGCCTGTGCGTTGTGCCGCAGCGCGCCCATGACCGGGCCCCAACCTAGCTAGCTAGCGGTTGTCGCAAGAGACGTGCAAGGGCGGCACGCGCGTCGCCCAAGACATGTCTTGCTCCAGCAGCAGGCCCAATTGCAGCAGAAGGTGCTCCTGCGCGGGTGGTGCGATCAATTGCACGCCAATTGGCAGGCCCTGGCTGTGCATCGCCAGCGGCAACGACAACGCTGGCGAGCCAGTCAGGTTGTGCGGCAGGGTGAACTGAGTCGTAGGCGCAAAGACCTGATCCACGAGGTCGTCGAAGCCGAGGTCGGTGCGGCTCAGGTTGTAGCGACCCCAGGGCTCGGCCACGCGTGCCGTAGTTGGCGTGATCCACAGGTCGTGCGCGTCGAACACGGTACCGATCTGCCGCCGCAGTCTATTCAGCGCCGCCAAACCGCCCAGGAACTGCGCCGCGCTCATCTGCTTGGCGTAGGCCAGCACCTGCTGGATCACGGGTTCCAGTGTGTCGGACCCGATCGAGTGGCCGCTGCGCGCGCTGTAGCCTGCCAAGCGCAGATCGAAGCCGAAGAACCACAAATCCATCATGGCGCGCATGGCAGCGCGGCCGTCGAAGGCAGGCGTGAATTCTTCGACGTGGTGACCTCGCGACTGCATCCAGTTGGCCGTACGTTCGACGGCGGCCACCACTTCGGGGTCACAGGTTACGCCCATCAGTGGCGATGTGGAGAAGGCCACACGCAGCGGTTTCAAGGGCTGCCGCGCTGCCTCAGCCCAGGTGGTGGCCGGCCGCGGAATCAGGAAGGGGTCACCCGTCTGTGGCAAAGCCAGACAGTCCAGAATCGCCGCGGCGTCACGCAAGCTCTTGGTCTGCACAAAGTTCTGTGCCAGGCCGTAGCCGTTCTCGTCGAGCATGGGGCCAAAAGAGATGCGGCCGCGCGATGGCTTGAGGCCAACCCCGCCACAGTAGCTGGCCGGGATGCGGATTGAGCCAGCGATGTCCGAGCCATGCGCCAGCGGCACCATCCCGCTGATCACAGCGGCCATGGCGCCGCCGCTGGAACCGCCGGCGCTGTGGCCCTTCTTCCATGGTGTCGAGGTGTTGCCGTAGAGCGCGCTTTCTGTGGTGCCAGCCATGGAGTATTCCGGCGCCGCGCTGCGGCCGATGATGTTCAGGCCCGCGGCGCGCACCAAGGTGCAGTAGGCCGTATCTTCCGTTGCCACCATGCCTTTGCACAAACGGCTGCCAAATTCGATGGTCCGCCCAGCTTCGTGGCCGAACACGTCTTTCATCAGGAAGGGCACACCGCGGAAGGGGCCAGCGCCGAGCGAGGACTCGTCCAGGACTTCGATGCGGTCCGGATAGGTCTCCACCACCGCGTTCACCTCCCCATTGATCGCAGCGATTGCTGCCGCGGCAGTGGCCGCCAGTTCGCGCGGCGTGACTTCGCCCTTGGCGACCAGAGCTGCCAGGCCCGTGGCGTCTTGGGCAGCGTATTCGTACAGTTTCATTGCGGTTCTCCTGGTGATTTTTTGGCGACGTTCGCGGACTGACAGGACTTTCAATGGCGTGAATTCAATCATGCCTTCAAAAAAATTGGAATTCAGACTGTTTGTCCAAAGGTGGAAAACCCAGCAAAAAAGACGGTCACTGGCTTGGCCAGCGAACTTTCCCGTGATGGGCTAGTCATGACGTGAAGATCAACAACTGGCAGGGAGCGGTTGGTCAATACGGCGTCTTCTGAACCCGTGTCCGACCCTATACGGGCATTTGTGCCTTAAGCCTCCGATTGCAACTCAACAGTCAGGCCCACTGAGATGCGGAAGCCAACAAATCCTCGGTCTTGGCGTGGAAACGAGCACCCGCTTTCGCAGCATTGCTGGCATCCAGTCGGGTCAAGTCTATGTCAGCTGAGGGTCGATACGGGACATCCCGACTGCATTTCCGACATTTCACCCCCAGTCTCAACCCGACTCTCGATCGAGACGGCCAACCGTTCACTCCAACCAGTGACGCGCCGCGCGGGGGCCCTGCGGGCCTTCGCAGCCCGTGTGCAGAAAAGTGTGAGGATCTGCGCAACCGCCCACTGTGCAACCTCTGGGGCCGGGCAGCGCAGAGGACCTTATCGGTCGCGCCTGGAAACTGCCAAACATGCTGCCCGGCGTCACCACCGCCATAGGCGCCAGCAATGGAATGGCCACGGTGACGATAACGATGTCGGTTATGCCCATCAAGTCAAGACCTCCCGCGCCAGGTCGATGCTGCTGCGCCGGCCCAGGTCGGCGCCGTGTTGGCGCAGCCAGGCGTCGGCGGCGGCGTGGCCCAGGCTGTGCAGTTCGGCCAGGAATCCCGGGTGGGTGTTCATCTTGCTGCTCGCGCCCAGCGCCGCCAGATCAGCGCCAGGGTTCAGCCGGTGCACACGCAGCCGGCCCACGCGATCGAACACGCCCTTGCCGGCTGTGTCGGGCGGGTGACCCTCCTGCTTCAGCAGTTCCTGCAGCAACGCGATGTTGCGCAGCTCCTTGACCAGGCTGGCGTTGAAGGTGACTTCGTTGATGCGGTCCATGATGTCGCGTGCGCTGGTGGGCGTGGTCTGGCGCTGCGCCGGGTTGATCTGCACGAGCAACAGATCGTCGGCCGGGCTGTCGACGACCAGTGGCAGCAGCGAAGGGTTGCCGGCGTAGCCGCCATCCCAGTAGTCCTCGCCATCGATTTCCACGGCCTGGAAGGTCAACGGCAAACAGGCCGAGGCCAGCACCATGTCCACCGTCAGTTCGGCCTGGCGGAAGATGCGCAGTTCTCCGGTCCTGACCTGCGTCGCAGCGATGAACAGGCCGGTCTTGTCACAGGCGCGCACTCGCTCGAAATCCACGGTCTGCAGCAGGATGTCGCGCAGCGGATTGAGGTTCAGCGGATTGGATTGGTAAGGCGAGACCTGTTGGCCCAGCCAGGCCGTCCAGGCATGTATCGGCGCCAGCCAGGGGTTGTTCGGCCCCACCCAGTCACTCCACAGCCCATGCGGCACCGCGCTGAACGGCGTGGCCTGGCCCACGCGGGTCCAGAAGCGGCGCAGCGCGGTGCGTGCACCTTCGCGGCCGCCTTCCATCAGGCCGGCAGCCACCGCCACCGCGTTCATGGCTCCGGCGCTGGTGCCGCTGATGCCGGCGATCTCCAGCCGTTCTTCCTGCAGCAAGCGGTCCAGCACACCCCATGTGTAAGCGCCGTGTGATCCACCGCCTTGCAGCGCGAGGTCCAGCGGCAACCGCCGTGCACGCGCGCCGGTGTCAGGCGCGCGCCGGCGCGACTTTTGCGAAGTGGTAGAGGTCGCCCCGCTTGTTTCGGGCGGTGTCTTGAGGCTGGTCTTGCGGGGTCGTGACATGGCAATCGTTGGGCGTGTTCAAGGCATGGGTGGCCAGCGATCAGTTCACGGCTTTGGCAGCCATATTACATGGCAAGCCAGCCCCATCATGATCCCGCGCTTGAGCGCCTGTCCACTGCATGCGGCTGCAAGGTAAAACCAGCCTTTGCCAGCCGATGCCACACTCAAGTCAGGCTAGAACTTAAACCGCCCGGCTGCGCGCCAGCGGCGGATTGCGCGAGAAGTACCCTTCGATTCCCCGCACCAGCGCATCGGCCAGTTGCGCCAGGTATTTGTCGTCGTTGAGCTTGGCTTCTTCCTCGGGGTTGCTGATGAATGCCGCCTCGACCAGCACACTCGGGATGTCGGGCGCCTTGAGCACCGCGAAGCCGGCTTGTTCGACGCGCGGCTTGTGCAATTTGCCGATGCGGCCGATCTCGCCCAACATGGCGCTGCCCAGTTGCAGGCTGTCCTTGATCTGCGCGGTGGTGCTCATGTCGAGCATGGCGCGTTGCACCTCGGCATCTCGCGAATTCACGTTGACGCCGCCGATCAGATCGGCCTTGTTCTCCTTGTCGGCCATCCAGCGCGCGGCACTGCTCGACGCGCCGCCCTGGCTCAGCGCAAACACGCTGGCACCTTGCGGCCGCGGCGTGTAGAACGCATCGGCATGCAAGCTGACGAACAGGTCGGCTTGCACGCGCCGCGCCTTTTGCACCCGCACATGCAACGGCACAAAAAAGTCTGCATCACGCGTGAGGTAGGCGCGCATGGCATTGCCACCCACCGTCAAACCGTTGATGCGGTCACGCAACTGATGGGCCAGGCGCAACACCACGTCTTTTTCGCGCGTGCCTCCCGGTCCGACGGCGCCGGGATCTTCGCCGCCGTGCCCGGGATCGAGCGCGACGATGATCAGACGGTCGGTGCGGGTTTCGATGGTCGGAGCGGCTGGGGCGCGTTTGCTGCGGGTATTTGCCGCTGCCACCGCTGGCTCCTCTACGCCAGGCCGCACGGGGCCGATGCTCGGTGCCCCGGCGCGTTGCGCGATCAAATCGCCCAGCGGGTCGCCGGGAGCAACAGGTGCTGCAGGGCCGGCCGTGACCGGGTCCGTACGTGCCGGGCCGGGCAGCTCGCGGATACGTTCTGCGATCAGCGCTTCCAGCGGGTCTTCGATGACGGTGGGCACCATGTCCAATACCAGCCGATGCTGATAGGCAGCAACCGGCAACAACGTGAACACCTGCGGCTTTGCGGTCTGCTTGAGGTCGAGCACCAGACGCACCACGCCGGGCGCGAATTGCCCGACGCGGATGCCCGCAATGGTCGGGTCATCGGCGCGCACCTTGGCCACCAGTTCCTTCAATGCGGCGTTCAGTTCAATGCCTTCGATATCAACCGCGAGGCGCGGTGGATTGCCGACATACAACTGGCTGGTCTTGAGCAGGGCGTCCGACTCGATGGTCACGCGCGAGTAGTCCGGTGCCGGCCAGACCCGCACGGCCAGAATGGTGGCGCCACGCGCGATCTCGGCCGTGCCCAGCAACAGCACCATACTTCCCATCTGGAGCAGGTCGCGGCGCTTCATGGATTCAATGTCTCGAGCAAGGCAGCGCCGGCATTGCTGTTAGCGATCAGCCGGATCTGGCGCACGTTGTCGGTCTGCACGGCAATATGGATATCCAGGTCCGACGGTGGCAACTTGGTCGCGACCTTTTCCGGCCACTCGACCAGTTTGAGACCGTCGCTGGCAAAAATCTCGCGAAAGCCCGCTTCTTCCCACTCGTTCGGATCGTCGAAGCGATAGAAGTCGAAATGCCAGATATCCAGTGCTTCGCCGCCTGCGGGCGTGGTATCCAGCGAATAGGATTCGAGCACGGCATAGGTCGGACTCTTGATGCGCCCGCTCACGCCAAGGGCCTGCAACAGGTAACGCACGAAACTGGTCTTGCCGGCGCCGAGTTCGCCGTGTAATGCCACCAAGCATTGCGCCAGAATCGGCTGTGCTGCCAGGCTGGCGGCGAACAGCCGGGTCGAAGCCTCGTCGGGCCAGACCAGGCTTTTTACAATGGGCAGATGGAGTCCACCCGCATGCTCGTCGATCAAGATCAATTGTCTGGTCGCATCACGCGATGGGGTAAGGAACTTGGATTCTCGCAAATAGGCTTCTCTCGTATCGATTTATCGAGTGCAGAAAAGGGTTTGTTGTCGTGGCTGGACAACGGTTTTCACGGAGACATGGCCTATATGGCATCGCACGGGCTCAAAAGAGCCCGTCCCGATGAACTGGTGCCGGGCACCGTCACAGTGCTCACGGCACGGTTGGACTATTTGACCACAGGCACTTCGCCCCAATGGCAGCAGGTCGAGTTCGCGCGGCTCGATCGGGCCAAGGAAGCCATCATCTCCGTCTATGCGCGGGGCCGCGACTACCACAAGGTGTTGCGCCAGCGACTGCAGAAGCTGGCCGAACGCATCCGCGAAGAAGTCGGGCCATTGGGGTTTCGCGTGTTCACCGATTCGGCGCCGGTTCTCGAGGCAGAACTCGCCACACGCAGTGGCTTGGGCTGGCGCGGCAAGCACACGCTGGTGCTCGACCGCGACGCCGGCTCGATGTTTTTTCTCGGTGAGATTTTTCTCGACATGCACTTGCCCGAGAGTGCGCCGGTGTCGCCCCATTGCGGAAGTTGTAACGCCTGTATCGATGTATGTCCGACCCGCGCAATTGTTGCGCCATACCAACTCGATGCCCGTCGTTGCATCTCCTACCTGACGATCGAGCACGCGGGCGCGATCCCGGTTGAGTTGCGCCCGCTGATGGGCAACCGCATTTATGGCTGTGACGATTGCCAGCTCGCTTGCCCGTGGAACAAGTTCGCGCATCGAACCGCCTTGCCGGACTTCGACCCCCGCAGTGGACTCGTCGGTACGCAGTTGGTGAGCTTGTTTGCATGGAGCGAGGCACAGTTCCTGAGCTTCACCGAAGGCAGCCCGATACGGCGCATAGGGCATGAGCGCTGGTTGCGCAATATTGCGGTGGCGCTGGGCAATGCCTTGTGCAAGACCTTTGACGCGGGTATCGAACAGGCCCTGCACGCGCGTGCCGACCATCCGAGTGCCCTGGTACGTGAACATGTGGTCTGGGCCTTGGGCTACCATAGCAACCGTACCCCCATTTGAAGCCGTCTGTTGGCCATTCGCCCCATTTCATGAAACGCATTCGCCTGCTTGTCATTGATCCCCAGAACGACTTCATGGATGTCGATGGTGCTGCGTTGCCGGTGCCCGGCGCGAGCGCCGACATGGTCCGTCTGAGTGGTTTCATCGCGGCCGTGGCCGGGTCTATCGACGAGATCATCGTCACACTCGACTCGCATGCCAGTGTGGGCATCGAACGCACCACGTTCTGGCACGATGCCAAAGGCGCTGCGGTGGCGCCGTTCACCGCCATCACGGTGGCCGATTTCCAGGCGGGCCGTTACCGCCCGCGCCAAGAAAAACACGCGCAAGAGGCCTTGGCCTATCTGCAGGCGCTGGAGGCCGGCGGCGAACGCACGCTGGTGGTCTGGCCGGTGCATTGCGTACTCGGCACCTGGGGCCACAACATCGCGCCGGCGCTGGCAGAGCAACTGGCCGCCTGGGAACTGTCGAGCGGGCAGACCTGCGAGAAGGTGCTCAAGGGGCTCCATCCGTTGACCGAGCAATACAGCGCGTTCCGCGCCGATGTGCCCAGGATGGATGATCCGCGTACCCGGCTCAACACAGCGCTGCTGTCCCGTCTGGGCCGTGGCGATGAATTGCTGGTGGTGGCCGGCGAGGCGCTGAGCCATTGTGTGGCCGCGTCCGGTCAGGACATGCTGCAGGGCATGGACGCGACACGTCTGCGCAATACCGTGTTTCTGACCGACTGCATGAGCCCTGTCACCGGTTTCGAAGCCGCAGGTGCCGAGTTTTTGCAGCAGTTGCGCGCACGGGATGTGCGCACGCAGACGGCGCGGGAAGTGGCCGGACTGTTCGCATGACACCCTTGACACGCCGCGTCGGATCGGCAGCCCGACAGCCTTCTGTGCGCCGGTACGCGCCATTGTCATGACCGACCAGGACAACGCGCAGGCCAGCGCTACGTCGGACCCGGTGCTGGCGCGGTTTGCGCGCGCCGGTGTTGCGGCCGGAACGGTGGCCGGCGCGAGCGCCGAGCAATTGCTGCAGCTGGCGCCGGCCATGCTGACCCGCACGCCGGTACGATGGTTGCTCGGTTGGTGGATGGTGGCGCAGTTCTCAGCGCAGATGCTGGTGCTGATGTTGTCGCCGTCGAGTTACCGGCGCAGCCAGCACCCGGCGCTGTATCACCAGTTGCATGCCGCCAGCGTACCGCTGTTGCCCGGCTTCATCACGATGTCGGCGGTGCTCAGCCTGGTGATCATCCGCATCGTCGTGGCCACGGCCCAGTCCTATGGCTTGTCCCAGTACGCGCTGGACGTGCTGGTGCGCACGCTGGTGCTTGAGTTGCTGCCTTTGCTGGTTGCCTTGTATGTGGCCCTCCGCTTCACCATGCCGGCGGGCGAGGCAGTCGCCGAGTTGCGTGAACAGGGGCAGTTGCAGGCTCTGTGGCGTTCCGGCGGCGACCCGGCGCGGGACGTCTTGCTGCCACGTGTGCTCGGAGGGGTTTTTTCCGTCGTGCTGCTGGCCGCGCTCAGCGCCATCATGGCGCTGGTGATGACCTATGTCACCTTGTATGGTTTCACCCTTTGGGGATTCGCCGCCTATACCCGGGACGTCGGACAGGTGTTCGACCCGGCCGCCACGATGATCCTGTGCATGAAGGCGTTCTTCTTCAGTCTGGTAGTGGCCATACTGCCACTGGCGCCGGATCCGCGCCATGACGGCGCGGCCCTTCAGCGGCGCGACGAAATCAGCCAACTGGGTCGCCTGTTCACATTGATCCTGCTGATCGAAGTTTTGTCGCTGGTCGGCAACTACTATTGACCCACATTTGTCCATGACCGAACCCTCCGATCAACCACCGCCGATACCCCACCTGGAGCTCAAGGCACGCCTGCTGCTGATCGTCATGGTGGCGCTGGTGGCGTCTGCCGTCGGCTACCTGATGTATGCGCGTGGTGCCTTCGAGCGCACGCAGTCGGTGGTGCTGATCGCCGACGACTCCGAGGGCATATCGGTGGGCATGAACATGACCTTCTCGGGATTCCCGATCGGCCGGGTGGGCCGCATCGAACTCTCAAAGGAGGGCAATGCCCGCATCATCGTGAATGTGTCGCAAAAGGATGCGCATTGGCTGCGCGAATCCAGCGTGTTCACGATTGAAAGTGGTCTGGTCGGCGGTACCAAGATCCGGGCATTCACCGGCGTACTCACCGATCCACTCCTGCCCGATGGGGCCGAACGCAAGGTGCTACGCGGTGACGCTGCGGCCGAGATCCCGCGCATGGTGGCCAGCGTGCGCGAACTGGTGAACAACCTGGGTGCCTTGACGGGCACGGACGCGCCGTTGAACCAGAGCCTGCTCAATCTGCAACTGGCAGCCCAGAAGCTCAACGGGCCGCGCGGCGCGATCGGGGTGCTTCTGGGCAATGACACCGACGCACGCGAGTTGTCCCAGGCGCTTGCGCGCAGCAATGCGTTGCTGGCGCGGCTTGACGGACTGGTGCTCAAGGCCGACGGTATTGCGGTACGCACCGATGGCCTGATCGCACGTGCCGACGATCAGGTGTTCGGCTCTGAGGGCCTGATGCGCGAGACCCGCGCCACCGTGGTGCAACTCAATGGCCTGCTGGCCGAAGCGCGCATGAGTCTGAAGAAGGTCGACGCCGTGCTGGTGGAAGCCCAGGCCATTGGCGCAAACACCCGCGAGGCCACCACCGACCTCGGTTCCTTGCGCGGCGAGGTCGAGGCCAGTTTGCGCAAGGTCGAGAGCCTGATCAATGAGGTCAATCGCAAGTGGCCGTTCGCCCGCGAAGCCGAGATCAAACTGCCATGATGACCGTATTGCGTCGACTGTTGTGCCTGCTGCTCGCCGCCGCGCTGGTGGCCTGCGCGAGCGGCTCGCCGCCACCGGACTGGAAACTCAACGCGCAGGGCGCGATGGAGCGCGCGCAAGACGCTTATCTGTCGGGCAACAGCACCATTGAGGCGGTCGAATTTGCCCGTGCGCGTGCGGAAATCGCCCGCACCGGCCGCGCCGATCTGCTGGCGCGCGCCGAGTTGATTCGCTGTGCGACCCGTGTCGCCAGCCTGGTGCTCGAGCCTTGCCAGGCCTTCCAGGTCCTGGCACAGGATGCGGCGCCATCGGAGCAGGCCTACGCCAGTTATCTGGCAGGACAGATCACGGCGGCGCAGGTGCCGTTGTTGCCCGCGCAGCATCGGAAGCTGGCAGCGCCAGGGGCCAATGGGGCGGCCGTGGCGGCGCTGGACGATCCCTTGTCGCGTCTGGTCGCGGCCGGTGTTTTGATGCGCCGCGCTCAAGCCGATCCGCTGACGATTACCACGGCTATCGAGGCGGCGTCGTCGCAAGGCTGGCGCCGTCCGCTGCTGGCCTGGCTCGGTGTGCAGGCCCAGCGCGCGGAGCAGGCCGACGACCGCGAGGCTTTGGCCCGCATCCGTCGGCGCATCACGCTGATCGGCGGCGACACGCCGCGCTGACGTACCCGCGTCGCGGCATCCCATGGCGGCCCTCTGATGCGACGTTGTTTCGCCTGGGCCGGAAGTACTCCGGTACTGCTTTGTGCACTGGTCTGGTCTCTGATCACGCTGCTGTTGTTGTTTCCGGCCTTGCCGCTGGCCGTGCCCGTGCTTGATGTGCGCGATGGCTACAGCCATGCCGAACTGGTGCAGGCGATGACGTTGTACGGTGAGGCCGGTCGGCGCATCTATGCCTGGGCCAGCCTGACCATCGACACCTTGTTTCCCATCGCCTATGTCAGCCTGTTCAGCGGCATCCTGTACCGGTTCCGACCGTTCGAGTCGTTATGGGTAGTTGCCTGGATTCCGGTGGCCGCCGGTGTGTGGGATCTGTGCGAGAACGCGCAGATTTTTGCCATGTTGCTGAGGTTCCCGGACGTTTCCGAGCAGCAGGTGGCATGGGCGTCCTTCTTCACCCATGTCAAGATCGCCTACATCGGTCCGCTCTACCAGTTGCCGGCCGTTGCCTTCTTGCTGATTGCGCTCTGGCAGTACCTGACGCGCGCGTACAGAAACCGATGAGGACGGGGCAGGCGCTTTGCCGGCGGGTGTGTTACCCGCCATGGCCGGCGATGCGATACTCGCGCTGGCAAAAGTGCCCCCGTCTGGCCAGCGGAGCGCAACTTGCCGCGAATCACCCGTAAACGCTCTGAGGGAGGTTACCAAAGCATGTTCTCTGCAAGCTTCTTCATCCTGATTCTGCTGGGCATTGCGCTGGGTATCGGCGTTTCGATCTACAACCGGCTGACCCGGCTGCGCAACGCCATCACCAATGGTTTTGCGCAGATCGATGTGCAGCTCAAGCGTCGGTATGACCTGATTCCCAACCTGATTGAGACCGCGCGCAAATATCTGCAACATGAGCGCGAAACCCTCGAAGCGGTGATCAACGCGCGTAATCAGGCCCAGTCGGCTGCCGGCAAGGTGCGCGCCGATCCCGCCGGTGCGGGGCACGTCGCAGCGCTGGGTGCCGCCGAGGCGGTGCTTGGTGGTGCGCTGGGCCGGTTGATGATGGTGGTGGAGTCCTATCCCGAGCTCAAGGCGGACCGCAATATGCGCGAATTTGCCGAGGAGCTGACATCGACCGAAAACCGCATCGGTTTCGCGCGCCAGGCCTTCAACGATTCCGTGCTGCAGTACAACGATGCGGCAATGCAATTCCCGGCCAGCATCATCGCCGGCATGTTCTCGTTTAACGAGGCCACGATGTTGCAGTCCACGCAATCGGCGGCCGAGCGCAGCGCGCCACAGGTGCGCTTCTGATTTCTACGCGCCTGCTGCCTCAGGCCGATACGATGATGCACGGAGCCTGAGCCCCCGTGCGTTTTCGCCAGCATCAGGACCAGGCCCGCGCCGCGACCCGGCGCCTGCTGCTGCTGTTTCTGCTGACGGTGGTGCTGACCGTGGCTGCGGTCAATGCGGTACTGGCCTTGTTGTGGGTATTGCAGGTCGGCGGGGTGTTCGGCTTCCCGCGCTGGTTTTTTGAGACCAACAGCGTCGTGGCCACGGCATTCATACTGGGGGGCAGCGCGCTGGAGTCCGTGCAACTGCGCCGTGGTGGTGCCCATGTGGCGCAGATGGTCGGTGGACGCGAAGTGCTGGTGGCGGGCGACACGTTGGAGCGGCGCTTGCGCAACATCGTGCAGGAGATGGCCATCGCATCCGGCCTCAAGCCCCCGCGGGTGTTTGTGTTGCCGCGCGATGACAGCATCAATGCCTTTGCCGCGGGTTGGGAGCAGCACGACAGCGTGATCGCCGTGACCCGTGGCGCGATCGAGCGGCTGACACGCGATGAACTGCAAGGCGTGGTCGCGCATGAGTTCAGCCATATCCTGCATGGCGATTCCCGGCTCAACATGCGACTGATCGGCCACGTCTGGGGTCTGCAACTGTTGTTCATGCTGGGGCGTGATCTGTTTGACATGACCGATGCGCGTGGGCGGCGCAGTGTGTTCCTGTTGCTCGGTCTGGCGCTGATGGGCGTAGGCAGCATCGGCTGGCTGGCCGGGCGTTTGCTCAAGGCCGCGGTCTCGCGCCAGCGCGAGTTTTTGGCCGATGCCGCGGCCGTGCAGTTCACCCGGCTGCCCGGTGGTATTGGGGGTGCGTTGCGCAAGATCGCCGGACAGCAGTCAACGCGGGTGCAGAGTTCGCGCGCCGAGGCCATATCGCATATGTTGCTGTCGTCCGACATCTTCATTCATGGCGGTGCCCTGGCCACACATCCGCCGCTGGCCGAGCGGATCAGGCGGGTTTTTGGTCGTGCCATGCCGCCACTGCCCAGCCCGGTGCTGGCGGCACCCGAGGCGGCGCCGGGCGATGCCGGCATTGGCGAGCCTTTGCCGTGGCACGAAGCGCCGGAGCAGGCATCCGGGCAGGCGCCGGTGGCCGCCTTCGCGCCCGGAGTGCACGGACCACCCGACGGCACGTCAGGATCGGATGTCGCAGATTCGCCTGGCACCGCCCCAACGCCACCGCCTTCCGGGCAGGGGGCGTCCACGGATTGGTTGCATGCCATGCTGCAGTGGCCGTTTCCGCAGGAGCTGGCGGCGACCACACTGGCTTTTCTGCTGCCGCCCGGTGATGTGCCGCAGACACAGGTCTGGTGCGACTTGTTCGGACGTCGCGCGCCGGCCGGTCCCTATCGTCTGGTGCGCCAGGTTCAGGCGCTCGCGCCCTCCAGCCACCTGCCGGCGTTCGAGCGGCTGCTCACACGCTGCGCTGCGTTGCCGCTGGCCGAGCGCCGCTTGCTGCGCCGGCAGGCGCATGACATCGTGCGGGCCGATGGCCGATTGAGCCTGCGCGAGTTGTGGCGTTGCCTGCTGCTGGACCATGTGCTGGAACTGGCCCGAGAAAGTGTGTTGCGCGAGACGCATGTCCTGAGCCTCGGCGCATGTGCCGCGGCGATAGGCACGATCACCGATGTGCTGGCCTGGCAACAGGGTGCCGATGGTGCGGAGGCGGCCGCGCTGGCTCGCAATTGGCGCCAGGCCACCGAGCGGGCACTGGAGCTGCCGCCGCAGGCCGGTTTGGCCGATACGCCACCGACATCGGCCGCGCTGCGTGTGGCGCTGCGCCAGTTGGCGCGGCTGACACCGATGCGACGGCCACTTCTGCTGAAAACCTGGTGCGCGCTGGTCAGTGGAGAAACCAGGATGGCGGCGCGACCCGTATGGGACAGCCTGCGCTGTATCTGCGTGCTGATCGATACGCCGTTGCCGCCCCAGGTGCAGGCGCGTTTTGATGCGCCGGCTGTCGCGCGGACGTGACGCAGGCTCGCGGTTCAGAGATTGCGCAGCACGCCGAGTGCAAACGGCAGGCTGGCCATGCCCAGCAGGGTCGACAAGGTGACCAGGCCGGCCGCATAGGCGCCGTCGTAACCCATGCGCACCGCCAGCACGTAGCAACTCGACGCCGTAGGCAGCGCCGAAAATATCAACAACACGGTCAGCTGGGCATCGTCCAGGCCCATCAGCCGTCCGAGTATCCAGGCGACGATGGGTAGCCACAAGTGCCGGATCGAGAGCAAAGCGACCGAAAGAATCTTGGCGTCTTTCATGCGTCCGAGTTGCAGGCCGGCGCCGGCCGCCAGCAGCCCCATGGCCAGGGCAGCCGCGCCAATGCGTGTGGCAGTTGGCACCAGGATCTCGGGCATGGTGAAACCGGCCAGGTTGGCGATCAGCCCGGCCACAGTGGCCAGAATCAGCGGATTGCGCACCAGTTCGCGCACAAAGCCCCGTTGGGCATGGCGCGCCATCGGCCAGACCGCGCCGACGTTGAGCAGCGGCACACACACGCCGATCAGCACGGCAATCAGCACGGTGCCGGGACTGCCGAGCAGGCGTTCGGCCAGCGCCAGTGCGATATAGGTATTGAAGCGGAACGCCACCTGGGCACCTGCCGCGTGTTCGCGTCTATCGATGCGCTGACCGATCCAGGGCAGGTAGGGCAGCACATAGGCCATGGCGATACCACTGAGGCACAAACCCCAGCCGGCAAACACCAGCGCCGACGTGGCACCCAGGTCGAGCGGACTCCTGACGATGGAGTAAAACAGCAGGACCGGAAACAGCAGGTAATAGACGACGTTCTCGATCGGCCCCCAGACGCTGCGGTTGAGCGGTGTGTAGCGGCAGACGAGAAATCCGATCAGGATCAGCGAGAAATCGGGGAACAGGAGTTGGGCGTAATTCACCGGCGCAAGCATACCAAGGGCAACGGACGATTGTCCGGTTTCGTCATGGCTGTGCGGCGCGCAGCCGCACGTGTGGTCGCTGCCGTTACCATCTGTCGCCAGCCGCCGCCGCGCCGGGCGCCCTGGGTGCGCCGGGACGGTGTCGGCCAGTCGCACGACTTCCAACTTTCACCATGACCGCGGCAACTCCGAACCCGACCGATCTGATTCCCATCGATGCCTTCACCGACGCGGTGTGGCTGGAGCAGGGCCTGTCCAGAAACACACTGGCCGCCTATCGGCGCGACCTGGTTTTACTGTCGTCGTGGTTGCTGCCTCAAGGTGTGAGCTTGCTCGATGCAGGCGAGCCGCAGCTCAACGCCTATTTCGCGGCACGCCATGCGCAGACCAAGGCGACCACGGCGAATCGGCGGCTGACGGTCTTCAAGCGCTTCTTTCGCTGGGCCATGCGTGAACATCGGATCAGCGTGGATCCGACGCTCAAGCTGCAGGCGGCACGCCAGGCCCTGCGCGTGCCCAAGTCGCTGACCGAGACGCAAGTCGAGGCTTTGCTGGGCGCGCCCGACGTGTCGACCTTGCTCGGTGTGCGCGATCGCACCATGCTCGAGCTGATGTATGCCAGCGGTCTGCGCGTGAGTGAACTGGTGGGCCTGCGTGTGCTCAATATCAGCCTGCAGGAAAACGTGTTGCGCGTGGTTGGCAAGGGCAACAAGGAGCGCCTGGTGCCTTTTGGCGAGGAGGCCAGCGCGTGGCTGGGCCGTTATCTGGAGCAGGTCCGGCCGCAGTTGCTGGGCCAGCGCCAGACCGTGGCGTTGTTCGTCACCAGTAGCGGCATCCATGCGGGCAGCGCGATGTCACGCGTGATGTTCTGGAATATCGTCAAGAAATATGCGCGTCAGGCGGGGCTGGCGACCGCCCCGTCGCCTCACACGCTGCGCCACGCCTTTGCCACCCACCTGCTCAACCATGGTGCTGATCTGCGCGCTGTGCAGATGTTGCTGGGCCATGCCGACATATCCACCACGACGATCTACACGCACATTGCGCGTGAACGGCTCAAGTCATTACATGCGCACCATCATCCGCGTGGGTGATGGACTACCAGCTTCGAACGCGTCCGGTGTCAACATGCACGAATTGATCGCGCATATAGGTTCCGACACCACCGGCCTTGAGCACCAACGCCGCGTCGCGCAGGTCGGTCAGCGGCACACCGGGTAGTCGGATGTCGATGGCCTTGCCGTCCATATGCAGGCTGCGCTTGGCCACGCCGCCGCCGCGCGTGTTGCGCAATCGGTCATTGGTTTTCGGGCATCGGTAAGCTGAGATCACCTGAAAGGCCTGGCTTGCACCCAGCGAAGTCTGCAGGTCGTGCAGCATGTCTAGCAGGCCCACATCGATCTGACCCACTTCGCCTGTGTAGTGGTCGCGCAGAAAGTGGTTCAGCTTCTGTTCGGACTCCGGCAGGAACTGGCCATCCTGCGCATACACGATGGAAATTTTCTCGCCCGTGTGGGTATGGTCGAACTTCAAGCTTCGGGTTTGGGCGCGCGTGGGGGCTGCAAATGCGGGCATTGCGAGCAGCGGCAAGGCGGCGCCGGCAATGGCCAATCGGGAGGCCTGTAGCAGCATCTGTCGGCGCCCCGGCTGGAGAATCGTGGATTTCGGCATGCCCCCGAGGGTATCACGGGAGTTTTTAACGCAGCCCGTAGTCGGGTATTGCAGTGTGGCGCAAGCTGCCCGAACGCTCTTGCAGCGCTTGCGCCAGCGTGGCGTCGTGGCCGTACAGATCGGCCAGGAAGAACACCATGCCCTCTTTGACCACCACGGTGTGATAGGCCAGCAGCACCGGGATCTGCTGGCGCAGGCGGATCGTGCGTGACCGGCCCGCCCCCATGGCGTCGCGAATGCGCTGCTCGGTCCAGTCCGGGTCATCCTGCAATACGAAAAGTGCCAGCGCCACCGGCGCCTCGACCCGGACACAGCCATGGCTGAAGTCGCGCCGCGGGCTTGCAAACAACCGGGGTGTTGGGGTGTGGTGCAGGAAGATGGCGTTGTTGTTCGGAAAAATGAACTTGATATCGCCCAGCGCATTGCGTGGCCCGGGACGCTGGCGGATGCGCGATGAGCCTGCCATCACCGCATCAAGTTGGTCGTCGTCCAGTATGTCGACGACCTGGCCGGCGCTGGTGACGAACTCGAATCCCTGTTGCGTGAAATAGGCCGGCTCGGTGCGCAGGCGTGGCACCAGCTCCTTGTGCGCGATGGATCGCGGCACGTTCCAGTATGGACTGAATTCGATGAAGCGCATGTCTTCGTCGAACAACGGCGTGCGGGTGTCCAGGGACTTGCCGACAATCACATTCATCGTCAGTTTGACGTCGATCTGGCCCTGTTGGACTTCGTAGGCACGCAACACGAACTCGGGCACGTTCACAACAATCATGCGTGGCGCCTGCAACAAGGGTGTCCAGCGCATGCGTTCCATGGTCAGTGCAATCTGGTGCGCCCGCTGCTGTGGCGTTACATCGAGTTGGCGCAGCGTGTTGCGCCCGACGACACCATCGACCAACAGGCCATGGCGCAGCTGGAAGCGTTCGATCGCCATCACCAGCGGGGCATCGACTAGCGGGGGCGCCGGCATCGCCGGGTCCAGGTCGCCGAGTGCCTGGAGCCGGCGCGTCAGCGTGTCCAGGCCGGCATAGGCTTGGCCGGCCACCAGCTTGCCGCCGCCGGGCGCCGGCAATGGCGCGGCCCAGGCAGGGTGTTGCCCCAGTGTCTGGTAGTGCCGCAGTGCCTCAGCCATTGCCTGCGCCATCGGTGTCTGCTGCGCCAGCTGGCGGGCCAGTGCATCGACGCCGATGCCCGGCAAAGCCGACTGCAGCAAAGCGCCGACATCGGCGGCAGACCTGCGCGTGGACGCAAAGTTCTCGCCGATGCGAGCCGGCACGATGCGTCCCTGAGACAGGTCGGACATGAACCGCGTGACCGCCTGTGTGAGCGCGTAGTCGAGCTGGCCGCGCTGCGGCCCGTCAGTGGCCGCGCTGTGTTGCGCCTGTTGCACAGCCAGCCCCAGACGCCGCGCGTCATAGTCGGCCGGCTCCAGCCCTTGTGAGCCAGCTGCCTGCAGCAACGCGACCGCGGCCAGCGCCTGCGCGTTTGGCCGTTCGCCATCGAACCACGGCAACGCGGGATTGGCGACGGCTACCAGGGAGGCGCACAGGCAGGCGAGCCCGCTCCATACGCGCAGCGTGCGGCGCCACGGGAGAACGTAGGCGGGTGCAGGGGCGTGCCGTCGGGGCGGGGCGGCTTCTGTGTAAGCGTGGATCACAGCTGCCAAGCATAGCCGGGATCGTTTCCCAACACGACCAGCAGGGGCGAGGGCGGCTTCAATGCCGGCGCAGTGCGCGGCACAATGGCATCTGGCGCATCGCGCAACCTTCAAGGAGGCAGACACTCATGGGTGACGGTGGCGTGCTGGCCGCATGGCTGGCTGATCGCAGCTTTTATGCCGGACTGATCCTGGTCTTGCTGGTGATCGGTCTGTTGCTGGCGCTGGTGCGCCGACACAAGGCGCGTCCCGGTTCCGGGCCCAAGCTGGTCCATCGGCGCCCGGTACGCAAAGGCAAGCGAACGCCTTGATGGGCCGACAGACACAGGCGGTTGATGCCCGGCTGCAACGCACAGCTCCGCGCCGACTTGTATTGCCGGCCAGGCGTCACGTTTGCAGCTCAGTCTGCGTGCCAGATTTCCTGCATCGCCGCCTCGAAATTGCGCGCAATCGTGTCCTGCTCGGGATGGCGGCCACCCTGCATGGCAATGCGACCGGCCACGAAAACTTCCGCCAGCGCGGGTTCGCCCGACGCGAAAACGAGTGCATCTAGTTGGTGTGACGCGGGGATTCCGAGAAGCGCGGGTGCACGGGCATCGAGCACCAGCGCATCGGCCCTGGCGCCGCGCACCAGACCCCAGGCAGACTGGCCGCTGGCGGCGCCGCCCGCACTCAGCGCTGCGTCGAACAAGCGCGCTGCGGTGGAGGCTTGCTGACCCGGCTTGGCCGCCACATTGCGTTTGTGGTGCACCAGGCGCTGACCATATTCGAGCCAGCGCAGTTCTTCGGGCCAGTTGCGCACCACCTGGCTGTCCGACCCGATGGCCATCGGCACACCGGCGTTGAGCCAGCCGGCCAGGTCGCAGAGGCCATCGCCCAGGTTGCCCTCGGTGGCCGGGCAGATCACGATGCCGGCGCCACTGCGCGCCACAACGTCGATCTCGTGCGCCGTGGCATGGGTGGCGTGCACCAGTTGCCAGCGTGCATCGGGTGCCAGTTTTGCGCACAGATAGTCGATCGGTCGCCGACCGGTCGCTAGCAGGCAGTCGTCGACCTCGGCAGTTTGTTCGGCCACATGGATATGGATCGGTATGGATGCATCGCCGACCAGGGCCATCAGTTCCTGGATGGCAGGCTTGCCCGCTGCGCGCAACGAGTGCACGGCGACACCGGCGTTGACGTTGGCGCGTGCGCTGGCCTGCATCGCGCGGCAAAACCCGTACACCAGCGTTGGCGATCCGGCAAAGCGGCGTTGGTCGTCGCGCAACTGTGGCTGAGTGAAGCCGGCGCGCTGGTACAGGACCGGCAACATCGTCAGGCCGATGCCGGCATCCTGCGCGGCGTCCGCAATGGCCCAACCCATCGTCGCCGGGTCGGCATAGGCCGAGCCGTCGATGTCATGGTGCAGGTAATGAAACTCGCAGACTTGGGTATAACCGCCACGCAGCAGTTCCACATACAGCTGGGCGGCAATGGCACGCATCTGCTGCGGTGTGATGCGCAGGGCCACCCGGTACATGCGTTCGCGCCAGGACCAGAAGTCGTCCGACTCCGATTCGCGGCGTTCTGACAAACCCGCAAACGCACGCTGGAACGCATGGCTGTGCGCGTCGACCAGCCCCGGCAGCAGTGGCCCGGCCAACTGGTGCGCATGCGCCGGGGCTTGCGCCACACCGGTGGCGATGTCAGCCCATCGGCCCTGGCTGTCGATGTCAAGCAATACCGACCACTGCCAGCGGCCGTCGATCCAGGCCTGCGGGGCCCACAGTGTGTGTGGCTCAGACATGGGGCCTCCAATCGAGCATGGTCTGCACCAGCGCGCGCAGCGTGGGCTCGAGTTCGGCGGCACGCGCGGGATCGAGTGCGTAGGGTGGAACTTCCTGCATGTAGGTGCTCCAGCACATCTCGAGCTGTATCGCATGGATGCCGTTGTGCGGCTGACCATGGTGGCGCGTGATATGGCCACCCTTGAAGCGGCCGTCTGTGACCTGGGTGAACCGGTCCTGGGATTGAAGCACCTGCATCAACGCGGCGCGCAGGTCGGGGGCGCAACTTGCGCCGTTGACCGTGCCCAGGTTGAGGTCGGGCAACTTGCCTTCGAACAGCCATGGCAGCGCCGATTTGATGCTGTGGCCATCGAACAGCACCGCATGGCCATGGTCAGTCCGGATCCGCGCCAGTTCCTGCGCCAGCGCGTCGTGGTAGGGCTGCCAGTAGGTCTGGCAGCGGCGGGCAATCTCGAAGGCATCGGGTGTCTGCCCCTCGTGATAGATGGGCTCGCCCGTGAAAAAGCGGGTCGGGCACAACTCGGTGTTGTTCGCGCCGGCGTACATGGGGGTGTTGTCGGGCGCGCGGTTGAGGTCAATCAAAAAGCGCGAATACCGCGGCACGATCAGGCTGGCGCCCAGATCCTTGGCAAATGCATACACCCGCTCGAGATGCCAGTCGGTGTCTTCGACGTCGAGTGCGCGGGCAAGATAACGATGCTTCTGGTCGACCGGCAAACGCGTGCCGACATGCGGGACGCTGATCAGCAGTGGTCCGCTGCCGCGGTGAAGTGTGTAGATGATGTCTGTCATGCGGTGGTGTCCTTGCCGCCGACAACGACGCGTCGGCAGGGGTTGTGACCGAACCAGTAGGCCAGTTCGTTTGGATGCTCCAGGTCCCAGGCCGCGAAATCGGCGCGTCTGCCTGCCACCAGCCGACCGCGGTCGGGCAAGCCGAGCGCGCTGGCCCCGTGGGCCGTGACGCCCAGCACCGCTTCGAGCGGGGTCAAACGAAAGAGCGTGCAGGCCATGTTGATCATCAGGAGCAAGGACAGGCCGGGACTGGAGCCGGGGTTGTGATCGCTTGCCAGTGCAATAGGTACACCTGCCGCGCGCAGGCCCTCAATCGGCGGCAGGCGGGTCTCGCGCAGGTAGTAATAGGCGCCGGGCAGCAACACCGCCACTGTGCTGCTGGCGCGCATGGCGGCAATGCCGCTTTCGCTGAGCCATTCCAGATGGTCGCAGGACAAGGCACCGAATTCGGCCGCCAGCGCCGCACCGCCCTGGTCGCTGAGTTGTTCGGCGTGCAGCTTGATCGGCAAGCCGAGCGCACGTGCGGCCTCAAACACGCGTCGCGTCTGTGCAGGTGTGAAACCGATGTTCTCGCAGAAGGCGTCGACTGCATCGATCAGGCCTTCGGCGTGCAGCGTCGGCATCCATTGACACACTGATTCGATGTAGTCGTCAGCCCGCCCCTCGAACTCCGGTGGCAGCGCATGAGCGGCCAGGTAACTGGTGAACACCGATAGCGGCAACTCGCGCCCCAGTGCACGGGCGATCGACAGGCAGCGCCGCTCGTGCGCAAGGCTCAGGCCGTAGCCCGACTTGATCTCGATGCTGGTGACGCCTTCGGCGAGCAGGCTCAGGGCGCGTTTGCGGGCAGATACCAGCAACTGCTGTTCGCTGGCCGCACGGGTGGCCGCCACAGTCGAGCGGATGCCACCGCCCGCGCGTGCGATTTCCGCATAGCTGGCGCCTTCCAGCCGCATCTCGAATTCGCGCGCGCGTTGTCCGCCGTAGACAAGGTGGGTGTGGCAATCGACCAGTCCCGGTGTGACCAGCGCCCCGCCCAGGTCGATCTCGGATGTGGCCTGTTTACGCACCGCGGCCGGCATGTTTTGCAGCGGGCCGATCCAGGCCAGCTGGCCCGATTGCACCAGCAAGGCGCCGTTGTCGACCATGCCCCAGTCGCTGTCGTCGGCCAGTGTGGCGAGCCGGGCGTTGTGCCAGAGTGTCGTATCGGTCATGGCTTCATGCCTGCGGTGTGAAACCCAGCCACAGCGCCGTGCCTGCAGCGCCGGATTCGGGTTCGAAAAACCATGGGCCCGCAGCGGCGGCATCGTCCCACAACAAGTGGTGCGCCGCAACGGCCTCGCGCTTAGCCCCCCGTTGCCAGTGGCCTGCGACCGTCGTGTACAGGCCGCGCATGGTGTGTGGCGTATCCCAGGCGACGCCGTCTTGTGCCAGTGTCATGACGGAGCTGCCGCCAATCGCCATCAGGTTGAGGTCTTGTGTCGGCCCGTCGATCAGGTGGCAGTCGGGTGCCTGGGCGCCATCGAATTTCAGCGCCGCATCGCCCGGATGAAGTTCAAACGCGGTCGGGCCCCATTGCAAGGTGACGCCGGCGCCTTGAAGCACGGCAAACCAGCGCGTGACACCGGCGAACGCCGAAAAAGGCCCGTCACGGTCGATGTCGGCACGGCTGATGCGCAGCTGCCATGGGCCGGCGGTGGGCCACACCAGAAGTTCACGGGTCTGGCCGCCGCCATTGCGCCAGGCTTGTGGTTTCAGCAAGGGAACATCGATCAGGTGCAGGGCCATGGTTGCCTTCTCGGGTATTCGGTGGGGTCCGTCGGGGCGCTCACGGCGTGAACTGGCCTTCAAGACGATAAAGCGAGCCCGGATGCACCAGACGCGCCAGCGTGATCGGCACATTGCGATTGACCGTGCGTCGCACGATGATCAGGCAGGGTTCGCGCGCACCGATGCCCAGCAGCCGGGCCTCCTGCGCCGTGGCGTTGCCGGACTCGATGGCGTATTGCGCCTCCCACAGCGGCGCGACATCGAGCAGGTAGTGGGTGGGCGTGATGCGGGTGAAGTCGGTCTGCAGGTAGTCGGGTGCGCAGGCCGGATTGACATACCGGTCTTCGCATTGCAGTGGCACATCGTTCTCATGGTGCACGATCAGAGTGTGGAACACCGGGGCGCCCACCGTCAACCCCAATCTGGGTGCCAGTTCGATGCCGCAGGCCTCTTCGCGCAGCAGGTGTACAACGGCATGGTGGCGGTGGCCCCGTGCCACGATTTCGTCGTGCAGGTCGCGGATTGTCAATGACGACGATACCGGCGCGAGATGGGAGGCATAAGTGCCCAGGCCCTGGACGCGGTGCACCAGGCCTTCGGACTGCAGTTCGCGCAAGGCCCGCGTGACGGTCATGCGGCTGACACCGAACTGCGCCACCAGTTCGGACTCGGACGGCATCAGCGCGTCGGGCGGCCAGCGTCCGCTGGAAAGTCCCTTTTTGAGGAACTCCTTGACCCGCGCATATGGCGCGCGGGCGCTTCGGTTATCAGAGGTGCCAGACGCGGCTATGGATGGCATGTCGTTTTTCCTGGCCCTGGAAGTATGTCTTGCGTGCATCATAGTTGCATAGACTTGTCTAGTCAAGTAAACTGCGCGGCATTCGACGTTGTATCCACCCTTTTTCAAGGAGCTTTTCATGTCCGACCTGTCCCCGTTGCACCACACTGCCAAAGCCCGCCCCGTGCGTGCTCCACACGGTACCCAGCTGCACTGCAAGAACTGGCTGATCGAGGCTGCCTACCGCATGGTGCAGAACAACCTGGACCCCGAAGTGGCCGAGAACCCGGATGCGCTGGTGGTGTACGGCGGCATCGGCAAGGCGGCGCGCAACTGGGACTGTTTCGAGGCCATTCTGGAGAGCCTGCGCAAGCTCGGTGAAGACGAGACGCTGCTGGTGCAATCGGGCAAGCCGGTCGGGGTGTTTCGTACCCATGTCGACGCGCCCCGCGTGCTGATCGCCAACTCCAACCTGGTACCTAAATGGGCCACCTGGGAGCATTTCCATGAGCTCGATCGCAAGGGCTTGATGATGTACGGCCAGATGACAGCCGGCTCGTGGATCTACATCGGCAGCCAGGGAATCGTGCAAGGAACCTATGAGACCTTTGTCGAAGCTGGCCGCCAGCACTTCAACGGCGACCTGGCCGGGCGCTGGATCCTGACCGCTGGTCTTGGCGGCATGGGCGGTGCGCAGCCGCTGGCCGCCAGTTTTGCCGGCGCCAGTTCGCTCAACATCGAGTGCCAGCAGTCGCGTATCGACTTCCGCCTCAAGACCCGCTACCTGGACGAACAGGCCACCGACATCGATGACGCGCTGGCCCGGCTGGCGCGTTACCGCGACGAGAAGAGGCCGGTGTCCATCGGCCTGCTGGGCAACGCGGCCGACATCCTGCCGGAGCTGGTGCGACGCGCCCGCGCCGGAGGCTTGCGCCCCGACCTGGTGACCGACCAGACCTCGGCTCACGACCTGGTCAATGGCTACCTGCCATCGGGGTGGAGCGTCGAGCAATGGCGTGCTGCCCAGATCGACGACAGCCAGCATGCGCCACTGCGCAAGGCGGCCGCGTCCAGCTGTGCGGTCCACGTGCAGGCCATGCTGGACTTTCAGGCCATGGGTATTCCAACGGTTGATTACGGTAACAACATCCGCCAGGTGGCGTTTGACGAGGGCGTGGACAAGGCTTTCGATTTCCCGGGCTTCGTGCCGGCGTATGTGCGGCCGCTGTTCTGCCGTGGCAAGGGCCCATTCCGCTGGGTTGCCTTGTCCGGTGATCCGGAGGACATCCGCAAGACAGATGCCAAGATGAAGGAACTGTTCCCCGCAGACGCCCATCTGCATCGCTGGCTCGACATGGCGTCCGAGCGTATTGCGTTTCAGGGACTGCCGGCCCGAATCTGCTGGATCGGGCTGGGCGAACGCCACCGCGCCGGCCTGGCATTCAACGAGATGGTGCGCACGGGCGAGCTCAAGGCACCCATCGTGATCGGACGCGACCATCTGGACAGCGGCTCGGTGGCCTCGCCCAATCGCGAGACCGAGTCCATGCGCGACGGGTCGGACGCCGTGTCCGACTGGCCACTGCTCAACGCCTTGCTCAACACCGCCGGCGGCGCGACCTGGGTGTCGCTGCATCACGGCGGCGGCGTAGGCATGGGGTATTCGCAGCATTCCGGTGTTGTCATCGTCTGTGATGGAACCGATGCCGCTGCCCGGCGCATCGAGCGGGTGTTGTGGAACGACCCGGCCACTGGCGTGATGCGCCACGCCGATGCGGGTTATGACGAGGCTGCCGCCTGCGCGCGCGAGCAGGGCCTGAATTTGCCGATGTTGGGAAAATGACATGTTGATTGAACCCGGAAACCTGACGCTGTACCAGATTCAGCGGATTCACCAAGGCGCCGAGCCTTTGCGACTCTCGGACGATTGCCGACCGGGCATCCGCGCCAGTGCCCAGGTGGTGCGTGCGGCAGCCGACGGCGACGCCCCGGTATACGGCGTCAACACCGGCTTCGGCAAGCTGGCGAATCAGCGCATCAGCAAGGCAGACCTGGCCACGCTGCAACTCAACCTGATCCGTTCGCATTGCGTGGGGGTGGGTGACCCGCTGTCGCCACCGGTCGTACGTCTGATGCTGGCGCTCAAGGCGGCGAGTCTGGCGCGGGGATATTCGGGCGTGCGCGAGGAGGTGGTTGACACCATCCTGGCCGTTGCCAATGCCGGTCTGGTGCCCTGGGTGCCGGCGCGCGGCTCGGTTGGGGCGTCGGGTGATCTGGCGCCGTTGGCGCATATGACGTTGGCGCTGATGGGCGAGGGAGCGATGTGGCAGGACGGCCAGCAAGTGCCGTCGCTGCCGGCCCTGCAGCGCGCCGGAATCACGCCTTTGATACTGGGCCCGAAGGAGGGATTGGCGCTGATCAACGGCACGCAGACCTCGACCGCACTGGCCTTGCATGGCCTGCTGGCGTTCGAACCGGTGTTGGAGGCGGCGCTGGTGATCGGTGCGTTGACGGTGGATGCAGCGCGCGGCAGCGACGGCCCGTTCGATCCGCGCATTCACGCCTTGCGCGGCCAGCCCGGGCAGATCGACGTGGCGCAGTACTACCGCAGCCTGCTCGCAGGCAGCGACATTCGCAGTTCCCACCTGGACGGAGATGACCGGGTGCAGGATCCGTACAGCCTGCGCTGCCAGCCGCAAGTGGTGGGTGCCTGCCTGGACTCGATGCGCCACGCGGCGCTGGTGCTGGTGCGCGAGGCGAATGCGGTGACGGACAACCCGCTGGTGTTCGCGCAGGACGGGGCCATGATTTCGGGTGGCAATTTCCATGCCGAGCCGGTGGCGTTGGCGGCCGATGCGATGGCCCTGGCCATCGCCGAGGTCGGTGCCATTGCCGAACGCCGCATTGCGATGCTGATTGACAGCGGCGTTTCCCGCCTGCCACCGTTTCTGACGGCAGACGCAGGGCTCAACAGTGGCTTCATGATCGCGCATGTCACGGCGGCCGCGCTGGCGTCAGAGAACAAGTCGCTGGCACATCCGGCCAGTGTCGACAGCCTGCCTACCAGCGCCAACCAGGAAGACCATGTATCGATGGCCACGTTCGCGGCGCGGCGCCTGCAGGACATGATCTACAACACGGCACATATCCTGGCCATCGAATGGCTGGCTGCGGCCCAGGGCATCGAGTTTCTGCGCCCGCTGCGCAGTTCTACGGCGCTGGAGCAGGCCCATGCACTGCTGCGCGAGCAGGTGCCGGCACTGGCCCAGGACCGCTACCTCGCGCCGGACATTGCGCATGCCCACACGCTGGTACGCAGCGGTTCGCTGTCGACGATTCTTCGTACGTTGCCGAACCTGCCTGACCTGTGGGTCGCCATCTGACGGGCGTCGCCGGCAACTGAGCGCGCCAGCGCGTTGATTGCGCGCGAGCATGGGGGAATGGCGCATCCATGGGGCGTTGTCTTGCGGAGACAAAGTCAATGGTTGCCAAATTCTGCTGCAACCGCAGCCAACGGCCGATGATAGTATTTGGCCCATTGCGGTTGTGCGAATACAAGCGAACCGGCGGGCGCGCGGCGTCCGCTGCGTTTTTCCGATCCCGGAGGCCCGACCTGAGTCGATTTTCCTGCCGGACGGAAACAACCCACGTACCGGGAGGGCGTGTTGATACTTTTGTCGGTACCACTGCAGGCGCATGCGTCGCGACCTGGGCTCTGTGCCCACAGGCGCTGAGCAGACGTGTCCATGGGGCAAACCACGAATACGTCAGCCGCTCAAGTGCCGGGTCTGGGCCGCCGGTCGATTCGGTTTCAGCTGGCGGTGCTGGTGCTGGTCGCGACCTTGCCACTATTTCTGTTGTCGGTCTGGCAGATCGTGCAGGGGCGTGACAGTGACCGGGCGCGGGCACACGAACGGGTCGAGCTGCTGCTCGATGGCATGCTGAGCCGGCTGCAGACCAGCCTGACCGACTATGCCGGTACCTTGTCGCTGATCGCCAGCCAGCCGTTGGTCCGGTCCATGGACGTGGGTGCCTGCGATCCCCTGATAAAGGGGTTTGTGCGCCTGCATCCGGAGTTCGTCACCATCGGTACGCGCGACCTGCAAGGCAATGCGGTGTGCACCAATCTGCAAAACCCGCCGGGGCCCGAACTGATGCGCTCATTCTCCTGGTTCAGTCCGGCGATCACGGCCGGGCAGTTTCAGGCATCCGACGCCTTCATGGCGCCACTGGCCCGTCGCTGGGTGACGGTGCTCTCGGAGCCAATCCGGGACGACCAGGAAAAACTGGTCGGTATCGTGGCCTTGCCGCTCGACCTGCAGGCGCTCAACAAGCTGCTCATGCGTGATGCGCCGCCGGGCTCCCTGGTGCTGGTGCTCGACAAACAGCGCAATATCCTGATGCATTCAATCGATGCGGGGGAATGGATTTCCAGGCCGATGGTCAACGTTTTCCCGAATTGGGACGCCATAACCATCGCGGGTGAGGCCGGGGTGTCGACGCTGGTCGATGCACAAGGCGTGCGGCAGATTGTTGCGCGCCGCACACTCGCCCCGGTTGGTTGGACTGTCGTTTCGGCGATGCCCGAGTCAGCTGTCTATGCCGATGTCAACAGGAATCTGATGAGCAGTGTGGTGGTCAGCGTCGTGTTTCTGGCGCTGGCGCTGGCGCTGGCATGGCGACTGGCGCGCGGCATTGTGCGACCGATCGAAGGCATAGTGGCAGCCACCACGCGTATGGCGTACGGTGCGTCGGATGCGCGTGTTCCGGCGATGGGCGGGGCGCCCGAACTCGTCGCGCTGGAGCAGGCGTTCAACCGGATGGTGCAGGCCCGCCATATGGTCGAGGTCGCGTTGCGCGAGAACGAACGCAACCTGGCCATCACGCTGCGGTCCATCGGCGATGCCGTTATCGCCACGGACATGAACGGACGGATAGCCCGCATGAATCTGGCGGCCGAGCGGCTCACGGGCTGGTCCATAAGCGAGGCACTCGGGTTACCACTCACCGACGTGTTTCGTATTGACAGTGCCAATGGCTTGCAGGCCGCAATCAACCCGGTGCAGACGGTGCTGGAAACCGGCGAGGTGGTGGGCCTGAGCAATGGCGCGGAACTGGTCGCGCGCGATGGTGGGCGGCGGTACATTTCGGACAGCGCCGCGCCGATCCGCGATGACACAGGCGCGATGCAGGGTGTGGTTCTGGTGTTCAGCGATGTGACCGCGCAATATGTCGCGCAACGCGAGTTGCGTGAATCGTTCAGTTTCGTGCGCCAGATCATTGATAACCTTCCTCTGGGTCTCAACGTCAAGGACGCCCAGGGCCGTTATCTGGAGTGGAATCCGGCCATGGAGGCGATCTGGGGCCGGTCCAAAGCCGACATGATCGGGCGCACGGTGGCCGAAACCTATCCACATGAACCAGCGGCAATGTATGCCGACGCCCAGGAAGCCGTGACGCGCTCGATGCAGGGAGAAGTGGTCGAGCGGCTGGATCGGCCGGTCGCCGGCATGGACCCGCCGATGTGGACCACGGTACGCCACGGACCGGTGCGCAATTCGCAAGGCGCAGTGGTCGGCAGCCTCTGTATCGTGCAGGACGTGACTGCGCGCAAACTGGCCGAGGAGTCATTGCGCCAGAGCGAAGAAAACCTGTCCATCACCTTGCGTTCAATCGGCGATGCTGTCGTGGCCACCGACATCCGTGGCGCCATAACGCGCATGAACCCGACGGCGGAACGCCTGACCGGGTGGACCCTGGACGAGGCGCTGGGAAAACCGCTGACCGAGGTTTTTGTCATCGTGAATGCGGTCACGCGCGAAACGCCGGTAAATCCTGTGGCGCAGGTACTGGCATCAGGGCAAGTGGTCGGCCTGGCCAACCATACGGCGCTGATAGCCCGTGACGGCAGTGAATGCCAGATCTACGACAGTGCAGCCCCGATACGCGATGCGCAGGGCCATATGGTGGGTGTGGTGCTGGTGTTCAGTGACGTTACAGAACAGTATCGGCTGCAGCAGGTGCTGGTCGAGAGCGAGCAGCGGTACCGTGCGCTGGTGGAGTCCTCGCCGGTCGGGGTGGTCGTGCATGTCAACGAGATACTGGCGTTTGTCAATCCGGCCGCAATCCGGATGCTGGGTGCGCACGATGCGGCGGAACTGGTGGGGCGCCCGATCCGCAATTTCGTCCATTCCCCCCAGCACGAGGTGATCAGCAATCGGGCCGAACAAATGAAAGCGGATCAGGCGAATGGCAGCTCGACCACTTTCCCGACACAGGACTGGCGTTATGTGCGGCTCGATGGCAGCAGGTTCGATGTGCAGGCGCAAGCTAGCGTGATCCAGCTCGACGGGAAAACCGCGGTGCAGGTGAGCTTTATGGACATCACGGAGCGCAAACAAGCGCAGGAGCAGTTACGCAACAACGAGGCCCGTTTCCGCGCACTGACCGGCCTGTCATCCGACTGGTACTGGGAGCAGGATGCGGAGTTCCGGTTCGTGCAGGTCAGGAGTGACGGTACCGATTGGACCGAGCTGGCGGATCGTCACTTTCTCGGCGACAGATATCTCGGAAAGCGACGCTGGGAAATGGGCGAGACGCAACTGACACAGGTGCAATGGGATCAGCATCGCGCGAACTTGGAGGCGCACCAGGAGTTCCGTGATTTCGAGGTCCGGTATCAGCGCCCTGACGGCAGTTTTCGCTGGGCGTCGATCAGCGGCATGCCCATTTTTGATGACCAGGGCGTGTTTACCGGGTACCGTGGCATCGGGCGCGACGTTTCGGAGCACAAGAAGGCGCAGGAGCAGATCAATTCCCTGGCGTTCTACGATGCGCTGACCGAACTGCCCAACCGCCGGCTGCTGATCGAGCAACTCAAGAGGGCATTGCTGACCCATGTTCGCAACCAGCGTTTCGCGGCCCTGTTGTTCATCGACCTGGACAATTTCAAGACCCTGAACGACACCCTGGGTCATGAAACCGGCGACCTGCTGCTTCAGCAGGTCGCGCAGCGCCTGCTGAGTTGTGTACGTGAGGCCGATTCGGTGGCCCGCCTCGGCGGCGATGAGTTCGTCGTGATGTTGCCCGGACTGAGTGCCGATGCACTCGATGCCGCAACGGATGCGGAGCAGGTAGGGCACAAGATTCTGGATGCGTTTGTACCGGTGTTCGTCTTGGCTGGTCGCGAATACCGAAGTACTCCCAGTATTGGCATCACGCTGTTCGGCCAGGGCACGCAGGGCGTCGAAGATCTGCTCAAGCAGGCTGATCTGGCGATGTACCAGGCCAAGGCGGCGGGGCGCAATACCTTGCGCATGTTTGACCATGGCATGCAGGCCGTGGTGGATGCACGGGCCTCGCTGGAGTCCGACTTGCGGGCAGCCATACGTCAGTCGCAGTTCGTATTGCATTACCAGGCAGTGGTGGACCGCAACGGGCGTGCCATTGGCGCAGAAGCGCTGGTGCGTTGGCGCCACCCGACACGTGGCCAGGTTTCGCCGGGGCAGTTCATACCGTTGGCGGAGTCGACCGGGCTGATCGTTCCGCTCGGCCAGTGGGTGCTCGACAGCGCGTGCGCGCAGTTGGCGGCCTGGGGCGCTTCGGCAAACACACGCGATCTGACGCTGGCAGTCAATGTCAGCGCCCACCAGTTCAAGGCGCCGGACTTTGTGGAACTGGTGTTCAAGGCGCTTGAGGGCCATGGCGCCAATCCGGAGCGTTTGAAGCTGGAACTGACCGAAAGTCTGCTGGCCGACAACGTAGAGGATGTGGTGCAAACCATGACGGCTTTGCGCGCGCGCGGCCTGGCTTTCTCTCTGGACGATTTCGGTACCGGCTATTCGTCGCTCAGTTATCTCAAGCGGCTGCCGCTGGCGCATCTGAAAATCGACCAGTCGTTTGTCCGGGACCTGCTGGTCGACCCGAACGACGAGGCGATTGCCCGCACCATCGTCGCGCTGGGCGCCAGTCTGGGCCTGGCCGTGATTGCCGAGGGGGTGGAAACCGAAGGGCAACTTGCGCTGTTGAAAGCCATGGGTTGCGAGACGTTCCAGGGCTACCTGTTTGCGCGTCCGGTGCCGATCGACGAGTTCGAGGCTCTGGTGTCGTTAACTTTGCCGGTTTTGCAACAGGTTTGGGGCCCCGGCAAATAGAACCTCTCTGGCATATGCCAGGCAGTGTCAATCGTCCGTCAGCGCTGCTTCGATATCGAAGCGCTGTTCGATCAGGCGCGCATCGTCGAAGTGGCGGCGGCCAACAAATGCAGTGGCATGCCGGCCCCATTGGCGCATGGCCCCGGCGCGCGCGATGCCCATCGGCCAGAACAGCCAGGACTCGAGTCGGTCGGTGCCGGGCATGAAACCTTGTGCGTCGAAAACGCTGCGCGAGCCGCCGCCCGGTAGTGCCAGCGAACGCAGTTCCTCGTAGTCACGCCAATAGTATGCAGCGTCGGCACCTGTGGGGGCCTGGGCGCTGCGCACGTCCAGGCCTTCGAGGTAATGGGTTGCGGGAGCCACGCGCAGCACCAAACGTTCGCCACTTGCCAGCGCGGGGGCCGCACGCGGGCTGAAGGCCCATTCGCCTGGAGCATCGGCGGGTGGCGGACGCGCCGCGACCCCGCTTACCGGAAAGAACATGTGGTAGCAGCCACAGGGGTGCATGCTGTCGTAGACCAACGGACTGCCATCAGGCGACAGAGTGACCCGCCATACCAGGCCATCGATCCGGCCGGCCAGCAGGTCGATGGGTTTGGTCGTGGCCGTGCGCGCCCCGAACCACAAGGTGTAGACCAATTGCAGCAGGCTGCGCTCGCCCAGCCGGGTGTGGGCGAGCTGGCGGTAGACCACCGGCCGATGGATGTCGACGACTGGCGTCGCAAACATGTCGTGTTGCGCGCCTTCGTCCCAGGTCAGGGAGCCGGGTAGATCGTCCATGCCGTTGACGCCAATATCCCAGATCGGCGCGAAGTGCCGCAGCAACTGTTCGCTCTGGTGGGCGCTGGGCATCGGCACGCCCAAGGCGTTATCCATTGCGGCGCGCAGCAAGGTGCTTATGTCTTTGGCCTGGAGCTGCGGCCATGCAGCGTCAGCCGCCGGCGTCAGGTGCAGACGAGGCTGACCTGGCGCCAGATGGCTGCTGGCGGCAAAGCGCTGGCGCGACTCGGCCTCCAATTTGCGCACGCCGGCCAGGAAAGGGATGCGGGTCAGCGGATACAGGCCGGAGACGCGATAGGCATCGACATAATCGTCCGGCATCACAAGGTTCTCGCGCAAGCGGTCGATTTGCCAAGGTGTTCCCAGCTCTGCCGCGACCAGGCGTGCGCCGCAGCCCTGCGTGAACTGGTGCATCGCCGCGGCGTCGGCGGCGAGTGCGAAGCCTTGCGCCAGCGTCTGCCGGGCCGACGATGGCAGGTTGGCCAGCTCGTGTCTCCTTGCCTGGTCGTCGAGCGAGCGCAAACGCCCGACCCACGCCGCATGCGCGGCCGGCACGATCGCAGCACCGGGCGCTTGTGGCGGCAGTCGGTCGGTCAGTGACACCGTGAAGCGGTCGGCCCGCAGATACCGATGGCCCGCCACCGGCGTAGTGCCGGCGTCGCGCACACCGGCGGCATCGACCTGCGCATCGAGGGCGAGGTACCAGGCCCCGCAGGTTTGTTGAAGCGTCGGCGCGCTGACGGCGGGCGCAGATGGCGGCGCCACAGCGCACCCTCCCGCAATCAGCGTGGCGGTGATGACCAGCAACGTGGCGGCGTGTCGCGCAAACCGCCGTGACGTCGGCCATGGCATCGGGCTCATCGGTTGTAGACCCGCAGTTCGGGCGCAACCATGCGCGTGCCGGCGCGGCGTTCGATTTCATGCACCATGCCGACGAACTGACCGCGGATCGACAGGCGAACCAGCGTGGTTTCAATCAACGGTGGCAGGTCAGCGTCCGGCGAGATCGATCCGGTCCAGCGAAGCAATATCCGTCCATCGGCCTGAGGCTGAGCCTCGTAACGGCCATGCAGGTGCCGGATACTGCCCGAAACACGACGCACCTCGACGATATGGGGTGGTCGCTCGGTCGACTCCAGCGTCACCGCGATCGGTAAGGTCAGGAACAGGAAATTCGCCTGGCCGGTCTGTGTGACAGTGACCAGCGCACCGTTGCGCGCGATGACACGGCTGGTTGCAATACCTGGAATGAACTCCGGCAGGCGCTCGTAATCGGTCAGCGTGCGCCACACCACGTCCATCGGTGCCCGCAACAGAGCCCGGGCCTGCACATCGACCAGGCCGCCATTGCGTTCGGCCTGTACGTCGATCGCGTTGGCGTCCGACTGGGCTGATGCAGGAAGTGCCAGCACCAGCATTGCGATCCAGCATGCGAAATGCCATACGCCGGTCGCGACCGCCACAGGCTGCTGCTGGCGGGTGCAAAGGGCATGGTCGGCGCATCGCATGGTGGTCTGCGACCAGTGTAAGTCCGAGCGTGCGATCTCGTCGGCATGCGGCAAAAGCCGACAAATCCGACCGGGTAGTCAATGTCCGTGTCGGGTTCGGGCTGCGGGGCAGCGGTAGACGCAGGTCCTGCGACGCCACGCCCGACGCGCCGCCGCCTTCAGGGCTGGCGGCCGAGCAGCAGGTATTCCATCAAGGCCTTTTGGGCATGCATGCGGTTCTCGGCTTCGTCCCAGACCACGGACTGCGGCCCGTCGATCACATCGGCGTCGACCTCTTCGCCGCGGTGGGCCGGCAGGCAATGCATGAACAAGGCGTCCTTGTGCGCCGCGCGCATCATGTCGGCGTCTACACGCCAGTCGGCGAACGCCTTGCGGCGGGTTTCATTCTCGGCCTCGAAACCCATGCTGGTCCAGACATCGGTGGTCACCAGGTCGGCGCCGGCACAGGCCTGCATCGGGTCTTTGAACACCTGGTAACTGCTGCTCGAGCGTATGCCGGCAATCGACTGGTCGATCTCATAACCGCGCGGCGTGCTCACATGCACTTTGAAGCCCAGAATTTCGCTGGCCTGCAACCAGCTGTTGGCCATGTTGTTGCCGTCGCCGACCCACGCGACGGTTTTTCCGGCGATCGAGCCACGATGTTCGATGAAGGTGAATATATCGGCCAGGATCTGGCAGGGATGGAACTCGTTGGTCAGTCCGTTGATAACCGGCACGCGCGAATGCTCCGCGAATCGCTCGATCTTGGTCTGCTCGAAAGTGCGGATCATGACCAGATCGACCATGCGGCTGATTACCCTGGCACTGTCCTCTATCGGTTCGGCACGACCGAGCTGGCTGTCACCCGTAGTAAGGTGCACGACGCTGCCGCCCATCTGGTACATGCCGGCCTCGAAGCTGACCCGCGTGCGGGTCGAAGCCTTCTCGAAAATCAGCGCCAACGTGCGGTCGCTCAGCGAATGGTGCTTCTCGTAGCCCTTGAACTTACGCTTGATCAGCGCCGCGCGTTCGAACAGGTAGGCGTATTCGGAGGCGTCCAGATCCGAGAACTGCAGATAGTGTTTCATGATGTTTGGCCAGCCAGGAGCTTCTTGATCAGCGGGCACAGGATGGCAATGACTTCGTCGGCCTCGGAGGTGGTCATGATCAGTGGAGGCAACAGCCGCACCACGGAATCGGCGGTCACGCTGATCAGCAGCCCGTTGTCGACGCATTGGCCGACCAGCGCGCCGCAGGGGCGGTCGAGCTCGACGCCGATCATCAGGCCCAGGCCACGGATCTCCTTGACCGTACCGCTACGCAGTTCGCCGGCCAATTCACGGGCCAATGCAGCGCGCAGATGCTCACCGACGCGCGAGGCGTTGTCCAGCAGACCGTCCTCGCGCATGATGCGCAGCGTCTCGACGCCGGCGCGCATCGCCAGCGGGTTGCCGCCGAAGGTCGTGCCGTGGTTGCCGGGGCCGAAAAGCTGAGCCGCCCTGGGGCCGGCCACCACGGCGCCGATCGGAACGCCCGAGCCCAGGCCCTTGGCCAATGGCATGACATCGGGCAGGATGCCGGCCCACTGGTGGGCAAACCATTTGCCGGTGCGGCCCATGCCGCATTGCACTTCGTCGATCATCAGCAACCAGTCCCGCTCGTCACACAGGCTGCGGACCTGGCGCAGGTATTCGGCCTGCATCGGACGGATGCCGCCTTCACCCTGGATGGCCTCGAAAAACACGGCCACTACGTCCGGGTTGCCTTGCGTGGCCTTGCGCAGTGCGTCCATGTCGTTGAGCGGGACGCGGATGAAGCCCTCGACCAGCGGACCGAAGCCGGCCTGGACCTTGGGATTGCCGGTGGCGCTGAGTGTGGCGATGCTGCGGCCATGGAAGGCGTTTTCGTACACCACGATCTGCGGCTTGGTGATGCCCTTGTCGTGGCCGAACTTGCGCGCCAGCTTGAGCGCCGCCTCGTTCGCCTCCAGCCCGGTCGAGCAGAAGAACACATTGGTCATGCCCGACATTTCCACCAGCTGCGCGGCCAGGGTTTCCTGCAGCGGCACATGGTAGTAGTTCGAGGTATGGATCAACTTGGTCAACTGGTCCTGCAGCGCCGGCACCAGTTTGGGATGGTTGTGACCCAGCGTATTGACGGCGATGCCGGCCAGTGCGTCCAGATAGCGGCGGCCGTTGACGTCCCATACCTGACAGCCTTGTCCGTGCGACAAGGCGATGGGCACACGCCCGTAGGTGTTCATGACATGGGGCGATGCGGCGACGATTTCGGGCTTGGTGGCGGCGTTCATGGTGTTCCGTTCAAAGCAAAGCGGCCCCTCGGGCCGTCGTGTCACCATTCTATGGCCATGCTTTGGCACGATTGCTGCATGTTGCGCATCACTGTGCTGCGTGCCCGGCGCTGAACCATGCGACCCGCGTGGTCGGGCCATTCCGGCTTGTTAGAGTCATGGCGCTATCATTCGGCGCCTTTTCCCCGTAATTTCGATGCAATCCCTAGACGCCAATGAATTCCTGATCGTGGGTACGACCATCGAAGGCAAGTCGTTTCGTCCGTCGGATTGGTCGGAGCGTCTGGCCGGTGTGATGAGCCAGTTCCGTCCCGGTGGACCCCAACCGGGCAGCCATCTGGGCTACTCGCCATGGTGCCATCCGGTGGTGCGCGACGGGGTGAAGTGCGTGGTCATACACAACGATCTGCGCGAGCACGACGTGCTGGCATGGGACTTTTGCGTCAACTTCGCACGCGACAACAATCTGCAGGTCGAACACGGACACAAGGCAAACCATCGGTGACGGCAGGCAATAGGCTCCGGACGGGTCTTACTACGCTGTTGGCCCAAGCTTTGTAACACCGGGTTTTGGCGATTCTCATTGGACGGGCGTCGGCGATTGATGGGCGGCAATGCAGCGGCAGCAGCCTTTCAACTAGCAGTGTGTATTTCAGCCTGTCCGGGCCGTGGTCTTACACCACGTCATGCGAGATGACCCGACACGCAGTCAAATCCTTTGGATTTTCAACCCGAAGTCCTGCGACGAGACGGGCATGACCCAATAGGGCAGTTCGTCACACGTGGCCGTAAAAGTCGCGATGCACCACTATGGAGTATGCATAGTCGAGCAATGTCGACCAGCTGAATATCGGCATATCCACCTTTCGCTGAATCGCCCGAGCGAAGGGTTGGAAACCGGTGCACTCCAGAACCATGGCGCCCATGGAGGGATGAGCCGCTGCGAAGTCCCGGGCGACGGCGACGATGTCCTGTTCAGCCGTTTCATAGTTGGCTGTCGGCACATCGGGACGCAGGTCCTTGGTCCATAAACTGTCGAATTGCGGGCATTTCCCGTCATCCTTGGCGCCACGGATGACATAGTTCGAGCCCGGACGCACCCCGACAGAAGTCAGATGTCGGTCATGCAATTGATCACCTTCTGCAACAAGAACGCCGACAAGCTTGTTTGGCCCTACAAGCGTCTGTGCCAAGGGTACCTGCAAGAGGCTGGAAGCAAAGACAGGAACGTTCACGGCATTCGATAGTTGTTCCTGGAACCAAGAGAAATATCCGCACTCAGCGGCAATCGCGCGACATCCCATCCGTTCCAGCTTCTGCGCGGCCTTCAGAACCGGCTCGAGCAATTCGTCCTTTCTGTCACCTCGTACGAGGTTCTTGATGTCTACCCCTTCGGCGACCTCATACTGAATTGGAAAGGGGTAGGCGCTTGCATTGCGAACATCACCGGGAAAACCGGGATAAATGTCATCCAGAATGATGATTCCCAAACCCATGCCATAGCAACGGTGGTTCTTGCGCGCGTAAATTTGATCGATTGCCGGATCGCGGGTTGGCATGTTGTTTCCTTCAAACTTGAGTTCGGCAGAGTGCGAAGAACCCGATTGACCCGCCCGGGTGCGCGATGATGGCGTTGCGCCGCCTTGTCGGCACAAGCCAGCGCCAGCGTTGGGCGTCTCGCCTCGACCATATTGTGCATCGGCGAGAAGTCTGGAAGTTGGTGAGCCACTTGGCACCATAGACCAGCGAGTGATGAATCGCCGCCCGCATAGACACTCGGAATTCTCCGCCAGTCGGGTGCTCACTGATTCTCGACCTGGTCAATTTGGCACTGGTCGCAACACTTGCGCTCATGAATGTCCGTTGTGGAGCGGGCAGTTCGGAACATCGAACGTCGCCTGTCAGTCTCAAAGAGTCGGATAGCGGGAAATCCTGATTGGCAGCTTACCTTCGTCCACGGCAATTTCATACTTTGGGCTGGCTGCCGCAAAGCTGACAGAAGTCGACCAGCGGCGGCGGCAGCCAGAATCAAGCCCATCAAATCCGGCGCCCGCCCACAGCCGTCAGGCTTGCCGAGCGCAGCGCGACGGTGGCGTCAAGCCTCAGTGTCCTCTGCCATCTCGAGCGCGTCATCAACGTCGATGCCCAGGTACCGAACAGTGCTTTCGATTTTTGCGTGACCAAGCAAGAGTTGCACGGCGCGCAGGTTTTTGGTTCGCCGGTAGATAAGCGACGCCTTGGTGCGCCTCATGGAGTGAGTTCCGTAGGCAGCGGGGTCAAGGCCAATCTGCCGCACCCAG
>JBBQJP010000045.1:0-38533 GCA_038326025.1 Burkholderiales bacterium
TCGAGGGTCAGTCCGAATTCGCGTTCGGTGTACTGGTGCCGCTGGCCGCGACGATCGGCGGTATTTGCTCGGTGGCGTATTCGCTGCGATTTATCCACGACGTGTTCTTTAATGGTCCGCCGCGCGACCTGGCCAAACCGAATCCGCATGAACCGCCTTTGTTCATGAAAGCGCCGGTGATCCTGCTGGTGGTGACCTGCGTCGTGGTGGGGATCTTGCCGGCCATCACCTTCGGGCCGATGGTGCATGTGGCGGCCACCGCCGTATTGGGGACCGCACCGCCTGACTACCACCTGGCGATCTGGCATGGTTTCAACCTGCCGCTGCTGATGAGTGCCATCGCGGTGTTCGGTGGTGTGGGTTTCTATGTCGCGTTGCAGCACAAGTTCAACCTGCACCTGCACCATCCGCGAGGCTGGACCGGCCGCTTGTTGTTCACCCACGGCATCGATGGCCTGTTCGCTTTTGGCCGCTCGTTCACGGCGCTGATCGAGAACGGTTCGCTGCAGCGTTACGTGGCCTGGATGCTGGCGTCCGGCGTCGCGTTGGCCCTGTGGGCCTGGAGCGGGGCAGGCGAGAGTCCCGCAACCGGTGCCCGCAGTTTGATGCCGGCCGACCTGCCGTCGTTGTTGTCATGGGGTCTGTTGCTGGTGGCCGGTGCTGCGCTGGCCGCAGGCCACCATGAACGGCTGCGCGCCGTGGTGTTGGTGGGGGTGGTCGGCCTGGTCACGGCACTGACCTTCCTGGCCCTTTCAGCGCCTGATCTGGCCTTGACGCAACTGTCAGTCGAGGTGGTGTCCACCGTGTTGCTGCTGATGGGCCTGGCGTTGTTGCCGCGCACGACGCCGCGCGAATCGTCCGGTCGCCGCAAATTGCGTGATGCCGTGCTGGCGCTGAGTGCGGGCGGCGGCATGGCCTGGATGACCTGGCTGATGCTGACGCGCGACCACGAATCGATCTCCTGGTTTTTCCTGGAGAACTCCGTGCCCAAGGGCGGCGGTGCGAATGCAGTCAACGTGATCCTGGTTGATTTCCGGGGATATGACACCTTTGGCGAAATCACGGTGCTGGGTATTGCCGCGGTGGGGGTACTGGCGTTGTTGTCGGGCTGGCGCGTGCGCAAGCCGGTACAGGATGGCGCGGGTCGACGCTGGTCTTTCCGGCAGGAGCCGTTGATGCTGCGCATGGCGGCCCGGCTGATCATGCCGCTGGCGCTGGTGGCGTCGGTCTATATCTACTGGCGTGGTCACAACATGCCGGGGGGTGGTTTCATCGCCGGCCTGGTCACGGGTGTGGCGCTGGTGCTGCAATACATGGCGTTGGGACAGGATCGCGCCGACTACGTGATGCTTTCGGGTGATGGGCGTCGCTACACGCGCTGGATCGGCTCCGGTCTGGGGATTGCCTGGCTGACCGGTGTCGGTGCATTTGCGTTCGGACGCCCGTTCCTGACCAGCGCGGCCGGGCACCCGGTCGTGCCGATACTGGGCGAGTTGCCCTTGGCAACCGCCGCCTTGTTTGATCTGGGGGTCTATATCACCGTGGTGGGCGCGACGATGCTGATGTTGTCGGTGCTGAGTGCGGCCAGCAAGGAGCACTCATCATGATGCCGAGCATGGAATTTCTGGTGGCCACCGGCATTGGATGGGTCACGGCCTGCGGCATCTGGTTGATGCTGCGCGGACGCACCTTTCCGGTCGTGTTGGGCCTGACCTTGCTCGGCTACGCGGTCAACGTGTTCATTTTTGCCATGGGACGTTTGTGGAGCAATGCGCCACCCATCATTGGTAACGGTGGACCGCAGATTGCCGACCCCTTGCCGCAGGCGCTGGTGCTGACGGCCATCGTGATCGGTTTTGCCACCACCGGTTTCATCATCGAACTGGCCTTGCGCAGCCACCATGAGTCGGGCACCGACCATGTGGATGGGGATGCGGCGGACCGGGAGCAGGCCTCGTGAGCATGGATTTGATCGACCAGTTGCCGGCAATTCCGGTGCTGCTGCCGGCGGCCACGGCGGTGTTGCTGCTGCTGATCGGTGACCACGGTGGCAGTGAACACAATCTGCGCCGGCAGTGGTTGTCCGGCCGGATCGCAGTCGGCTCAGCTCTGCTCGGATTGATCGTTGCAATCCAGTTGATGCTGCAGGCCGCCGACGGCGACCTGATGGTCTACCGCATGGGTGAGTGGTCGGCTCCGTTCGGCATCGTGCTGGTCGTCGATCGGCTGTCGGCCATGATGCTGATGCTGACCTCGCTGATCGCCTTGCCGGTGTTGCTGTACGCCACTGGCGGCTGGGCCGGCCATGGGCGCTATTTCTATGCCTTGTTCCAGTTTCAGTTGATGGGGCTCAACGGCGCGTTCCTGACCGGCGACCTGTTCAACCTGTTCGTGTTCTTCGAAGTGCTGCTGATCGCCAGTTATGTGCTGATGCTCCATGGCCTGGGGCGCGAGCGCCTGCGCGTCGGCGTGCATTACGTGGTGCTGAACCTGAGCGCTTCAGCCTTGTTCCTGATCGGTCTGGCCTTGTTGTATGCCCTGACCGGCACGCTGAACATGGCCGATCTGGCCCTGCGCGTGCCACTGGTCACAGGTCCGGACGCAGTGGTGTTGCAGGTCGCGGGTTTGCTGCTTCTGGTGGTGTTCGGATTCAAGGCGTCGCTGGCGCCGTTGTCGGTCTGGTTGCCGGCCACCTACGCGGCGTCATCGCCACCGGTGGCAGCCTTGTTCGCCATCATGACCAAGGTCGGTGTTTATGCCATATGGCGCGTGCATGGCGTGATTTTTGGTGCGGACGCCGGTGCGTCGGCCATGCTGGTCGAGCCTTTGTTGTTGCCGCTGGCGGTGTTGACCAGCGCCATCGGGGTGCTGGGCATGCTGGCCGCCCACACGCTGCCGCGGCTGGTGGCCTGGCTGACGGTGGCGTCGGTTGGAACCATCATGCTTGCGATCGGGCTGTTCGGCGCCCAGGCCTGGTCGGCCGCGATGTACTACATGGCGCACAGCACCTTGACCGTGGCAGGATTGTTCCTGCTGGTCGAACTGGTCGCGGCACAACGCGGCGAAGTCGGCAGCCGCATTGAGCCGGCGTCTCCAGTGGCGCAACCCGCACTGCTGGGCCTGATGATGCTGCTGGCTGCGGCGTCCAGCATCGGTCTGCCGCCGCTGCCGGGTTTCATCGGCAAGCTGATGTTGTTGCAGGCGTCCATTGGCCATGTGCATGCCGGTCTGGTCTGGTCCGTTGTCTTGCTGGTGGGTTTCCTCTCGATGCTGGGCCTGGCCCGCGCCGGCAGCACCTTGTTCTGGCATGTGCGCAGCGACATGCCTTCTGGTGCTTCGGGTGCCAGTGCGCCGTTGCTCATCGCCACGCTTTTCCTGCTCGCTGGCAGCGTCGCGATGAGCGTGTTTGCGGCGCCATTGCAGCGCTACACCGCTGCTGCGGCGGTGCAACTGCTCGACCGTGCGGCATATGCCCAAGCGGTGCTCGGTGAGCAGGGCGGTCTGGACGCGCGAACCGCCCGTCCCTACACCGGACAAAGTGGGGGTACACGATGAAAAGACGTGGCATCTGGCCCCATCCGGTGTTGTCGGTGGTGCTTGCGCTGGGTTGGCTGATGCTGCAGCAAAGCCTGGCCGTGGCACAGCTCATCACGGCGCTGGTGCTGGGCTGGGGCTTGCCGCAACTGGTGGACGGGTTCCTGGGCGAGCGGCTCAAGGTGCGCAGCTGGCGCACGGCGCTGCACCTGACGCTGATCGTGTTGTGGGACATCATCGTGTCCAACATTGCCGTTGCGCGCATCGTGTTGTCGCCGACCTCGAACCCGCAGCCGGCCTGGGTGCCGATTCCCCTGGATATCGAGCATCCGACGGCGATCACGTTGCTGGCCACCATCATCACGACCACGCCGGGCACGGTGTCATGTATCGTGGACGAGAAGCGCCGCCTGATCCTGGTGCATGCGCTGGACTGTGACGATGTGGCCGCTATGGCAGCGCAGATCAAGCAGCGCTACGAGAAGCCGCTGGGGGAGATATTGGGATGATTCTGTCTTGGGCAATCGATTACGCAACGCTGGCCATCGCGCTGGCGATGGGCTTGTGTGGTGTGCGGTTGATGCGCGGGCCTGACTTGCCGGACCGGATCCTGGCGCTCGACACCTTGTATATCAACGTGGTGGCGCTGGTTATCCTGCTGGGTGTGCGTTGGCAGACCACCATCCTGTTCGAGGCGGCTCTGATCGTGGCGATGCTGGGGTTTGTCGGGACAGTGGCCTTGTCGCGTTACGTGACGCGCGGCGACGTGATCGAATAGGAGCGGCAATGGAAACCACTTACGCGTTGTGGATCGAATGGCTGGCGGCGTTCCTGCTGGTGGTGGGGGGCAGTTTTGCACTGGTCGGCGCGATCGGCCTGGTGCGCTTTCCCGACTTCTACATGCGACTGCACGCGCCCACCAAGGCCACCACGCTGGGCGTTGGTGGAGTGCTGTTGGCCAGCATGCTGCTGAGTTGGGCGCGTGGCGCCCCGGCCGTGCACGAGTTGCTGATCACCCTGTTCCTGTTCGTCACCGCGCCGGTATCGGCCAACTTGATGGCCATGGCAGCGCTGCATCTGCAGGTGCTCTCACGCGCCGAACCCGTCGACGAGGCGCAGGCCCAACGCTGACCGACGCCGCATGCGCGGCGGCATTCCGGAATCAAACCACCGTTTTCAGTGTCCGCCACCGGCCGAAGGCTTGCTGCTGTGTGCCATCAGCCTGTCGGTGTAGGCGATGGCCATTGCCGACAGCAGGAACACGATGTGAATGATGGTCTGCCACATCAACACCTTGACGTCGTAGTTGGCCGCGTTGATGAAGGTCTTGAGCAGATGGATGGACGAGATGCCGATGATGGCCGTTGCCAGCTTGACCTTGAGCACCGACGCATTGACATGGCTGAGCCATTCCGGCTGGTCCGGGTGGGTCTGCAGGTTCATGCGGCTGACAAAGGTCTCGTAGCCGCCGACGATGACCATGATCAACAGGTTGGAGATCATGACGACGTCGATCAGCGCCAGCACCACCAGCATCAGCACGGTTTCGTTGAGCGACTTGATCTCGTAATCAGCCTTGTAGCCGGTGCTCGTCACCAGAGCCTTCAGCGCGTCCTGGTTGCCAAATGCGGCCTCCAGCAGATGCACCAACTCAACCCAGAACTGAAACACATAGACGGCTTGCGCGGCAATCAGTCCCAGGTAAAGCGGCAGTTGCAGCCAGCGACTGGCGAAAATCAGTTTGGATAGCGGCGCAATGCCGGGTATTGGCTGTTTGGGGGGTTCACGCATGCGGGCAGGAGGGTATAAAGTTGATGGAAGTCATTGTAGGTTGCCAGTCGATCGCCCCAGTGATACTCCCGTACGTGCCCGGCCTCGGCGGTCGCGTCAGTGCCTTGTAAGAGCCGTACGACACAGTTGAGGCAGTCAGGAATCAAGAAATATTTCATAAAAGGAGATCACGCGATGAATTCCATAGAGTCGGTTCTGGTTGAAAACCGGGTGTTTGAACCCTCCGAAGCCATCGTCAAAGCCGCCCGGGTTTCCGGCATGGCGGGCTACGAAGCGCTGTGTGCAGAGGCGGCGCGTGATTACGAGGGATTCTGGGCCCGGCTGGCACGCGAGAACCTGGTCTGGAACAAGCCATTCACGCAGACGCTTGACGAGTCGAATGCGCCGTTCTACCAGTGGTTTGCCGATGGTGAGCTCAATGCCAGTGCCAATTGCCTGGACAAGCACATGGGCACGCCGGTCGAGAACAAGGTGGCCGTGATCACCGAGGCCGATGACGGTGCCGTCACCCGCACCACCTACAAGGAACTGTTGGCCCGGGTCAGCCAGTTTGCCAATGCGCTCAAGGCACGGGGCATACAAAAGGGTGACCGCGTGCTGATCTACATGCCGATGACGCTCGAAGGCGTGGTGGCCATGCAGGCCTGCGCCCGCATTGGCGCCACCCACAGCGGGGTGTTCGGCGGCGTCTCGGCCAAGGCCTTGCAGGAGCGCATCATCGACGCCGGCGCCGTAGCCGTGATCACCGCCAATTACCAGATGCGCGGCGGTAAGGAACTTCCGCTCAAGGCCATTGTCGATGAGGGTCTGGCCATGGGTGGCTGTGAATCGATCAAGACCATCCTTGTCTTCGAACGCACGAAAACCGCCTGCAACATGGTGGCAGGGCGCGATCTCACGTTTGCCGAGGCGCTCAAAGGGCAGTCCGAGCAGTGCGCACCGGTGCCGGTGTCGGCCGAGCATCCGCTGTTCATCCTGTTCACGTCCGGCTCGACCGGCAAACCCAAGGGCGTTCAACACTCCACCGGCGGCTATCTGCTGTGGGCCAAGCTGACAATGGACTGGACTTTCGACCTGCGTCCTGAAGACGTGTTCTGGTGTACCGCCGACATCGGCTGGATCACCGGGCATACCTATGTGGCTTATGGGCCCTTGGCTGCAGGCGCCACCCAGATCATTTTTGAAGGTGTTCCGACCTGGCCGAATGCGGGCCGCTTCTGGCAGATGATCGAAAAGCACAAATGCTCGATTTTCTACACCGCACCTACGGCGATCCGCTCCTTGATCAAGGCGGCAGAAGGTGATGAAAAAGTGCATCCGGCACGCTCCGACCTGTCCAGCCTGCGCATCCTGGGAACGGTCGGCGAGCCGATCAACCCGGAAGCCTGGATGTGGTACTACCGCAATATCGGCGGCGAGCGCTGCCCCGTCGTGGACACCTTCTGGCAGACCGAGACCGGTGGCCACATGATCACACCGCTGCCAGGCGCGACGCCGATGGTGCCGGGCAGCTGCACCTTGCCGCTACCGGGCATCATGGCAGCCATCGTCGACGAAACCGGCAAGGACTTGCCCAACGGAACGGGTGGCATCCTGGTCGTCAAACGTCCGTGGCCGTCCATGATCCGCACGATCTGGAACGATCCGGAGCGTTTCAAGGCGAGCTATTTTCCGCCGGAGATGGGTGGCAAGACTTACCTGGCCGGAGACGGCGCCGTGCGCAGTGCAGACCGGGGATACTTCCGGATCACAGGTCGCATCGACGATGTGCTCAACGTCTCCGGTCACCGCATGGGCACCATGGAGATCGAATCGGCGCTGGTGTCCAAGACCGACCTGGTTGCCGAAGCGGCGGTGGTGGGGCGTCCCGACGATGTCACCGGTGAGGCGATATGCGCCTTTGTCGTGCTCAAGCGCAGCCGCCCGACCGGTGACGAGGCCAAGAAGATCGCCAAGGAGCTGCGCGACTGGGTGGCCAAGGAGATCGGCCCGATTGCCAAACCCAAGGACATCCGTTTCGGTGACAACCTGCCCAAGACACGCAGCGGCAAGATCATGCGGCGCCTGCTGCGCAGCATCGCCAGGGGCGAGGCCATCACTCAGGATACGTCGACGCTGGAGAATCCGGCGATCCTCGATCAACTGTCCGAAAAGCTCTGATGGGTCTGCGGTCGTGCCGGCGCTGTTGCCTGGCGCCGACTTGACTTGTTGCCACCACCGCCGGTGGCACAAAATCCGTTCAGGGTCAGGGTCGGATGCGCCCGACCACCTGAAGTGCCCGCCCGGCGCGGCGCAACACAACGCCTTCACCGGAGGCCGGCACGATATTGCTGAGCGCAGTGATGTTGACCTGGTGCGTCACCACAACCAGGGAGGTTGGACCGTCCCAGGCCAGCAGCAGCGCCCGCGCCATGTCGGTTTGCGGATTTGCCTGCGAGCGGTCCTGAAAGAACGAGTTGAACACCGGCGCGGGTTCGACCTGACCGGGAAATGCGGCTTGCGCGGTATCGGTGGTGCGGCACCATTGCGATGCCAGCACCTTGCCGACCTTTACCTTTTGCTGGCGAAACCGTTCGCCGATCCGGATCGCCTGCGCGCGACCGAGCTCGCCCAGGTTGCGCTGGGTTGTGCAGTCGGTGAGAGAAAACCCGGGCGGATCGCTGTAACCCGGCGCGTCAGCATGGCGCAACAGGGCAATGCCGCCGTCGCGCAAGGCCTGCCACGCCGCTTTTTCCTCTTCGTCTGCGGTCTGGGCCGTCGCCAAGGCAGGCCACAGTCCGAGGGCCAACAACCCACATGCCAACTGCAAGGCCTTGCGTCGGCCGGGTCTTGAATCGATCGGTGTCATGCGCGCCTCTCCTTGCAATTTGACTGTGGGTGAGAGCGTCATGGTGCTCGCAGGTTCAGCCTGATTGCTGCCGGGGCATAAAAAAAGCCCGCGCGGGCGAGCCGGCGGGCTTGTCAGGTTCAGGCTCCGGGCGTGCCGGCGCTGCGAGCGAATTACTTCAGGCTCAGCACCCAGGCCGCCAGCTTCTTGGCCTCGGCATCATTGACCTGTGTGTTGGCGGGCATCGGGACCGCGCCGAAAACGCCGGAGCCACCTTTCATGATCTTGCTGGCAATCTTGTCGACCGCGCCCGCCTGTCCGGCGTATTTTGCGGCGACTTCCTTGTAACTCGGACCCACCAGCTTCTTGTCGACCTTGTGGCAGCTCATGCAGTTCTTGGCGGTCGCCAAAGCCTCATCGGCCTGCGCCGGCACCGCCAGTGCGGCGGTGAGGGCAGTTGCCACAATGGCCCAGCTTGCTTTGTTCATTAGCTTCCTCTTTGTTGGGTTACAGTTATTGTGCTCGATTGTAGTGAACACAATTGGTACCCCTTGTCAGCAAATGTGTCGAATTTGTGGGAGAGCGTGATGTATTTTCTGGGTTTGGGGATTGTCTTGCTGGCGATGAAGTACTTCGAGTGGGGCCCGGTCGCCATGTGGAGCTGGTGGACGGTGTTCGCGCCGTTCGGCCTGGCCATCGTCTGGTGGTACTGGGCCGATGCCAGCGGCTACACCAAGCGCAAGGCGATGGAACGCGAGAACTTGCGCAAGCAGAAGCGCATTGACGCCAACAAGGAGGCCATTGGCACGAATTTCCGCAAGAAGCGCTGATCTATTGGCGCCACCGCGGTGCAGGTCTGCTGACCGGCATCACGCCACGCACGCGGCCGAAGCACGCGCGACATGGCATGACGCTGGAAATCAATAATTGTCGAGCACCGCGCCCTTGCTGGCAGACGCCGCGTTGAACGCGAACTTCGCCTGCACACCACGTGTGTAACGCGGCGCGGGCGCCTTCCACAAGGCGCGGCGGCGGGCTATTTCGGCGTCGTCGACGTTGAGTTGCAGCAGCAATTGGTGGGCATCGATGGTGACCGAGTCACCTTCCTCGATCAGCGCGATATTGCCGCCTGCCGCGGCCTCCGGTGCCACGTGTCCGACCACCATGCCCCAGGTGCCGCCGGAAAAGCGTCCATCCGTGATCAGGCCGACCGACTCGCCCAGACCCTGTCCAACCAACGCACCGGTGGGCGCCAGCATTTCCGGCATGCCCGGTCCGCCTTTCGGGCCCAGGTAGCGCAGCACCATCACGTCGCCCGCGACAATCTTGCCGGCCAGGATCGAGGTCAGTGCCGACTGTTCGTCGTCGAACACCCGGGCCGGGCCGGTCATGACCGGATTCTTCAAGCCGGTGATCTTGGCCACACAACCTTCAGGTGACAGGTTGCCCTTGAGGATGGCCAGGTGACCCTGGGCATACATGGGTTTGTCAATGGGGCGGATCACGTCCTGGTCTGCGCGCGGCACGTCCGGAATATCCTTGAGCACTTCGGCGATGGTCTGGCCGCTGATGGTCATGCAGTCGCCATGCAGCAATCCTGCCGCCAACAGGGTTTTCATGACCTGTGGAATGCCGCCGGCCTTGTGCAGGTCGACCGCGAGGTGCTTGCCGCTGGGCTTGAGGTCACACAACACGGGTGTGCGTTTGCGCACGATTTCGAAGTCGTCGATGCTCCAGTCCACTTCCGCCGCATGCGCGATCGCCAGGAAATGCAAAACCGCATTGGTTGAACCGCCTGTGGCCATGACCACGGCCACCGCGTTCTCCAGCGCCTTGCGCGTCACGATATCGCGCGGCTTGAGGCCCAGGCCAATGGCCTTGACCAGGACCTTGGCAGATTCCTTGGCCGAATTGAGTTTCTCGTCGTGCGGGTTGGCCATCGTGGACGAGTAGGGCAGCGACATACCCAATGCCTCGAATGCGGAAGACATGGTGTTGGCGGTGTACATGCCGCCGCAGGAGCCGGTACCCGGAATGGCGCGGCGCTCGATTTCGAGCAGGTCTTCGTCGGTCATGCGACCGGCGGCGTTCTGACCGACTGCCTCGAACACACTGACGATGTTCAGGTCCTGGCCCTTGTAGTGACCCGGCAGGATGGTGCCGCCATAGACATAGATGGCGGGTACATTGGCCCGCAACATGCCCATCATGCCACCCGGCATATTCTTGTCGCAGCCACCGACCACCACCACGCCATCCATCCACTGGCCTTGCACGCAGGTTTCGACACAGTCGGAAATCACTTCACGGCTGACCAGTGAATATTTCATGCCTTCGGTGCCCATGGCCATGCCGTCGGATATCGTCGGTGTGCCAAACACCTGCGCGTTGCCACCGGCTTCCTCGATGCCGGCAATTGCGGCGTCGGCCAGCTTCTGCAGGCCACTGTTGCAAGGCGTGATCGTGCTGTGGCCGTTGGCCACACCGATCATGGGTTTTTTGAAGTCGTCCTGCTCGTAACCCATCGCGTAATACATGGAGCGATTCGGGGCACGGGACTTGCCTTCGGTGATGTTCTTGCTGCGGCTGTTGAGCGGATTCGATTGGGTTGCCATGGCTGTTGTCTCTCGGGAGTTGACGTGAAAACGCGTTTACACGCCCGCCTGGGGGCGCGTGCTCGCGCAAGGCTTGAAGTATGCGCGCTCGCAAAGGCCTGTTCAAATATACTTTTCGACACCTATTGATACGCACAGCATATATATGAACGACAGGCCGATCGACCTGCGCATGTGGCGCCAGTTCGTGGCGGTGGCACAGGAACTGCATTTCGGGCGCGCCGCGCGCAAGCTGCACATGACACAGCCGCCCCTGACCCAGGGCATCGCCCAGCTTGAAGCCTTGCTCGATGTGCGGCTGTTCGATCGCACCAAACGCAGCGTTCGGCTCAGCGCGAGTGGTGCCGCCTTGTTGCCCTCGGTGCGCGATCTGCTGGCCCGGGCGCAGGCCCTGCCGGCCATTGCCCGCGCTGCGGCGGATGGCGAGGCTGGACATTTGCGGCTGGCCTTCGTGTCCACCGTCGGCTATGCGCTGCTGCCGCAATGGGTGCGCGGATTCCGCGCGATTTACCCACGGGTGTCGCTCGACCTGATCGAGGCCACCGGTGACGTTCAGGAAAACGCTTTTGCGCGCGGTGATATCGATGCCGGGTTCGTGCTGCATGCGCCCGGCTTCGAGCCAGCCGATCGGACCCATCTGCGGGTGGCCTCGGAGCCGCTGACGCTGGCGCTGCCTGCCCATCATGTGCTGGCGCAGCGCTCGGCCGCTCCTGCATTGCAGGAGGCCTTGCAATTGCCATTGGTGATCTTCCCGCGGCGCATCGCGCCGTCCATGCACGATGCCATCTTCGGCCTGTACCACGCTGCCGGTGCCGTGCCGCAGGTGGCGCAGGAGGCGAACCAGATGCAGACCATCGTCAACCTGGTGTCGGCAGGGCTGGGTGTGGCATGGGTTCCGCAAAGCGTGCGTGAGTTCCAGCGCTCCGGCGTCAGCTACCGGGATCTGCGCGTTCAGCGCAATACCACGCGCTCGGCCAGTATCCGGTGCGAGACCAGCCTGGTGTGGGCAGCGGACAATGCCAATCCGGTGCTGACCCGGTTCGTGGCGTTCGTGCGCAGCCAGTTGCCGGCGGAGGCCGAATTGCCCGTGGCCGCGGGGGATTGATGATTTTGCAGCGGCCGGGCCAGGCTACCTGCCGGCGCCATGCACAATGTGGACCATGCTGATTCACCCGCAAATCGACCCGGTTGCCCTGCAACTGGGGCCCGTTGCCATCCATTGGTACGGCCTTACCTATCTGGCCGCGTTCGGCCTGTTCATCCTGCTGGGCATAAGGCGGCTGCGGCACCCGCCTTATGCCGCCATGGTCGGCAACGCGGCCTGGAGTCGGCGCGACGTCGAGGACATCCTGTTTCTGGGGGTGGTCGGTGTCGTGGTCGGTGGGCGTCTGGGTTACTGCCTGTTCTACAAGCCCGCGTATTACCTGTCCCATCCGCTCGAGATATTCGCGGTCTGGCAAGGTGGCATGAGTTTTCATGGCGGGCTGATCGGAGTCATTGCATCCATGGTCTGGTTTGCCTGGTCGCGCAAAAAGCCTTTCTGGCAGGTTGCCGATTTCGTTGCGCCTTGCGTGCCGACCGGGCTGGCCGCGGGTCGGGTCGGAAACTTCATCAATGGCGAGTTGCCCGGACGATTGAGCGATCCGGCGTTGCCCTGGGGCATGGTGTTTCGCGGCGCCGGCGATTTGCCGCGGCATCCGTCGCAGATCTACCAGTTCTTGCTCGAAGGCCTGCTGCTGTTTGTCTTGTTGTGGCTGTATGCACGCAAGGAGCGAGCGACCGGACGGGTGGCCGCAATGTTCCTGATGGGTTACGGGGTCTTGCGCTTTATCGCCGAGTTCTTCCGCGAGCCCGATGAATTTCTCGGCCTGTTGTCGATGGGCATGAGCATGGGCCAGTGGCTGTGTATTCCGATGATTCTGGCCGGCATGGGCCTGTGGTGGTGGGCAGGTACCCAGGCCACGAAAAATGCAGTCCCGCACGCGGGCGGTAAATCCGCCATGCCCCGACACTAGACTTTCCGTTAATTTCAAGATGACCACAAGCAGCTGGATACGCGACAAGGTGGCGCGTTTGATGCCACAACCAGCCACTGGCGAAACAGCCGATGGCAGCAAAGCGGCTGCGGCACGCGGTGGCCCGCGCTCGCTGGCGCAAAGGCTCGAAGGTGTCGTGCGCAAGGGTGACGAAGCCCTTTCGCCACGCGAACTGCGGCGCATTCTGGGCGAGCTGCAGTCGGTCGTTGACCGACGCATCAGCGAAGTCGAGGCGGGCCGCCGTGCCAATGAGATTGCGCGTGGTTATGCCCAAGCCACGGTGCCCGAGCGCATGGACTACCTGCTGCTGCTGAGTGAACGATTTGCGCATGATCCAGCAGTGGTGCAGGCCGCGCAAACACAATACGAGGCTACACAAGGCAGCGACGAACACGGTCAGGCCGAGTTGCGCCTGCGCAAGGCGCTGGAGTCCCCGCGTTATCGGTTGCTGCAGCGTTTTGCCGGTTTTCCCCAAGGCATGCGGTTTCTGGTGGATATGCGGGCTGAGATCCTGCCCATGTTGCGCGCCGAGAAATGGCTCGTGCCGATCGACGCTGAACTCGAGATCCTGTTCTCCAGCTGGTTCGACGTGGCTTTCCTCGAGTTGCGCCGCATCAGCTGGGATTCGCCGGCCTCGCTGGTCGAGAAGCTGATCAGATACGAGGCCGTGCATGCGATTCGCAGCTGGGCCGATGTGAAAAACCGGCTCGACAGCGACCGCCGTTGTTATGGCTTCTTTCATGCGCGTTTGCCGGACGAGCCGCTGATTTTCGTGGAGGTGGCCCTGCTGGACCAGATGGCCGACAGCATGGCACCGCTGCTGGACGAGGCCGCCACGGCATCTGACCTGAACAAGGCGACGACGGCCATCTTCTATTCGATCAGCAACACGCAGCCGGGCCTGCGTGGTGTGAGCTTCGGTGACTCGCTGATCAAGACCGTGGTCGAGGCCTTGCAGGCGGAGTTTCCCAAGCTCAAACGGTTTGCGACCCTGTCGCCGATTCCGGGTTTGCGCACTTGGCTCACCCGCAATACCGGCAAATTGCTCGACAAGACCACACCCAAGCAACGCGAGCAACTGGCCCAGGCGCTGGTGGTCGAGGACGTGACGGCCGAAACATTGCTGGCCGCCTTTGATGCGCCATTGGAGCTTGACGAGAAATCGCCGCTGCGCAAACTTCTGCTGCAGGCTGCCGCTAGTTACCTCACGGAAGTGGGCAAGGGAGAGCGGGCGGTCGATCCGGTGGCACGATTTCATCTGGGCAATGGTGCCCGTGTCGAGCGCCTGAACTGGGCAGCCGACACCTCGGCCAAAGGGCTCAAACAATCATGCGCATTGATGGTGAATTATCTTTACGACCTCAAGCGGCTGGACCGGCATCGTACGCAGATGGAACAGGGCAAGGTACCGGTTTCGTCAGAGATCGAAGCTCTGTTGCCCTGATCCGGATGGGGGCGCACGGGCTGCAGCGTGGGCGGGAAAAAGGAGGCAGGCAGTTGCGAGTCGACGCCGGCGGGCAAACCTGGATTCGGTGACACGGCGCAGTCATGCGCCGCGATCAATGAGACAGATGGATTAACAATCACGAGGAGACATGTTTTGACGAATTTGATTCAAAGGCGCAGGCTGCTTGCCCTGGCTGGGGCATCCATGGCACTGTCGTCAACCGGACTGCGCGCGCAGTCAGCCTGGCCGAGCAAGCCGGTCACGCTGATCGTGCCGTTCCCGGCAGGCGGTGGAACCGACGCGTTTGCGCGTCCGCTGGCAGCGCAGTTCGCGCGAATCACCGGCAAGCAGTTGGTGATCGACAACCGCGGCGGAGCCGGCGGTACCCTGGGAGCGGGTGTGGCGTCGCGCGCTGCACCCGATGGTTACACGTTGTTCATGGGCGCGGTGCACCATGCGATCGCGCCGGCCATGTATCCCAAGCTGGACTACGACATCGAGAAGGACTTCGTGCCGCTGATGCTGCTGGCCAGCGTGCCGCAGGTGCTGGTGGTCAATCCGCGCAAAGTGGCAGTGGCCGACTTCCCGGCATTCCTGGATCATGTGCGCAAGAACCCGGGTCGCCTCAATTACGGCTCGGCCGGCGCGGGCACGTCGCATCACCTGGCCGGCGAACTGTTCAAGCAGCAGACCAGGACATTCATCACGCACATTCCCTACCGTGGCGCAGGCCCTTCGTTGCAGGGCCTGATTGCCGGGGACGTAGAGATGATGTTTGACGGTCTGGGTTCGTCGGCTGGCCACATCAAGGGTGGGCGTATCAAGGCCTTGATGATGTCGGGCGCCAAACGCAATCCGGCGTTCCCCGATGTGCCCAGTGCCGGCGAACTCGGTCTGCCGGACTACAACGTGACGACTTGGTACGGTTTGTGGGCGCCCAAGGGCACGCCGGCCGATGTCCAGGCGCGCATTGTTGACGAGGTGCGCAAGGCCGGACTGTCCGACGACGCCAAGGCAGTATGGGCTTCGCAGGGCGCCGAGTTCGGAACGCTCAGTCCGCAGCAATATGGCAGTTTTGTCAGCGCCGAAGTCAAGCGCTGGGAGAGTGTTGTCAAGTTGTCGGGAGCCAAACTCGAGTGAGCGCTGGCGTGTCAGACGAATCCGTTATGCCCGGTGCCGCCCAGGTCCAGGTCGCACTGGAAGGGCCGCTGGCGACAGTGACCTTGCGCCAGGACGGAAAGTTCAATGCGATGTCGCGTGCCATGTGGCGCGCGTTGAGAGACACTTTTCTGACGCTGCCGAAGAACGACGCGATTCGTTGTGTGGTGGTGCGTGGGCACGCGGGCCATTTCTGCGCCGGTGGCGACATCTCCGAGTACGTGTCGTTTCGATTCGACCGCGCCAGCCTCGAGAGTTTTCATGAGCGTGAGGTTTGGGGCGCCTTGCAGGCCATGCTGGACTGCGACATCCCGATCGTGGCTGGTATCGACGGCAACTGCATGGGCGCCGGGTTGGAAATCGCCAGTTGCTGTGACATTCGCATTGCCACGGCCGGCGCGCGTTTCGGTGCGCCGATTGCGCGACTGGGTTTTCCGATGGCGCCGCGCGAACTCGATATCGTCATGCGTGCCGTCGGTCCGGCGGCGGCGCGCCAGTTCCTGCTCGAGGCCGATGTACTGGATGCCCAACGTCTGCACACGCTCGGGTTTCTGACGCGTGTGGTCGACGATGCCCAGCTCGACGCCCAGCTGCTGTTGTCGCAGCAACGGATCTGCACGCTGGCGCCGCAGGCGGCACGCTTGAACAAGCGCACTATCCGCGCCTTGCAAATCGCGCAGATGGGTCAAATGCCAGGCGGCGTTGGTGCGTCCGTCGCAAAGGAGCCGACCGTGCTCGATCGCCTGGCCGCGACCGCTTATGACTATGCAGATTCGCCCGAGCATCGCGAAGGCATCGGCGCCTTTCTTGCCAAACGCCGGCCGCAGTTCTGAGCGGCCATTCAATTTACTGACCCTGAACCGACACCATGCCAACTGCATCCACCCTGCCGGCCTCCGAAAACAATTTGTTTGTTGCATTGCGCGCGGCGTTTCCAGACGACCTTGACCAGACCGCGATCGAGACCGACAGTGGTTTGTTCTACAGCTGGCGCGATCTCGAGCGTGCCACTGCGATGCTGGCCAATCTGCTGGACAGCCTGGACCTGCCGCCAGCCTCGCGTATCGCGGTGCAGGTCGAGAAGTCGGTCGAGGCAGCGATGTTGTACCTGGCGACATTACGCTCCGGTCACGTGTTTCTGCCGCTCAATACCGCCTACCAGAGCGGCGAGATGGCGTATTTCATAGGCGATGCAGAGCCTGCCGTGGTGGTGTGTTCGTCGCGCAACTTCGGCTGGGTCAGCCAAATCGCCTTCAAGGCCGGTACGGCCCATGTGTTCACGCTCGACGGCGATCGCACCGGTTCGCTGCTGCAGCGAGCGGCGTTTTGCAGCGACCAGCATGTGGCGGCGACCTGTGGTGGTGACGACCTGGCTGCCATTTTGTATACCAGCGGAACCACCGGTCGCAGCAAGGGCGCCATGCTCAGCCACACCAACCTGCTGAGCAATGCGCAGGTGCTCAAGGACTACTGGGGTTGGCGCTCGCCGGCCCAAGGTGGCGATGTGCTGATCCATGCACTTCCGATTTTTCACGTACATGGTCTTTTTGTCGCCTTGCATGGTGCACTGCTCAATGGCAGTCCGATGTTGTGGCAGTCCCGATTCGACCCGGCCTGGGTGGTGCAGAACCTGCCGCGGGCCTCGGTTTTCATGGGTGTGCCGACCCTGTATGTGCGCATGTTGGCCGAGGCGGGGCTCAATCGGCAGCAATGCCGCAACATGCGCCTGTTCATCTCCGGCTCAGCCCCGATGCTGATCGACACCTTTAGCCAATGGCAGGAACGCACAGGCCACACGATTCTGGAGCGATACGGCATGTCGGAGACGGCCATGCTGACGTCCAATCCGTGTGACCCCGCGCTGGGTGAACGTCGTGGCGGCACCGTGGGTTTTCCACTTCCGGGTGTGCAGTTGCGGGTAATGGACGAGCAGGGCGCTGCGCTGGCGCAAGGCGACATCGGCGGTATCCAGGTGCGTGGCCCGAATGTGTTCAAGGGTTATTGGCATATGCCCGAGAAGTCCCGCGAGGAGTTCACGTTGGATGGATTCTTCAAGACCGGGGACGTTGGCCGCATCGATGCTGACGGTTATGTGACCATCGTCGGGCGCAGCAAGGATCTGATCATCAGCGGCGGCTACAACGTGTATCCGGCCGAGGTCGAGAGTTATGTCAACGACTTGCCAGGAGTTGCCGAAAGCGCGCTGGTCGGCATACCACACCCGGACTTCGGCGAGGTGGGCGTACTCGTGGTCACCTGCCGGGATGGCAAGGCGCTGGATCCGCAGCAGATCATCGCCGCCACCAAGGCCCAGCTAGCCAACTTCAAAGTGCCAAAGCAGTGTTTTGTCGTCGATGCCTTGCCCCGCAATACGATGGGAAAAGTGCAGAAAAATCTGCTGCGCGAGCAGTATCGCGGCCTCTTCGGCGGAACCTGACGGAGTTGGCGCCAGCGCGACCCGTAATGCATGCGCAGGCCGCGATGCGGCCGGGTCTGTCTATCAGCGCAGCACCAGCACCGGAACGTGGGAGTGTGTCAGCACCAGCTGGGTTTCGCTGCCCAGCAGCAGGCGTTTGATGCCGCGCCGACCGTGTGATGCCATGACGATCAGGTCGCACTTGTGCTTCTTGGCCGCGGCGATCACCGCCTCGGACACCAGATCGGACTTCACCGTGATGCCTTTGGCCTTGATACCTTTGGCCATGGCCGTTTTCTTCACCGCATCGACGACTTCCTGGGCCGTATCGGCCCATTGTTTCTCGATACGTGCAATCTCACCCGCCTGTACCGCCATCCCGCCCTCGAAGTAGGTCATCGGGTAACGGGCAACCACTTTGAGTGCCACCAGTTCGGCGCCGCACAGGCCGGCCAGGGCGATCGCGCTGGATACGGCCTTGCGAGACAGGTTGGAACCGTCGGTGGCGACAAGAATACGCTGGTACATGGGGAACTCCTTGGGGTGTTTCGATGATGCAAGCATAGGCCTCGCCCGCCGCCGAGGCTTGATGCAGATCAAGAGAGACCGGCATTTGTCCGGTAAGCTTGACGGCATGTACGGAGCCACATTGGCCGCAAAAGCCCCTTCGCATGATCCTTCGCTGGCGCCGGAGATGGGGCGCGCCGCAAGCGTGGTCGAACCGGTACCCGAAGACGTGGCTGCGGTGATCGACGACCCGCAGGAGTGGGCGGCTTTCAGCCGGGTCAGCACACACACACCGGGGATGGTGGAGTCGAGCATCATGGTCGACGGCATCACCTGCACGGCATGCGCCGTGACGATCGAAAAGGTCCTGTGCGCCTTGCCTGGCGTGTTGCAGGCCGATGTCAGTGCGGCCAGTCGCCGCGCCACCGTATTGTGGTCACCCGAGCAGGTACTTCCATCGCAGTGGATGGGCGAGATTCGCAAAGCCGGCTACCTGCCGCTGCCGGCCAATGACAGCAGCGCCCGTGCCGCGCGACTGCAAGAAAGCCGGACCATGCTCTGGCGCTGGCTGGTGGCCGGGCTGTGCATGATGCAGGTGATGATGTACGCCTATCCGGCGTACGTGGCCTTGCCCGGCGATCTGAGTGCCGAGTCCGAGCATCTGCTGCGTTGGGCCTCCTGGGTACTGACATTGCCGGTCGTGCTGTTTTCCTGCGGTCCGTTCTTTCGCAGCGCGATGCGCGATCTCGTGCAGCGGCGCATCAGCATGGACCTGCCCGTGGCCATTGCACTGCTCATCACCTTTGGCGTCAGCACGGCCGGTACGTTCGAGCCGCAAGGCATCTTCGGGCGCGAGGTGTTCTTCGACTCGTTGACGATGTTCGTGTTTTTCCTGCTGACGGGCCGTTGGCTCGAACTGCGCCTGCGCGACCGCACGGCCGGCGCCCTCGAGGCGATGGTGAACCGCATGCCCGAGGCGGTGTTTCGGCGCACCCTGGACGGCCACTATGAAGCCATCGCCGCGCGCCGCCTGGTCGTGGGCGATGTGGTGCGAGTGTTGCCTGGCGAGGCGATTGCCGCCGACGGCGTCATCGTGTCAGGGGAGTCGACAGTGGACCAGTCGCTGCTGACCGGTGAATCCCGGCCGGTCGCGCGCTGTGTGGGCGCGCGCGTGGTGGCCGGCAGCTACAACCTCAGCGGCACGATCAGCTTTCAGGTCGAGCAGACCGGCGAGCAGACCCAGTTCGCGGCCATTGTGGCACTGGTGCACAGCGCGGCCACGGCCCGTCCCCGTTTGGCGCAACTGGCGGACCGGATCGCCAAGCCGTTTCTTATCGTCGTGCTGCTGGCCGCGTTGGGCGCTGCGCTGTACTGGTGGCCGCAAGGCGAGGGCCATGCACTGATGGTAGCGGTGGCGGTGTTGATCGTCACCTGTCCTTGTGCCTTGTCGTTGGCGACGCCCACAGCGATGCTCGCAGGCGCAGGCAGCCTGGCCCGGGCCGGTGTTCTGGTGCGCAGGCTGCAGGCGCTGGAGGCCTTGTCCCATGTCGATACCGTGGTGTTCGATAAGACAGGCACCTTGACCCACGACCGGCAAAGCGTGGTCTCGGTGTCTGTGCGCGATGGCATGCAGGAGTCTCATGCGCTGGCGCTGGCGGCATTGCTGGCGCGCCAGTCCTTGCACCCGGTCTCGCGTGCCATCGTCTCTGCTGCCGAAACGCAGCCGTCGACGGACCTGTCCGGTGCATCAGTGATCGATTTGCGCGAACACGCCGGTCAAGGGCTGTCGGCCTCGATCGATGCGGCAGATGGGTCTGGCTCGCCCACGAGGCTTCGCCTGGGAAGTGCCGAATTCTGTGCGCTGCCGTCAACTGACGAGGCCACGGGCGATGAACCCGGCCAGACCCATTTGTACGATGACAGCGGCTGGTTGGCCACGTTCACGTTGACCCAGACCCTGCGCGAAGATGCGGCTGTGACGGTTCGTGCGCTGGCGCAAGAGGGCATTGCGGTGCACATGTTGTCGGGCGACCGGCAGGACACGGCCGAGCAGACCGCGCGGTCTTTGGGCATGACCTCGGTGTTGGCCCAGTGCACGCCCGACGCCAAATTGCGCTTCCTGCGTGCTCAGCAGGCGAAAGGCCACCGGGTGGCCATGGTAGGTGACGGCTTGAACGATGCGCCGGTACTGGCGGGTGCCGACGTGTCGTTCGCGATGGGGCGCGCCACACCGCTGGCGCAGTCGCAGGCGGACTTCGTCGTGCTCGGCGGGCAGCTGCTGCGCGTGGTGCAAAGTCTGCGGCTGGCCCGGCGCACGATGGGCGTCGTGCGCCAGAACCTGACATGGGCGCTGGTCTACAACCTGGGCTGTATTCCTCTGGCAGTTGTCGGATGGATCCCGGCCTGGCTGGCGGGCCTGGGCATGGCTGCCAGCTCACTGCTGGTGGTTCTCAATGCGCTGCGTCTGGCCGGTGACTTGACGGCTCAGGAGAATTGACCATGGATATTCTTTATCTGCTGATTCCCTTGTCCGTCGTGCTGGTGTTTTTCATCCTGGCCGGCTTGTGGTGGGCGATATATCGGGGCCAGTTCGACGATATTGAGCGCGAGGGTGAGCGAATCCTCGAAGATCCCTGAGAAAAATTACACGCATTTGATATCGGTCAACCCTGACTGGGGTTTGCCATAGGAAACTTGATCTGAACCAAATCTGGAAGACTTGAACATGCAATCAACCAATGCGAAGGCCTCCGCATACAACGATACGGTCGTGCGTCAATTTGCCATCATGACCGTGGTCTGGGGTGTGGTGGGCATGCTGGTGGGCGTGATCATCGCAGCGCAGCTGACCTGGCCAGAGCTCAACTTCGGTATTTCGTGGCTCAGTTACGGGCGCCTCAGGCCTTTGCACACCAACGCGGTGATTTTCGCGTTTGGTGGCTGCGGCCTGTTTGCGGCGGCCTATTACGTGGTGCAACGCACCTGTCACGTGCGACTGTTCGGCGAAAAGTTGGCGGCGTTCACGTTCTGGGGCTGGCAAGTTGTCATCGTGGCTGCGGCCATCTCGTTGCCGATGGGATTCACGCAGGCCAAGGAATATGCCGAACTGGAGTGGCCGATCGACATTCTGATCGCGTTTGTCTGGATTGCCTTTGCCATCGTCTTCTTCGGCACCATCGGTAAGCGCAAGGTGCGCCACATCTATGTGGCGAACTGGTTCTTCGGCGCCTTCATCCTGGCAGTGGCCATGCTGCACATCGTCAACAGCGCAGCCGTTCCGGCTGGCTGGATGAAGTCGTATTCGGCATACGCCGGTGTGCAGGACGCGATGGTGCAGTGGTGGTACGGCCATAACGCGGTCGGCTTCTTTCTGACGGCTGGTTTTCTGGGCATGATGTATTACTTCGTTCCCAAGCAGGCGGAGCGTCCGGTCTACAGCTACCGACTGTCGATCGTGCACTTCTGGGCGCTGATCTTCACCTATATGTGGGCCGGTCCGCATCATCTGCACTACACCGCGTTGCCGGACTGGACGCAGTCGGTGGGCATGGTGTTTTCGCTGATTCTGCTGGCGCCGAGCTGGGGTGGAATGATCAACGGCATCATGACCTTGTCGGGTGCCTGGCACAAACTGCGCGACGACCCTATCCTGCGTTTTCTGATCGTCTCGTTGTCGTTCTACGGCATGAGCACCTTCGAAGGCCCGATGATGTCGATCAAGACCGTCAACGCGCTGAGCCACTACACCGACTGGACCGTTGGCCACGTGCATTCGGGCGCGCTGGGCTGGGTCGGGCTGGTCACGATGGGCAGCATTTACTACCTGATCCCGCGCCTATTCGGCCAGAAGCAGATGTACAGCATCAAGGCCATCGAGATCCATTTCTGGACCGCGACCATCGGCATCGTGATCTATATCGCCGCAATGCGGATTGCCGGTGTGATGCAGGGCCTGATGTGGCGTGCCATCAATCCGGACGGCACGCTGACCTACACCTTTGTCGAGTCGGTGAAAGCCACATTCCCGTTTTATTTCCTGCGCCTGATCGGTGGACTGCTGTATTTTGGCGGCATGCTGGTGATGCTGTGGAACGTGTGGAAGACCGCAACGCTTGGCAAGGCCGTGACCGTGACCATTCCCCACGCCGCTGCGCACGCCTGAGAAAGAACCATCATGGCCAACAAAGATTCCAAGAGCAGCTGGTTGTCGCACGAGCGGGTCGAGACCAACAACTTCCTGATGATCGTGCTGATCCTGATCGTGTTGTCGATCGGCGGGCTGGTCGAGATCGTCCCGCTGTTCTACCAGAAGTCAACGACCGAGCCGATCAAGGGGGTCGAGCCGCATACGCCATTGCAACTGGCCGGGCGCGACATCTATGTGCGCGAAGGCTGCTATAACTGCCACTCGCAGATGATCCGGCCATTCCGCTCGGAGACGCTGCGTTATGGCCACTATTCGGTGGCTGGCGAGTCGGTGTACGACCATCCGTTTCAGTGGGGCAGCAAGCGAACGGGCCCCGATCTGGCCCGAGTTGGCGGCAAATACAACGACGAGTGGCACCGCATCCACCTGATCAATCCGCGTGATCTGGTGCCGGAATCCAACATGCCGGCCTACCCATGGCTGGAGAAGACGCCGGTGGACGCCGCTTCACTGCCGGCGCACATGCGCGCCTTGCGCACCGTGGGTGTTCCGTATACCGACGCGCAGATCGCGGCAGCTGTTGACGAAGTCAAGGGCAAAACCGAATTGGACGCCACCATCGCCTATCTGCAGATGCTGGGCCTGGCGCTCAAGTAAGCAAGGACAACATCATGGATATCAATACCCTGCGCTCCATCTCCACCGTTGCGGCACTGCTGGTGTTTCTGGGCATAGTCTGGTGGGCCTGGTCGAAGAACCGCAAGAAGGATTTCGACGAGGCGGCCCGCCTGCCCTTCGAACAGGACTGAAAAATTGCACGAGGAACCAGCATGAGTGATTTCACCAACGACTTCTGGCCGTTTTTTATCACCGCGGTCACGCTAGTGGGCATCGTCGCCTGCCTGCTGCTGCTTTGGTTCAGCGGCAAGGCCGAGGCGATGACGGCCCATGACAACACCACCGGCCATGTCTGGGACGGTGACCTGCGTGAGATGAACAACCCGCTGCCGCGCTGGTGGGTCTGGCTGTTCATCATCACGGTGATCTTTGCGCTTGTCTATCTGGCGCTGTATCCGGGCCTGGGCACGTTTGCCGGCACGCTCAAGTGGTCGTCCACTGGCCAGCATGCCGCCGAAATGAAAAAGGGCGAGGAAGAGATCGCGCCGCTGTACGCCCGATTCGCATCGATGAAGCCCGAAGACATCGCCAGGGACCCACAGGCCATGGACATCGGCGAGCGCCTGTTCATGAACAACTGCTCGCAGTGCCATGGTTCGGATGCACGCGGCAGCAAGGGCTTCCCGAATCTGACCGATAGCGACTGGTTGTATGGCGGTTCGCCGGAGCAAATCGCCCAGACGTTGTCTGCCGGCCGCATCGGCAACATGCCGCCCTTGGGCGCTGCGCTTGGCACCGCAGACGACGTGAAAAACGTGGCGCAATACGTGCTCAGCCTGTCGGGCAGCCCGCATGACTCGCTCAAGGCTGCACTGGGTAAAGGCAAGTTCGGCGTCTGCGCCGCCTGCCATGGCAATGACGGCAAGGGCAACACCGCATTGGGCGCGCCCAACCTGACCGACGACATCTGGCTGCATGGTTATGGGGAGGCCGCGATTATTTCGATGATCAATAACGGCAAGGTCAATCAAATGCCGGCCCAGGCCGACAAGTTCAGTGAGCCGCAGCGCAAGGTACTGGCCTCGTATGTCTGGGGCTTCTCGAACAAGGCTACCCCGGTCGCGAACTGAGCGCAGGATCTGCCACTTTGAGTACCGCCAAGCGTCCGTCAGGCAGGGTCATACCGATCGTGCCGTCCACCGAGTCCGCGGCGTCCATCGCCGCTGACCCGGAGATGGTGTCGCTGTACGAGGCGCACAAGAAAATCTATCCGCGCAGCGTCTCGGGCCTGTTCTCGAACTGGCGCTGGGCCATGGTCTGGCTCACCCAACTCGTGTTCTATGGGCTGCCCTGGCTGGACTGGGGCCAGCGCCAGGCGGTGTTGTTCGACCTGGGCGCCCGTCGCTTTTACATCTTCAACCTGGTTCTGTACCCGCAGGACTTCATCTATCTCACCGGGATTCTGGTGATCTCCGCGCTGTCGCTGTTCCTGTTCACCGCGGTGGCAGGGCGGTTGTGGTGCGGTTATGCCTGTCCGCAGACGGTTTATACCGAGATCTTCCTTTGGATAGAGAAGAAGTTCGAAGGTGACCGCTCGGCGCGCATGCGCCGCGACGGCCGGGGCCTGTCGACGGACAAGATCGTGCGCAAGGGTGGCAAACACCTGGCCTGGCTGGCGGTGGCGTTCTGGACCGGATTCACATTCGTGGGTTATTTCACGCCCATCCAGGAGTTGGGTCGTGAACTGATCGCGCTGCACATGTCGTCGTGGGAGGTGTTCTGGACCTTCTTCTATGGTTTTGCGACCTATGGCAATGCCGGCTTTCTGCGTGAGCAGGTCTGCAAACACATGTGCCCGTATGCGCGGTTCCAGAGTGCGATGTTCGATCGCGACACGCTGATCGTCACCTATGACGAAAACCGCGGTGAGCCGCGCGGCGCGCGCTCACGCAAGACCGACCCGACGACACTGAGTCTGGGGGCCTGCGTTGACTGCACCTTGTGTGTGCAGGTTTGTCCGACCGGCATCGATATCCGCGACGGCCTGCAATACGAGTGCATCGGTTGTGGCGCCTGTGCCGATGTGTGCGACACGGTGATGGACAAGATGGGTTATGCCCGAGGCCTGGTCAAATATTCGACGCAAAACGGCGTTGATCAGAACTGGAGCAGCCGGAAGATCCTGCGCCATGTGGCGCGGCCGCGGGTCCTGGTGTATTCGGCGATCCTGCTGGCCATCGTGCTGGGCATGGCCATCAGCCTGGCGCTGCGCACACCGTTCAAGGTGGATGTGGTGCGCGACCGCGGATCGCTGGCGCGCATTGTCTCCGGTGGCAAGATCGAGAACGTCTACCGCCTGCAGATCATGAACGCGACCGAGTCGGCGCAGCGCTACCGCATCGGTGTGTCCGGGCTCGAGGGTGTGGCGCTTGGCTCCGAAAACGAATTCGCCGTCGATGCGACGCAATCGCGCTGGATCGCGGTGCGGGTGCAGTTGCCGTATGAAGCCGCAGTCCCTGGCTCGCACAGCATCGTGTTTGATATCAGTGCCCTGGACCAGGGACAACAGGTCCGTGAGAAGGCCGCTTTCCTGGTTCCCCGTTAAGGAGATTGCTTCCAAATGACATCCGCTGCCCAACCCGATTCGCAACCCTGGTGGAAGTACGGCCACGTCTGGATGGTCATTGCCGGCCCCGCCATCGTGGTGGTTGCCGGTTTCTTCACGCTGTACCTGGCGCTGCGTTACCCCGACCCGGTGATCGATCAGGACTACTACCGCAAAGGACTGGAGATCAACCAGACTCTCGACAATCCAGCCGCGAGCATGGCGCCGGCAAAGGAAGGCCGTAACCATGCGCAGACTGGCGCTCCCGTCGTGCCCGTGACGGCCCCAGCTGCGCCCAAGCCCTGATACCGCCAGCGGAATAGACAGCTTATGTGGAACAAGCGAATGATGTGGGTTATCTGGCCTGCCTTTCTGGTGGCCGGATTACTGGAGATGATGGTGTTTGCGCTGGTGGATCCGCAGGATCTGCACTGGGGCGGCCAGTCACTCGAACTGTCGAACCAGGCGGTGTATACCGTTGTCTTTTTTCTGTTCTGGCTGCTGGTATCGCTGGCCAGCGGACTGACTGCTTTGCTGGCGATGGCGCCGGACGAGGTCAATCAGCGGGCCGCTGACGAAAACACGCCTGAGCGCTGAAACCGGCGTGCGCCACCCACCTGGCTCGCAAGCGACGCAGGGCCCGATCCGACCGCGTCAGACCCGCTTCAAGCTTCGCCGGCGCTTCAGTTGCACACTTGCGGGTTGACCAGTTGCTTGAGCGCCTCGGCATTGACGATACGCACATGGCGCTGCTTGACCTCGACGATGCCTTCCTCGACGAACTTGGAGAACGTGCGGCTGACAGTCTCGAGCTTGAGACCGAGGTAGCTGCCAATTTCTTCGCGCGTCATGCGCAGTACCAGTTCGGATTGTGAGAAGCCGCGGGCATGCAGACGTTGCACCAGGTTCAGCAGGAAAGCGGCCAATCGTTCCTCGGCCCGCATGCTGCCGAGCAGCAACATAACGCCGTGCTCGCGCACGATCTCGCGGCTCATGATCTTGTGCACATGGCGCTGCAAGCCCGGAATTTCCGTGGACAACTCTTCAATCCGGTCAAAGGGAAGCAGGCAGACGTCGGCATCCTCAAGCGCGATGGCATCGCAGGTGTGGCGGTCGTTGACGATGCCATCCAGACCCACCACCTCACCCGCCATCTGGAAGCCGGTGACCTGGTCACGCCCATCTTCAGACGTAATGCAGGTCTTGAAAAAGCCGGTGCGGATCGCATACAGGCTGGTGAAGGGGTCACCGTTGCGAAACAGGCTGGTGCCGCGCTTGAGGCGCCGGCGACTGGCCACCAGATCGTCGACCCGGTTGAGTTCATCCTGACTCAGGCCCAGCGGCATGCACAACTCGCGCAGGTTGCAGTTCGAGCAGGCGACCCGGATGCTGTTGCCGGTGATCGGCACGATCGGGGTCACGGGGTGGGTGTCCTGGCTGTGGGACGCTGGTTGCATGTTTGTTTCTCCTGATATGCATCAATTGTGCGCTCTTGGCAGTTGCTCCTGCTTGATACAGGTCAAGACGAGGCTTGACGCCCTGGTTCATAGTGGCTTGACTTGCAGGGCTCAGACATGTCTATCACCACCTATCAACCGGTTTCTCCAGAATTACTGCGAAAGTTCGATGTCGCGGGGCCGCGTTATACATCGTATCCAACCGCCGACCGGTTTGTCGAGGCGTTTACCGCCGACGACTACGCCCAGGCATTGACCCAGCGGCGTAACGGCGCAGCGGCCATGGCATTGCCATTGTCCCTGTACGTGCATGTGCCGTTCTGCGAATCGCTGTGTTATTACTGCGCCTGCAACAAGATCATCACGCGCCACCATGAAAAGGCCAAGCCCTACCTTGCGTATCTCGGCCGCGAAGTGGCCTTGCACACGGCGCTGCTCGGTAACCAGCAGAAAGTTACGCAGTTGCACCTCGGTGGTGGTAGCCCGACGTTTCTGAGCGATGAGGAACTGCGCTCCCTGATGGACATGCTGCGCCAGCATTTTCAGTTCGTGCCCGGCGGCGAGTATGCGATCGAAGTCGATCCGCGCACGGTGGATGCGCGCCGCCTCGGGGCACTGGCTGAGATGGGTTTCAACCGTTTGAGTTTTGGTGTGCAGGATTTCGACCCGGCGGTTCAGAAGGCGGTGCATCGCGTGCAACCGGCCGAACAGGTGTTTTCCTTGGTGCACGCCGCACGGGAACATGGCTTCGAGTCCATCAACGTCGACCTGATCTACGGGCTGCCGCATCAGACGCCCGCATCCTTCGATCGCACACTGGAGCAGGTGGTCGAACTGCGACCTGACCGGATCGCGTTGTACGCCTATGCGCATCTGCCCGAGCGCTTCAAACCGCAGCGGCGCATCGACACTGCGCTTCTGCCCGATGCCAGCGGCAAGGTCAGCATGCTGGCGCGCTCGCTGGCGGCCCTGATAGGTGCCGGCTACGTGTATGTGGGCATGGACCATTTCGCCTTGCCCGACGATCCACTGGCGGTGGCCAAGCGTCAGGGACGCCTGCATCGCAATTTTCAGGGTTACAGCACGCAGCCCGACCATGACCTGATCGCGCTGGGTGTTTCGTCGATCGGCCGGCTGGGTGCGACCTACAGCCAGAACGCCAAGACCTTGCCAGAGTATTACGACGCGCTCGACCACGGTCGTTTTCCAGTGGTGCGGGGGTTGGCCCTGTCACGTGACGATCTGATCCGGCGCGCCGTCATCATGGCGCTGATGTGCCAGGGCCAGTGCCTTTATGAGTCGATTGACCTGGCCTATCTGATCGATTTCAAACGTTATTTCGCCAATGAACTGGAGGTCCTGCGGTCGATGCAGGACAGCGGCATGGTGCAAATCGATGACAGTGGCATCCAGGTCACCGCGATGGGCTGGTACTTCGTGCGGGCCGTGGCCATGGTGTTCGACCGTTATCTGCAGACGGATCGCAATCGCGCACGCTTCTCCCGCATCATTTAAGCTTGCCGGATGCAGAGTTCCCTGGCCTTGACGGCCTTGCTGATGGGCCTGGTCGGCGGACCACATTGCGTGGCCATGTGTGGCGCAGCCTGCGCCGGCATCGGTCAGGCCGCTGGCGCGGCAGGCACCCGCGCCATGTGGACCTTCCAGGCGGGCAGGGTGCTGGGCTACGCGCTGCTCGGCGCGCTGGCTGCGGCTTCGATGCAAGGGGTTGGCTGGCTCAGCGTGCAATCTGCCGCGATCCGGCCGATCTGGACCCTGCTTCACGTCGCGGCCCTGGTGCTCGGTCTGGTGTTGCTGCTTTGTGCCCGCCAGCCGGTCTGGCTCGAAGCGGCGGGCAAGGGATTGTGGACAAGGGTGCGTTCCTGGGTCGGCAAGGGCCACGGCGGCGCGCCGTTGCTGCTTGGGACGGTCTGGGCCCTGCTGCCCTGTGGTTTGCTGTATTCGGCACTGCTGGTGGCGGCCATGAGTGCGCGGCCGCTTGACGGCGCAATGGTGATGGCGCTGTTTGCCCTTGGCACCAGCGTGTCGATGATGGCCGGCCCGTGGTTATGGTTGCGCCTGCGCGGTGCCGATTCAGGTCAGTGGGGTGTGCGTCTGGCCGGACTGGCGCTCGCGGCAAGTTCGGGCTGGGCAGTATGGATGGGCTTGTTCCACGACACTGCGCCTTGGTGTATCGGCGTCTGACCGGCGCCGCGGCCGCCCGACACCGGGATGGCATCAAGGTGTCATGCTCCAGTTGATGGACGACAGGTACCACAGGATCAAGGTCGGAATCACCACTGGCAGCGCCAGGCCCGCGAAGGTCAGCGCCGTCAGCAGAAATGTTCCCATGTCGTCGATCCAGCGCTTGCCAAGCTCGACCAGGTCGACGTCCCAGAAATTCTGTTGTTTCATCGTGGACCTTTCGACACAACATCGCACCGAATCGGTGCGACTTCTGATTGTTATACACCTTGTCGGGGCCCATGTACAAAGTTGGCACCTGCGCGGGCAGGGTCACCGGGCCCGCTCGTCCGGCGTCGCGCGGCGCGTGTCAGACGATATCGATGACGTGGAACGACAATTTGCCGGTCCTGCGGTCGGCGAAATAATGCTCCAGGGTTTCCTTGACGGTACGAAAGGCGATTTCGTCCCACGGTATGTCGGCCTCGCTGTAAAGCCTCGCCTCCATGGTCTCGTAGCCCGGATTCAAATGGTCTGACAGCAGTCGCGCCGTGTAGAAGAAGTGGACCTGACCCACCCGCGCCACGTTGAGCACCGAGAACAGGCCCTCCATCTCGAAATGGGCGCCGGCCTCTTCCACCGTTTCGCGCGCAGCACCTTCGGCCGTGGTTTCTTCCAGTTCCATGAAGCCAGCAGGCAGGGTCCATTTGCCCTTGCGCGGCTCGATGTTGCGCTTGCATAGCAAGACCTTGTCGCCCAGATGCGGGACGGTCCCCACCACGTTGAGCGGGTTCTCGTAGTGGATGGTGCCGCATTGCGGGCACACTGCGCGCTCGCGCGTGTCACCGTCGTCCGGCACCCGGTAAGCAACCGCCGAACCACAGCTGCGGCAATGTTTGATCTGTCCTTTGAGCACGGATGGTACTTGCGTCGGGTTCAGACAATCTTCACGGAGATGTCCTGCAGACCCTGCACGCGACCCACCAGCATGTCGCCGGCCACAACTGCTGCTACACCTTCCGGCGTTCCGGTGAAGATCAGGTCGCCGGGTTGCAACTCCCATGCGGCCGACAGATGTTCGATGGTTTCAGCGATATTCCAGATCAGCTTGGAAATGCTGCTGTGCTGGCGTTGCTGGCCATTCACGTCAAGCCCGATGGTCGCCTCATGGATAGCCGGAACCTGGTCGGCCGCAGTGATAGGGCCCATCGGCGCCGAATGGTCAAACGCCTTGCCGATGCACCAGGGACGGCCCTGTTTTTTCATCTCGCCTTGCAGATCTCGCCGGGTCATGTCCAGGCCGACGGCATAACCGTAGATGTGTTTGTGCGCGTCAGCCGCCGCGATGTTTTTGCCACCAGTGCCGATGGCCACCACCAGTTCGATTTCATGGTGCAGGTTCTTGGTCAAACTGGGGTAGGGCATGGACGCGGTCTTGCCCGGCTCCACCAGCACCAGCGCGTCGGTGGGCTTTAGAAAGAAGAAGGGCGGCTCACGGCCGGTAAAGCCCATTTCCTTCGCGTGTTCTTCGTAGTTGCGGCCCACGCAATAGATGCGGTGTACCGGGAAGCGGACGTCCTGGCCAAGTACCGGGACCGATACCGGCGCTGCCGGCGGAAACAAAAACTGCATGTAAACCTCTAGAGAATGGATGTCGCTGTGCCAGGCGGCGCGCAACGGGTCAAGAAAAGCCGGTCAGGGCTGCGCGGTCTTATTCGGAGCGGGCGACCAGTTCGAAATGCTCGACATTCGGCGGGCCGGCGAAAAACGGTCCGACGATGGCACGCCATTGCGTGAAAAGCTCGCCTTGTCGAAATCCGACCGTATGGTCTTCCAGCGTGTCCCAGTAGATTTGCAGGATGTAGCGCTCGGCGCTCTCGATGCCGCGATTGACCTTGAAGCCGCGAAAGCCCTTGGCCTTGCTGGCCACCGTCGCGACGCCACGCTGGATCGCTTCTTCAAAGGCGGCATTCTGGCCCAGTTGTATGCGGATGTCGGCAAGTTCGAGAATCATCGTTGTTTACTCCTGTGTGTCGGGTTGGATTTGAAGCCGTTCACAACGGCCATCGGGATGGGTGGCAAAACGCCGCGGCTGCTTGCCATGCACCGGCGCGTCGTCAGGCCAGGGCCAACCGCCAAAGCGGCTGCGCTGGTAATCGGCAAACGCCTGTTCGATCTCCGCCTGGGTGTTCATGACGAACGGGCCGTATTGTGCGACAGTCTGCGCGATCGGTCGGCCCTGCAGCATCAGCAGTTGGGCCGGTTGCGGACCATTGACGAGTTCGATGTCGTCTGTGCACGCCAGTTCCAGGCCGGCACGGCGATCGACATGCTGGCTCCCCACATCGAGGCTTTGTCCCTCGAAGAAGTAAAGGCAGCGCCGCGTGTCCGGGCCACTCGCCGCCGGCAGGGTCCAGCGGGCGCCGGGGGCCATGGTGATGGTCCAGATGGCGACGTCGGCCTGCTCCTGCGCCGCCCACGAGTCCGGTGGGGGTGTGGGTGGCTGGCGGTCCTGTGCGGTGCCCAGCTGGCCTGCGATCACGGTGACCGTGGTGGTGGCGCCCGCTGCGTCCTCAAACCGGTGCTGCGGCACCCGCTCTGACCAGAACATCTTGAAATGCGGCTCCACCATCTTGTGGCTGGCCGGCAGGTTCAACCAGATCTGGAACAACTCGAGCCGGTTTTCGGCATCGCTGCTCAGCAACGGAAACATCTCGGAGTGCACGATGCCGCGACCCGCTGTAAGCCATTGCACGTCGCCGCCGCCAAAACGCGCCGATGCGCCGAGTGAATCCGAGTGGTCTATCAGGCCATGGCGCACGATGGTGACCGTCTCGAAACCGCGGTGCGGGTGGGCGGGAAATCCTGGCACCACGCTGCCGTGGTACATGCGCCAGCCGTCCTTGCCGGCAAAGTCCTGGCCGATGTCGCGACCATCCAGTGCAGCGTCCGGGCCAAGCTGACTATTGCCACGGGGGTAGTGGTCATCATGGTGCACGCAGAACAGGAACGGATCGATGGTTTTCCACTGGAATCCGAGTTCCTGGGCACTGATGATGGCGTTGGATGGTTTGGTCATGTCGGGCGGGCGGGCGCGGCAGCAATGGCAAAGAGTCTACGTCGATTTGAGACACGCCTGCGCCACTCGCCACATTGGCCGCGCTGGCGTTTGGCAAACGGGGCTGTCCGATCTTCGTTATGCTACAGGCCTTTGCGCGGCCCTTCACGGCGATCGCGCCCGCGCGGCCAGCCCCGCGCGGCATTGCGGGCGCTGCCAGTCATGAATTCGAGTTATCTGCGCATTGCCCTGGTGCTGGGTCTGCTGTCGGCCGTCGGTCCGTTTGCCATCGACATGTATCTGCCGGCATTGCCGTCGATCGGCAAGGACATGGGCGCGTCCATTGGTGCCGTGCAGGCCAGCCTGATGGCGTATTTCGTCGCCATGGGCGCAGGCCAGATCATCTACGGCCCGGTTTCGGACATGGTGGGCCGCCGGCTGCCACTGTATTTCGGACTCACGCTGTTTGCGCTGGGCAGCGTCGGCTGCGCGCTGGCCCCGGACGTGCAGAGCCTTGTGGTGCTGCGTTTCGTGCAGGGCCTGGGCGCCTGCGCCACGGTGGTGATTCCACGCGCCATCGTGCGCGACCTGTATACCGGCCATGACGCAGCGCGGGTAATGGCGTTGTTGATGCTGGTGTTCAGCGTATCCCCGATCCTGGCGCCGTTGTCGGGCGCACTGGTTGTGGAGGCCAGCGGCTGGCGCGCCGTGTTCTGGATCATTGCCGCACTGGCCATTGCCGCGATGGTGTTGGTGGCGACCAGTTTGCGCGAGACCCGACCACCGGAGCTACGCTCGGACAGCGGCTTGCGCAGTGCGCTGCGCTCCTATGGCGTGTTGCTGCGTGACCGGAAATTCTTGGGTCTGGTGGCGGTGGGCGCGCTCGGGGTGTCGAGCTTCTTTGCCTACCTGGCGAATTCGCCATTTGTGTTGATCGACCACTTTGGCCTGACCTCGCGCCAGTACGGATTGGCGTTCGCCATCAATGCGGCCTCCTTCATCGGGTGTTCGCAATTGACCGGACGGTTCGGTAAACGCCTGGGGCTCGCCTTGCTGGTCAGGCGCGCCATCGTCGGTTATGCCGCAGCCATGACCACGTTGCTGCTGCTCAACCTGCTAGGTGTGGACCAGCTTTGGCTGATGCTGGGCCTGCTGTTCGTCGGCTTCGGCTTCCTGGGCCTGGTCATGCCGAGCACGGCCGTACTGGCGCTGGACCGGCACGGCCCGATTGCGGGCACCGCCTCGGCACTCATGGGCATGTTCCAGTTCGTGACCGGCGCGCTGGTGATGGCATTAGTAGGCCTGTTCGTCGACGGCAGCAGCCGGCCGATGGTGGTCGGCATCGGCGCCTGTGCGCTGGCCGCCCTGGCAGTCTGTTACCGCACGCTGGGAACCGGACCGGATTCCGGGATGGCAGCAAGAACCTGACGCGCCGGTCGCTGCGCGGCGCAACCAACGTCGATTCAGATGCGACCCGACACCGACATAGCCTTGCGCAGGAATGTCTTGCGGCCAACCGGATCGTCGATCTCCTGGGCCAGCAGCGTGAACAGTTCGTGTTCGTTGTGCGCCTTGGCGGCAGCGCGCCGCACCACAGTACGGGCCACGGCGCCGATGTGTTGCGCCAGTTCGGCTTCGGCACGCGCCAGCGTGGCGGGATCGATCACCGGGCGCGACGTCACTGGCGGATAAAGCCCGGTTGGCAGCGACGTGGTGTGGCCCGGCCGGGAGCGTTCGGACGGTGTGCCGCTTCGATCACGCGGCGCATGTTTACGGATGAAGTTGGCACGCGCCACCGGATCGGCGATGTCGTTGGCCAGTGTGTCGACGAGTTGCCCGATGTCGAGCGTCTTCTTGGCAGCTGATCGCACCACCACCGCGGCAACCGGACCCAGGTGGGCAGCCAGGTCGGCGGCCAGGGCCTTGATGACCGACGGCTCGTAAGCCAGCGTGGTTTCGGTACGTACGGCCGCCGCCGCTGCCGTCGCGGCATCTGGTCGCGTGGTCTTGCCGGTAAATATCGATTGCGTTGCGTCGGACTGCGGGTCGAAATGAAGCTCCAGCGCCTGGCGCAGTTCGGCCGCGCTCTGGGGTCGCGACTTCTCGGCCGGCGACAGCATCCAGTCGATCAGTTGCAGGAGTTGCCGACTGTAATAGACCGGATCGCCCAGTTGCATGGCCGCGGGCATGGCGTCGGACGGTACGCGCGCCGTGGCCTCGATCGGCTTGTGACCAGTGACGATCCAGTACATCACCGCGCCAATGGCGTACAGGTCGGTCCAGGGCCCCTGGTTGCCGTGGGCGTGGTATTGCTCCAGTGGTGCATAACCGGGCGACACGATGGCCGTGCGTTCGGTATCGGCCAACACCGATCGGGCGGAGCCGAAATCGAGCAACACCGGCGTGCCGTCGTGACGCAGGAAGATGTTGCTCGGCTTGATGTCGCGGTGCAGCACGCCGGACCTATGGATGACATCGACACCACCGAGCAGCGCCAACGCCATGGCGATCAGCGAGTGCGCGTCCAGCGGGCGCCGCTTCTTGATCCATTCGCCCAGCGGTTCGCCGGCGACGAATTCCATCACCATGTACGCGGTCTGGTTGGCCTCGAAAAATCGCATCACGCGCACGATATTGGGATGGCGGAAGGAGGCCAGTGTGCGCGACTCGTCAAGGAAGCGTGAACGTCCCCAGTTGAACTTTTCCTGGGCCTGCGGCGAGCGGGAGCGAATCGAGTGGTCGTCGCCGCGCAATGCCAGATCAGTGGGCAGGTATTCCTTGATCGCCACCTGCATGTTCAGGTTGGCGTCGGTCGCCAGGTAGGTCAGGCCGAAACCGCCGACGCCCAGTGTCGACTCGATCTGGTATTCCTGCAGTCGATAACCCGGCTGCAGCGCAATGTCGCTGTGCATCATGGTCGGGATCGGCTCAGTTGTCGTCGATCAGGCTGATCGCCTTCTCGAGACTGCGCCGCATGCGGTTGAAAGACTTGCCCAGCACCGCGACCTCGTCCTTGCCGGTTTCCGGCAGCTCCGGAATGTCCAGTTCGCCGACGCTGATCTTGTCGGCGGCGGCCGACATACGGCGGATCGGGCGCACGATCAGCATCGACAGCATGACGTTGAGGATGATGAACAACACGGCGAACACGCCAGCGAGTGACGCCATGAAGGTCAGGAACGCGCTGTCGGCCTTTTCGATCGGCAAGGACATCGGCACTGACACGATTTGTGCGCCGATGACCTCGTTGAGCTTCCAGCCGTAGCCATTGTTGGTGCCGTAAAGCTTGACCATCGCCGGCGGGGCGGAATCGGCCGTGGTATGGCAGGAAAGGCAGGCCGGGTCCTTGATCTGGAAAGGCCGCGCAAGATACATCGACAGGCCGGTCGGTGTGCCGCGGATGCCGGAGAACTCCTTGCGCTCCGGGTTGTTGCGAAACTCGCTGATGATGTCGGCCTCCCAGCCCACCGCACGATCGCGCGGATTGGTCGGGTTCAGCGCCGCCTCCTTGTAGGCATAGTTGGGGTACTTGTTGTGCAGTTGACCCATGATCTCGGTGGCGGCATAGGCCGGCACGCTATGGGGCAGGAACTCGGTCTCGACAACCCGCAGATGCGGGCGGATCTGCGACACGGTGTAGTGGCGCATGGCCATTGCCGCTTCCATCATTACACCGGCCGTGCGCAGGACCTCTTCGCGTGCGTTCTTCTGGAGCAATTGGTACGACACGTAACCCGACACGCCCAGCCCCATCACGAACACCAGCAGGAGCACCAGGTTGAATTTGAGTCTCAGTCCCATGTTTTGACCTCCGGGGGCGACGTGGATCGACAGGTGATTCGCCTCCCCTGCGTGATAGTCCGTCAAAGTATACGCGTGTCGTTTTTTGGCGAGTGGCGGGACGTGCCGGTTTTGCATTGCGTCCTGGCGACGTGCGGCGGCACTTGCAATGTGTGCTTGTGGGACTGGCTGTGGTCGGGTATGGTCAGTGGCTATATGGATCTCAGCAAATTTGGCATGGTGGACATCATTCGGCTGCAGAATCAGCTGCAGCAGGAGCTCACCCGTCGTTTCGAGCGGCCGATGACGCTGGTGTTTTCCGACATCGTGGCCTCTACACCGTATTTCGCCCGATTTGGCGATGCCGCAGGGCGTCAACTACAGCAATTGCATTTGGATTTGTTGCAGGAGTGCCTGCCTGCCCATGACGGCCGCATCGTGGATACCGCTGGGGACGGGGCTTTCCTTGCTTTTCCGGCTGCCGACGCAGGCATCGCCGCAATGATTGCCTTTGAAACCGCGCTCTCGCGGGAAAACCTTACCCGTGCCCGCGATCACCAGATGCAGGTGCGTATTGGTGTGCACCACGGCCCGGTGCTGGCCGACGGCGATGTGGTCAGTGGGGACGCGGTAAACCTGTGCGCGCGGGTGGCGGGTGCGGCAAGACCGGGTGAAATCCGCCTGACGCGCGAGGTGTTCCAGGAACTGAGCCCGACGCACCGGATCAAATGCCGGCCACTCGAACAGGTGGAGCTAAAGGGCCTGACGCGACAGGTTGAACTGCTGGCCTTCGATTGGCGCGATCGGTCGGTGTTTCCCACGAGGGTACGGTTCGAGGAGACGCACGAGGAACTCGATCTGCCGCTGCAGGACATTGTCAGTTTCGGGCGCCTGCGCGAACACGAGGGCAAGGCGGCCAACGACGTCGTGCTGGCCACCAGTGATCCCGCCCTGGCGCGTCAGATCAGTCGCTGGCATTTCGAGTTGCGTCGCACGGCCGATGGTTATCGCCTGCGTACGGTGTCCGATGGTGTGACCGAAGTCGATGGCGTGCCGGTTGACAAAGGCGCCGAAGTGGCCGTCAAGCCAGGCGCCACGATCCGCGTGGCGCGCGTGCTGTCGCTGATTCTGGTTTCCCCCCAGCCGGTTATTCCGGACGATTCCGCGGCAACGCGCGTGGTCTGACCGTGCATCGGCCAGCGTACGGTACCGTAGTCAATGGGCTGGTGTGGCCCCTCTTTGTTCAGAAGGAGATGCTATGGATGCCTCCCTGCCTACGGGTAAGGAAATTGGAGCGCTGAGATGAACAGCCGTTTGTCAGGAAGTGAAATCCCGCGCATGCGGGGTGGATCCTCTGATGGATACGGCATCAAAGTGCCCAGGGGTGATAGACCACGGTCTTCACAAACACCATAGAGGATCCGTCATGAATCGTAATACAGGCATGAACGTTGGGCAAATCATCGGGACGATGGCCGGTCAGCAAGTGGTGGGACTTGATATTGCCAAGCACGTGTTCCAGTTGCACACGGTGCGTCTGCTGCACGCCAAGGCGGTGCGCCCGTTTGTGTCGGGCAACAAGACCGATGCGACGGACGCGCGGGCGATCTGGCTGGCGGTGCAGCAGCCCGGCGCCAAGTTCGTGGGTATCAAGAGCACGGAGCAGCAGGCCACACTCACGCTGCACCGCCAGCGCGATCTGCTGATGAAGATGCGCACCATGCAGGTCAATGCGCTGCGCGGCTTGCTGTACGAGTTTGGAGCCACCTTTGCCAAAGGCCACAAGGCGCTGTTTGCCAAGGTCGAGCAGGCATTTGTTGACCTCAGCGCCGAGTTGCCGCAGATGGTGGTTGACAGCCTGCGCGAGCAGGTGGCGCGCATCAAGACACTAAGCCAGGACATGGACGCAATCGAGAAACGCCTGACGCTGCCACTCAAGGGCGACGCGGACATGCGCCGCGTGGCCCGAATACCCGGTGTTGGCCTGCTCACCGCCACGGCGGCCATTGCCACGATGGGACAGGCCAGCGCCTTCAAGTCCGGGCGTGAGTTCTGCGCCTGGCTGGGGCTGGTGCCCACGCAAACCGGCACGGGGGGCAAAGTTCGCCTGGGGAGCATCTCCAAGCGCGGGGACACGTACCTGCGCACCTTGCTCATTCACGGGGCCAGGAGCGTGCTCAGTCACGCCAAGCAATCTGGGCCATGGCTTGAAGGGATCAAGAGCCGCAGGCCAGCCAATGTGGTGATCGTGGCGCAGGCGGCCAAGACGGCGCGCGCGATATGGGCGGTGACGGCCAAGCAGCAGGATTACCAACGCGGGCACCAAAGCCTCAGGCCACAAGCGGCCTGAGGACGA
>JBBQJP010000046.1:0-36761 GCA_038326025.1 Burkholderiales bacterium
GTCGAACGGCTGTTCCGGCGTTTGAAGGGTTTCCGACGCATCTTCTCGCGATTCGAGAAACTCGACGCAATGTTCCTGGGCTTCCTCAGCTTCGTTTTGGTCGCCGATGGACTTCGCGGTTTGTGTTAACAGGCCCTAAACCTTGTGATCGGCCGGTTATGGTCGGGATTTGACTGTGGCCTGCCCGCGCTGCGCGACTGGCGTATCGCTAGAAAGAGACATATGTCTATCCAGTTGACTTTTCGTTGCCGCAGCAATCTTTCACGACTACTGCCCGCTTTGCCCCGCGTTGTTGTCCATCCTGGGTCTGCGTTCTGCAGCGCTGGCCTTAACCGAACACGGAGCCAGGTCAGTGATCGACAAGTTCTTGGCCGCACAGAAGCTGGACGACGGATCGGCCTGGGCCGGGTTGCATGCCATTGCCGATATCGATGGCGACGACCGTGACGATCTCGTACCGTATTGGGACGTCATGGGCGCTACCTGGTCGCGGCCGATGATGTCGGTCTTCCTCGACAAGGGGCGCACCTGCCGCAGGTTGACCACGGACCTCACCGGCCAGGTCGACAAGCTCGCCGTGCAGGGCACATCTATCGTGTTCGAACCAAGGTCCTCGGCCCCAAGGACGCGCGCTGCTGTTCTTCCTGGCCGAGCGCGGGCCGAGCCAACTTCGGCTGTACCTGCTGGGCGCGGTGCCGATCATCCGGCTGCTGATGCTGGTGATCGCGATCCTGTGGGTGATTCCGATCGTCTTCAACATCACGCTGCAGAACTTCCTCGTGATCTCCGGCGCGCTGGGCGTAGCCATCGGCTTTGCTTTCAAGGACTACGCCAGCAGCTTGATTGCGGGCGTAGTCGCGATCTTCGAGCGGCCGTACCAGCCCGGCGACTGGGTGCGCATCGGTGGCGATTACGGCGAGGTGCGGTCGGTGGGGTTGCGTGCGCTCGAGATTTGCACGCCGGCCGACGACATCATCCACGTCCCTCATGAAAAGATCTGGCAGAACAACATCGCCAATTCGAACGATGGTGCGCACACGCTGATGTGTGTCGCGTCGTTCTGGCTGCGGCCCGACCATGATGCAGCGCGCGTTCGCATCGCACTGCGCGACGTCGCGTTGACCAGTGCCTACCTGAAGTACGACAAACCCGTGCTGGTGATGCTGTCCCAGACGCCGCTGGGCACCCGCTACCAGGTCAAGGCCTACCCTTTCGACATGCGCGACCAGTTCCAATTCATCAGTGACCTGACGATTCGCGGCAAGCTGGCCATCGTAGAGGCCGGCGGCGTCGAGACGCAGGCCAGCGGCAGTGTCGACGCGTCAACCGAGGGCAACTGAAGCGGGGAGGGCAGCCGACTATTGAAATGCGCATTCCGGCCGGAACGAAGTCCAGACGGTCTGATTTGGATTTCATGCAGACGAGGCCAACCTGACCCAAAGACCACGGGCCGCCGGCATCCACCCTTGGTCAGGGAGAGTCCAGCAGCCCGCGGTACAGGATCAGGCAACGCTGCGCGCGTTGCGCGGAACCGTTTTAGGCGGCGTTCGCGGTAGCCTTGGCCTTGCGTGCGACACGACGCGCCGCGTTCGATGCGTCGGTGGCGGTTCCTGCGACAGCCATGCCGACGCGCTTGGTTGCCGTCTTGGCCTTGCGTGCAACCCGACGTGCCGAGTTCGAGGTTTCGGTGGCGGTTCCAGTCACGGCCGCTCCGACCTGCTTGGTCACCGACTTTGCGTTGCGTGCAACCCGACGTGCGGCATTCGAAGTTTCCGTGGCGGAGTCGGCAACTGCTTCGCTCACCCGCTTGGTAGCTGCCTTGGTGACGCGTTTACGCGTTGCCGCGGCCTCGCGCGTTGCGGCATTCAGTTTGCGGGTGGCCAAGGCTTTTGCCGGCATTGCCTTGCCGGAGACTCGTTTAACCAGCTTGCTGCTGCCTTCTTCGATGCTGTCGGCAACCTTGCTGACGACAATGGCCGCCGGCATCGCCACTCGGTTCAGCGTTTCCAGCGCCGTCATGTTCACAGCGCGGTCAGCTTTGGCGGCCACAAAGCTCACGCTTTTGGTCGCCAGATCCACTGCGATGCCGACCGCTTGTTGCGCACGATCGGTTCCGAAATGCACGCCTTTAATGGAGTAGCGGCTGACCCGTTGCTGGTTGCCAATGAGGTTCGAGCGGATTTCCTTGTTCAGCGCCGACGCGCCGCGGTTCACGGCCGTGGCAAAGCGCTCGTCGACGAATTCGATGAGTCGTTCACCGCCAAAGCGGTAACTGTTAATAACGTTGGTTGCGGTGATGCCGTAGGTTGCGATGACATCGGTGGTGATGCTGGACAGGTTCTTGTTGGACATTCTTTACTCCGGTTGTTTGAAAATTGCCTACTAATCCAAATAGCTGCTTTTCGCAGACCATTCGCATCGGGCATGGCGGTACTGTGCCGACAAGTCGTAGAGCGCGCACCTCAATTTCAGGGTTTTCCCTAGAGCAAGTGCTCTAGGACCGTACGATGGCGGCGCCGATGGGTCGCCACCGCCATCTGCTCCAGAAGACTGGATCCGGGCATACGACTTTTAGAGCCGGCCGCTCCAAAGCATTCATGGCATGTTCAAGTTGACGGTCAGCATCGTGGCGATCGATTCGATTGCCGCAGCGCCGTCGTCAATTTCGGTCACACACGATCGTCGCAGGGATGGCCTTGCGCGGGCCCGCTCAACGCAGCAGCGCCAGCAGCTTGAATACGCCGGCACCCATCAGGACCAGGCCCATCACTGCGGCCAGTTGTTCGCCGCGCGGCAGCATCTTTTCCAAAGCGACGGCAATCGCCAACGCAGCGACCCAGGCCAGGTTCATGACGCCGCCGACGAACAGCAGCGCCATCAATGCCCAGCAGCAGCCCAGGCAAGATAGCCCGTGGCGCAGCCCCATGACCAGCGCGCCACTCGGCCCGGGGCGCCATTCGCCAAGCAGGAATGCAATGGGCGAGCGGCAGCGCGCCAGGCAGACCTGCTTAAGCGGCGAAAACTGGTAGATGCCGGCCAGCAGCAGCAAGGCTGCGGTCAGCCACGCAGAGCGACTGGCGGCCATAGGATCGGTCCAGCCTGCTGCCTGCAGACACCATTGCAGCGCAGTCGCCGCCATGCTGAACACCAGCCAGACCAGGAGGTAAGCGCCGACGAATGCCCAACCGCGCGCCACCTCGCCGTTGCGCCGCGACAGATTGACGAACTGCAGAAGCATCGGCAACGCCGAGGGCAACATCATTGCCGCCATCATGACGGCCCACATCGAGAGGATCGCTGCGGCATTGGCCACGCCCCAGCGCGCGGACATCGGCATCATCAACTGCACCAGCGGGTGGCCCATGTCGAGGACCGTCCAGGCGAGGAACGTCCAACTCGCCAAGACCAGCGCCAGCGGGCCCCAAACCCAGAATCGGTGCTGCCGCGCCAGCAGCGCGAACATGGCCGGAGCGTCTGCCCGCGCCGCGCCCGGCATTTCCTTTTTCATCGATAGACCTCCTGATCGGCACAACCGGCAATCGCGAAGAAGCGTCGTTACGGATGTCTCCGCTTGTTTGCTTTTGCCGGTCGCAAGGTCTAGTATGGCGTCAGCAGGCGCGACAGTGGAGACTGCCCAGTTTCGGACGTCGGGCCTGCACCCAACGCGGGAGAAAAACGATGACCAAGAACGGTTGGCAAATCAAGGGCGAGTACATGGAGACCTGCAATTGCGAGTTTCTGTGCCCATGCATCACGTCGAACCTCGGCGCCACGCCGAGCCAGGGTGATTGCAAGGCAGCAGTCGCCATGCGCATTGACAAGGGTGAGAAGGACGGAGTCACACTCGACGGTCTGGGGTTTGTCGTCACTATGCATTCTCCCGGTCCTATGGCGGCGGGCAACATCACCGTCGGGCTGATCATCGACGAGCGTGCCAGCGACCAGCAGGCCGAGGCCATCACCGCGATCGCCACCGGAGCTGCCGGCGGACCGATGGCCGCGCTTGGGCCGCTGGTCGGCAAGATGGCAGGTGTCGAACGCCGGCCGGTGCAGTTCGAGATCAAGGGCTTGTCGCGCAGCGTCAAGGCCGGCGATCTGCTGGACCAGGCGCTCGAAGGTGTGGCCAGTGCAGTGGACGCCAACATTGCGCTGGCGGTGGACAACACCGCGCACCCGGTGAACAGCCGCCTGTCCCTGGCCAAGGCGACGCGCAGCGTGTTCAAGATGTTCGGCATGGACTGGAAAGACACCAGCGGAACCAGAAACGGGCATTTCGCGCCGTTTTCCTGGTCGGCCTGAAACGCCGCAGGGGAACTGCTGACGACTCTGATCAGCCGTCGAACAATCGCAATTTGACTTCCCTATACCGGCCATTGGTGTAGTGCCGCAACCACTGCACAACATTCCTCAACGTTGGGACTCAGACCGACAGAAATGGGTCGATAGCGCAATGTCGCAGTTCGTGGAAGCTGCCACTGGCTGATTCTCCATGAGGCGCCAGGCCTGCTTTTCTTGGCTCGCCGGGATATGACTGGCGGGTCCCGAGGTACAACGGATGGATGCCTGGACATGCTTCCAAAGACTGGTCCCGGCCAATGCGGTCATCCAATTGCTGAGACTTTATGTTAGGACCCAGTCTTCAGGCGTCGGTGAATGTCAAATGGACGCATATAAGTTGAATCGATGCGATTGAGTCGGATCCGAAAGTGACCGTTTGTAACGCTACGAAGGATGGCTTCTTCGGCTAGTGCTAACCCCGTGCTAGCCCAAAAAAAATCCGCTACGGTTTAGGCAGCGGACTTCCTTTTACTGACATGGTGCCGGAGAGATGAATCGAACACCCGACCTTCTCATTACGAATGAGCTGCTCTACCGACTGAGCTACACCGGCGAAGGCGAGATTATAGCCCGGCGAAACGGGTGCTTAGCCTGAGCTTTATCCCCGCATCAGCGCCCCTGCGCCACGCAAAGGCAACGGGCCCAAAGCCCATCACCGCGTCGGTTTCAGCCGCACCGGCGTAGCCCTGTCCGGGTGCCGCCCTGCCGCATGTTCGGCATACCAGCGTGCGATCTGCGGCATGTCGGCGTCGGGGTTGCCGCTGGGTAGCAGGAACTCGGTGACGCCGATTTCCTTGCGCTCGAAATTGAAGTACGCCAGGCCGATCGGCACCTGGGCGGCCACGGCGATGTGATAGAAACCTGAGCGCCAGCCGTCTTCGGATCGGCTGCGTGTGCCTTCGGGGGCAATGGCCAGCCACCAGCGTTCGCCGCGGTTGGCCGCTGCGTGTATGCGGGCCGTCATCTCTTCGATGGCGCCGGTGGCGCCCGTGCGCTGCACCGGGATGCCGCCGCACCAGCGCATGAAGGGGCCCAGCACCGGCACGGTGAACAGGCTTTGCTTGCCCAGAAAGGCCACCGGCAAGCCAGTGGCCCACTTGGTGGTAATGGCAATGATGAAGTCCCAGTTCGAGGTGTGCGGGTAGGCGACGATGATGCCGCAACCGGCCGGCGTGCCGTGGTAGTTCACGCGCCAGCCCAACAGCCGTAACAGCCATCGCGCTGGCGCGAGGCCCCGGTCCGTCTTCACGGTGACCGGCACCACGGTCATCGGATCTTGCTCAGGGTGCGGGGCTGGCGGCATGCAGCGCGACGATATGCTCTACCTCGTTCTTGCTGCCCAGGACCACGCTCACGCGCTGGTGCAACTGCGTCGGCACCACGTCCAGGATGCGTTCGCGACCGGTGCTTGCGGCGCCGCCGGCCTGCTCGACGAGCCAGCCCATGGGGTTGGCCTCGTACATCAGGCGCAGCTTGCCGGGTTTGCCGGGTTCGCGTTTGTCCCAGGGGTAGAGGAACACGCCGCCGCGGGTCAGGATGCGGTGCACGTCGGCCACCATGCTGGCAATCCAGCGCATGTTGAAGTCCTTGCCACGCGGCCCCTCCACGCCGGCCAGGCATTCTTCGATGTATTGCTTCACAGGTGTGTCCCAGTGGCGCATATTGCTCATGTTGATCGCGAACTCCTTGGTGTCGGCCGGGATCTTCATGTTCTCCTCGGTCAGCACGAACGAGCCCTGCTCGCGGTCGAGTGTGAACATCGCCACGCCGTCGCCTACTGTCAGTACCAGCGTGGTCTGCGGGCCATAGATGCAGTAGCCGGCCGCCACCTGTTTGCTGCCCGTTTGCATGAAGTCGGCCTCGGAGATGCCGGCGCCGTTATCGGGCTTGCGCAACACGCTGAAGATGGTGCCGATGCTGACGTTCACGTCGACATTGCTCGAGCCGTCGAGCGGGTCGAACATCAGCAGGTATTCGCCTTGCGGGTAACGGTGTGGCACCACGTAGATGCCCTCCATTTCCTCGCTGGCCATGGCCGCCAGATGGCCGCCCCATTCATTGGCCTCGATCAGCACCTCGTTGGCGATGATGTCGAGCTTCTTCTGCACCTCGCCCTGGATGTTCTCGGTCTCGGTGGCGCCAAGCACGCCGCCGAGTTCTCCCTTGTTTACTGCATGGCTGATGCTCTTGCAGGCCCGCGCCACCACTTCGAGCAACAGGCGCAGGTCAGACGGAATCACGGCGTGCACGCGTTGGTGCTCGACCAGGTAGCGGGTCAGGGAGATCTTGGATGCCATGGTGTGTGCGATGTTGCGTTGAAAGTAGGGCGCTAGAGCGGGTCAGTCAGCCAGCGCGCGGCTGACCACCTCGCGGACGTCGTTGCTCAGGTCGGGTTTGGCGGCCACGCGCGCGATCGCCTCGCGGGCGGCACTGCGGTAGGGCTCGGCCAGACGGCTCCAACGGTCGAGTGCCCGCGCCAGCCGTGCCGCCAGCTGCGGGTTGAAGGCGTCGATCTCGATCACGCGCAGACTCCAGAACTGGTAGCCTGCTGCGTCCTTGCGGTGGAATGCGGCCGGGTTGCCAGAGCAATAGCTGAACAACAGGCTGCGCGCCCGGTTCGGATTCTTCAGGTGAAAGTCGCGGTGCGACATCAGCTGGCGCACCAGTGGCAGGATATGGCCTTCCCGGTCGGACGCGCCGGCCTGCAAGGCAAACCATTTGTCGAGCACCAGTTCGTCGCCCTTGAACATGGCGTGAAAACGGGTGAGTGCCTCGCCGGCCAGCGGGTGGTTGCAGGCCACCAGAGCGCCCAGGGCAAACAGCCGGTCGGTCATGTTGCCGGCCTGCTTGAAGCGGTCGAACGCGCGCACCGGCCACTCGTCATTGCGGCTTGAGCCCATGCACAACATCGTCAGAGCCATGCCGGTCAGCGCGCGTTTGCCGCTGGAAACAGGGTCCGGGCGGTAGGAGCCCGTGTTCTGGTTGTCATCAAACACCTGCTGCCAGTCGCTGGCCAGCGCGTTCGACAGTTGCGCACGCATCGCCTCACGAACGGCATGTACGTGTTGCGGGTCGACCACCTCCAGCTGCTCCGAGATATAGGTCTCGGACGGCAGGCTCAGCGTCAGTTCCTTGAACGCGGCGTCCAGCGACGGGTGGCGCAAGATGCCGCGCATCGCTTCCAGGAAAGCCGGCGTGAGTACCTTGCCCACGGGTGTTTCGGCGGGTTGCGCCAGTGCCACCAGGGCGCAGCGCATGGCCAGCCGCTGACCGGCTTCCCAGCGATTGAACGGGTCGCTGTCGTGGGCCAGCAGGTGCAGCAACTGGTCGTCGCTGTAGTCAAACTCCAGCAACACCGGCGCACTGAATCCGCGCAGGATCGAGGGCACCGGCTCGGCCGCCACATGCACAAAGGTCAGGGCCTCTTCGGGCCGGCTGAGCACGAACGTACGCGCGCCTGTGCCGGGCTGCGATTCGTCGGCCAGTTGAAGCGGCATGTCGCGCCCGTCCGGGCCGACCAGGCCCAGGTTGACCGGAATCACGAACGGCTGCTTGTGGGCTTGTCCCGATGTGGGTTTGCAGCTTTGCCTCAAAGTCAGCGTATAGGTGCCGGCTGCGGCATCAAAGACACCGCGCGCGTTGACACGTGGCGTGCCCGCCTGGCTGTACCAGTTCTTGAACTGCGGCAGCAAAGCGGCCAGGTCTGAACCCGGGTTGGCGTCGGCCTGGGCCTGCGCGAAATCGTCGCAGGTCACGGCCTGGCCATCAAAGCGTTCGAAATACAGCGTCATGCCCTTGGCGAAACCATCGCGGCCCACCAGGGTCTGCATCATGCGCACGACCTCGGCGCCTTTTTCATAGACGGTGACGGTGTAGAAATTGTTGATCTCCACATAACTGTCGGGCCGCACCGGGTGCGCCATCGGGCCGGCGTCTTCGGGAAACTGGGCGGTGCGCAACACGCGCACGTCTTCGATGCGCTTGACGGCGCGCGCCGATGCCTCGAAACACAGGTCCTGCGAGAACTCCTGGTCGCGGAACACGGTCAGGCCCTCTTTGAGGCTGAGCTGGAACCAATCGCGGCAAGTCACGCGGTTGCCGGTCCAGTTGTGAAAGTATTCATGGCCCACGACCGACTCGATGTTCGAGAAGTCGGTATCGGTGGCAGTGGCCTGGGTTGCCAGCACGTATTTCGTGTTGAAGATGTTCAGGCCCTTGTTCTCCATCGCGCCCATGTTGAAGTCGCTGGTGGCCACCACCATGAAACGCTCCAGATCCAGCGGCAGGCCGAAGCGGGCTTCGTCCCAGGCGATGGACGCCATCAGCGAGTTCATCGCATGCTCGGTCTTGGCCAGGTCGCCCGGGCGCACATAGATCTCGAGCAGGTGTTCCTTGCCGGCGCGCGAAATGATGCGCTGCTGGCGTGATTCGAGTTTGCCAGCCACCAGTGCGAACAGGTAGCTGGGCTTGCGGTGCGGGTCGACCCAGCGCGCGAAATGGCGCCCGGTGTTGCCGTCGCCCTCCATGTCGCCGTGTTCCACCAGGTTGCCGTTGGAAAGCAGTACCGGGTAGGCCGCTTTGTTGGCGCGCAACAGCACGCTGTAGCTGGCCATTACATCCGGGCGGTCCATGAAATAGGTGATGCGCCGGAAACCTTCGGCCTCGCACTGCGTGAAGAACGAGTCGTTGCTGACATACAGGCCCATCAGCTTGGTGTTCTTGGCCGGGGTGCAGGTGGTGAAAATCTCCAGATCGAATGCACCGGCTTCGGCAGGTGGCAGGTTGTCCAGCACCAACTGCTTGCCTTCGATCTTGAAGCTGGCGCTGCCGCCATTGACCAGCACGCGGGCCAGGTTCAGGTCTTCGCCGTCCAGGCGCAGCGGCTGCACCGGCACATCCGGGTTGCGGCGCAGGCGCATCTTGTTGAGCACCCGGGTCTTGGCCGGGTCGAGGTCAAAGGTCAGGTCGACGGTATCGATCCAGAAAGCGGGTGCGCTGTAGTCGGCGCGCTGGATGCTGACCGCCTGTCCTTGGTCGTCACGTGTTGCGGGCATGGAGTGTCTCCAGAAATTGCGATGCGAATAGTTCGTCGTAGTGGGCCACATGGGCGATCACATGATCGCCGGCCAGTTCTTCGGCGCTGTGGCTGGTGCAGATCGCCACCGCCAACATGCCGGCGCGGCGCGCGGCCTCGATGCCGAATGGTGCGTCTTCGAACACGATACAGGCCTTGGGGTCGGCGCCAATGCGCCGCGCCGCTTCCAGGAAGATCGCCGGCTCGGGCTTGCCGGGCAGGCCTTCGTCGCCGCCCACAAAAGCATGGGGCAGCCGGTCCATCTTCAGGTGGCGCATGGCAAACGCAATGTTGTGTTTGTCGCCGGCAGTACCCACGCCGATGCGCAGACCGCTGGCATGGGCGGTGGCACAAAAGCGCTTGAAACCCTGTACTTCAGTGAACTCGGGTGCGAACAGTTCGCGGTAGATCTCTTCCTTTTGCTGGATCAGGGTCCAGGCTTCTTCCTGCGGTATCGACCGGCCGAACAGCATTTCCATGCATTCGGCGCCGGTGCGACCGGTGGTCTTGCGCATCAGCTCCTTCACATCGATGCGGATGCCATGCTGCTCGACAAAGGCGACCCAGCTTTGCGCGTGGTAGGGCATGGAATCGATCATCGTGCCGTCCATGTCAAAGATCAGACCTTGGATGCGCATCTTCAAACGCCTTGCTTGAGTGAGGCTTCAATGAACACGTCTAGGTCGCCGTCGAGCACTTTCTGCGTCGCCGAAACCTCGACGTTGGTGCGCAGATCCTTGATACGGCTGTTGTCCAGCACGTAGCTGCGGATCTGGTGGCCCCAGCCCACATCGGTCTTGGTGTCTTCGAGCTTTTGCTGCTCTTCCTGCTGCTTGCGCAACTCATGGTCGTACAGCTTGGAGCGCAGCCGTTTCCAGGCCACGTCGCGGTTGCTGTGCTGGCTGCGCCCGTCCTGGCACTGCACGACGATACCGGTGGGCAGGTGCGTCAGACGCACTGCCGAATCGGTCTTGTTGATGTGCTGACCGCCGGCGCCGCTCGCGCGGTAGGTATCGGTACGCACGTCGGACGGGTTGATGTCGATCTCGATCGAGTCGTCGATCTCCGGATAGACAAACACGCTGGCAAAGCTGGTGTGGCGTCCGCCTGAGGAGTCGAACGGCGACTTGCGTACCAGCCGGTGCACACCGGTCTCGGTGCGCAGTAGGCCGAACGCGTATTCACCCTCGATCTTGATCGTGGCGCCCTTGATGCCGGCGGTGTCACCGGCGGACTCGTCCTCAATCGTGGTCGAGAAACCCTTGCGCTCGGCATAGCGCAGGTACTGGCGCAGCAACATGCTGGCCCAGTCGCAGGCCTCGGTGCCACCGGCGCCGGCCTGGATGTCCAGAAAACAATTGAGCGGATCGGCGGGCTTGTTGAACATGCGCAGGAACTCGAGCTTCTCGATCTCCGCGGCAAGCTTGGCAGTGTCACCCTCGATCTGCAGAAGGCTGTCTTCGTCGCCTTCGTCCTTGCTCATCTCAAAGAGCTCGGAGTTGTCGGCCAATTCGGACGTGAGTTTGCCCAGCGAGACCACCACGTTGTCGAGAGACTTTTTCTCGCGACCGAGTTCCTGGGCCTTTTTCGGGTCGTTCCAGACTGCGGGGTCTTCCAGCGAGGCGTTGACCGTCCTCAGGCGTTCGGATTTGGCATCGTAGTCAAAGATACCCCCGTAACTCTTTGGTACGCGCGCTCAGGTCGCTCAATTGGGTGCCGATCTGGTTGATGTGTACTGCGTCCATGGTGGTGTCCTTGTTGTCGGGGGAAAGATCAACCGGGCATTTTCTCACGATGACGCGGCCGTCCTGCGGCGTGCCCTCTGGCGGCTCAGTCGGCCAGAAAACCTTCGAGGAGTTCTGCCAATTTTTCGGGCTGGTCGTGGTGCAGCATGTGGCCCGCGTCCTGCACCACCACGATGCGGCAGTCGGGCGCCGATTGCAGGCGTTCGTGGTACTGCTCCCGCGTGAAGCTGCCCTTCCACCAGCCCCACATGGCGTCGTCGGAGGCTTCCACGGCCAGCACCGGCATGCTGATGCGCTGGTAGACCGCCAGCATTTCATCGACCCGCAGCAATTGGGCATTAACGATCTTGTGCGCCGGGTCGCCCAGAATCGTCCATGAACCCTGGGCATCCGGGCTCGCCCATTGTTGTGCCAGCCAGGCAGCCTTGTCGCGGCCGCTGGCGTCACGCGCCAGGCGTGGATTGGTTTTGGTCAAACGCTGCGCCACGCCGTCGGCATCGGGGTAGCCGCGCAAGCCCATTTCGCCCCGGCCATGTTGCTTTAGCTGGTCGAGCCACTTGGCATAACGACCGGGCGCCTGCGCCGGCACGGTGGGCGGGCCTCCGAAGCCCTCCAGGTTGACCAGGCGGCGCACGCGCTCGGGCCGGATGCCGCCATAAAACATGACCACGTTGCCGCCCAGACTGTGCCCCACCAGGTCGATGGGCTGGTCGGGCGAGAAATGGTCGACCAGAAAATCCAGATCGGCGATGTAGTCGGGGAACCAGTAGTTGTCGACACCGCCGCCGTCAGTCAGGCCATAGCCGCGCCAGTCGGGTGCGATGACGAAGCGGTCCTGCATGAAGGCCTCGCCCAGCGCATCGACGACGAACTGGAATGATGCCGATACGTCCATCCAGCCATGTACCAGCACCAGCGGGGCCTGTCCTGCCCTGGGTTCGCCCCAGCAGCGCACGTGGTATTTCAGGCCGCGCACGGGGACAAACATGCTGCGAGAGGGGCGCTTCACTTGGTACATTAGGCCGATCATAAGGAGACAGTTCGTGCCACGCAGTCAACCACATGACAGTTCGGCGGCTTTGACGGCGCCTGATTTTTACCGGTCGATGCACGGCCAGTTCGGCTGGCACGTGCCGGAACGCTTCAACATGGCGCAGGTCTGCTGCGCCCGCTGGGCGGCCGATCCGGCCACGGCCGCTCAGGTGGCAATCCTGACCGACGGTACCGGTCTGACGGCCCGCTCGTACAGTTATGCCGAACTGCAGGCGGCCAGCAATCGCCTGTCGAATGCGCTGGTGGTGCTGGGGGTCAAGCGGGGCGACCGGGTGGCCATCGTGTTGCCGCAACGCTTCGAAACTGCCGTGGCCTATATGGCCGTGTTGCAGATGGGCGCTGTCGCCATGCCGCTGTCGATGTTGTTCGGTCCCGAGGCGCTGGACTTCCGGCTGCAAAACAGCGAGGCCGTGGCGGCCATCTGCGATGCAGCCGCAATCGATGCACTCGAGGCGGTGCGCTCCAACTGCCCCTTGCTCGAATCGGTGATCCGGGTCGGCGCGCATGCCAGCGACAGCAACCCGGAGTTCACATCGGTGCTGGCCCAGCAATTCGAACATTTCAAGCCCTGCGACACCACCGCCGACGAGGCGGCGGTGCTGATCTACACCAGTGGCACGACCGGTCAGCCCAAGGGCGCGCTGATCGCGCACCGGGGCCTGATCGGTAACCTGAGCGGTTTTGTCTGCAGCCAGAACTGGTTTGGTTTTGACCCGGCGCGCCCGGCATCCGAATCCGGGGCGGTGTTCTGGTCGCCGGCCGACTGGGCCTGGACCGGTGGCCTGATGGACGCCTTGTTGCCAACCCTGTATTTCGGTCGTCCCATCGTGGCCTGGAATGGCCGGTTCAGTCCGCAGACCGCGTTCGAGCTGATGCAGACCTACCGGGTGACCCACACCTTTTTGTTCCCCACGGCGCTCAAGGCCATGATGAAGGCCTACCCCGCGCCGCGCAAGCAGTTCCGGTTGCGCCTGCAGGCCATCATGAGCGCCGGCGAGGCGGTGGGTGATGCGGTGTTCGACTACTGCCGCAAGCAGCTCGGCGTGGTCGTCAACGAGATGTTCGGCCAGACCGAGATCAACTACATCGTGGGCAACTGCGCCCTGAACGACCAACGCAACGATGCTGCTGTCGGCTGGCCCGCCAAACCCGGCAGCATGGGCAAGGGCTACCCCGGCCATCGGGTGATGGTGATCGACGAGGCCGGCGAGGAGTGCGCGGTTGATGTGCCCGGCGATGTGGCGGTGAACCGCTTTGACGTACATGGCACACCCGACCCGGTGTTTTTTCTGGGTTACTGGAAAAACCCGGCGGCCACGGCGGCCCGTTTTACCGGCGACTGGTGCCGCACCGGTGACATCGCCACGCGCGACGCCGATGGTTACCTGTGGTACCAGGGGCGCGCCGACGACGTATTCAAGGCCGCGGGTTATCGCATAGGACCGGGCGAGATCGAGAACTGCCTTGTCAAGCATCCGGCAGTGCTCAATGCGGCCGTGGTGCCCAAACCCGACCCGGAGCGTGGCGCGGTGGTCAAGGCCTATGTGGTGCTGGCACCCGAGGTGGCCGCCCAGCGGGACGCGTTGGCCGCGGCGGGGCCCAGGGAGGTATTTGACCTTGAACTCACCGCCAAGCTGCAGGCCCATGTGCGCGGCAAGCTGGCGCCGTATGAGTACCCGAAAGAGATTGAATTTACCGGCGAATTGCCGATGACCACCACCGGCAAGGTCCAGCGTCGGGTGTTGCGGTTGCAGGAGGAGGCGCGGGCGGCGCAGGCGGCAAAGGCCAAGAGCTAGACTCGAGGGCTCATTCAAGTGATGGAAGCCCCATGAAAAAAATCCAGCTCGGTCAAAGCGACCTGCATGTCACGCCCATCTGCCTGGGCACCATGACCTTCGGCGAACAGGTGAACGAGGCCGACGCCTACGCCATCATGGACCGTGCGGTCGAGCGCGGCATCAACTTCCTGGACACCGCCGAGATGTATTCGGTGCCGACTCGGGCCGAGACTTTTGGTGCCACCGAGTTGATCATGGGCCGCTGGTTGGCGGCCCGGCCGGGGCTGCGCGACAAGCTGGTGATCGCCACCAAGGTGGCCGGCCCGGCGCGCGGCATGGCCTGGGTGCGTGATGGCAAGGGCATGACGCCCGACGACATCCGCCGCTCCTGCGAGAACAGCCTGAAGCGGTTGCAGACCGACATGATCGACCTGTACCAGATTCATTGGCCCGAGCGCCACGTGCCGGCATTCGGTTCGACCTATTACGACCCGGCCAAGGAGACCTCGGCCACGCCCATCCATGCGCAGCTCGAGGCCTTGTCCGGACTGGTCAAGGCCGGCAAGCTGCGCCACATCGGCCTGTCCAACGAGACGCCTTACGGTGTGCATGAGTTCGTGCGGTTGGCCGAACAACATGGCCTGGCCCGGGTGGTCTCGATCCAAAACCCGTATTGCCTGATCAACCGCAGTTACGACAACGGCACCGACGAGACCTGTCACCGGCTGGATGTGTCGCTGCTGGCTTATTCGCCACTGGGATTCGGCTTACTGACCGGCAAATATGACAAGAGCGGGCTGGATGGGCCGGACGCGCCCAAGGGAGCGCGCATCTCCAGTTACGAGTCGGTGCGCAAGCAGCGCTGGGGTCGGCCGGAGTCTCTTGCCGGTGCACGCCGCTACAACGCGCTGGCACGCGAACATGACCTGAGCCCGACGCAGATGGCGCTGGCCTTTTGCTACACCAACTGGCGTGTGGCCAGCACCATCATCGGCGTGACCAGCAGCGCGCAGCTCGACGAATGCCTGGATACCTGGGGTACCACGTTATCGCCCGAACTGCTGGCGCAGATCGACAAGATCCGTTGGGAACTGCGCGACCCGGCGCAATAGGCAGCATCAGGCAAAGGGGCAATGCAGATGGCGCGACGCGAGCATGTGTCGGAGACTCCGGCCACCAGGTTCTTGCGCGTCCAAAAGGTGGAATTCACCGAGCATGTCTATGAATATGTCGAGCATGGTGGCGCCACCCACAGCGCCGAGGTGCTCGGCTTCGACCCGTATTCCGTGGTCAAGACCTTGGTGATGCAGGACGAACGCGCCCGGCCCCTGCTCATGCTGATGCACGGCAATCGCAAGGTCAGCACGCGCAACCTGGCGCGCCAGATCGGCGTCAAATCGATAGAACCCTGCGCGCCTGACGTGGCCAACAAACACAGTGGATACCTGGTGGGCGGCACTTCGCCGTTCGCCACCCGGCGTGAAATGCCGGTGTACATCGAGCAGACCATCCTGGATCTGCCGCGCATCCTGATCAATGGCGGTCGGCGCGGTTACCTGGTCGGATTGGCGCCCACGGTATGTCTGCAACTGCTGTCAGCACAGCCGGTATCGTGCGCGCTGGCAGAATAGCGGCCATGACAGCGCCACCCATGGCGCGACGGAGACTCTAGACCCATGGACGCGTCCAACCCTTTCATGCCATTGCTGGCTGTCGTGCTCGCCTACCTGGTGGGTTCCCTGTCGTTTGCCGTGATCGTCAGCCGGGTCATGGGGCTGAACGATCCGCGCACCTATGGCAGCAAGAATCCGGGAGCGACCAACGTGTTGCGTTCGGGCAGCAAAAGCGCTGCCGTTGTGACGCTGCTGCTCGACGGCGCGAAAGGCTGGTTGCCGGTGATGCTGGTGGCGCGTTATGGCGCGCCTTATGGCCTGCACGAGGGCACGATGGCGATGGCCGGGCTGGCCGCCTTTCTGGGCCACTTGTTCCCGATTTTTTTCCGCTTCCGGGGTGGCAAGGGCGTGGCCACTGCACTGGGGGTGATATTTGGATTCAGCTGGATCCTGGGTCTGGCCGCAGCTGCGAGCTGGCTCATCATGGCGGCGTTTTTTCGATATTCGTCACTGGCCTCGCTGGTGGCCGCCGTGTTCGCCCCGGTGTACTACATCTTTGGCGACGGTGTGGCCTGGTACATGGACAAGGGCATTCTGCTGGCTCTGGGTGTGATGGCATTGCTGCTAGTCTGGCGCCATGCCGAGAACATCAATCGGCTGGTCAAGGGCACGGAGTCCCGGCTGGGCGCCAAGAAGAAAGCCTGAGCCGGCAGCCGACCTGCATCGCGCGCGGTCTGTCAGGATTTCTGTGCGGCGTATGCGCCCAGGCGCAGGATCAGGTGATGGTTGAGCCGCACGCGCACCATGGCAGCCGCCAGCGCGGCGCGGATCTGCGGGCTGCCATGGGCCGTGCGGTGCAGTCGCGGCTGACCCGACAGCTGGCCGTTTTCGTTGAGCACGATAGCCACATGCGGGTGGTTGGGTTTGCTTGATCGGCGCATCACCACCGCCACTTCTTCATTGTCCAGACGCACGAAGGTGCCGGGCGGGCACAGTCCGACGGCGCGGATCATCGCATTGCCGATTTCGTCCGAATGTTCGCCGCTGTCCTGGATGATCGATCGCACCGAATCGGTTGCGCTGCGCCCCGCACGTGACTTGCGCGGGCTGATCATGGCGCCGTAGCGATCGACCGTGCGCACGATGCGCGCGAGCCGGTTGGCCGGCTCCAGTGCCGCGAGCGGTCGGTCGTCGGCGATTTCGTCATGATGGCGCCCGACGATGTCGAGCCACAGGCGGTCAGTGATGCCCTTGTCGACCAGCATCTGGCGGCTCAGCGCCATGTGCTCCCGTATGCCTTGCTGCTGCTCGGGGTTCGGTTTGTCCAGCTGCACCGCCAGTTCGTCCTGCAACGCGGTCATGCCGATGTTCATCGTCAGCGCGGCATACACCATGCTGGTGCGCTCGGCCGGGTCAATTTCCAGATCGATGGCAATCAAGTGGGCCAGCACGGCGCACACCAGGGCGTGCGAGGCGCTGTAGCCGGCCGTTGAGTTCGCTGCCAGCTGAAACAGCAGGTACAGACCGGTGTCGGTGTCGCGCTTGAGCAGCGCCTGCATCCAGCGGTCATATTGACCGATTCGCTGCTCGAATTCCTGCGCACTGGCCGGACTGCTCAGGATGATGGCCAGACCGGCCTCCAGGTCAGCCCACAGGCTGAGCAGATCCTCGTATTCGGTTTCGCTGTCGACGTTCAGGGTCACGTTGTGTGGCGGCAAAAGTTGATCAGGCGCGGGAGTACGCGGGTCAATAGCGCTTTTCGAGCACCATTTGTTGGTTGTTGCGGGTCATCTGGAAGCGGGTGAGGTAGCTGTTGCCCAGCAGCACGAACGGCATGGAAATCGGCGTGATGACGGCGTCGATGTCGCGGACCTCGACGTCGCTCAGGCGCACCGACGACAGTCTGACCTTCCAGCCCGGCACGATGCCGTTGGCGGTAGACACCTGTACGGCCTGGCCCTGCTTGTACTGCAGGCCGATGCGCTCGGCGTCGCTGACGCTCATGCCAATCGTCGTGGCGCCGGTGTCGATCATGAACTGGACCGGCCGGGAATTGACCAGCCCCGGCGTAAAGAAGTGACCCTGGGAATCAGCGGACAACACGACGCGACTGCCCGTGCCCTGGACGATGGGCTTGCCCACGCTGACCGGCGATTCGCCGACCCGCAGCGTCTGGCGCCGGCCAGCCACCTCGAGCACGGCGGTGTCGCCCTGGGTGGATATGACCCGAACGCCCTGGAAGGTGTCGCCCGGTGCAATGCTCCTGGGCTCGCCGCCGTCGACCACCAGCAGGGCCTTGTTGCCGAGCATGCCGGACAGGGCGACTGCCTGCGCCAACACCGTTGAACCGAGCATTGCGCCGGCGGCCAGCACCAACATAAAACGCAGGAACCGTTGGCAGGCCAGCGCAGACACGAACCTAGTCACGGAAGTTGTTGAAGCTCAGCGGCAGGTCGGGGATGTCCTTGCGAATCAGGGCCATCGCGGCCTGAAGGTCATCGCGCTTGGCGCCGGTGATCCGCACCGCATCGCCCTGGATCGCGGCCTGCACCTTGAGTTTGCTGTCCTTGATCATGCGCTGGATCTTCTTGGATACGTCGGATTCGATGCCGTTGCGCACCTTGATCACCTGCTTGACCTTGTCGCCACCCATTTTCTGGACGTCGCCGCGGTCGAGAAAACGAATGTCGACGTTGCGCTTGGTCAGTTTGTTGCGCAGCACATCCTCGATCTGGCCGAGCTGAAATTCGGCATCGCCGATCAGCGTGATGTCTTTATCCTTGAGTTCGATGGCAGCAGCGGTTCCTTTGAAGTCGAACCGGGTGCCGATTTCCTTGACCGTGTTGTCCACGGCGTTGCGTACTTCGACGAGATCGGCCTCGCAAACCGTATCAAAAGAGGGCATGAGATTACCAATAGAAGTTCAAAACACATCGAGGGCCGATGCGACAATCCTGTCATGTTAGTCGAGAAAAACGTCCCGCTCCAGTCCTGCAACACCTTTCACATCGTGGCAAAGGCGCATGCGCTGGTGCGCATCACCAGCGAGCAGGACTTGCTGGACGTGATAGGCGACCCGAATCTGGCAAGTCAGCCCAAGTTCATCCTCGGTGGCGGCAGCAACATCGTGCTCACCGGCGATGTCAAACCACTGGTGCTCAAGATCGAGGTCAAGGGCAAGCGCCTGGTGCAGGAGACCGACAAGGCCTATGTGCTCGAGGCCGGTGCTGGCGAAAACTGGCATGAACTGGTGGCCTGGTCACTGGCGCAGGGTTACCCGGGGCTGGAGAACCTGGCCATGATTCCCGGCACCGTCGGCGCCTCGCCGGTGCAGAACATCGGCGCCTACGGTGTGGAATTGCAGGATCGTTTTCATTCGCTTGACATGGTGGACCTGCGTACCGGTGAGCGCCATACGCTCAATGCTGCGCAGTGCGGTTTTGGCTACCGCGACTCGGTTTTCAAACACGCGGCGCCCGAGGACCTGCCCTCGCGCACCGAGACCACTGCGGTGGCCTCGGCCGGTTTCGGTTTGCGCGATCGGGTCGTGATAACGCATGTGCGTTTCCTGTTGCCCAAACCCTGGAAGCCCGAACTCGGTTATGCCGATCTCGCGCGCAAGATCCAGGAAACCGGCGGCCATGCGCCCGACGCGCAGCAGATCTTCGACTGGGTCTGTGCGATCCGTAGCGCCAAGCTGCCCGATCCCGCAGTGCTGGGCAATGCCGGCAGCTTTTTCAAGAACCCGACGGTTACACGCGAACAGTGCGACGACATCATCCAGCGCGAACCGCGCATCGTGCATTACCCGATGGACAACGGTGCGATCAAGTTGGCGGCCGGTTGGCTCATCGATGCCTGTGGCTGGAAGGGCAAGTCGGTTGGCAATGCCGCGGTGTACGAGCGTCAGGCCCTGGTGCTGGTGAACCGGGGACAGGCCACCGGCGGCGAGGTGATGACACTGGCCGGCGCGATACAGACCAGTGTTTACGAACGCTTTGGCATCATGCTCGAGCCCGAACCCGTCGTGGTCTGATAGGCGAGCGGCAAGGCAGGGCAGGGTGCGCTGACCAGCCCCATCGACAGGGCCAGCGCATGGGTGGTTTTGATCGCCAGTTTCAGTTGATCGTTCAAGTCTAGTCGCACAGCGGCGGCCGTGTTGATGTCGGTCGATTCGATCTGTGTGCAGATGCGGGACAGCTCGGTCAGGCCCAGCCGGGCGACGTGGGCCCGCATGCCCTTCGCCGCGAGCACCAGTTCGCCCGCATCGCCTGCGTCGAGCAGCGTGGACAGCAGAAACAGGCGGCGAGATTCATCCAGCATCAGCTGGTCAAGCAGAACCTTGTAGCCGGTCACGTTGGTGGCGGCGCAGATCTCCTTGATCATGGCCATATCCAGATGCCGTTGAATGTTATCTATGGGTTCGGGGGGGTCAGTCGGCGCAGGCGACGCGTCGAGCGCGTGCGATGTCGCCGCCTGTAGCGGTTCGGTTGCCGGGTCGGCATCCGCCGGACGCTGTTCGGATGCGCCACGCACGCCGAACATCCGCACCAGCAACTGCTCTATCTCTTCGAGCTGCAGCGGTTTGCACAGAAAGCCTTCCATTCCCGCGTCGCTGGCCTGTTCGCGCGCGGAATCGAGCGAATCGGCCGTTAGCGCCACGATCGGTACGAGCGAGGCTGCGTCGTGGCCACTGCGCAGCAGCCTGGCAGCCTCGAAGCCGTCAACGTTCGGCATGTGCAGATCCATCAGTACCAGATCGGGCACCTTGCGCCGGGTCTCCAGCACAGCCTTTTCGCCATCCTCTGCAAATCGCACGCCATGGCCCATGCGTTCGAGCATGTTCTTGACATCCAGGCGGTTGATTGGATGGTCTTCCGCCACCACGATGTCCAGGCCTGGCGTGCCCGCTTCGCGCGCCATCGGGTGGCTGGGAGCAGCCTTTGGTGTGAGCGGGTTCTCAAGTGGCAACCGCAGATCGAGCGTGAAAGTGCTGCCGGTTTGTCGCCGACTGACCACGGAGATGTCGCCACCCATCATTTGCGCCAGGTTCCGGGAAATCTCCAGACCGAGCCCGCTGCTGCCGAAGTGGTGCGATGTGCCGGCGTCGGCAAGATCGAGACGGCGGAACAACCGGGACAGGGTTGTTCTGTCCATGCCCATGCCTTGGTCGATAACCCGGATATGCAGGTGCAGCCGCGACGGATCCTGTACCTGTGTCATTTCCTCCTGCGTCGGCGCAACCGGCTGGGCCAGCAGGCTGACACGGCCGCGGTCGCTGAACTTGATGGCGTTGGACAACAGGTTGAGCACGATCTGCTTGATCCGGGTCGGATCGCCCAGCAGCCTTTGCGACAGGGCATCGTCGACGTCGACCATGAAGGTCAGTCCCTTTTGTTCGGCTTGCGGTCGCATCAGATCGCCGACCGCTTGCAACATCTCCTGCAATTGGATCGGCTCCGGATGCAGCTTCATCTTGCCATCCTCCATGGCCGAGAAATCGATCAGGTCGTTGAGCAGGACCTGCAGGTGATCGGCAGAGTGATAGGCGATTTTCATGTAGCTGCACTGCTGCGGGTCGAGCTTGGACGCCTGCAACATGCTCAGCATGCCCAACATGCCGTTGAGCGGTGCGCGCAGTTCATGGCTCATGCTGGCCAGAAAGCGGCTCTTGCTGTGATTGGCCGACTCGGCCCGTTCCCGTGCCTCTTGCAGCTCCTGCATCTGTTGCTCCGCGGCCTCGCGAACGCGCTCCAGGCGGTGGTGGCGCAGCACCAGCAAAAATGCCGCCACCAGCAGCACGACCAGTTGTGCCAGCGTGAGCCATTCCATGTGCTCGTGTCGCAACAGCGGCACCGCCATCGTGACGGCCACGCTGGCAGTCGCGCAGGCTATCCAGAGCAGATAGCGACGGTTTGCGGGTTGCGTGTCCATGACGGAAGTCAAGTGCTGCGCAGCGGCAGGCGCTCCGACAGCTTGCTTGCCGGTGACAACAACAGATGAACGAACGCACGGGACACGGGGCCTCCTTTGATGGAGAGCCTCCAAGTGTACGTAAAGTGATAAAAACGCGCGCTATTTGCCGGATGTTTCCTGAAGCCAAAGCAAATTTATCACTTAATTGCTTCGCAATTGCAAAACATTACCCCGGTTTGCGGTCGCCGGTCAGGCTGAGCAGGTCGGCGCTGTCGTCCATGGTCAACAAACCGGTCTTGGCATAGATCGCCAGCTTGCCGCGGGTATCGACGATGTCCAGGTTTCGCATCGTCAGCTGGCCGATGCGGTCCTGCGGCGAAAACGCGGACTCGCCTTTTTCCATCGTCAACCGTTCCGGGTGGTAGGTCAGATTGGGTGACTCGGTGTTGAGCAGCGAGTAGTCATTGCCGCGGCGCAGCTCCAAAGTGACCTCGCCGGTGACGGCTCGCGCGACCCAGCGCTGCGCGGTTTCGCGCAGCATGATGGCCTGCGGATCGAACCAGCGACCTTGGTACAGCAGGCGGCCGAGCTTGCGGCCATGGTCGCGGTATTGCTCGATGGTGTCTTCGTTGTGGATGCCGGTGATCAGGCGCTCGTAGGCGATGAACAGCAGCGCCAGCCCTGGGGCCTCGTAGATGCCGCGGCTCTTGGCTTCGATGATGCGGTTCTCGATCTGGTCGCTCATGCCCAGACCGTGGCGTCCGCCGATGCGGTTGGCTTCCAGAATCAGATCGACCAGCGAGCTGTAGTGCACGCCGTTGAGTGCGACCGGTTGACCTTCTTCGAAACGCACCGTCACTTGTTCGCGCTTGACGTCGACCTCGTCACGCCAGAATGCCACACCCATGATCGGTTGCACGATCTGCATGCCGCTGTTCAGGTGCTCCAGATCTTTCGCCTCGTGGGTGGCGCCCAGCATGTTGGAGTCGGTGGAATAGGCCTTTTCGGCCGACATCTTGTAGCCAAAACCGGCCTTGGTCATGAAGGCCGACATTTCGGAGCGTCCACCCAGCTCGTCGATGAAGGCCTGGTCCAGCCAGGGTTTGTAGATCTTCAGGCTGGGATTGGTGAGCAGACCGTAACGGTAAAAGCGCTCGATGTCATTACCCTTGAAGGTGCTGCCATCGCCCCAGATGTTGACGTCGTCTTCCTTCATTGCGGACACCAGCATAGTGCCGGTGACGGCACGCCCCAGTGGCGTGGTGTTGAAGTATGTCACGCCGGCGGTGGTGACGTGGAAGGCGCCAGCTTGCAGCGCGGCGATGCCTTCTTGGGCGAGTTGCAGGCGGCAGTCAATCAGGCGGGCTTTTTCGGCGCCATATTGCATGGCCTTGCGCGGAATTTCCTCGTAATCGGGTTCGTCGGGCTGGCCCAGATTGGCGGTATAGGCGTAGGGAACCGCGCCCTTGTTGCGCATCCAGTGCAATGCGGCACTGGTATCGAGACCGCCAGAGAAGGCGATGCCGACTTTCTGGTTCAGGGGAAGGTTTTGCAGAATCGTGGCCATGAAGGGTGCTCCTGAAATCAAGCGTAGTGGCAGATGTAGTGGTAAGGCTCGGTGACACGGATGTCGAACCGGCTGTTGGCGGCGATCTGGAACGAATCTCCCGCCGCCGAACGTACCCACTCCTGGGTACCGGCAAGCCGGTATTCGCAGGCGCCGGCAACACATTCCATGATCTCCGCGGCGGCCGTGGAGAAGGTCAACTCGGCGGGCAGCACCACGCCGACCGACTTTTTCGTGCCATCGGCCAGCGTGAGTGCATGGCTGACACATTTGCCGTCGAAATAGACGCTGGCCTTGGTCGTGACGGATACGCCGTCGAGTTTGTCGGTGATCATGGAAGGCAGGGTTTCCTGGGTTTTGAAGCGGGGATGCGCGGCGAGATTGCGCCAGGCGCAAACCCTGGATTTTAGGTCACGGGTGATACCGCCATGGCCGACGCAGCACTGTGCAGGCTTGCTGCTGCGAGCCCGCACTTGCTTCGCGGATCAGCGACCTGCGTCGAGGCGGGCCTGCCAGTCGTCGGCCTTGAATCCGACGCTGACGACACCGTTTTGTGCATCGCCCCATTCGACCACCGGCCGCTTGATGACGCTGGCGTGCTCGCGCATCAGCTGGCGCGCGCCGTCGGCGTCGGTGGCCGCGGCCTGTTGAGACGGGTCGAGCCGGCGCCAGGTCGTGCCCTTGCGGTTAAGCAGTGTTTCCCAACCGACCTGGCGCAACCAGTGTGTGAGCCGGTCTTCAGGTACGCCCTGGGTCTTGAAGTCATGGAAGGTGTAGGCCAGGCTGTGGTCGTCCAGCCACTGGCGGGCCTTTTTGACGGTGTCGCAGTTGCGAATGCCGTACAAGGTGATGGGTTGGGTAGACATGGCGTCATCATGCCGTAAACAGGTACGCGACAATACCGACCGCATGAAAACACTCCAGGACTGGCTCGACCATTGCGAGCGGCTACACCCCACGAATATCGACATGGGGCTCGATCGCGTGCGTGTGGTCGCCGAGCGTATGGGCATCCGCTTCACCTGCCCGGTGATCACGGTGGCGGGCACCAATGGCAAGGGCTCGACCTGCGCCATGCTCGAAGCGATTCTGGGACAAAGCGGCTACAAGACCGGGGTTTATACATCGCCGCATCTGGTGCATTTCGAGGAGCGCTTGCGACTGCACGGCGAGCCGGTGAAGGTGGACCCGCTGGTGCAGGCATTCGAGCGGGTAGAGCGGGCCCGCTGTCAGGCACCCCCAGACGTGTCGCTGACCTATTTCGAGTTCTCCACGCTGGCCATCCTGGACCTGATGGCACGCGCCGAACTGGATGTGGCCATTTTGGAGGTGGGTCTGGGCGGTCGGCTCGATGCGGTGAACATCGTGGACGCGGATTGCGCCATCATTACCAGTGTGGATATCGACCACGTCGAGTTTCTCGGACCCGACCGCGAATCCATCGGCTTTGAGAAAGCCGGCGTCATGCGCACCGGGCGACCGGTCATCGTCAGCGACCCGGTGCCGCCGCAAAGTGTGCTCGACCACGCGCTGGAGATTGGTGCCGACCTGTGGCGCCTGGGTGTGGATTTCAATTTCTCCGGCGACAAGCAGCAATGGGCCTGGGCCGGGCGCGACCGGCGTTATGCCGGTCTGGCTTACCCGGCGATGCGCGGTGCCAACCAACTGCTCAATGCCAGTGGCGTGCTGGCGGCCTTGACCGCGCTGCGCGAGCGCCTGCCGATAACCGCACAGGCGGTGCGCAACGGTCTGGCCATGGTGGCCTTGCCCGGTCGCTTTCAGATCGTTCCGGGCGAGCCGACGCTGGTGCTCGACGTGGCGCACAACCCCCATGCGGCGGCGGCACTGGCAGTCAATCTGGATGCGATGGGTTTCTTCCCGACCACCCACGCGGTGTTTGGTGCCATGGCCGACAAGGACTTGCTGCCAATGTTCGAGCGGCTCAACCCGATCATCGATCGCTGGTACTTCACCGATCTGCCGATTGCCCGGGCCGAGACCGGTGCGCGTCTGACGGAACGCTGGCAGGCCACCAATACCCGTGCCGATGCCTCGGCGCAGGCCTTTGCCGACCCGGTGCATGCGCTGCAGGCGGCAGTCGCCCAGGCAGAGCCGGCTGATAGAATCGTCGTCTTTGGATCGTTCCATACCGTGGGTGGCGTGTTGAAGGACGGCGTACCGCGCCTTTCCGCCAGACACATGAAACCCTAACCCCCTCATGGCATTGTTCAAGTTCCGCAAGGGCCGCGATGAGCAGCCCGCGTCGGTCGCTCCGGCACAGACCGTAGAAGCCGTACGCCGACGCGCCATGCACCGCCTGATCGGCGCGGCGGTGCTGGTACTGGCGGGTGTCATCGGCTTCCCGATGATTTTCGACAACCAGCCACGACCGATTCCGGTTGACCTGCCGATCGACATCGTCGACAAGAACAAGGTCAAGCCCCTGGTCTTGCCGCCGGCCGCAGCGAACACCGCCGCGGTCGGAGCCGTTGCAACCGCTCCGGCACCAACCTTGCCGTCGCTCGTCACGACCGATTCTGTGGCGCCAGCCGCGCCGACCAAGTCTGTCGATACCGAATCCAAGCCTGCGCCGGTAGTAACCGCCGTGCCTGCCGAAAAAGCAGGCCCCAGTGCGGCCGAGCTGGCAGAAGCCAAGGCGCTTGATGCCAAGAAGGCACGCGCACTGCTCGAAGGTCGGCCGACCGCGGGCAGCAGCAAGACACCGGTCGCAGCCGCAGCCACCGCGCCGGCAGCAGCCGTCGCGCCGGCACCGACAAGCGCAAAACCGGCAGCCGCGTCCGATGAACGTTATGTGGTGCAGGTCGGCGCCTTTGCCGATGCGGCCAAAGTCCGTGAAGTGCGCCGCAAGGTCGAATCGGCCGGACTCAAGACTTATACGCAGGTGGTGCGAACCTCCGAAGGTGAGCGGACGCGGGTGCGCGTGGGACCGTTCGACGACAAGGCCGAGGCCAACAAGGCCGCCGACAAGATCCGCAAGCTGAGCCTGTCGGTCGCCGTTCTGACCTTGTAGACGGTAGGGGCCCATGGTTGCGCTGGACTGGATCTTTCTGTCGATATTGGCACTATCACTGCTTATTGGCGCCTGGCGCGGCCTGGTCTACGAAGTCTTGTCCCTGGCCACCTGGGTTGCGGCCTTCTTGTTGGCACAGTGGTTTGCGCCTGCCGCGGCGCATTACCTGCCGATGGAGGGCTCGAGCGAGACGATTCGTTATGCGGCCGGCTTTGTGCTGGTGTTCATCGGGGCTGTGTTTGCGGGGTCTATCCTGACCTGGCTGATCAGCCGTATGTTCCAGGCTGCCGGGCTTCGGCCGGCTGACCGGGTGTTGGGGGCGGTATTCGGCCTCATGCGCGGCGTCATCGTGTTGCTGGCGGTGGCGGTGTTGGTCAGCATGACCCCGTTGCAGGCGGATGCCTGGTGGACTGAGTCGGTCGGCGCGAATTGGGCCACCGCCACGGTCAAGGGGCTAAAGCCAGTGCTGCCGCAGGAGTTTGGCAGGTTTCTGCCCTAGGGACCTGTCGGGTTTGTGAAGCGCTGGCGGTTTTGCCAGCAGGTCAGTTTCCAGCGGGATCAAAACTATGTGCGGAATTGTTGGTGTTGTCAGTAACACCCCGGTCAATCAACTGCTTTATGACGCCTTGCTGCTGTTGCAGCATCGGGGGCAGGATGCAGCGGGCATCGTGACGCAGCAGGAACGCAAGTTTTTCATGCACAAGGCCAAGGGTCTGGTGCGTGACGTGTTCCGCACGCGCAACATGCGTGCCTTGCCCGGCAGTTGTGGTCTGGGCCAGGTGCGTTATCCGACCGCAGGCAATGCCTACAGCGAAGAAGAGGCGCAGCCGTTTTACGTGAACGCACCGTTCGGCATCGTGCTGGTGCACAACGGCAACCTGACCAACGCGCAGGTGCTCAAGTCCGAGTTGTTCATGACCGACCACCGGCACATCAACACCGAAAGCGATTCCGAGGTGTTGCTCAATGTGCTGGCGCACGAGATCGAGACCGTCACACGTGGCTTGCCACTGCAACCAGCCGATCTGTTCGCCGCTGTGCGCAATGTGCACCGGCGGGTGCGGGGCTCGTATGCCGTGATCGCGCTGATCGCAGGGCATGGCGTGCTGGCCTTCCGGGATCCTTACGGCATTCGCCCCCTGTGCCTGGGCCAGGGCGATAACACGACCATGGTGGCCAGTGAGTCGGTGGCACTGGAAGGTACGGGGCACAAATTTGTGCGCAATATCGACCCGGGCGAGGCCGTCTTCATCGATCTCCAGGGCACGCTGCATGCACAGCAGTGCGCGGAAAAGACGCAGCTTTCGCCGTGTATCTTCGAGTTTGTCTATCTGGCCCGGCCCGACTCCGTGATGGATGGCATCTCGGTGTACCAGGCCCGGCTGAATCTGGGCTCATCGCTGGCCAAGCGCGTGGTGTCGACGGTGCCGCCAAGTGACATTGATGTGGTGATTCCGATTCCCGAATCGAGCCGACCCAGTGCGGCCCAGCTCGCGCAGTTGCTGGGTCTGCCGTACCGCGAGGCGTTCGTCAAGAACCGCTATGTAGGACGCACCTTCATCATGCCGGGGCAGGCGGTGCGCAAGAAGTCGGTGCGCCAGAAGCTCAACGTGATCCCAAGTGAATTCAAGGGGCGTAACGTGTTGTTGGTCGATGACTCCATCGTGCGTGGCACCACCAGCCGCGAGATCGTGCAGATGGCGCGTGATGCGGGTGCGCGCAAGGTTTACCTGGCCAGCGCCGCACCGCCGGTGCGTTATCCGAACGTCTACGGCATCGACATGCCCACCAGCGATGAACTGGTTGCTCACAATCGCACTGTGGCCGAGATCCAGCAGATCATCGGCTGCGACGCCCTGATCTACCAGGACGTCAATGCGATGAAAACTGCCATCGGCAGCCTGAACAAGAACGTGGCGAACTTTGACGCGTCGTGTTTCGACGGCGTATATGTCACAGGGGACATCACCGCCGAGGACATCGCGCGCATGAGTGCGAGCCGTGTGGAATCCGGCGAAGACGATGACGATGAAGACGATCACCGTCCCGCAGCACGCACCAAACAGGCCGCCAACCCATGAACAACAATAAGATGCCTGCGAACCTGCATCGGGACACACTGGCAGTGCACGCTGCCGCCGACCGTAGCCAGTACGGCGAGAACTCCGAGGCCTTGTACCTGACCAGTGGCTATGTGCAGCCCGACGCCGAAACCGCTGCACGCCGCTTCGCCGGCGAAGAGCAGGGATACACCTATAGCCGGCTCGGCAACCCGACGGTGACGAGCATGGAACTGCGCCTGGCCGCGCTCGAGGGAACGGAGGCAGCGATTGCGACTGCCAGTGGCATGTCTGCGATTTTGCTGATGTGCATGGGCCTGCTCAAGGCGGGTGACCATGTGGTGTGTTCGCATTCGATGTTTGGCTCCACGATCAAGCTCATCGGCAGCGAATTTGCCAAGTTCGGCGTGCAGAGCACCTTTGTCTCGCAGACAGACGTGGCCCAGTGGAAAGCCGCCGTCAAGCCCAACACCCGGCTGCTTTTTGCCGAGACGCCGACCAATCCGCTGACCGATGTATGCGACATCCGGGCGCTGGCCGACATCGCGCACGAAGCGGGCGCCTTGCTGGCTGTCGACAACTGTTTTTGTACGCCGGCGCTGCAGCGTCCGGTTGAGCTGGGCGCCGACCTGATCGTGCATTCGGGCACCAAGTACCTGGACGGCCAGGGCCGGGTGATGGCCGGAGCCCTGTGTGGAAGCCACCAGATGATCAACGAGGTGCTGCTGCCGGTATTGCGCAGCTCCGGCATGACCTTGTCGCCGTTCAACGCCTGGGTGATTCTCAAGGGCCTGGAGACGCTGGGCATCCGCATGCAGGCGCAGTGCCAGCGAACTCTGGAGCTCGCCACCTGGCTGGAGCAGCAGCCGCAGGTATCACGTGTCTATTACCCGGGTCTGCCAAGCCATCCGCAGCATGCGCTGGCGATGGCGCAGCAGTCGGGCCAGGGTGGTGCGGTTGTGTCCTTCGACCTGCGTGCCGACAATCCGCAGCTGGCGCGTGAACGCGCATTCAAGCTGCTCGATACGACGCAGGTCATCAGCCTGTGCACCAACCTGGGCGATGTGAAGTCGCTGCTGTCCCATCCGGCAAGCACATCCCATGGTCGGTTGACCGAGGCCCAGCGTCAGATCTCTGGTATTGGCCAGGGACTGGTGCGCTTGGCGGTCGGCCTCGAGCATGTCGGCGACCTGAAGGCGGACCTGCAGCAGGCCTTTGACGGCTTATGAGCAACGAGACCCCCATGACGCGCAAGATACGCACCCGCATCGCTCCATCACCCACCGGCTTCCTGCATCTGGGCACGGCGCGCACGGCATTGTTCTCGTGGGCGTTTGCCCGCCACTTTGGTGGCGATTTCATTCTGCGCATCGAGGACACCGATGTTGCACGTTCGACCCAGGAGGCGGTGGACCAGATCATCGCTGCCATGCGCTGGCTCGACCTGGGTTATGAGGAAGGCCCGTTCTACCAGATGCAGCGGCTGGAGCGTTACCGTGCCGTGATCGCGCAGATGCTCAAGGACGGCACGGCCTACCACTGTTATTGCCAGCCCGACGAACTCGATGTTATGCGCGAGGCGCAACGCGCGCGGGGCGACAAGCCGCGTTATGACGGCCGCTGGCGCCCGGAGCCGGGTAAGACATTGCCCGAGCCGCCACCCGGACTGGCACCGGTGGTGCGCTTTCGCAATCCGGTCGATGGCGACGTGAGCTGGGACGACCTGGTCAAGGGCACCATCACCATCAGCAACCGCGAACTCGACGACCTGATCATCGCGCGCCCGGATGGCACGCCGACGTACAACTTCTGTGTGGTGGTGGACGACTGGGACATGCAGATCAGCCACGTGCTGCGCGGCGACGACCATGTGAACAACACACCGCGCCAGATCAACATCCTGCGCGCGCTGGGCGCGGAATTGCCGGTATACGGCCATGTGCCGATGATCCTGGGCCCGGACGGTGACAAGCTCTCCAAGCGCCACGGCGCGGTGAGCGTGATGCAGTACGAAGAGGCGGGTTACCTGCCCGAGGCCATGGTGAACTATCTGTCGCGCCTGGGCTGGAGCCATGGTGATGACGAGTTGTTTGACCGTGCCAGCATGGTGCAGTGGTTCGACGGTGCACACCTCGCCAAGAGCCCGGCGCAGTGGGATGCAGCCAAACTGAACTGGGTCAACGCGCAATACATCAAGGCCATGGCCGACGAAACTTTGGCGCCTTTGGTGACGGCGCAGATGGCGCGACTCGGCGTGCAGGTCATCGACGGGCGGCTGGTCGCAATCTGCGCGCTGTTCAAGGATCGGTGCGAGACCACGGTAGCGTTGGCGCAATGGGCGTGCGGTTTTTATGCGCCAATCACGGTGGAGCAGGGCGAACGCGAGCGCCTGGTCACCGACGCCGTGCGACCGGCATTGACGCTGTTGGCAGACAAGCTTGCAGCGTGTGAATGGAGCCGGGCCGCAATCGCTGCGACGATCAAGGAAGTGCTGGCGGAAAGTGGCCTCAAGATGCCGCAACTGGCGATGGCTGCGCGCGTGTTGCTGCTCGGAACCAGCCAGACGCCGTCGCTCGATGCCGTCATTGAACTATTTCTTCGAGAGACAGCAGTGCAGCGTCTCAGAACGGCCTGATTTTGTGGCTATAATTCGGGGCTCGGAAGATGACGACGTTGTTAAATGCGTCGGAAGTCAGGGGGTATAGCTCAGCTGGGAGAGCGCTTGCATGGCATGCAAGAGGTCAGCGGTTCGATCCCGCTTACCTCCACCACCATCTTCCTCGCTGACCGGTCACACGGTTTGCAAAAGAAAAAAAGAGAGAGCTTTAAACGGAGTTCCAAGGCTTTGACCCCATCGTCTAGAGGCCTAGGACACTACCCTTTCACGGTAGGTACCGGGGTTCGAATCCCCGTGGGGTCGCCAGATTCACCGCAAGGTGCAAAAGGCACAAGTCGTTGACGGCTTGCTCGCAAGGGCAGGTGACTTGCCTCGAAAGAGGATACGTCAGCTACCAGGAGTGGTAGTTCAGTTGGTTAGAATACCGGCCTGTCACGCCGGGGGTCGCGGGTTCGAGTCCCGTCCACTCCGCCAAGGATACGTTTCGGCCAGTCCGATACAGACCGCAGATAGCCCCGCAAACCCAGTGTTTACGGGGCTTTTTTGTTTCCGGTCGTCCGATATGGGGTATTGCCAACCGATGGCATTAGGGGGTACTTTCGGGGGTATGGGTCGGCGTAATTGGGGGTATCGCTCCAAACCGGCCCAAAACGGAGCCTTCCATGCCACTCACCGATACCAAGGTCAAGCAGGCCAAACCCGGCGACAAGCCCATCAAACTGAGCGACGCCAAGGGGCTGTTCCTGCTGATCCAGCCGAACGGCTCCAAGCTATGGCGCTGGAAATACCGGGTGCTGGGCAAGGAAAAGATGATGGCGCTGGGCAGCTACCCGGAGAAATCCCTGGCGGAGGCCCGTGGCGACCTCGCAGAGGCGCGCAAACTCCATGCGGCAGGTACGGACCCCATGGCGAAGCGCAAGGCCGACAAGGTGGCCAACCTTACCTCCGCTGAAAATTCTTTCGAGTCAGTAGCGCGCGCATGGTGGGCACACTGGAAGCCGACCCGCAGCGCGCAACACGCCGGGCAGGTGATGCGGCGTTTCGAGGCCAATGTTTTCCCGCACATCGGCGCGCGGCCAGTTGCGGAATTGCAAGCCCCGGAACTGGTGGCCATGCTCAAGGCCATAGAGTCGCGCGGCGTGAACGATCTGGCTAAACGCGCATTGCAGACTTCAAGCCAAGTGTTCCGATACGCGGTGGCGCATGGAAAGGCAACGCGCAACCCGGCGACCGACATCAAGCCCGGCGACGTGCTGGCGTCGCGCCAGAAGCAAAACCTAGCGCGCATCGACGGCAAGGAACTGCCCGACCTGTTGCGCCACATTGACGCGTACCAAGGTGCGGCGATAACCCGGCTGGCCATGAAACTGATGGCGATGACTTTCGTTCGTACTACAGAACTGATCGGCGCGCGCTGGGAAGAGTTCGACCTCGACGCTGCGCGCTGGGATATTCCGGCCGACCGCATGAAGATGAAAGCCCCGCATATCGTGCCTTTGTCGGCGCAGGCCGTGAACGTACTCAAGACCTTGCAACTGATCACCGGACATGGCGTGATGTTGTTCCCAGGTGAACGGGACCACGGCAAGTCCATGAGCAACAACACCATCCTGAAAGCCTTGGAGCGCATGGGCTACAAGGGCCGGATGACGGGCCATGGGTTTCGGGGCGTGGCGTCAACGCTGTTGCATGAAATGGGGTTCGACCATGCACATATCGAATTGCAACTGGCACATCAGGAACGCGACGAAGTGAGCGCAGCGTACAACTATGCGACCTATCTGAAGCAACGCGCCAAGATGATGCAACACTGGTCGGACTACCTCGCCAATTGCACGGGCGGCAAGGTCATTGCAGGTAAATTCGGAGTTGCCGCGTGATCGAGAGCGGATCGTTCCCAAGTGTTTGGGAGTTGTCGCAGGATCAGTTCGACGCTGTTGTTGGCGAACTGGTGGCGTTGTTGGCGCAGTCCGAAGGTGAGCGCGAATTGATCGAGGCAATGCTGATTTCTGTGTTTTCCACAATGAAGCTGGTGCCGGAAAGTGATCGCGGCGAACTGCAACCCTTGATGGCCGATTTCACTGTCGATCCGGCGGACAAGGACGTTGTATCGAGGGTCGGCTCGATGCTGGCTCAGACTCGATCAAGCGGCCAACTTCATTGATTTGCCAGCCCTAGCGCGACGGCGCGAAAACCCGTTTCCCTGACGGACTGGGCTGGCACCTTATCAGGGGCGCGGGGGACGCATGGCTATCGCCACTTATTGGGACCAGGTATACGACTTCTCGGCATCGGAGGCGGCGCATTTGATACTAGGCATGGAGCCGGAAGAGGATCCGCAGCAACCACTCCCGCGCGTTAGGCATCTGCTACGCCAAATGAATGTCTCGTTTATTGATACCTGCGGGCATTTCAGAGTTTGGGTGGACAACCCCTACGAATACGATGTATTGCGCGAAGAGCACGACACGTTGCGAAGTGAAGAAATGTGGCACCACATTACCCAATGTAGTCAGGCCAATTCGATGCGGATCTATCGAGAGTACTGTGTGTCGTTCCTCTCCTGGATGGACACAGCGATTGATCGCTTTGCGCAGCAACGGTTCTCCCGCGACGCCATTGACTATTGGGTCGAATTGTCTGGGGTTCGTTCGCAGTATGTTTTCGCCAACGCCCCTGACGAATCTTCCCCAGCAAAACGGCGAGAGAAGGCGCGGGAGCTATTGACCCTTCACCAAGGCAACAAGTCAGCTGTAGCAAGGGAGATGGGAATTAGTCGCACAAGGGTCGATCAGCTGCTGGGTGGGAAGGCTAAGGCCCGCAAGTCCTTGCGCACAAGTTGGCAAGACCCTTTCAATCGGACTCGCGATCCCGAAGGCGACGACCCTGAGGATTGACGCCAGCCCCCCTTGCAACGTTGAAATTCGCCTGTCATCCACTATTGAACAAGGCGATATGAACGAAGCCAATGCGGTTCGGAGCACCGATCAAAAGCCCAACTACGCACGCGCCAAGGCGGCTTGTGCGCACTTTCAGATAGCCCGGTCTACTTTGTGGCAATGGATCAAGAATCGCCACGGGTTTCCGCAGCCACTGAAGGCTGGCCCCAAGGTGTCACTGCACGACTTGAACGCTATCGACGCGTTTCTCAAGTCGGACGCGCAGAAGTAAGGGGCAAGGTCATGGACGAAAAAAAGACCACTCCCTTTGACAAGAAAGCGGCCCTTGAAGCTATCCGGGCAGAGTTTAAAGGCACCGACACCAACACGCAATGCGCGCGGCTCCTGGAGGCGTTATCGCGGTTCTCCGTGACCACCTTCGAGGCCATGCGTTATCTGGACGTTTACCACTGTCCGGCGCGCGTCATGCAACTGCGCAAGGCTGGCCACAAGATCGTCACGCATTGGCAGACCGTGATCACCGAGGCGGGCGTAAAGCACCGTGTCGGGCTGTACAAAAAGGAGGCAACGCAATGAGCGGCTCCACCGTGATCAGCGACCTGACTAACTGCGTCGGGCAACACGAGGGCAAAGCCTATTTCACTTTGGCGGCGCGATACGCGCTTGCCGGCCTGGAACTGGTCAAGGGTGATTGGGAGGTGCGCGGGCACGCCCTTTACTACGCGACCGGCTATGGGCTGTTCAAGCCCCTGGAAAGCCTGCAGGAGGCACGCGAGTATCTCGGTAAGGTCACGGCAAGGGCCGGCCATGTCGAAGAGCTACAAGGCCAGTAAAGCCAAGCGGGACGGGGATCGGTACATGGCATTGCCCCATGTGGTGATCGACAGTCCCAGCTATCGGGCCTTGGGGTACGCGGCGCGCGCGCTGCTGATCGACATTGCACGCCAATACACGGGCAGCAATAACGGTCGGCTGGTGGCGTGTACCAAGTACCTCAGGCCGATGGGCTGGAACAGTCACGGCACGATTTCGCGCGCGCTGGCGGAAGTCAAGGAAGCCGGTCTACTGATCGAAACCCGCATGGGCATGAGGCCGAACCGGGCGGCATGGTTTGCGCTGGGCTGGTACGCGCTGGACGTGACTGACGGCATCGACCTGGACCCGAAGAGCTACCGCACGGGGCAATACAAAATTGCGGCGCTTATCCCGATCGCAGGGATAGGTAAGGCATGAATAGCCCCGATTGCAGGCGAATGGAAACGGCCCGCTATCCCGATTGCAGGGGCTATGCGGGCTGTTTTCTGCTTTCTGCTATCCCGATTGCAGGGGAGTATCTAGAAATACCATCTACTAAGGGTGCAACAGACTGCAGGCAGTGGATGGAAGCGATGTCCATAATTGTGGATGGCAGGGGGGATCAAAAGTCCAAGGCCAGCGAATCGGAAACCGACCGGTTAGGCTTTTATTCGCACGGGCAGAATAGAAAAATGGTTTTTTGCTGGACACCGGGGGCGGGTCAAAAGTCTGGCGTGTCCATATGGGAAACCGACCGTTATCCGTTCCTTTGCTAAACGTCCTGAAAAAAGCCTAATTCACCCTCGCGCGCCGATTTCAAGCTGTCATTAATCTTTACAGTTTTTCGCTGAGGCCCACTTCATAGAAGCGCAAGTTCATGATTCACAAGAAATTTTAGACATGGCACACGTAATGCTTTCTTTTTGAACGCCGACTTTTTACCCAGTTTCCTTTCATCCTGCGGAGTAATCAATGAACAAGTTTCTAGGTTCCATAGCTGCTGCAGCGGTTGTCGCTCTTGGTAATCCGGCCTCTGCCGCCGTAGTTTTCGGTGATTTCACAATCAATGAGACCGTAATTGGTGGGAGCAACGCTGCGCTGCCGATCAACAAACTTACCGGCTCCTACGAGGAGCGGCTGACCGTCACCGGGCCCGGCACCTTCGCGGCGCAGGTATATGGGACGTTCGGTAGTTACCTGTCAAACGACGGAACCAGCAATTTGTTCGACGGCTACAGGATGTACATCGTCATCGCTGCTTCCGGCACTATCAACGGCACTAACTCGTTTGTGTCGACCAACAGCACGCTCAATCTGTACCTTGATCCGAACAGCGACACCACGGCGACTCTGAGTGACGGCTTGACCTCGCCCTTGCTGGCCGACTTAGTTGACGATAGTCTTCTGGCAGCCAGTACCAGCCAGTCCCTCGGCAATGCTAGCCTGGACGCCACCTCGAGTAAGTTCAGCTTCGAGTGGGGCGACTTCATGCTGACCGCTTTTGGTGAGACGTTCTTCATCAGCCCGCGGCCGTTCTTCATTGATTTTCAGGTGGATGGCGATTCCGACACGGTAGTCGACGGCACTTTAGGGACGAGGATCATCAGCGGTGATCTGTCGGCAGTGTTTCTTGGGCAGCAGGTTCCGGAACCGACGTCGCTAGCGCTATTTAGTCTGGCGCTAGTCGGCGCAGGCTTCGCCCGGCGGCGCGCGAGCCGCCGACTCCAGTTTCGCCGCATGACCATTGGGCTGCCGTAGCCCATTTGATGGCTGACTTGGATCTTCTTCAAACGGTCGTCTGCTTGTGCATCAGACTTCGATTCCGGAAACGGCAGTTTCGTGATCGGCAGACTTGGTTAGGGAATGACAACGATCGCTGCCTTGCCGCCCGTCATTTCAGGCGTCGCGAATCGCATCACCCGATCCGATGATGCGCACCGACCAGCATTACCGGCACGATGGCGAGACCACATCCAAGGATCGCCATGAACCGACACCACCGATCAACACGGACCTACCGGCGTTTGCAGAGTGTGGCAACGGCAGAACGAAGCCCTTACAGGGCGTCTAAATGGCCTTGCCGCGAAGGGTAAGCGGTTGCCCGAGCTTCACGCGCTGTTGGATCAACTAGATGCTAAGTAGTCTGTTTCAGAAATTCGTTCACGTATTTTCAGGCCGCCAGCTTTAACGGGTGGCTGAGTGCCCAACGATTCCGGATTCTTCCGATCAGGGCGTTGAGGTCGGTGCGGGTGAACTTCCACTCGAACGGACGAG
>JBBQJP010000047.1:0-34352 GCA_038326025.1 Burkholderiales bacterium
GTCTGCGATCGGACACCGGGGAGTCGCTGGTACCCGGCATCTTCGCCGCCGTACCGTATTGCATTGACCTGATTGGCGGGCCTTACATGGAAACCGATGCCAAGGTCTGCCAGGCATTCAGGCCCAAATCGGCCCTGCGCCAGACACCGCCGGCCAACTGACGCTGCGCTCTACTTGCCCACCAGCTGGTTGAGCTGGTCGGCCTTGAAATCCCCATCGCGACAAGCGTCGGAGGGCACACAACCGCCCTGGCTGCGGCCTTCGGACAAAGTGCCGATGGCCTCCCACAACATCGCGATCTGGTGCTCCTGCGAACTCGCGTTGTCGATCAGGCCGCGCATGGCCAGACTCAGCGGATCATCGTTCTGCGTGACGCCATAGGCCGAAAAACCCATCTTGGACGCGGCCGCTTCGCGCTTGGCATCCCCCTCGCCCTGAATGATGCGCGCCGGATTGCCGACCGCCGTGGCGCCTGCCGGAACCGGCTTGGTCACCACCGCGTTGGAACCGATCTTGGCCCCATCGCCCACGGTGAAGCCGCCCAGCACCTGCGCGCCAGCACCGATGATGACGTCCGCACCTATCGTCGGATGGCGCTTGGCACCCTTGTACAGCGAGGTACCGCCCAAGGTGACGCCGTGGTAGATGGTGCAGCCGTCACCAATCTCGGCGGTCTCGCCGACCACCACCCCCATGGCATGATCAAAAAAGACCCGCTCACCGATCTTGGCGCCCGGGTGAATCTCGACCCCCGTGAGAAACCGCGCGATATGGGACGTGAAGCGGCCCAGCCAGGTGAAGCCGTGGTTCCAGAACCAGTGCGCCGGCCGGTGCAGGATCAGCGCATGCAAACCCGGATAACAGGTCAGCACCTCCCAGGAGCTGCGCGCAGCAGGGTCACGGTCCAGGATGCACCGGATGTCGGAGCGGATACGGGAAAACATGCGCGATAGTCTAGCCCTTGGCAGCCGAGGCTGTTTCGAGCATGGCCTTGGCGACACCTCTGAGAACGTGGATTTCCTCGTCGGTGATGCCGGCGCGGTTGAACAACTGGTTCAGCCGCGGCATCAGCTTGCCCGGTGTGGCCGGGTCGAGGTAGCGCACGGCAATCAAGGCCTGCTCCCAATGCGCCAGCAATCCGGCCACCTGCTTGGCATCGGCCGCGCGCGGCGGCACGACACCGGCCGACGGCTCCACCGCAAAGCCGCCCAGCGCCAGGCGCCATTCGTAGGCCAGCACCTGCAGCGCCGCTGCGAGGTTCAGCGAACCGAAACCGGGATTGGTCGGGATCGACAAGGCCACATGGCAACGGTAGACATCCTCGTTGCGCATGCCGAACCGCTCGGAGCCGAACAACATCGCCACGCCACCGGGCAACGGCACAGGACCGGCCGGCGCAGCCTTCGATACCGGATTGAGCGGTTCGCCGGCGACCAGGCGCGCGAAACATTCGCGCGGAGACATGGTCGGCGGGCCGAAGTCGCGCGGTGTCATCGCAGTGGCGCACAGATGGGTCATGCCGTCCAGCGCCTCGTCCAGCGTCTCGACAATGCGCGCCTGGGCCAGCACATCGAGCGCCCCGCTGGCGCGCTGGATGGTCTCCTCGCGGCGCAGCACATTGGCCCAGCGCGGCGCGACCAGCACCAGGTCGTCGAAACCCATGACTTTCATGGCACGGGCGGCGGCGCCGACATTGCCGGCGTGGCTGGGTTGGATCAGTACGAAACGTGTATGCATGGGGCCAATTGTCTGCGCGCCGCAGCCGCGCGATCCGGCGAGCCCGGGCGACTGCGCTTTTCATGGGAAAATACCGGGTCTCGCGGCTGCCATCGTGCATCCGGCCAACGCTCCTGCTTGCAGTGCGGCGCGCAGCCTGAAGGTTGCGCCCAAACCGAAACGAACAAACCATGCCGTCCCCAAACCTCCACCCGATGGTCAACGTGGCCATCAAGGCCGCCCGTGCCGCTGGCGCCATCATCAACCGCGCCGCACTCGACGTCGAGGCGGTGCGTATTTCGCAAAAGCAGGTCAACGACTTCGTCACCGAGGTGGATCACGCCAGCGAGAAGACCATCATCGAAACCCTGCTGACGGCATTCCCCGAGCACGGCATTCTGGCGGAAGAGTCTGGCAACGAGCACGGCGCAAAGAATTCGGATTTCGTCTGGATCATCGACCCGCTGGACGGCACGACCAACTTCATTCATGGCTTCCCGGTGTATTGCGTCAGCATCGCTCTGGCATTCAAAGGCAAGATCGAGCATGCGGTGATCTACGACCCCACGCGCAACGACCTGTTCAGCGCCACCAAGGGCCGTGGCGCCTATCTCAACGACCGGCGTCTGCGCGTGTCCAAGCGCATCCGCTTGCAGGAAAGCCTGATTTCCACTGGCTTTCCGTTCCGCACCGGTGACAACTTCCCCAGCTACCTGGCCATGATGGGCGACGTGATGCAACGCGCCGCCGGTTTGCGCCGGCCTGGCGCTGCCGCGCTGGACCTGGCCTATGTCGCCGCCGGTTACACCGATGGATTCTTCGAGACCGGCCTGCAACCCTGGGATGTGGCTGCCGGTTCGCTGCTGGTCACCGAGGCCGGCGGCTTGATCGGCAATTTCAGCGGCGAGGCCGACTTCCTTGAGCAGAAGGAATGCCTGGCCGGCAATCCGAAGATCTACGCCCAGCTGGTGTCGATCGTCAGCAAATACAGCAAGTTCGCCAGCGCAGGTGAAAAGGCCGAGGTGCGCACGCTGCTGCGCAAGAATCTGTCCGGTGCGCGCGCTGGCGCAGCGTCGAGCGACAAGGTCGAGCCGCTGGCTGACGCCGCCGCTGTAGAAGCACCACCCACGAGCAACACCGACGCACCGTTCTGACGCAGCGTCGCTTGCGCGCACCGCCCTCGGCCAGCTGACGCATACCGGCATGCACATGACGATCATCGAACCCAGCCGGCAGACGCCGGTGTTTGGCACATTCGACGTGGTGGTGCTCGGAGGCGGCCCGGCCGGCATGGCCGCGGCGACAGCGGCAGCCCGGGGCGGACGCAGCACCCTGCTGATCGAGTCATACGGTTTTCTCGGCGGCATGGGCACGGTCGCCGGCGTCACCAATTTCTGCGGCCTGCATGCCAATGTGTTCGGCAACATCGAACAGGTGGTGCACGGCGTGGCCGATGACCTGCTCTCACGCATGCGCGCCTTGGGCGGACTGAACGAGCCGCATCGGGTATTCGGCGACCGCATCGCCGCGCAGGCCTATGACAACGCGGCGTTCAAGGTGGCCGCGGACCAGATGGTGCTGGGCAGCGGCGCGCAGCTGCTGTTCCATGCACTCGCCGTGGGCGTGGTCAAACGCGACGAACGCCGCATCGACGCCGTGCTGATCGAAACCAAATCCGGCCGACACGCGGTGCGTGGGCGTTTCTTCATCGACGCATCCGGCGACGGGGACCTCGCGTTTCACGCCGGCGCTGCCTTTGAAAAAGGGTCGGACGGCACAGGCATGATGTATCCGTCGACGATGTTCCGCGTCAATGGCGTCGACGCCGAACGCGCGACCAAGGGCGTGCGCCAGATCGGCGCGCTAATGGAGCAGGCACAGGCGCAGGGCCGGCGTTTCGCACGCAAGGGCCCGATCGTCAAACCGCAGAAAAACCCATCCGAATGGCGCGTCAACGTGACGCAGCTGTCCAACCCCGACGGCAGCCCGGTCGACGGCACTGTTGCAGTGCAACTGAGCGCCGCCGAAGTCCAGGGCAGGCAGCAGGTTGTCGAATTTTTCGACTTCCTGCGCAGCACAGTTCCCGGTTTCGAAAAGGCCTACCTGCTGGAAATCGCCCCTCAGGTGGGCGTGCGCGAAACCCGCCGTGTACTGGGCGACTACCAACTGACCGAGCACGACGTGCTGCAATGTGTCGACTTTGACGACAGCATCGGCGTCAACGGCTGGATGATCGAGGAACACGTGGCTGGCAATGTGGCCTTGAAGTGGCAGGACATCCCGAACTGCCGTGGCTACAACCAGCTGCCCTATCGCATGTTGTTGCCGCGTGCCATGGACAACCTGCTGGTGGCCGGGCGCTGCGCATCCATGACGCACTTGGGGCAGTCTGCGGCGCGTGTGTCGGGCGCCTGTTTTGTCATGGGCCAGGCGGCCGGCACTGCGGCGGCAATGGCCTGCGCCAGAGATCTCGCACCACGCGCACTGAACCCGCAACAGTTGCAGCAGCGCCTGCGTGCCGATGGTGCCTGGCTGGGCGGCCGGCAGTGACGCTTAGCCACTGCTGGTTGGGCAGCTTGCCATACTGACCTAAACTGGCGTCATGACGATGCCCATCCCGACCCGTATGGCCGCGGTCTTGCTGACCGGCTACGGCGGCCTGGACAAACTGCATTATCGTGAAGACGTTCCGGTTCCCCATCCTGAACCGGGCGAGGTGCTGATCCGGGTACGCGCCGCCGGCATCAACAACACCGACATCAACACCCGCTCGGGCTGGTACAACAAGGCGGTGAAGACCGGCACCGAAGCCGAGGGTGCGCAGGCGGGATTTGCAGTCGAACACGCTGACTCCGGCGACTGGGGCAGCGACATCGAGTTTCCGCGGATCCAGGGCGCCGACGTGGCTGGCATCATTGCGGCCGTCGGAGCAGGTGTCGACCCGCAGCGTATCGGCGAACGGGTGATCTGCGACCCTTATTTCCACGCACTAAACGACACAACCAGCCTGGAGAGCACCGGCTTTCTCGGCGCGCACCGCGATGGTGGTTTCGCGCAGTACACCGTGGTTCCGGCGGGCAACGCGATCACCGTGGCCCATGACCTCGCGCTGACGGATGCCCAGCTGGCGACCGTTCCTTGCTCAGGCGGCACCGCCATGAACATGATGCTGATGGCCGGTCTGCGTACCGGCGACCGGGTGCTGGTGACCGGCGCTTCGGGCGGCGTCGGGAGTTTTCTGGTGCAGATTGCACGTGCCAGTGGCGCCACCGTCGTGGCCGTGTGCGGCGCCAGCAAGCGCGAGGCGCTGTTGGCACTGGGCGCGCATTTTGTCGTTGATCGCGCAGCCAGCGACCCGGCGGGCGCCATTCGCGCCTGCCTGAACGGCGCGCCACTGTCCCTGATTGCCGATGTGGTGGGTGGTGATGCCTTCGCGCCCTGTCTCGATTTGCTCGCCACTGGCGGACGTTATGTAACGGCCGGCGCCATTGCCGGGCCGATGGTGACGCTGGACCTGCGCACCCTGTATCTCAAGAGCCTGTCGTTCTTCGGCTCCAGCGTCTACCGTCGCGATACCTTGCCGGCATTGGTGGCGCTGCTGCAACGCGGCGACGTGTCGCCAGCCGTCGCAGACATCCGGCCACTGGCTGACATCTGTCAGGCGCAGTTGGAGTTTCTGGACAAGCGCCACATCGGCAGCAAGGTGCTGCTGCCGCCGCACGAGGCCATGCCCGACTGACCGGTCCCGGCGCTCGCCGTGGCGGGAGCGCCGTCAATCCGGCGCGAAGTAGTGCGGATACCGCTCGCAGATGGTGTCGACGAAGCGCAGTGGCAGCCGAATGTGTTCGAGCATCTTTTCGCGTGCACTGGCGCCGTCGCCCGTCACAATGGCGCGCACCACCTGGCGGTGCTGGTCGATGGCAATGCGGTTGCCGCCGAGTTCAGGAATCGCAATATGCCGGATACGGTTCATGCCGGTGCGCGCCAGCATCAGCGGCCCCCAGGCATGGCGATGACCGGCCAGCACCAGGATCGCATGGTGCAAGTCCTCGTCGGCCATCAGATGACCGAGGAAATCCTTCTGATCCGATGCCTTGATCTGACGGTCGAGCAGTTGGGTCAGGCCCTTGCGCTCCGCCAAAGGAGCCTGGCTCGCCAGTTCGGCGGCGCGGCATTCGATCACTTCACGCACAAAGATCGCATCGGCGATGCGCGAGCGGCTCAGCAACGCTACCGAGGTTCCGCGCTGCGGCACCACCTCAAGCAATCCTTCGCTGGCCAGTCGCCGGAAAGCATCCCGCACCGGCGCCTTGCTGACGCCAAGTTCTTCTGAAACTGACAGTTCGGACAAGGCCGTGCCGGGTGGAAACGAGCAGTTCAGGATCGCCATGCGAATGCTTTCATAGGCCTCCTGGCCGATCTGACCGCGCGCGCCGCCCCGGGCAACGCTGGTGGCCGCCGCCATGCCGGGAATATGAGCTCTGGGTCGCGCCATGGACCAAGTCTATCGGTTGCTTGTCATGCAGCACATGTTATTCTAGAATTCTAGAATTCCACAAACATGTGGATTCCCTCACCCTCAACGACCATCGGAGACAGTCATGACATTCGGATCGATCCAACCCGCACGGCGCGCCCTCGCCCTGGCCTTGCCCGCTTTGCTGCTGGGCGCCAGTGCGTTCGCACAGACCACATGGCCGACCAAGCCGGTCACCATCGTCGTGCCGTTCGCACCCGGCGGCGGTACCGATATCGGTACCCGCATCGTCGCGCAACGCCTGTCTCTGATGTGGGGCCAGCCGGTGCTAATCGACAACAAGGGTGGCGCCGGCGGCAATGTCGGCCTGGAAATCGTCTCGCGCGCCAAAGCCGACGGCTACACCTTGATGACCGGCAACGTGGGCACGCAATCGATCAACCCAACGCTGTACAAGAAGCTGAACTACAACCCGGACACCTCGTTCACGCCGATTGCGCAGTTCGCCGAACTGCCGTTCGTGCTGGCCACCACACCGAGCGTGCCGGCCAACAGTGTCAAGGAACTGGTGGCGCTGGCCAAGGCCAGCCCGGACAAGTACACCTACGCCAGCTCCGGCAATGGCGGCTCGCCGCACCTTTCGGCCGAGACCTTCAAAATTGCCACCGGCACCCAGATCCTGCATGTGCCCTACAAGGGCGGCGGTGCTGCCATGACCGACCTGATGGCGGGCAACGTGCACATGATCTTTTCGTCGGTGCTGGAGATGTCGGGCCACATCAAGGCCGGCAAGCTCAAGGCATTGGCGATTTCCAGCAAGTCACGCGTGTCGGCGTTGCCCGATGTACCCACGCTGGAAGAAGCTGGCGTCAAGGGCGCCGAGTCCGGTTCGTGGCTCGGCCTGCTGGCACCTGCCGGCACGCCACAAGACATCGTCGACAAGATCAGCAAAAGCATCCAGCAGGCGGTGGCACAACCCGAAGTGAAGGAACAGTTGCTGGCACAAGGCGCTGTGGCCACCAGCGGCTCATCGGCCGACTTCATTCAGCTGATCGCCAACGACCGCAAGCGTTACGCCCGCATCATCATCGACAACAAGCTGGGCCTGGACTGATTCGGCGCGACCGATCCTGCCTGGCCACCTTGGCGCACCCGGGCGAACCACAGGCGGTATGCTTGCTGCACGGCGCGGGACGGCGGACGAGCGACGCCGCAACCATCGTTCGGCAGCCTCCCCTATCCCCTGAATCCGAATAATCGCGTAACCGAGGACCACCATGACCCGAAAAACCTATGAAGAACTGCGCAGTGCACGCTGGTTCGCCCCTGACGACTTCCGCTCCTTCGGCCATCGCTCGCGCGCCATGCAGATGGGATATGAACGTGCGGACTGGGAAGGCAAGCCGATCATCGCGATCATCAATACCTGGAGCGACATCAACAACTGCCACGCCCATTTCAAGCAACGCGTCGAGGACGTAAAACGCGGCATCCTGCAGGCCGGCGGTTTCCCGCTGGAGTTGCCGGCGATCTCGCTGGCAGAGCAGTTCGTCAAGCCCACGACCATGTTGTATCGCAACCTGCTGGCGATCGAGACCGAGGAACTGCTGCGCAGCCATCCGGTCGATGGCGCGGTGTTGATGGGCGGCTGTGACAAGACCACACCGGCCCTGATGATGGGTGCGATCTCGGCCGGCTTCCCGTGCATCTACCTGCCCGCAGGCCCCATGCTGCGCGGCAACTGGAAAGGCAAGACGCTGGGATCGGGTTCGGATTCGTTCAAGTACTGGGACGAACGCCGCGCCGGGAACATCACCGAAACCCAATGGCTCGAGGTCGAGGGCGGCATTGCGCGCAGCCACGGCACCTGCATGGTGATGGGCACGGCCGCCACGATGATGGGCATCGCCGAGGCGATGGGCATGACGTTGTCGGGCGCATCCAGCATCCCGGCACCGGACGCCAACCATCCGCGCATGTCGGCCCGGTGTGGCCGGCGCATCGTCGACATGGTCTGGGAAGACCTGACCCCGGCGCGCATCTTCAGCCGCAAGAGCTTCGAGAACGCGATCACCGTGGCCATGGCCGAAGGTTGCTCGACCAATGCCATCATCCACCTGGTGGCGATGTCGCGCCGCGCAGGCGACCATTGCGCGGTGTCGCTGGACGACTTTGATACCTTCAGCCGCAAGGTGCCGGTGATCGCCAACATCCGACCCAGCGGCACGCAGTACCTGATGGAAGACTTCTACTATGCGGGGGGCATGCGCGGCCTGATGGCCCGCCTGCGCGACGGCGGCTTGTTGCACCTGGACGCAATGACGGTGACCGGCAAGACCGTGGGCGAGAACCTCGAAGGTGCCGAGGTCTACAACGACGACGTGATCCGTCCGCTGGACAAGCCGATTTATCAGGAAGGCGCGCTGGCCGTGCTGCGCGGCAACCTGGCGCCCGACGGCTGCGTGATCAAACCCAGCGCCTGCAGCCCGAAATTCCTGAAACACACCGGCCCGGCCATGGTGTTCGACGACTACCCGACGCTGAAGGCGGCGATCGACGACCCGGACCTGGACGTGACCGAAGACCATGTCATCATCCTGCGCAACGCCGGCCCGCAAGGCGGCCCCGGCATGCCGGAATGGGGCATGGTGCCGATCCCGACCAAGCTGATCAAGCAGGGCGTGCGCGACATGATGCGCATCTCGGATGCCCGCATGAGTGGCACCAGTTATGGCGCCTGCGTATTGCATGTGTCACCCGAGGCCTACATCGGCGGCGCGCTGGCGCTGGTGAAAAACGGCGACATGATCACGGTCGACGTGCCCGCGCGGACCATTCATCTGGACATCAGCGATACCGAGATGGCAAGCCGAAAAGCCAGCTGGACACCTGCACCGAAACGCTTCGAACGCGGCTACGGTCACATGTTCAGCCAGCACATCATGCAGGCCGACAAAGGCTGCGACTTCGACTATCTGGAAACCTCATTCGGCGCGCCTGTTGGCGAGCCGGCCATCTATTGACCCGCAAGGAAAAACCCATGCCACTTAATCCCGCAACCCGCGACAAACTCAAGACTGTCAGCACCGCCACCTTGTGCACCGCGCTGTTCAAGCGTGGCCTGCGCAACCAGTTCATCCAGGACGTGCGCCCGCTTAACGCAACGCTGCCGAACATGGTCGGCGAAGCCTACACGCTGCGCTACATTCCGGCGCGCGAAGATCTGAACGGCATCACCGTGTTCCAGGATCCGAAACACCCGCAACGTGTGGCAGTGGATCAATGCCCTGAAGGTGCGGTCATGATGATCGACAGCCGCAAGGATGCCCGCGCCGCATCGGCTGGCTCGATCCTGATCACGCGGCTGATGGTGCGTGGCGCCGCCGGCGTCGTCACCGATGGCGGATTCCGCGATTCACCCGAACTGGCCGAGATGCGCTTCCCGGTCTACCACAACCGGCCGTCGGCACCAACCAACCTGACGCTGCACCAGGCCCTGGACATCAACGTACCGATTGGTTGCGGCGATGTGGCTGTGTTCCCCGGCGACGTCATCGTGGGCGACCGCGAAGGCGTGTTCGTGATACCTGCCCACCTGGCCGACGAAGTCGCTGACGAGGCAGTGGAGATGACGGCTTACGAAGACTTCGTCACCGAAGAGGTGCAAAAGGGCCGCTCGATCATCGGGTTGTATCCCGCCACGCAGCAGCAATCGAAGGATGACTTTGCCGCCTGGCGCAAGGCGAAGGGCCGCTGAGCCAGTCGCATCGGGCGGCTCTCAAGCCGCCTGGCGCTGCGGCTGAGCGAACATCGCCTCCATCTGCTGGCGAATCTTGTAGGCATGGGTCGTGGTGTCCATCGCGACATCGGCCCAGCACAGGCTTTGGCCTTTCTGGACCGGGCGCACGACTTTGACGTCGTGCGCCAATCCCAGCGGCAGGCCGCCCAGACGCACCGAGGTATCCGCCGGCAACAGTTTGCCCCACACGGTGTAGCCACCCTCTCCATCGAGCAAATCGCCGGGCGCGAGGTCGCGTTTTGCGGTGGCCACGACATCGGCATTCCAGCAGGTCGCCACTCCGGTAGGCTCGCCACGTAGCGCTACCGAGGCCACCGACATACCCACCTCCAGGCCGATCAGGTGCCAACGTTTGTACAGCGTGAAATAACGCCCGCTTGGGTCGGTATGCGCGTTGTATTCCTCGAAGCAGTTCTTGATGTAATCGGTCTCGGCCTCCACCGTCACCCACACGCCCATGCGAATGTCGTAGGGAATCTTGCGGCCATTCGCTTCGAGCGACGAAATCACCTCGACCATGCCTTTGCGCTCGAGTACACCGCCCTCGCTGCGTGGCCGGGTCACGAACGGTATGTCCTCTACGCTGGCAGGCGGGTAAAGCAGACCGTCCGACGGTACGGTGAGTCCGGTGGCGTTCGCCACGGCCGTACTTTCGATCGACGGCTTGGAGCCATCAAGGAAACTGTTGAACATCTTGGGATTGAGGCCTCCTCGGACGGCCTGCTCCGGCGTCAGGCCGTAGTTGCCCCATACCGTGTCCGGCGTGGACTCGCAGAAATGTGGCAGCCATTTGTGACCGCGACCTGCTGCCACCACCGGGAAACCGCAGGTACGCGCCCAATCGACCAGGTCACAGATCAGCGCTGGTTGATCGCCAAAGGCCAGCGAATAGACAACACCGGCTTCTGATGCCTTGCGTGCCAGCAACGGGCCGCAGAACGCGTCCGCCTCGACCGTTACGTTGACCACATGCTTGCCGTGCGCAAACGCCTCCAGGCAATGGTCGACCGCGGCGATCGGATGGCCGGTGCACTCGACCACGACGTCGATGGCCGGATGGCGCACCAGTGCCTGCCAGTCTTCCCCGATGTAGGTACGCCCGGTCGCGAGCGCATCGTCGAGTGAGCGCGCCTGTGTGCGCCCGGGCTCCCAACCCACACGAGCCAGGTTGGCCCGGGCCGCGTCGGGCGACAGGTCGGCGATTCCGACCAATTGAACGCCGGGCGTGCGCGGAATCTGCGCCAGATACATCGAACCGAACTTGCCGGCACCGATCAGAGCGACCCGCACCGGCTTGCCCTCGGCTGCGCGACGCTGAAGTTTTGCAAAAAGGCTCATGGGGTAACCTCCGCCCTTCGGGCTGCGGTGCGAGCTTGCTTGGGGCGGCCCTGCGCGGCGCTCATCAGGCATCCTCCATGCTGCGCATTGCGGAATTCGGCCTTGGGAACGGCCCGGCGGCGCTCATGCCACCTCCTTCAGTTCGCCGAACGGCACCGATGTCGTCTTCAAAGCGCTGGCCGGCATGCCGTCTTTCCAGGGCACATCGACCGGGTAGTCCCTCAGCAGGCAGTCGTCAGGCAGGCAGGCGATGGGTGTGAAGTCGCGGTGGGCGATGTACTCCGGCCGCTTGTGGCGCCGGATATGGTTGCTCACCGCACACAGGCTCAGATATACGCTGACCCGGTTCCACGGCGACAGGTTGCTGCTCGACGCATGCACCAGGCAGCTGTGGAACAGGATCATGGACCCGGCCGGCCCTTTCGGCGAGACAATACCGCCGTCCTTGCCGCCGGCGCGTTCGACCAGTTGGCGAATCAGGTCGTCGTCAACGGTCCACAATGGGTAGCTGGTCGTCGTCAAGTCGTGTTTCGCATCCACCACGCCCCGTCTGTGGCTACCGGGTATGAACATCAAAGGCCCGTTGAACTCGTTGACGTCGTCCAGGAAGATCGCGATGTTCATCGCACGTTCGGTCGGCATCATGTCGTCATTGAGCCAGGTGCCGTAGTCCTGATGCCATTGCCAGACGTCGCCCTCGAACGCCATCTTGCCGTTGACCTTGAACTGGTGCATGTAGAGATCCTCGTCGAACAGATCCCGCACCGGCTCGATCATGCGTGGATGGCGCGCCAGCCGCGCAAACGGTTCACTGACCATGTGCGCGGCAAAGTTGGTACGTACCGCATCCTTGCCTTTTTCGCGCACGTTGTAGGCTTCACGCCGGCTGTACAACTCGGGTACGGCGTCGGCCAGTGTCCTGACTTCCTCGGGCTTGAACAGGCCCGGGAAAAAAAGGTAGCCATCACGCTCGAACTGGGCGTGTTGTTCTGCAGTCAGCTTCATGGGGTATCTCCTCGGCTTTTGGCCAGTACGTGGGTCAGGATGTCGCTCAGGTTGTTGCTGGCACGTTGCGCATGCCCGGTGATCAGGTCGGCGGCGCGATCGCCGTCGCCATCTGCAATCGCGTCGGCAATCGCCGCATGTTCGTCCCATAACGCCTCGCGCTGCACGGACTGCTGCAGCACCGCGCCCATGACGCGGCGCAAGTGGCGCCAATGCGCATGGGCAGCCTGCGCAATCAGGTCATTGCCCGAGGCTCGATAGATCGCATCATGGAACGCAAGGTCGGCGTCGATCATGGCCTTGACGTTCCTGCCGCGCGCGGCCTTGCGCCCATGGGCGACCAGTAGCGGGTCGATCTGCAGCCGCTTGGCCGCGGCCAGACGCGCCGCCAGCGCATCGAGCGCACCACGCACCTGGTAGACCTTGGCAATCCATTCCGGCTCCAGCGGCGCAACGAGCAGACCCCGGCCCGGTGCATCACGCACAAAGCCGTCCTTCTTGAGCAGGCGCAGCGCCTGCAACACGGGCTGGCGCGACACCGCCAATTGCGCGGCAATCTCTTCCTGCGTGATGCGCTGGCCCGGAGCGAGCGAACCGTCACTGATGGCGTCAATTAGCCGGGCGTAGACCTGCTCGACCAGGTCGGGCGTGGCGATCAGTTTGATGAGTTGGGCCGTCATGAATAAAAAGGATTCCGTACTCCGTATACAGAATTCACTTTACCTGTGAATGCCAAATTGTCAAGGATCGTGCACCAACCAACCATCTGCGCGCGATGCGCGCATCGGCCCGGGGTTGATGCTGGATCGGACCGACCTTAGCCGTTGGTCACACTGGCACCCGCCTGCGCAGCCATCCCGTCTTCCATCGACTGCACGCCAGATACGCCGATGGCGCCGACGATGCAGCCGTCCTGCAGCAGGGGGATGCCGCCTTCGAACGGGTACAGGCCTTCGAGCGCCAACAGGCGCACGCCGGCGCCACCGGCGGAAATCGCATCCTCGTACACCTTGGTCGGTCGCTTGAAGTTGACCGCCATCGAAGCCTTGCCATGTGCCACGCGGATGCTGGCATGGTGCACGCCATCCATGCGGTGCAAGGCCACCAGGTGGTCGGTGCTGTCGACCACCGCGAACGCCATCAGCCAGCCCTTGGCCAACGCGGTTTCGTGCGCACGCGCGATCACGCGCAGCGCCAGGTCAAGGGAAATGGCAGGGCCGTACATCGGTACGGCAGGTGTGGCAGAGGACAAGTTTGACTCCTGGGTCGTGCGGCGGTTCAGACACATTGTCGCCGTGACGGACGGTGCCACCCCCAGTTGGAGTGTGGCCGCACGGCACCCCGGTCAAAGCGCAAGGCCTATTGCAGAACCTGCAACGCGTACAACGCGATGCCCGGCACGAACAACAACAGCGTGATGCGAAACAGATCGGAAATCAGGAACGGGATGATGCCGATGAAGGTCTCCTTCATCGGTACATCCTTGGCCATCGAACTGATGATGTAGACATTCATGCCCACCGGCGGCGTGATCAGGCCAATCTCGACCACCATCAGCGCCAGGATGCCGAACCAGATCGCCTTGGCATCAGGCGCCAGGCCCCACAGATCGATAGCCATGATGATGGGAAAAAAGATCGGTACGGTCAGTAGAATCATCGACAGGCTGTCCATGATGCAACCCAGCACAAGGTAGATCAGCAGGATCACGACCAGAACCAGCAGCGGCGCGAGCTCCATACTGATCACCCACTTGGCCAGTTCGGCCGGCATCTGGGTCAGCGCCAGGAACACGTTGAGCACATCGGCCCCGAGCAGGATCAGGAAGATCATCGCCGTGGCCTGCGCCGCACCGTAAATGCACTCCAGGAAGCCGCGACCTTTCAAGCCGCCCGACACCAGGGCCACACCCCCGGTGGCGATGGTGCCGATCGAGGCTGCCTCGGTGGGCGTGAAGAATCCGCCGTAGATGCCGCCGATGACAACCACGAAGATCAACAGGACCGGCCAGGTCTCGGCCAGCGCCTTGATGCGAACCCACCAGGGCAACCGTTCGCCGGCTGGCGCATGCTCGGGGTCGATACGCGCCATTACCGCAATTGCCAGCATGTAGCCGATGGCCGCAATGATGCCGGGAATGAAGGCGGCTACAAACAACTTGGCGATGTTCTGCTCGGTGATGATGGCGTAGATCACCAGTGGCACCGATGGCGGAATCAGAATCCCGAGCGTGCCGCCCGCAGCGATGGCCGCGGTCGCCAAACGAGCGGAGTAGCCATGGCGGCGCAACTCCGGCAACGCCACCTGCCCCATCGTGGCGGCAGTAGCCAATGACGATCCGCAGATCGCGCCGAAACCGGCGCAGGCGGTCACCGCGGCCATCGCCATGCCACCACGCCAATGGCCGATCATCGCGTTGCCCGCCTTGAACAGTGCCTTTGACAAGCCGCCATGGGTTGCGAACTGGCCCATCAACAGAAACAGCGGCACCACCGACAGGTCGTAGACCGAATAACGCGCGTAGGCGAAGGTCTTGTAGTAGTTGAGCAGCGTATCGAGGTTGACGATCCAGACATAACCGATCGATCCGGCCGCCAGCATGGCAATACCGATATGCACGCGCAATGCGAGCAACACAAGCATCAGTGCGGCAATCACCGCGCCTTGTTCTATGCCGCTCATGCTTGGCGTCCCCAAACGTGCTGCCAGCCGGTATACAACGCGGCGCAACCGAGCAGAAAAAATGACGGTCCCATCGGGGCATACCCCCACCAGGTGGGCAGATTCAACAACATGCTGGCATCGTTGTTCCGGCCAAACTCGAAGGTCGCCACAGTCACGCGCCAAGCGAGCGCAAAAGCGAAGATCGCCAGCAGCAGCGCTGCCAGCGCGTCAAGCAATGCATTCGCTTTAGGCGAATTTCGCACGGTGAAGAAGTCCACGATGACATGACCGCGCACCATCTGACAGAACGGCAATGCCATGGTCACAGCGACAGCCGACATCATCTGCACCAATTCATAGTCACCCAGCAAGGGTTTGTCGAAGAAGGCGCGTCCCACGATGCTGTACACCGACATCAGGGCCATGGCCACCAGCATCAGACCCGAACAGATGGCAAACAGGCGACAGATGCCATCGAGCGCACGCCCCACACGATCGGTCGGGCGCTCCTGGTCGACGAAGGCAGCGTCAGCCATGGTTTGATTTCATCGGGGTGTTCCTGGCAGGCACGGTCAGCCCACCCCGGTTGCGACCGGCAGACCGGCGGCAACCGTGGTGGCCATTACCCAAGGGGATCAGCGGGTGTGCTTCTTGATCAGGTCGCGGGCGTCCTGCAACAGCTTCTTGCCGTCGCCGCCCTTGGCCGTGACGTCGGCCGCCCACTGGTCGTCCAAGGTGTCGGTGGCCTTGCGCCACTTGTCGAGTTCTGCGCCCGGAATGACGGTGATCTGACTGCCGGACGCCACCATCTGGGCCCGTCCGGGAACGTCGGCTGCTTCCTGGGTCTTGCCCATGAAGGCGGAGAAATCGCCGCCCGAGTTGGCGTCGAGCACCTTCTTGAGGTCAGGCGGCAGCGATTCGTACTTGGCCTTGTTCATGGCCACGACGAACACCGTCGTATACAAGGCATTGAACTTGCGGTCGGGTTCGGCGGTGTACTTGGTCAACTCGTTGACCTTGATGCCGGGCGCCACTTCGTAAGGAATGACAGCGCCGTCGATCACGCCCTTGGACAAGGCTTCCGGCACTGCCGGCACCGGCATGCCCACCGGTGTCGCACCCAGCATGGCCAGCATCTTGTTGGTCAGCCGGGTCGGTGCGCGCAGCTTCAGGCCCTTGAAGTCAGCCTGTGTCTTGATTGGCTTGTTGGTGGTGTAGATATTGCCCGGCCCGTGCACATGCACTGCCAGCAAGTGCGTGTCCTTGAATTCGTCTCGGTCGTACTTGTCGTAATACTCCCATGCCGCACGGCTGGTGGCCTCGGCATTGGTCATCATGAACGGCAACTCGAACACCTCGATCTTCGGGAAGCGGCCAGCGGAATATCCGGCTACCGTCCAGACGATGTCGGCCACGCCGTCCTTGGCCTGGTCATACAACTGCGGCGGGCTGCCGCCGAGCTGCATCGACGGATAGATCTGGCACTTGAGCTTGTTGGCCGACTCCTTGGCCAGCTTGTCACACCATACGCCGAACATGTTGACATGCTGCGTCGACTGCGGGCCAAGGAAGTGGTGCACCTTGAGTGTCACCTCCTGCGCGTTCGCCGCCAGCGCGACAACTCCGATGCAGGCCGCGATAAGGGTCTTTTTCATGTTTGTCATAGAGTCTCCAACTGTTTTGTTTTTCGGGTAGCCGATGGCACGCCAGGCGCGGCACACAGGCCAGCCCCCAAGTGTAGGCCGCCTCCCGACAAACGCATCAGGGAATGCCCGCGTTTGGCCGCGCGCCCGATCTCTGTTTCAATCGGTCGGATCGTCGCGCCGCTCGTACACGCCCAGCTTCTGGTGCAGCGGCGCCTCGTCCGCCATGAAAAGGAAACTGGGCGCGCTTGGCGACGGATTGCTCAGCCGAACCGGCGTGTAACCCGGCATGCAGCAGGTATCGGCCTCGGCCAAATCAAAAGACTGACCCGGCAGCTGTACCGTCACACGCCCTTCGATGGCATGCAGGACCATGGCCGGCGAACGCGCCGGCAGGGCCAAGCTCTGCCCGGGGCGCAGCATCAGCGCATAAAAACCCAGAATGTTCTGCACGTGGCCACCGGAGTGCGGATTGCTGTAGGTGATCTGCACCGCATCCAGGTCGGCACGCTCCCGGGCCAGTGTGATCAACGCGGCACGCGCTTCAACCCACGGATACCGCAACATCGGATAGGCCTTGCTACTGCGCTCGAAAACCGGCGTCGGCACGAGACCACCGTGGGCATACATAACGTCGCCGCGCCCGGGTTGGACCTGCTGGCGGTCACCGTTGACGTGGTAACTCGCCTCCATGTAATACACCAGCGGCAGGTCGAGCACGTCGAGCCAGATCACCGGCTCGTCGCCGTCGTGGCCGTGTTCATGCCAAAGGCCGGTTGGCGTCAGGATCAAGTCGCCACGGCGCATCGGACACTTCTCGCCATCGACGTTGGTCCATGCGCCCTCGCCCTCCACCACCATACGCACTGCATTCGGTGTATGCCGATGCGAGGGCGCCCACTCGCCAGGCAGCAGCAACTGCATGCCCAGGTAAATCGCGGCGCTGGCCTGCATCTTCTCCAGGCCGTGACCCGGGTTGGCCAGCACCAGCACGCGCCGCTCGGCTTTCTCGATTGGCGTGAGTTCACCGGCCTGCAGCAGCAGCGGCTTGATCGCTGCGTATGGCCAATGGGTAGCACGCGTGTGGGGCCGGGGTTTGTGCGCCGGCAGCACAGCGCGCAGGCTGGGCCACAGCGGCACCAGGTTCTGCGCTTTCAATGCGGACAGGTATTCGGCGGGCAGGTCTTCGAGGCGTCCGAGATCAGACATGGTTCAGGCTCCTGAGGCAATCGGGTGGCGAAAGGTTGGCAGCGGGCGGGTCAATCGGCCAGACAGTTGGCGACCTTCCAGCCATACAGCCATTCCAACGCATCATAAAATTGTTCGGGCGAGTGGCCTTTCCACAAGTCGTTGCGCATAGTCGCTCGACGCCCTTGGCATGAAAGATCCGGCCCATCTCACGTGCCGACAACACAATGCGCGCAGTACGGGCCACACGCGAGCGCTGGTAGTGCGCAAACGCCTTGGGAAAATCATTGGCATGCACACGCATTGCCTCGCCCAGCGTGACGCCATCTTCCATCGCCATGCACGCACCTTGGCAATTCGGGCCGACCCAGATGCTGGCCGCGCTCCACTGTAGGTCTTGCCGAAAATCCGCCATGTCGACCACCGCCCGATAGACCACATGGCCCGGCACGCGCGCCTCGTCACCGACATACTGCGCGCGCACCGCTGACTTCACACCGTCCGCAGCGATCAACGCGACACCGCGGTGATGCCCTGCCTTTGCGTCGGCAACGGTCACGCTGTGTTCGTCTTGCTCGACCTGCTGCACAGCGGTTGAGGTGCACACCTCGATCCGACCGGTTTCCTGAGAACCTTCGAGCAAGGCCATATGGATGTCGGCCCGGTGAATCACCGCATACGGATTGCCAAAGCGCTGGCGAAACGCCTCGCCTGTCGGAATGCAACCCACTTGAAACTCGTCCAGCGCGTCGTGCATGACCATCTCGTCGATGTACACCGCACGGTCACGGGCCCGTTCGCCAATGCCCAGCGCATCGAGCGCGGCAAACGCATTCGGACCGAACTGGATGCCGGCACCGATCTCTCCGAGTTCGGCTGCCTGCTCTAGCACCTTGACCGCGAACCCGCGACGCGTCAGGGCCAGCGCCGCCGCCAGTCCTCCAATGCCGCCACCGGCCACCAGCACGGGCAAATCGACCTCCCTGGATTTCATCGGCTGCCTGGTTTGTTGCGAAGCCTGCATCCTTGAATTATGGGTGCGCTGACCATGGACGCAATGGTCGTCAGCGGCGGTCTCACAGCCGACAAGCCAACCAGGCGGTCCCTTTTGCAGGTATCGCGCCCGTGAGCGGGCATCTATATTGCGCGGTCACGTGCCATTGCGCGCTCGGCAACGGCATCGAAGTCAGCCGGCCGGTCATGCAGGTCGAGCCGACGCCCGGCCTTCACGATCTGGCTCGGAATGTCGTGCCCGATCAGGCCCGGTAGGCGGCGCGAGGCGTCGATCAACAAGGCCAGATCTACCCCGGTGTCGTACCCCATCAAGGCCAGCGCATGCACGATCTCTTCGCTGCAGACGTTGCCGGTCGCGCCGGGCGCGTAGGGGCAGCCGCCAATGCCGCCGAGCGACGCGTCGAAGCGATCGGCTCCGGCATCAATGCCGGCCAGCACATTGGCCAGTCCCATGCCGCGGGTATTGTGAAAGTGCAGTGTCAGTTCGATCTCTGGCCAGCGTGTGCGGAACGCCGCAGTCAGTTCGGCCACCTGTCCCGGATAGGCCATGCCGGTGGTGTCGCACAAGGTCACGCCGCGGGCGCCAAGCTCATCGACGTAACGCGCACACCAATCCAGCACGGTGCTCATCGGCACGTCACCCTCCATCGGGCAACCGAAGCTGCAGGACAAGGACACATTAACGGCGACACCGGCATCGCGGGCGATGGTGTTCACCTGGGCCAGCGCGGCATACGATTGCGCCGGCGTCATACGCAGGTTCGACAGGTTGTGCGAATGGCTGGCCGACATGACCAGGTTCATCTCGTCGGTCCGCGCGTCGATCGCACGTTCGGCGCCGCGCACATTCGGCACCAGAGCGCTGTAGACAACACCCGGCGCACGTGTGATCTCGCGCAACACGATTTCGCCGTCGGCAAGTGCCGGAATCGCCTTGGGCGATGTGAACGATGTAACCTCGATCTTGGCCAGTCCGGTGGCCGAAAGCGCATTGACCAACGCGATCTTGTCATCGGTCGGTACAAACACCGGCTCGACCTGCAAACCGTCGCGGGTGCCAACTTCCTGCATGTAGATACGTCGGCCCGCGCCGCTCCAGACGGTGTTGATGTTGCGGTTCACCGGTGCAGCTTCAGGCTGCGTACTGCCAAGTTCGCTTCTGGGTTGGCCCGGTCGAATCATGCCACCACCTTTCGGCCGCGCAAGGCCGCGATGTCCGTTTTCGAAACACCCATCTCGCCCAGCACTGAATCGGTGTCGTCTCCGAGCCCGGGCGCCGACGAGCGCACCGTGCCAGGGGTGCCCGTGAGCTTGGGAACGATACCAGGTACCTCCACTGCATACCCGTCGCGCGTTTGCTGCGTCAGAACCATGTCGCGCGCGCGGTAATGCGGATCCTCGGCAATGTCCTTGGCCGAGTAGACCTTGCCGGCCGGCACCCGCGCCGCACCCAGCAGGGTCAGCACGTCTTCGACCGAGCGGTTGCAGGTCCAGGCTTCTATGGCCGCATCAAGCTCGTTCACGCGCGCCACCCGGCCGGCGTTGCTGGCCAGATCCGGTGCGATGCCCAGATCGTTGCGGCCGATGGTCTCCATCAGGCGCTTGAAGATGCTGTCGCCGTTGCCGGCGATCAACACGAAACCGTCGATGCAGCGATAGGCATTGGAAGGCGCAATACCCGGCAGTGCACTGCCTGCGGCCTCACGCACGGCTCCGAACGCGCTGTATTCGGGAATCAGGCTCTCCATGACGTTGAACACCGCCTCATGCAGCGCGACGTCGACGACCTGCCCCTTGCCGCCGTTGACCTTGCGGTGGTAGAGCGCCGTCAATACGCCAATAGTGCCGTGCAGCGCGGCCAGCGTATCGCCTATCGAGATGCCGCAACGCACCGGCACGCGGCCCGGCTCACCCGTCAGGTGGCGCAGCCCACCCATGGCCTCACCGATCGCGCCAAATCCCGGCAGATCGCGGTAGGGACCGGTCTGGCCATAGCCCGAGATGCGCAGCATCACCAGCCCGGGGTTCAAAGCTGACAGCGCCTCGTAGCCCATGCCCCAGCCCTCCAGCGTTCCGGGACGGAAATTTTCAATCAGCACATCGGCCTCTTTGATCAGCTTGCGAGCGATCTCCTGACCCTCGCTCTGGCGCAGGTCCAGCGCGATGGAGCGCTTGTTGCGCGACTGCACCTGCCACCAGACCGAAGTGCCTTCCTTGATCATGCGCCAGTTGCGCAGCGGATCGCCGGCGCCGGGCGCCTCGATCTTGATGACGTCGGCACCGAATTCGGCTAGCGTCTTGCCAGCGAACGGGCCGGCGATCAGCTGGCCCATCTCGATCACACGCAGACCTTGCAAGGCCGCCAGTGACATGGATGTGGATGTGGATGTGGATGTGGATGTGCAACTTGTCATCGTCGTGGTCTCGCGTTCATCATTCGTGTCGGCCGGAAAATTGCCTGCGGGAAGTCTATGCAGCCCGCCACACCGGCACAATTGCCACGTCGGCACGACAGCTTCGCAAAAGTAGAAGGCTCACGACAAGCAGTGACAATCGCACCATGGTGAACCCGACAAGCATCAACCCCGCACGCGTCGACTTCGTGACGCTGCGGCTGTTTTGTGCGGTCGTCCATGCGGGCAGCATCACCAAGGGCGCGGCGCGCTGCAACCTGGCCTTGTCCGCTGCCAGTCGGCGATTGTCCGAATTCGAAGTCGCCACCGGCTCGGCTCTGCTGGAACGAACCGCGCAAGGAGTTGTGCTGACCTCGGCCGGCCATGTGGCGATGCAGCATGCGATGCGCTTGCTGCAGGGGTTCGAGCATTTCAGCAGTGAGATGAAGGAGCATGTGCGCGGCGCCCGCGGCCATGTGCGGCTGTGGGCCAACATGTCGGCGCTGACCGAATTCCTGCCGGAGTCGCTGGCTGGCTTTTTCCGGCAGCACCCGGACATCCGGGTCGAAGTCGAAGAACAACTCAGCGGCGACACGGTGCGGGCGATCGTCGAAGGTCTGGCTGATGTGGGCGTATTTGCCGAAGGCACACCGGCATTCGGTCTCGATGTGGCGCCATTCCAGACCGACGAACTGGTCGTCGCCTGCTCGCGCGAACATCCGTTGGCGCAACGAAAAAGCGTAACCTTCAACGAGTGCCTGGCCTATGAATTCGTCGGCCTGAATCGACATGCGTCCTTGCTAGAACTGGTATCCCGCCAGGCCGAGCAGGCGGGACTGCCGCTGCACATGCGCGTTCAGGTGCGCAGTTTCGACGCGATGTGCCAGATGATTGCCGTCAATCTGGGTATCGGCATATTGCCCCGTGCCGCGTTCGAACCCATGCGTGTCATGCGCCGGCTTGAAGCGGTCAAATTAGACGAACCATGGGCCCTGCGCAGGCTGTTGGTGGCGACGAAGGCGGGGTCGACGCTGACGCCGGCGACCGCTTTGCTGGTGGCACACCTGCGAAGCGCCGCGTCGCCTGCAGCATGAAAAAACAACTGGCGTACTGGCCGACGCAACCCGGCCGCTTCGACTGATCAGTCGATCGAGGCGCCGGATTCCTTCACGATGCGGGCCCAACGCGGCAAATCTTTCTGGACCAGCGCGGCCAGTTGTTCCGACGTGCCCTTGAACGCGGCAGTGCCAACACCATCGAGCTTGGCCTGTGCGTCCTGACCGTCCAGGGCTTTGCCAATCTCGGTCTGCAGCAAAGCCACCACTTCCTTGGGCGTGCCTGCCGGGGCGAACATGCCATACCACGGCGTCGCGCCAAACCCTTTGATCGTCTCGCCGATCGTCGGTGAGTTGGGCAATGCAGGCACGCGCTTTTCATTGACCACGCCCAGCACCTTGAGTTTGCCGGACTTGATGAAAGCGATCGAGGATGGCAGGCTCTGCACCGAAACCTGAACCTGCCCGGCGACCAGATCGGTCACGGCTGCCGCGGACCCCTTGTACGGAATGTGCTGCAAATCGATGTCGACCGCCTTTTGCAGCATGGCGCCGATCAGGTGATTCAGGGTTCCATTGCCGGCCGACGCGATCGTGATCTTGCCGGGTTGCGCCTTGGCGGCGGCTATCAACTCGGTCACATTGTTCGGTGCAAAATTGTTGTTCGCCACCAGCACATACCCTGCGGTTGCCACCGGTGCGACCGGCACGAAGTCCTTGACCGGGTCGAAACCGGGATTCTTGTAGATTGACGGGTTGATCACCTGCGCGCTGTCCGCTGTGAGCATCAGCGTGTAACCGTCCGGCTTGGCCTTGGCCACGGCCACGGTACCGATATTGCCGCCGGCGCCTGGCCGGTTGTCAACCACAAAGGTCTGTCCCGTTTGCTCGGTGAGTTTTTGCGCCAGCACCCTGGCAATCGCGTCGTTGGCGCCGCCGGCCGCTTGTGGCACGACGATGGTGACAGTCTTGCTCGGATATTTGTCTTGCGCAACAGAGGCAAAGGCCAAGCCCGCAAGCAGCGGCGCGGCCAAAACGCGTAGGAAGGAATTCATGGGTGTCTCCTTGGATGGTCCGATGTGGACCGGGTCTGTTCATTGTGCAAAAAGCACGGGCCTGCCGGAATACGGCATAGGCGAAGACCACTTCGCCAAACGCGAAAGCTGACTTGATGCAACGCTACCGGATCCCGGATGTGTCGCGTCGCAGCCTGATCACGCCAGGGCTTCTGGCCAGGCAAGATGGGCAGGTACACGACGGCTGGCGTTTGCAATCGCGGCGATGCGCGGCGAAGCGCGTCGCGACATACTGGGAGCGTGGTACAGCGCAATACCTTGAAGACCTCGGCGGTGGATACGGATGACGGCCATCCGCCGCCCATCAAGGCGCACCCATGCTGGTTCCTGCAATGACATCGATCGGAACATGCAACTCTTCCAGCACTTGCAACACGCCGATGTGGGCCGCGCCACGCGCGCCGCCGCCGGACAGGACAAGGCCGATTCGTGGACGCGCACTGGACGTGTCGGCATTGGGCGGCGCGAGAGGCTCGTCCGCGCATGCCTGGGCCGCGAGCAGGGGAAAGACCAACAGAATCAGCAGGCGGGCAATCATGGCAACAGGCTCGATCCGACCAGGATGCGGCCGGTCGGATCAGTGTAGCCAACCCCGGCCCACGGCAAGACGGATGGGGCGAGGCTTACAGGCTGGCGTGCGACCTGCCCCTTGTCAACCCGTCGCCAGATGTTGCGCCAGCACCCGTGCCACATGCTGGGCCGCGCGCTGCGCGCCATCATGAATCTGGTGCCGGCAACTGGTACCGTCGGCCACGATCAGCGCATCGGGTCGTTTGCGGATGGCCGGCAACAGGCTGAATTCAGCCATCTGCATCGAGACGTCGTGGTGCCGCGCCTCATAGCCGAACGCGCCGGCCATGCCGCAGCAGGAGCTCTCGATGGTCTCTACCTGCGCATCAGGAATCAGCCGCAATACGTCAATGACCGGCGCCATGGCGCCAAAGGCCTTCTGATGGCAGTGCCCGTGCACGAGCATCGGCTGCATTGCTGCGCGCAGTCGCAAGGCGCCGAGCCGGCCGGCGCGGTGTTCGCGTGTCAGGAATTCCTCAAACAGCAGCGCAAGGCTTGCCAGGCGGGCAGCAGCGTCGCCCAGACCCATGACGAGATACTCGTCGCGCAGCGTCAGCAGACACGAGGGCTCCAGCCCGACGATGGCGATGCCGGCATCGACGAATGGCGTGAACGTGTCAAGCAAAGCCCGCGCTCGGTCTTTCGCCTGCTCCGCCAAACCGGCCGCGAGCAGCGTACGGCCACAACATGGTGAGCGGCCATCGGTCTGTGTTGCCACGTGCACGGCATAGCCCGCCGCCTGCAATACAAGCACGGCGTCGCGTGCATTTTCGGAATCGAAATGGCCATTGAAAGTGTCGACGAACAACACCGCGGCGTTGGCGCCGCGCGCGGCCGCGGCTAAAACCTCGGCCCGACTGACCAGCGACAGGCCAGATGCCTGGGCGGCAAAGGTGTCGCGGCGAAAGCGCGGCAGGCTTCGCCGGGCCGACAAACCCAGCCAGCGCTCGCCCAGTGCGGCGGCGCCGGGAATATGGTCGCGCAGGTTGAACAACCACGGCATGCGACTGGCTAGCGGTGCGATATCGGGCAAACGCGCCACCAGACGATCGAGCAAGGAGACGCCGCGCTCGGCAGCGCGTTGCGCGGTGTATTCCAGCTTCATACGCGCCATGTCGACACCAGTCGGGCAGTCGCGTTTGCAGCCCTTGCAACCCACACACAAGTCGAGCGCGTCACCCACGGCATCCGACGTGAAGCCGCCCTCTAACTGCCCCGACAGTGCCAGGCGCAAAGTGTTGGCGCGCCCGCGCGTCACGTGTTGCTCGTCGCGGGTCACCCGGTAGCTCGGACACATAGTTCCCGCATCGAACTTGCGGCAGTGGCCATTGTTGTTGCACATTTCCACGGCCTTGGCCAGTCCGCCGGTCGTATCGCCGCCGCTGCCGTGCTTTGTGGTCTCTTCGGTGACCGGATCGTTCTGCACGTTCCAGGCAGACCAGTCGAACACTGGTTGCAAGGGGATCGTGCGGTAACTCGGCGGGTATCGGAACAGCGAAACATCGTCCATCTTCGGAGGGTCGATGATCTTGCCGGGGTTCAGCAGCCCGGTCGGGTCCAGGTGCTGCTTGATCGCGCGAAGCGCATCGTCCAGCTTGGGACCAAACTGCCAGCGGATCCACTCGCCGCGGCACAGGCCGTCGCCATGTTCACCGCTGTAGGCCCCTTTGAATTTGCGCACCAGCGCGGACGCTTCCTCGGCGATGGCACGCATCTTCACGGCGCCATCACGGCGCATGTCCAGGATGGGGCGCACATGCAAGGTGCCAACCGAGGCATGGGCATACCAGGTGCCGCGGCTGCCGTGCCGGGCGAACACCTCGGTCAATGCGTCGGTGTATTCGGCCAGGTGCACCAGCGGCACGGCGCAGTCCTCGATGAAACTCACCGGCTTGCCGTCGCCCTTGAGGCTCATCATGATGTTCAGGCCGGCCTTGCGTACCTCCCATAGTGCCTTTTGTGGCACCTCGTCGGGCATTTCGACAACGCTGCCGCTCAAGCCGAGGTCACCCATCAGCGTGACCAGTTGCTGCAACTGGCGCAGCAGCGTCGTTCGATCGTCACCACTGAACTCGACCAGCAGGATGGCGGCCGGTGAACCGTTCAACGCCGTCTCGATCACTGGCCGGAACGCCGGATTCGCGCGCGCCAGCTCGATCATTGTGCGGTCGACCAGTTCGACGGCGCTGGGGCCAAGCTTCACGATATGTTGGGCCGAGTCCATCGCCTTGTGAAAGCTGGTGAAATTGACCACACCCAGCACCTTGGCGCGCGGCAGCGGCGCCAGTTGCAGGCGCAGCCGCTCGGTGACGGCCAGCGTGCCTTCGCTGCCCACCAGCAGGTGGGCCAGATTGACGCTGCCATCCTGTGTGTAGGGACGCTCGTTCTGCGGATGGAAGATGTCCAGGTTGTAGCCGCCAACGCGGCGCAGCACCTTGGGCCAATGCGCCTCGATCTCGTCACTGTGCGCCATGGCCAGGTCGCGCACGAAATCAGCGATGGCTTTCTCGCGCACGCCCAGCGTTTCGACCGGCCCGAACGCGAACTGCGAGCCGTCGGCCAGCCAGCCGTTCACGCCGAGCACGTTGTGCACCATGTTGCCGTAGGCGATGGAGCGCGAGCCGCAGGAGTTGTTGCCGGCCATGCCGCCCAGCGTGGCCTGCGCACTGGTCGACACGTCCACCGGGAACCACAAGCCCTTGGGCTTGAGTGCCGCATTCAGGTGGTCGAGCACGAGGCCGGGCTCGACCTCGGCTGTCATGGCCTGCGCATCGACCTGCAGGATGCGACGCAGATGTTTGCTGTGGTCGATCACCAGCGCGGCGCCGGTGGTCTGGCCGCATTGCGAGGTTCCGCCGCCGCGCGAGAGCACGGGCGTGCGCAGTTCGCGGGCAATGGCCAGCGCGGTAGCCACGTCATCCGTCGTCTTGGGAACGAACACGCCGACGGGTTGAATCTGATAGATCGAGGCATCGGTGGCGTAGCGTCCCCGCGCGGCAGCATCGAAAAGGACCTCACCCTGCGTCTCGGTGCGCAGGCGCCGCGCCAATTCCGCCGCGTCGGGTCCGGCGCCACGCTTGAGTGCTTCAAGGGCTTGCGCCGACAAGGGGGCGTTCATTGGAAACCTCCGTGCTTCGCACTGCGGTGCGAGCTTGCTTGGGAGCGGCCCGGCGCGGCGCTCATGACGTCTCCCGCGCGCCGGGCTGCAACAGCCCCTGCTGCATCAGATCAAGCACCGCGTCGCGTTTGTTCTCCAGATGCTGCACCAGCAAGGCGCGCAGTCCCGGGCCGTCACGCGCAGCCAGTTTTTCAACCATCTGCTCATGTTCCTGCACGGCAATTCCCCATTTGCGTTCATCGAAGTTGGAGCGAAAGCGCAACGCCTGCAGGCGCGCATTGACCGTGCGATAGGTTTGCGCCAGCACCGGGTTACGCGCCGCGGCATTGATGCGTGCATGGATGTGCGCATTGAGCCGGTAATACGCGGGCAGGTCGCGCCGCGTGAATGCGGCCAGCATCTCGTAATGCGAGGCGCGGATCTCGGACAGTTCGGCATCGGTGATACGCGCGGCCGCCAACTCGCCCGACATGCCCTCCAGGCCGGCAATGACCTCGAACGCATTGACCACATCCTGGCGGCTGAGTTGTGCCGCGACGGCCCCGCGGTTGGGCAACAGTTCAACCAGGCCTTCCGCGGCCAGCATCTTGATGGCTTCGCGCAGCGGCGTGCGCGAGACCTGCAGCGACTCACTGAGCTCGCGTTCGTTGAGCTTGGCACCGGGCGCGATCTGCCCTTCGACGATACGCAGGCGCAGCCGGCTCACGACTTCTTCGTGCAGGCCTTGCCGGGGCATGGGAATGACCGCATTCATCGGATCACCTTCGTGCTTCGCACTGCGGTGCGAGCTTGCTTGGGAACGGCCCGGCGCAGCGCTCACTTGATCACCTTCGTGCTTCGCACTGCGGTGCGAGCTTGCTTGGGAACGGCCCGGCGCAGCGCTCATAGGGTTTATACCAATTTGTATGCAAAATATTCTGCTGATGCAGAACGATACGCCAGTGTAATGGGGTTGACAATCATTTTTTGTATGCAAAACTAGCGACTTCAGGAGAAAACCATGCTGAGTCTAGACAGCCACCCCAGCGGTCGGCATTTTTTGCAGATACCCGGGCCTAGCCCGGTGCCCGACCGCATCCTGCGTGCGCTCAGCCTGCCCACCATCGACCATCGGGGCCCGGAGTTCGCCGTGCTCGGCAAAACCGTGCTGACCGGCATGCAGCAGATCTTCCAGACGAAACATCCGGTAGTCATCTACCCGGCGTCGGGCACCGGCGCATGGGAAGCCGCGCTGGTCAACGTGCTCAGTCCGGGAGATGCGGTCCTGATGGTCGAGACCGGTCACTTCGCAACCTTGTGGCAGAAGATGGCACAGCGCCTGGGCCTGGCCCCCGAGTTTCTGACCCGACCCGGCAATTGCGCCGAGACCGGCCTGCCACTGGCCTGGCGCCACGGCGTCGACGCCGACGCGATCGGCAAACGCCTGCGTGAAGACCGTGAACACCGCCTCAAGGCCGTGTGTGTGGTGCACAACGAAACCTCCACTGGCGTGACCAGCGATATCGCCGCTGTGCGCCGCGCCATTGACGACGCAGGCCACCCTGCCCTGCTGATGGTCGACACCATCTCGGGTCTGGCCAGTGCCGAATACAAACACGACGACTGGGGCGTCGACGTGGCCATCAGCGGCTCGCAGAAAGGCCTGATGTTGCCGCCCGGCATCAGCTTCAATGCGCTGTCGCCCAAGGCGATTGAGGTGAGCAAAAACGCCAAACTGCCCAAGGCGTTCTGGGCCTGGGACGAGATCGTCGAAATGAACAAGGGTGGTTACTGGCCGTACACGCCGAGCACCAACCTGCTGTATGCCCTGCACGAGTCGCTGGAGATGATCCTGGCGCAGGGGCTGGATGTGATTTTTGCGCGCCACCAGCGCTGGGCGCAGGCTGTGCGCGGTGCGATCCAGGCCTGGGGACTGCCGATCCAGTGCGCCGATCCGACCGTGTTCTCGCCGGTGCTCACCGGCGTCATCACGCCAGAAGGTCTCGACGCCGACGAATTGCGCAAGTTGATCCACCAACGTTTCGATTTGTCGCTGGGTACCGGCCTGGGTCGGGTCAAGGGCCGCATGTTCCGTATCGGCCACCTGGGTGACAGCAATGATTTGACGCTGCTGGCCACGCTGGCCGGCGTCGAGATGGGCTTGAAGCTGGCGGGTGTTCCGCTGGCAGGAAGCGGCGTGCAGGCCGCGATGGATTCCTTTGCTGCACAACTGGCACCCTCAACTACCACGACATAAAAGGAGACATCGCCATGACGACACGTCGCACTCTCGCCAAGACCCTTGTCAGCAGCGCCCTGCTGGCCGCATTCGCGCTACCGGCCAGCGCCCAGATGGAGATCAAGCTCGGCCACGTCGGTGGGCCGGGCTCGCTGTTCGAACTTTCGGCCAATGAATTCGCCCGCCGCGCCAACGAGAAACTCGGCAGCAAGGCCAAGGTCGTGGTGTTCGGCTCCAGCCAGCTCGGTGGCGACAGCGAGCTGATGCAAAAGCTGCGCCTGGGCACGGTGGAGCTGGCGATCCCATCGTCGGTGATGTCGTCGGCGGTCGACGCCTTCGGCATGTTCGAGATGCCCTACCTGGTAAAAAATCGCGAGCACATGAAGAAGATCGAGGCTGGCGTGGTCTGGCTGTCGCTGGCACCAATGGCCGAGGCCAAGGGCTACAAGATTCTGGCGGTCTGGGAGAACGGCTTTCGCAATATCACCACCAACACCAAACCCATCGTCAAGCCGGCCGACCTCGCCGGCATGAAGCTGCGCGTGCCGCAAGGCAAGTGGCGCGTCAAGATGTTCCAGGCCTATGGCGCCAATCCGTCGCCAATGGCCTTGTCCGAGGTATTCGTCGCGCTGCAGACCGGTGTCATGGACGGCCAGGAAAACCCGCTTACGCAGATCTACTCCAGCAAGTTCCAGGAGGTGCAGAAATTCCTGTCGATGACGGGCCATGTGTACACGCCGGCCTACCTGGTCAGCGGCAAGAATAAGTTCGCATCGCTGCCGGCCGACGTACAGACGATCCTGACCCAGGCGGCCAAGGACACCCAGACCTATGTCTACACGCAGGCCGCGAAGCTCGACGACGAACTGCTCGAAAAGATGAAGGCTGCGGGTATCAAGGTCAACGAAGCCGACAAGGACGCCTTCATTGCCGCCAGCAAGGATGTCTATGAGGACTTCGGCAAGGAAGTGCCGGACGGCGGCAAGCTGGTGAAACAAGCCATCGAGCTCGGCAAGGGCATGTGACATCCGGCGCCCCCGTATCGTGGCCCGAGCGGCCACGACGACGGGTGGCGCCTCTTTGAACCATTCTTCAGAAGGAAGCGGGCCCGATGGCATTTTTTTCCATGGTTTTCGAGCGCGTGCTGACTGCGTTTGTCATCTTCCTGCTGGCCAGCCTGGCCGTCCTGATACTCGTTGGCGTGGCTTTGCGCAAGCTGGAGATTCCGTTTGTCTGGTATGACGAAGGAGCCTCGGTCATGCTGGCCTGGCTGACCTATTACGGTGCGGCACTGGCGGCGCTCAAACGCGCGCACATCGGTTTTCCGGGCCTGGTCAACGCGCTGCAGCCACACTGGCGCGTACCCGCCGTGTTGTTCGCCGAGATCTGTGTGATCGCATTTTTTGCGCTGCTGACCTGGTACGGCTTCCAGGTTCTGGTCATTCTGCAGGGCGACACCATGGTCAGCCTGACCTGGGTGCCGACCCGCTTCACGCAATCGGTGATACCGATCGGCGGCGCGCTGTTCATCATCGCCCAGCTGATCAGCCTGCCCGAGGTTCTGCGCCAGGCGCGTGGTGCCGGCATCGTCGACAACGAGCAAAGGCCGGTGCAGGAGGCAATGCAATGACCGTCGCACTGATGTTCCTGGGGCTGGTCGCCCTGATCCTGATCAATGTTCCGATCGCCATATCGCTGGGAGTCGTCGCAATGTCGGCGATGGTCTATTCGGGCGGCATGGATTCGTTGCTCAACTCGGCCATCGTCATGTACACCGGCGCCACCAGCTTTCCGCTGCTGGCGATCCCGCTATTCATCCTGGCCGGCGCGATCATGAATTCGTCCAGCCTGTCGCGGCGCCTGATCGCGTTCGCGTCGGCGCTGTTCGGCTTCGTCAAGGGTGGTCTGGCGATGATCAACATCGCCACCTCGATGTTCTTCGCCGAGATCTCGGGCTCCGCCGTGGCCGACGTCGCCGCGATGGGCTCGATCCTGATTCCGGCGATGAAGAAGAAAGGTTACCCGAAGGAGTTTGCCGCGGCGATCACATCATCGTCAGCCACGCTGGCCGTGATCATTCCGCCATCGATTCCGATGATTCTGTACGCGGTGATGGCCGACGCCTCGGTCGTGCAGCTGTTTGTCGCCGGCATCATCCCCGGCATCCTGTGCGGCGGCGGGATGATGGCGATGTGTTACTGGTTCGCCAAGAAGCGCAACTACCCGGTGGAAGAGGTGTTCGAGTGGGCCAAGGTCAAGCGCACCTTCCGCGAGGCCGCCTGGGCGTTTGCGTTGCCGATGATCATCCTGGGCGGCATCTTTGGCGGCGTTGTGACGGCGACCGAAGGCGCGGCGCTGGCGGTTCTCGCGGCCTTGTTCATCGGTGGTGTGATCTACCGCGAGCTCGACTGGAAGCACCTGTACAACTCGATGATCGAAGGCGCCAACCAGACCGCCACCGTGATGTTGCTGGTGGCCGCGTCCGCATTACTCGGCGTCTACCTGACCGAACAGCAGATTCCGCAGCAGTTGGCGACCTGGCTGTCGTCCATCACCAGCAACCGGTATGCGGTGCTCGGTATCCTGAACGTTTTCTTTCTCGTGATCGGCTTGTTCCTGCATTCGGCGGCCGCCATCATCCTGGTGGTGCCGATCGTCATGCCGCTGGTCAAGGCCGTGGGCATCGATCCGGTGCATTTCGGCTTGATCGTCACGCTGAACCTGGGTATTGGCCAGCAGACGCCGCCTGTGGCCAGCGTGCTGATGGCCTCGTGTTCGATTGCCAAAGCCGACATGTGGGAAGTCACCAAGGTGAATTTGCCGTTCATCGGCCTGTTGATTGCGACGCTGATGCTGGTGACCTACGTGCCGGCGGTGCCGCTGTTCCTGGTCGACGTTTTCTACAAGTAATGGCGAACCACAGGAGACTGGAGCTGCGATGACCGACACCATTCTTATCGAGCGCGACGGTTTTGTTGCCACCGTGGTGCTGAACCGGCCGGAAAAACTCAACGCACTGACCAAGCCGATGTGGCAGCGCCTGGGCCAGGCCATGCGCGAACTATCAAGCGACGACGACCTGCGATGCATCGTATTGCGCGGCGCCGGCGGCAAGGCCTTTGCGCCGGGCAATGACATCTCGGAGTTCGAGACCGAGCGAAGCAACTTTGCGCAGGGCAAGGCCTATGGCGCCATCCTGCACGACGCACTGGGCGCGATTGCCGACTGCCGGCATCCGACGGTGGCGCTGATCGAAGGTATCTGCGTCGGCGGCGGGCTCGAAATCGCGGCCTTGTGCGACCTGCGCATCTGTGGCGAGAGCAGCCGTTTCGGCGTGCCGATCAACAAGCTCGGACTGGTGATGGCACACGCCGAGATGGCCGCGCTGGTGCAACTGGCCGGACGCGCGGGTGCACTCGAGCTGCTGCTCGAAGGCCGCATTCTGGGCGCACGTGAGGCTTTGGCGCGACGGCTGGTGCACCGTGTCGTGCCCGATGCCGATGTCGCCCGCGAGGCTTACGCAACTGCAACGCGCATCGCCTCTGGTGCGCCGCTGGTAGCGCGCTGGCACAAGCAGTTCCTGCGCGAGATCGAGTCGGGCGAGCCGCTCACCCAAACACAACGCGACGAAGGTTTCCGCTGTTACGACAGCGAAGATTTCCGCATCGGCTATCACGCCTTCCTGGCCAAGCAGGCGCCGGAGTTTGTCGGGCGATGACGGCAACTACCTCGGAAACGGCGCACGCGACCGGCCCCCTGGCCGGTTTGCGGGTTCTCGAACTGGCCCAGATCATGGCCGGCCCCAGTTGTGGCGCCTTGCTCGCCGACCTGGGCGCAGACGTCATCAAGGTCGAGAAAATGCCGGGCGGCGACGACACCCGCCGCTACGCCGATCCCAGCATCAATGGCGAATCGGCGGCATTCATGATGATGAACCGCAACAAGCGCGCCATTGCAATCGACCTCAAGACAGAAGGCGGACGCCGCGTGTTGCGACGGCTGGTCGAACGCGCCGATGTATTGACCGAGAACTACCGCAAAGGTGCGCTCGATCGCCTCGGGCTGGGGTTCGACGCGCTGCAAGCAGTCAATCCGGCGCTGATCTATTGCTCCATATCGGGTTATGGACGCACCGGCCCTTCGGCCGACAAAGGTGGTTTTGATCTGATTGCGCAAGGTGTCTCCGGCCTGATGAGCATTACCGGTGAGGCGGGGGGCGCGCCGGTCAAGGTCGGCAGCCCGGTGACCGACATGAACGCCGGCATGCTGGCCGCCCTGGGCATCGTGTCGGCTTATGTCCACCGACTCAAGACCGGCCAGGGTCAGTTTGTCGACACTTCGCTGATGGAGGCCGGCATCCACCAGACGGCCTGGCAGGCAGCGATCTTCTTTGCCACCGGCGTCTCACCCGGTCCCCAGGGGTCGGCCCATGTGCTCGCAGCGCCCTACCAGGCCTTCCCGACACAGGACGGCTGGATCAACATTGGCGGGGCCAACCAGGCCAACTGGGAACGGATCGCGCGCCTGGTCGGTGCGCCGGAGCTGATAAACGACGCACGCTTCGTGAACAACAGCGCACGCATGGCGCACCGCGTGGCGCTGACGCAACTGCTGGGTGAACATTTGCGCCAGCGTCCGACGCGCGAATGGCTGCAGGCACTGGATGCGGCCGGCATTCCGGCCGGGCCTATCCAGAGCATCGGCGAGATGGCCGCCGACCCGCAGACGCTGGCGCGCGACATGGTGGTCGAACTCGCGCATCCGGTGGCCGGTCGCACCCGGGCGCTGGGCGTGCCGGTGAAATTCAGCGCGACGCCGGGCAACATTCGACGACCGGCCCCGACCTTTGGCCAGCACACGCGCGAGGTGTTGCAGGAACATGGCTTCGCAGAAAGCGACATCGTGGCGTTGGCGGCCGAAGGCGCAGTCGCGCTCGACTAGGGCGTGTTAACACTAATTGCAATTGTGGCGCGAATCGGCGAAACTGCTGGTCATGGAAATCACATCAGAACAGTTTGCGCGCATCGAACACTGCTTGCCCCGGCAGCGCGGCAATGTAGTCCTCTCCAATTTGCAAG
>JBBQJP010000048.1:0-32627 GCA_038326025.1 Burkholderiales bacterium
ACGCGATCTGCCGCGCAAAGACCATGAAGGGCAGCTCCACGCCTGCGTTGCGCCGGAACTGGTCAATGATGTCGCGACCAATGACCGGATGCGTGCGCACCACCTCGAACTCCTCCGCCGTCAATCCGCCTGGCTTGAGCAAGATGCGGTCGGGCACCGCCGAATTGCCAATGTCGTGCAATGCCGCACCGCACATCATGGCGTCGATGTCCGCATCGTTCCACCGATGGGTGTCCGGAGCCGTGGAGCGCAGTTGGTCGGCAAGTGCCTGCAGGTAGAGCTGGATGCGCTGGATATGGCGGCCGGCCTCGCCCGGCTCCGCCATCGAGGCCATCGCCAGCACCATGGCATCGAGCAACTGGCGTGGCATATCCGCAGCGCCGGCAACGGGCAATGGTTCTGCACCGGTGCTCGCTGCGCGCGCTTGGTCAGTGGATGTAGCAGTCAAGGGAACGTTGGGGCTCAAGTTTTGTCTCCGCGATGAGGTTGCGGCCCGATGTTACGCCTTGTCGGCTGACCCGACGTCCACGTCGTTGCGGGCAAATGGAAGCCGGTAGGCCCACAGGGTGCGCCCGTCGGCGAGTGGCAGTCGCACGTCGGCTGCCTGGCCCGTGATCGGAAACTCCAGGCTGACCAGCCAGGCTCCGTCGACCATCTCGGCAGCAGCCTTGGTCGCGGCCCGACCCATGCTCTCGGGACGCTGAAACAGGTAGACCATGGCAAACGGGCGCCATGTGGCACGCCATATATCACCCTGGCGCACGCGGGCCCAAGGGCAGCGCATCGCACAGATCGCCCGCAGTGGCCAGCTCCACTCCAACCCGTGCAGCACGGCCAGCGGATACGCCGCACGCAATGCGCGCAACCCGTCGCCCAGACCGCAACCCGCATCCAGCACCAACGCACCGCCGGGCAGCGAAACATGGCTCGGCAAACCGTCGAGTGCGCCCGCCGGCGTGGGGAACAAAGGCGCGTCGCGCCAGGCTTTGAAAGGGTACAGAAGCAGCAGCAGCCCCAGCAGCAACAGCCAGATGCCACCGGGCACCACCGCCGCACCGCTGGCCACCAGTGACACCGGAAAACCTGCCGCCATGATGAGTCGGCGCCAGACGGTGGCACCGGCCAGACTCACCAGCACACCGGCGAGCACCGCCATGGCCAGGGCCGTGCCCTGCGCCAGCCCCAGCCATTTCCCACCGAGATACAGAGTCCAGCAGCCGGCCCAGGTCAACACTGCCGGCAGCGGCCAGGGAGGGCGCAGCGCCATCGCGGCGGGTCAGCGCGTCGCGTGCTGGCTGATCTTGTCGATCAGGCCATTGAGTTCTTCGAGCGACCCGAACTGAATCGCCACCTCGCCCATCTCGAGCATGCGACCGCCGCGTTTGACGCGTTTTTTCACCCGCACTTGGACGTCGGCGGTGAGCAGATCGGACAACTCCTCCTCCAGTCGCTTGACGTCGCGCGATTTCTCTTTCTTGGGTTTGGGCGAGGTCAGCGCAAACTCTGCCGTGAGCTTCTTGACCAACGCTTCGGCCTCGCGCACTGACATCTTGCGCGAGGCGATCTGGGTCGCGGCAGTGATCTGCGACGCGCGCTCAAGCGCCAGCAGCGCACGCGCGTGACCCATTTCCAGGTCGCCCGCCATGAGCATGGTCTGCACCGGGTCGGCCAGATTGAGCAGGCGCATCAGATTGCTGGCGGCGCTGCGGGAACGCCCGACAGCCTGTGCCGCCTGCTCGTGTGTGAGCCCGAACTCTCGTATCAGCCGTTGCAGGCCTTGCGCCTCCTCCAGCGGGTTGAGGTCTTCGCGCTGCATGTTCTCGATCAGCGCCATGGCTGCGGCGGCCTCGTCACCCACGTCACGCACCAGCACCGGTACGCTGTCGAGCCCGGCCAGACGGGCAGCGCGGAAGCGCCGCTCACCGGCAATGATCTCGTACACCGGCCGGTCACCACGGGTCAGCGCGTGGTCGCCGGCTGCGCCCGGTCCCTGCATGGCACGCAGGCGCTCCAGGCCATTGGCGGCCTCCAGCCGGCGCACCAGAATCGGTTGCATGATGCCTTGCGCCTTGATCGATTCGGCCAGCTCGTACAAGGCACCTTCGTCCATACGGGTGCGCGGCTGGTACTGGCCGGGCACCATGTCAGTCAGGAACAAACTTGCAGGTTGCCCCGGGCTGGCGTCGCCGCCTGCATTGTTGTCGTCGGCCTGTGCCTCCGGACCGAGCAGTGCCTCGAGTCCACGCCCCAGGCCCTTGAATTTCTTGGTGGCCATGTTCAGCCCTCCCCTTGGTGTTTTTTGATCGTTGCGCGTGGCGAATCAGCGTCCCGCTCGGCCAGCTGCGTCAAGAGTTCATGGCCTTGCGGCCAGTCACCCAGGCCGCTGTTGGAATTGATATGACCGCTTTTGCCATAGTCGATGAATCGGGATCCCCAGGCACAGGCAAACGCCTGTGCCCGTGTGAAGCTGCAATAGGGGTCGTCCTGGCTGCCCACCAGAACACTGGGAAACGGCAAGGTCTTATGGGGAATCTGCGTCCAGCTGCTCAAAATCACCGCAACCTCTTCGCCTTGCGGGTCTCCCGGTGCCACCAGCAATGCGCCACGGATGTGGTGTGCCAGCTGGGTATGCGCGGCCCAGGCCGCGACCAGCATACATCCCAGGCTGTGCGCCACCAGCACGATATCGGCCGGGGCATCCGGATCCCGGTGAGCGGTATGGCCCAGCACGACATCCTGCAGCCTGGCGATCCAGTCACCGCGTAGCGGGCGCATCCAATCGTGTTGCTGGACGCGCCCATAACCATACATCCGCTCCCACCGGCTTTGCCAGTGTTCGGGGCCGGAGTTCTGCCAGCCAGGCAGCAACAATACTTTTGTGGTCCTCATACGCTATAAAACAAGTAGCACAACACCATTGTCGGGCGAGCGATCCGGGCTGGTGAAGGTCGCGCGTCAAAGCTTCGCAATGCGCGCCACCATTTCTTCGGCAAATGCCACATAGGACTGGGCGCCTTTGGACGCCGGATCGAACACGACACCCGGCACGCCGTAACTGGGCGCCTCGGCCAGGCGCACATTGCGCGGAATCACGGTATTGAAAACCTTTTCGGCGAAATGCGCCTTGAGTTGGTCGCTGACTTGCTGTTGCAAGGTGATGCGTGGATCGAACATCACGCGCAACAGGCCAATCACCGCCAGATCCTTGTTCATGTTGGCGCGCACCTGGCGGATGGTGTTGACCAGGTCGGTCAGGCCTTCGAGTGCGAAATACTCGCATTGCATTGGCACGATCACGCCGTGGGCACAACTCAGTCCATTGAGCGTGAGCATCGACAACGACGGCGGACAGTCGATCAGCACAAAGTCGTAATCTGCTTCGACCTCGGCCAGTGCGTCCTTGAGCCGCCGTTCACGGCGCTCTACGCCGACCAGTTCAACCTCGGCACCGGCCAGATCGCGATTGGCACCCAGCACCACGTAACCACATCCGGCCGCCTCCAGTTTGTCGCTGCGCGTCTGCGCCTGGGCCACGGTGGCTGATCCGAGCAACACGTCGTAGACGCTGGCGGCCAACCGCCGTTTATCGATGCCCGATCCCATGGTGGCATTGCCTTGCGGATCCAGGTCGACCATCAGTACCCGCTGCCCGACCTTGGCCAGGCCCGCCGCAAGATTGACCGTGGTGGTGGTCTTGCCGACGCCGCCCTTCTGATTCGCAATACAAAAAATTCTGGCCATGCCTTTGGGGTCTCGTGTTGCGTACGGTTGTGGTTCAGCTGCCGACGGCGAGCTTGATACCGAAGCCGATCAGGAACAGGCCGGCCAATTTGTGGAGACCACGGGATATGCGCGGACTGGCGCGCATGTGTCCGGCCAGGCGGTGCGTCAGTAGCACGACGGTCAATCCATAGGCAAAAGACAGTACGGCGATGGTCAGGGCCATCACGCCAAAGGTCACCAGGCCCTGGTGACGCAGCGGGTCAACGAACAGCGGGAAAAACGCCATGTAGAAGATGATGGCCTTGGGGTTGAGCAAGGTGATCAACAGGGTCTGGCGCACATACTGCCCTGTGCGGATCTGCAGCACCGGCTGATCGCCAGTACGCGCAAACACCATGCGAAAACCCAGCCACGCCAGGTAGGCGGCCCCGAGCCACTGCGCTGCATGAAACGCCGCCGGATACGCCGCCAACAAGGCAGCCACACCGGCCACCGCCATCCACAGCAACACCTGATCACCGCAGATGACACCTACTGTCGCTGCCACACCGCCGCGCAAGCCACCCTTGCTGGTGGAGGTGATCAAGGCCAGATTGCCCGGCCCTGGAACCAACAGGAACACGATGATCGTGACGACAAACGCACCGTAATCAGCTATGCCAAACATGGGGAATCCTTGGGGGGTGAATGGGGAGTTTAATGCCTTCCTATCGCGGGAAGGCCATACTGCAACCGACCGGGCGCTGACTGAACGAATAGCCCACCGTCAAGTGGTCGCCGGCTCCATCCATACGATGCACCGCTGCGCGTCGAGCTCCGGCACCAGCAGTGGTTCCACGTGAAACACAGCCACATCGGCCGACAAAGCTGCCATCTCGTCGACGGGTTGCTGCCCCTTCATGGCCAGCCAGCATGCGCCAGGCGCCAACAATTTACGTGTGCCGTGCACGAAGTCGATCAAACTGGCAAACGCCCGCGAGCAGACAATGTCGTAGATACCGGGCAGGGTTTCGACCCGGGCGTGTAGCGCTTGCAGGTTGGTCAACCCCAGCGCCACCTGCACTTGCCGCACAAAGGCCATCTTTTTGGCCACCGCGTCGACGCAGGTCACCTGGATGGACGGGCAACAGATCGCAACCACCACACCGGGCAAACCGGCGCCGGCTCCCACATCAAGCAGGCGCGGGTGGTCTGCGCCATGACGCAGTTGCCATTGGCGCAACAACGGCGCGATGATTGCGAGACTGTCCAGCAGATGATGGGTCAACATGTCCTTGGGGTCACGTACAGCCGTCAGGTTGTAGACCCGATTCCACTTCTGTAGCAACTCCTGGTAGTCCAGCAACTGCGCAACCTGGCCATCCGTCAACACCAGCTCCAGGTCGGCCAAGCCCTGGCGCAAGGCCTCTTCGAAAACCCGCGCGCTCAAGCCGGCACCTGTTTCGTCGCTGGCGCAGGGTCAACCGCCGCAGACAACCCGGGCAGCCCTGCCCGGTTTTTCTTCAGATGCACCAGCAGCAGCGAAACCGTTGCCGGCGTGATGCCGGAAATTCGCGAAGCCAACCCCAAAGTCTGCGGCCGGTGCCGGGCCAGAGTCTGGCGCGCCTCGAAACTGAGCGCAGTGACCTGCATATAGTCGAGCGTTTCCGGCAGCACCAAATTTTCGTAGTACTCGGCGCGCTCGACTTCACCCTTCTGCCGATCGATGTAGCCGCTGTAACGCGCAGCGATCTCCACCTGATCGACCACGGAACGCGCAAACGCGTGCTGCGCGGCCTGGGCATCGTCGGCCTCCAACGGCGATTCTTCCCAGGCCAGATCGGTGGGCGCATACCGTCCACCGGCCAAGGTCATCAATGTGCGATACGAAACATCCGGTCGGCGCAGCAGCTCGGCCAGGCTGTACTCATGGTCGATCTGCTTGCCCAATACGCGCACGGATTCAGCCACTTCCAGATTCTTGGGGCTGACCCAAAGGGACCGCAAACGCTCTGTTTCACGTGAAACAGCGTCACGCTTGCGGCAAAAGACATCCCAGCGAGCATCGTCAACAAGGCCCAGGCGCCGTCCAACTTCGGTCAGCCGCAGGTCGGCGTTGTCCTCGCGCAGTTGCAAGCGGTACTCCGCCCGGCTGGTGAACATGCGATAGGGCTCAGTCACGCCCTTGGTGATCAGGTCGTCAACCAGCACACCCAGATACGCCTCGTCGCGCCGCGGAAGCCAGGGCGCTTCGCCCCGACAGGCCAGCGCCGCATTGACGCCGGCAAACAAGCCCTGCGCCGCAGCCTCTTCGTAGCCGGTAGTGCCGTTGATCTGGCCGGCGAAGTACAAGCCGCCGATCGCGCGCGTCTCAAAGCTGGTCTTGAGCGCACGCGGGTCAAAGTAGTCGTATTCGATCGCATACCCCGGGCGCAGGATATGCGCGTTCTCCAGTCCGGCCATGGAACGCACCAGTTCGTACTGCACGTCGAATGGCAGGCTGGTGGAAATTCCGTTGGGGTAGTACTCGTGGGTGGTCAACCCCTCGGGCTCCAGAAAGATCTGGTGGCTGGTCTTGTCGGCAAACCGGTGGATCTTATCCTCGACGCTGGGGCAATAACGCGGCCCCACCCCTTCGATCTTGCCGGTGAACATCGGACTGCGGTCAAGACCGCCCCGGATGATGTCGTGCGTGCGTTCATTGGTGTGGGTGATCCAGCAGGGCATCTGCGCGGGATGCTGCTGCGCCGACCCCATAAATCCAAATACCGGCACCCGACCAGCGACGCCACCCGGCATGCCGTCACCGGGTTGCTCCTGGCATTTGCTGAAGTCGATGGTGCGGCCATCGACCCGCGGCGGGGTACCGGTCTTGAGCCGACCCTGGGGCAATTTCAACTCCTTGAGCCGCGCCGACAGACTCATCGCCGGCGGATCTCCGGCACGCCCGGCCGAGTAGTTGTTCATGCCCACATGGATCTTGCCGTCCAAAAAGGTGCCCGCCGTCAGCACCACCGTACGGCTGCGAAAACGGATACCGATCTGCGTTACCGCCCCCACCACCCGATCGCCCTCCACCATCAGGTCGTCCACCGCCTGCTGGAACAGCCACAGGTTGGGCTGGTTCTCGATCCTGCGCCGGATCGCTGCCTTGTACAGAATGCGATCGGCCTGGGCACGGGTGGCACGCACGGCCGGGCCCTTGCTCGAATTGAGGATGCGGAACTGAATGCCGCCCTCGTCGGTCGCGGCGGCCATGGCACCACCCAGGGCGTCGACCTCCTTGACCAGATGGCCCTTGCCGATGCCACCGATGGATGGGTTGCAGCTCATCTGACCCAGGGTCTCGATGTTGTGCGTGAGCAGCAGCGTCTTGCTGCCCATACGTGCTGCGGCCAGTGCCGCCTCGGTACCGGCATGGCCGCCACCGACCACGATCACGTCAAATTCTTCGGGATACATCATGGCGCCACCATCACTTCTTCATTTTGGGGTTGGGCCTCATCCTCGAGGCACTCGGACGGCAGGCCCAGCAATCGGGCCAGCTGTGCGACACGCCGATCGGCGGTCACGAACATGTCGACATGGGCCACCAGCGCACTGCCCAGATGCAACGCATCGGTCACCCGCAGAGGTTCACGCTCCATGGCCGCAAAGGCAAAACGCTCGACGTGGTCGTCCACCGGCACCCGGACCATATCGGCAACGTCGCGCTGCACCGCAGCCCAGGCGCGATCGAACTCAGGCTTCGCCAGGCAACCGTCGCGGCGCAAGCGCAACAATCCCGCCCCCACTTCGCTCAGGCAATGTGTTGCCACCAGCACCTGCTCGGCCTGCTCCATCAGCGCCAGCACCCGCGTATGTCCGGCCTCTGCCGCATAACGCTGGACCAGTGCCGAAGCGTCAAACATCACACGCAATCCCTCGCCGTGTGCCGGCGCATCGACCGGAACATGCACTCGCCCGGCACGTGATGAAGTGTCCTTCATGGCGCACCCGCGGCGTCGGCATCATCGCGCACGGCGCGCGACAGGGACGCGCCCGGTGGCAACTGCACGGGCGCAAACGGCTGCTTCCAGCTCGGCAGGCGGTCGTCATCGTATTCGCGCACCGGCACCAGATCGGCCACCGGACGGCCATGGCGCATGATGCGCACCGACTGGCCTTGCTCGACCAGATCGAGCGTCGCGGACGCATTGGCCCGGAACTCACTTAATGGCAAGGTTTTCATTTTTTGTACAACTTGTGGAGTTTTGTACATTTTAACGAGCGCGCCGACGCTATTACTACGGCTGCTACTCGGCCACAGCAGCGACAGGGACAAACCGACACTCTGGCAAGAACCACCCGACCCGGCAAGGGCCGCGCGAGCGCAGCGTGGTGCCGATGCTCCGTGTGCTCCAATGAAGACCATGAAAACCCTGATCTTCGCTGGCAGCACCCGTCAAAATTCCTTTAATCGCCGTCTGGCCAGGGTCGCAGCGTCCATCGCCCGCGAGGCGGGCGCCGACGTCAGCCATATAGAACTAGGCGACTTCGACGTACCGATGTACAACGCCGACCTCGAGGCCAAAGGCACACCGGCCGATGTGGTGCGACTCAAAGAGCTCTTTTATGCGCATCCTGCCTGGATCATCTGCTCGCCTGAGTACAACGGCTCCTACACCGCCTTGCTCAAGAACACCATCGATTGGGTGTCGAGCCCGGTCAAATCGGACCCGGTGTGGAGCAGTGGCACAAAACCGTTCAAAGGCAAGGTCGTGGGCATGCTCAGCGCGTCCAACGGCGCGCTGGGGGGCCTGCGCTCGCAAAGCCACCTGGCGCCGCTGCTGTTGAACCTCAAGTGCTGGCTCGCGCCCAATACCTTTGCCTTGTCCCGCGCCGCCAATGCATTTGACGAGAATGGCGCCCTGATTGACCCTGCCGCCCGCAAGAACGTCGCAGGCGTGATCGAGCAGGTTCTTTGGGCGGCGCAGCGACTGCAAGCAGACTGAAGCCGGCACTCACTTGCCGAACAGGCCATTCAAACCCTCGCTAATCTTTTCTCCCAGGGCTGCGCCCGCGCCGGTGCCAACTCCCGGCAGGATCAAGGTTCCGATGGCCGCACCCGCCAACGCAGCGCGCGTCAAACGCAATTCCGGCTTGTCCAGCGTACCCTCGACCTGCAGCGGCACACCGACCGCCTTGCCCAACATCTTCTCGCCCAGGTTCACATCGACCCGGCCCTGCAGCCGTCGATCTGGAGAAATCGTCACATAGCCGCCCGCGCTCAGATTTCCGGAGCTGGCCACCAGATTGCGCAATTCCACACTGCGCCCCCGCGTACGAACCTGGCCGGCCAGGCTGTCGAGCCGGGTCACACCACCGCGACTCAGGCCGACCGAGCGCACGGCACGCGCGAGGTCGATGCCGTGGACCACGGCCTGGTGCACGACAAACCGGCTCTCCGACTGCAAGCCCGCGATCAACCCGCCCCAGTCCGGCGACCGGGCCTCGAATCGGGTAGTAACCTCCAGCTTGCCGCTCATGGCCGCACGGCTGCTGGCGGAGTCGCCGCCCTGTTCCAGATGCTGTGCACGCATCAACACGCCCAGGGCGACGTTGCGGGTATCCAACTGTCCCGTCAGTTCCACTGGAAACTTCTGCCCAGCATGCTGCGGCAACTGCAGCTTGCCCTTGACGGTGCCACCCGCAATTGCCATGTCGACGTCCCAGTCAGCTTTCGCCCGATCGCGTTGCAACGACAACCGGGTGCCTTGCAAGGAACCGGCGAGCAGCGTCACGGACAAGGTGTCCGGCAGGCCCAGCGGGTCCAGCCGTGCATCAGCGTTGAACGTCGTCGCTGCGCCATTGCCACTGCGCCATGTAGCGGCGTCCAGCACGACTCGCCGCGGCACCAGAACCTGCACCACGTCCGCTTGCGGCGAAGCAGCCCTTGCACCGGATCCACCTGTCGTGCCCGCGTGAGGCTGCCGCGCCTTTGCGACCTTGCCGGTTTGGCGTGCGGCCAACAGATCATCCACCCCCGCCTGTGATACGTCCGCCCGACGCACCAGCAGCGTGGACAACTCAAGCCGACCGGACAACAAGGCGGCCAGCACCGGGCGCACCTCGACGCGTTCTATGCGGATCACCGGCTGCGTGGCGATTTCCACCTGGTTTAACGCCACGGCAGGCACGGGCCAGACGTCGACTGCCAAGGCGCCGAGCCGCACCTCGCGGCCCAGCACGTCTGTGGCCTGCGCCTGCACCCTATGGCGGAAATCGTCGGTCGCAATCCAGCGGTGCAGGAGGAACAACACTACACTGAACAACACACAGGTCAGCACAAACGTCAGCAGCAGCCATCGCGCGATCTTTCGCATGGGCGCATTGTGCGCCAGTCTCTTGGCCGCATCTGCGCATCGTTCGTGTTGCAATCGGGTCCTTAGCCACCACCTGAATCCGATGAAGTCACTTTTCGATCCCGTGCAGGCCGGCAGCCTGAAACTCGCCAACCGCATCGTGATGGCGCCGCTGACCCGCAACCGTGCACCCGGTGCCATCCCCACGGAACTGATGCAGACCTATTACCGCCAACGCGCCAGCGCCGGTCTGATCATCACCGAGGCCACCGCCATCAGCCACCAGGGCCAGGGTTATGCCGACGTGCCCGGCATCTGGAGCCCCGAGCAGGTCGGTGCATGGAGAAAGATCACGGACGCCGTGCACGCCGACGGTGGCAAGATCGTGGTGCAACTCTGGCATGTCGGACGGGTCTCGCATACCGACTTGCAACCGGGCAACCAGGCACCGGTTGCGCCGTCGGCGATCACCGCCAAAACCAAGACCGTGCTGATCCGCGATGGTGTTCCGTCATTTGTCGACACCTCGCCACCGCGTGCCCTGCGCCTGGACGAGCTGCCGGGCATCGTGGACGACTACCGCCATGCGGCGCGCTGCGCCATCGAAGCCGGCTTTGACGGCGTCGAAGTCCATGGCGCCAACGGCTACCTGCTTGACCAGTTCCTGCGCAGCGGCTCGAACCAGCGTGATGACGCGTATGGTGGTTCGATCGAGAACCGTGCACGGTTGCTGATCGAGGTCATGCAGGCCGTCGCGCTGGAAATCGGTGGTAATCGCACCGGGCTGCGCCTTTCACCGGTGACGCCGGCCAATGACGCGGCAGACCCGGATCCGCAGCCTTTGTTTAACCTTGTGGTGCGGGCCCTCGGCCCGTTGCAACTGGCCTATCTGCATGTGATCGAAGGCGCCACCGGCGGCGCGCGGGATCATGTGCAAGGCGCCGCGCCATTCGATTATCCGGCCCTGCTTGCGCAATACCGGGCTGCCGGCGGCACTGGAGCCTGGATGGTCAACAACGGTTATGACCGCGATCTGGCCCAGGCGTCACTGGCGCAGGACGCCGATCTGGTCGCCTTTGGCCGTCTGTTCATCTCCAATCCGGACCTGCCACGGCGCTTGCGCGAAGGCGCGCCGTTCAACACCCCCGACCGGGCCACCTTCTACGGCGGCTCGCAGGCGGGCTACACCGACTATCCGGCCCTGGCGGCATAAGGCGATGCGACGCGCGGCCAGCCGCGTCAGCGGGTCGACCCCAGGCCGATCGGCTCGGGCGCCGTCATGACGATGCGGGTGAAAAGGCGGTCGTACAAGGGGTCACGCGGATACTTGCCGGTCAGTGGATCGCGGTTGCTCGCAAAGGCTGCGTCGAGCTCTTGCCAGTCCGATTCGCTCAGCGACTTTTCCGCCTGCGGCAAGATTTCCTTTTCCTCGGTTTGCATGTGCTCCAGGTAGAACCGGACGTATTTGCCCGCTGCGGTTTCAAAGACCTCCCGTCGGGAATCTCCCACCAACTCCCAGGCCAGCAAATGGTGCTGCAACTCGCGCACGGCGGACTCGCCATGCGCATGGTCATGGTCCAGGCGCTCGATCACCGGCACAACCTGTGGCGCCAGCCTGGCCACCTTGGGAAAAAGCAGCTCGGTTTCCTTGGGATGGTGCAGCCGTTCAGGAAACTCGTCGATATAGAACAACATGGCCCGCAGGACATCGAAGAACTTTTCCGGCTCGTCGCCGGGTCCACGTTTGATCATCATTGACAGAGAACGCAACATTGCGGCCAGCGCGGCGTGTTCGTCGCGAATGATGCGCAGAGATTCGTGGACCATGACAGATTCCTTCCGGCTATACCTGAATGAGAAGCTTCCCACCATTGCCGGCACCCGAAATTGATCCATGTCACGTCATGCGCGATCAATCCACACCAGGGAGCGTGCCTCTGCCTCCGTATCGCGGCGGGTGAAGCATGCCACGCATGGTAAAAACGGCGACCACCCGAATCGGGTCGATGAGGAGCTTCGTACGTGAAACTGAAGATGGCCAAGAATTCGCTGTTCGCGATCCTGTTGCGTTCGCCCTGGTGGATCAGTTTCGCCGTGGTGCTGGTTTTCGCCATGGCATCGGCCGCATTACTACCGCCGCAATACGTGGTGTTCGGCCTGATGGGTGCGTTGCCATTTTTGGTCATCGGCGTGATCGCCGCCTATCGCCAGTTTCGTGCGCCCAGCCAGCGTCATGTCGATCAGACACTGGAACAGGTCGCCGCCATGCCCTGGCGCGATTTCTGCCGGGCACTGGAACAAGCCTTTGTCGCCAGCGGTTATCTGGTCAGCCGGCTCGATCAAGGCGCCGCCGACCTGCAGCTGAACAAAGGCACGCAGACCACGTTGGTCAGCGCCAAACGATGGAAAGCCGGCAGTCACGGCGTCGAGCCTCTGCGCGCCCTGGATCAGCAACGGCGCTCGAAAGACGCCAGCCACTGTGTCTACATCACGCTGGGCGAGTTGAGCGACGCGACACGACGGTTTGCCGAAAAGCAGGCGATTGAACTGGTCAACGGTGCAGCGCTGGTGCAATTGCTGGACAAGCGCCCCAAGGCTTGAGTGCGCGCGACGGCAACTTTACAAAAGCTTGTCAAACCGCTATCGCGCCGACACACACGGCGCGCAGACTCATGGTCAACCTGCTGCGATAACCGCCTGGCAGGTCTCAACGAAAGGGAACTCCATGAAATCGATCCTCAAACCTCTGCTCCTGTCCGTGGCGCTGGCCACTGCCGGCATGGTCGCCGTCGCCCAGACGCCCGCCATGGGCATGATGACCCACGCTGGCGCCAAAGACCATGGCCGCATGGACCCGGCCAAGATGCAGCAAAGAATGGCTGCACACGCGGCCGAACTCAAGGCCAAGCTCAATCTCAACGGTGCGCAGGAAGATGCGTGGGCGCAATATGTTGCCGCGATGCGACCACCGGCCGACGCGGGCCAGCACATGGGCCGCGAAAACCGCAAGAAGATGCATGAGGAGATGACGGCAATGACCACGCCGCAGCGTTTTGAACGCATGAACACGATGAAAGCGCAACGTGATGCCCAGATGGGCAAGCGCCAGCAGGCCACACTGGCGTTCTACGGCACACTGTCTGCCGAGCAGCAGCAGGTGTTCGACGCCAACACAATGGGTGGCGGCCGCCATGGACGCGGTGGCGAACGCGGCGGCAAGCAGCACAAACACGGCTGATTCTCGGCAACCGGGGCGGCCTCTCGCGGCCCCGGCCCGGTCCGACGGACGCCTCAAGGCGGTCATACACCAAGCCCGGTGTGCGACCGCTTTTTTTTCAGGCCAGCATTTTCTTCAGCTCACCATTGGCCAGCAGTTTGGCCACTTCATTGGCACCGCCCACCAGCGTGCCTTTGACAAACACCATCGGAAAGGTCGGCCAGCCCGTCCACATCTTGAGCGTGTTGCGATCGCGCCATCGGCTCAGATAGCTGCCATATTCCATATAGTGATGGGTCACCCCTGCCTCGTCGAGCAAGCGACGCGCCTTGCGCGGAAACGGATTCATGGCCATGCCAACCACCACTACGGCATGCGCGGCAATAGCCGCCTGCACCTCCTGGACAAGCGACAGCCGGCGGGACGCCACATGTTCCCGGATCGCTGAATGGATCCGGGATTCGTCGAGTACCGGTCGTGCCATAAAACTCCTGCCTGAGGTAAATCCGCATTATCCGGTGCGCCCGCACCGCCCGCGCGCGTGCACGCCAGGATCGGGCTTAGACTGCAGTTTGCATCCAGCAACCACTGACCCCGCATGAACCCCGCTTCAACACCGAGCCACTTCAACACCCGCACCGTCGCGGTACGCAAAGTGGCGCTGACGGCGCCACTGCGCTGGCTGGCGCTCGGTTGGCAAGACCTGGTGCGGGCCGGATGGCTGAGTCTGATCCACGGTATAGCGCTGGCAGGTTTTGGCTTGGTCCTGCTGGCGGTGGCACACCGTCAATTCTGGCTGTTGGCCGGCGCGTTCTCCGGCTTTCTGGTGGTGGCACCAGTGCTCGCCACCAGCCTGTATGCGATCAGCCGCGCCCTGGCCCATCAGCGCCCGATCCGCTTCGCGCTGCTGTACGAGACCTGGCTTAGCTGGCAGCAGTCCCGATTCACCGAGTCGGGCGGTTACTGGAGCCTGGTACGTTTTGGCGTGATGCTGGCGCTGGCCGGAACCGGTTGGGTCATGACGTCGGCCGCATTGATCACCTTGATGACGCCGGTACCGATCCATGCGCCGATCGACTTCCTGCGCCATGTCGTACTGGCGCGGGACAATTTCCTGTTCGAAGCCTGGCTGCTTCTGGGCGGCGTACTGGCCGCGCCGATATTCGCCTCCAGCGTCGTTTCCATGCCGCTTTTGCTGGATCGCCGCGTACCGCTTCTGGCCGCGGTACTGACCAGCTGGCGCGTGGTGCTGGCCAATCCGGCGCCCATGGCCGTGTGGGCCGGACTGATCATGTTGCTGGTGCTGGTCGGATTCGCCACCGCGCTGCTCGCGCTGGTGGTGGTCGTGCCTGTGCTGGGCCATGCCAGCTGGCACGCCTATGACGAACTGGTAGACGCCAGCGCCTTGCCGCAGCGCCCGCTGGGTCCCTCCTGACACGACGCCATGTTCGGATTCACGGAAGAGCAGATTGCATCATTCGGCCTGACGTTTGGCGTCGGGGCCTTCATGCTCTACATGGTGTTCATCGTGGCCCAACTGGCCTGGGAATCCAAGGCCGGCAAGTTCGGCGCATTCGTGATCTTTCTGGGCCTGGCATTCGGCATGGTCGGGTTCGTCGCCAAGTACCTGATCCAGTGGATCCTGGACATCTGAGACGCCACCCGGCCGCGCACAAGGCGTGTTCACACTACCCCATGACGCGAATGCCGATCCACCAGCCGTGCAACCACATGGCAAAACCGGCCCAGGCCAGCGTCCCGACCACAACGGTCATGACGGTCGGCATCACGCGCCCCGGCGGATAACTGATGGCGGCGGCACGATCGCGGCGCCGCGCCGCAGAAAAACTGAGCGCCGCCCAAACCAGAAACGAGCCAAACAACACCACATGGGCCAGGTTGCCGTTGGCCAGCAAATGGGCCAGCGCCCAGGCTTTGACTGCCAGCACCATCGGATGGTGCAGCCACGCCTTGATGGCATTGCCCGGCACATAGGCCGCCACCAGCAGCACAAACGCCAGCCAGGTCAGCAGCCAGGCCAGGTGACGCATGCCCATCGGCGGACTCCACAGCTGCATCGGCATCAGCCGTGCTTGCGAAAACCCCCAGATGATCAGCAGGAAACCAAACAGCGACACAGCCGAATAGGCTGCCTTCCACCGGTTCGCGCCAATGCGCACCACCGTCTGGCTGCGCCAGTCGTCGGCCACGATGCGCACCGAATGCACACCCAGAAAAAGCACCAGACCCAGAACCAGATACACCATGCAGATCTCCTTTTCGTCGTCGCTATTGCCGATAGTGCGCCGCGCTCAGGCGCCCAACACCCGGTTCTTGCCGGCACGTTTGGCCATGTACATGGCCTTGTCTGCGCGCTTGAGCGCCGAATCGCCTTCCTCATCAGGCGCCAGTTGCGCTACGCCAGCGCTGAACGTGATCATCAGCTTGTCGGTACCGGCCAGGAAGAATTTCTTGGTCAACTCCCGCTGCAGGCGCACCATCGCCTCGATACCACTGTCGAGCTGGGTATCGGGCAGCAGGATCACGAACTCTTCGCCGCCGTACCGGGCCAGCGTGTCCTGCGGCCGCATGCATTGACGCGCCACTGAGGCCAGATGGGTCAAGGCTTCGTCACCCGTACGATGGCCGCGCTCATCGTTGATCTGCTTGAAGTTGTCGATGTCGAGCAAGGCAATACACAGCGCCGACTCCTTGCGCCTAACCACCGACAACTCGCGGCTCAGCGCTTCTTCCAAGCCCTTGCGATTGAGCGCGCCGGTCAACGAATCATGGCGCGCCTGGGCGCTGACGCGATCGAGTTCCTGGTGCAGCTTGGCAATCTCCACCTCGGTGGTCTGGGCCCGTTCGCGCATACCCTGCAATTCATCCCGGGCACTGAGCGACTGCTGGGCAATGTCGCGCGTCGCCGACACCACTTGCTTGAGCACCGGCGCGAGTTCGGCAAAGCTGCGCGCCTGCTCAATCAGCCCTGCGTTTTCTTCCATCTGCGAGCCATAGGCATCTGTCGAGTCCGACATCACTGACAAGCGTTCGATGAACACGCGCAGCATTTGGCGCATCTCATCCTGCGCTTCCTGCGCACGGCCCTTTGCTTCGACTTGCTTGCTGATCACGTCGCGCAGTCGGCGCTCGACATCGTCCAGGCGCCGCAAGGTCAGCGGCGGTGCGGTCGCGGCCATCAGGGCTTCGACCTGGCCCTGAAGCCAGCGATCGTCCACACTGAGCTCGCTGATGTTCTCCATGATCAGCCGCAGCAGATGCAGCAGCGTCGAGCGGATTTCGACCTGGTCTTCGGCCGCGAAGGACACCCGGTGTCCAAAGGTGCTGAGCATCTGCTTGACGCGCACCATATCGGCATCCGGCGCTCGCATGGCCAGCAACATCTCATTGGTCTGCTCGGTGAAGCGGGCGTCATCGGTGCCCAGAGCAGGCCGGACAAACTCGATGAGCCGGGCAATCTGCTCCATGAATTCGGCCGTCAAGGCCGGCGCACCGGTGCGCGCGGGAGCGATCAGCGGCGCCGACGCCGAAGCGCCGGTATCCACATCGGGGTCGGCGCCTGCGGCCGGTGCCGACCCCGATGGCTCAGCCCCGTTGCGGGGGGCAAATCCCCCGTAGGCCACCAGCGAATCGCGCACACCGGTCCAGTTCAACTGGTTGATGGCATATTCGAACAGGCTCTTTTGCTTGATCTGCCCCGGTGTGCGGGCCGGCAATAGCTGCGCTATCTTGCGCAACTCTTCCAGCGGGAACGGTGGCTCATTGGGAAGCCGGGCGATTTCGTTGAACACGTCCCGGTAGTTGTTGGGCGATGGCGTCAGCTTGCGGGCAATCAGCTGCCTGAGCGTCTCGCGCGCCAGTTCGGGCACGTTTTTTTCAGCCATAAAACCCCATCTTCTATTTTTGAGGGACCAGGCCCAGAAATCGCTTTACTTCTGCCACTGTGCGCACCGGATCCTCCTGGTGTGGCAGATGACCCAGCCCTTCGAACACGACCAGATTGGCGCCCTCGATGTCTTGCGCAAAACGGCGACCGAGCGCCACAGGAATCAACCGATCCTGCGCCCCCCAGAGCACCAAAGTAGGCAGCGTCAGCGACCGAATCCGGTCCGATACATCATCCACTTGCATCGCCTCCAGCCGCTGGGCCAGCGCCCGGCGGTTTCCGGCACGCAAGGCCATATCGTAATACCGGTCCACCAGCTCCGGCGTCACCTGAGCAGGGTCACCGTAAACGCTGCGCACACTGGCCAGCACGAGGCCGCGCGGAAGCAGGTACTGCAGCGCCGCGCGCGCACCCGCGGTGCGGGCCAACGCGAAGCCCAAAGGTAGCTCCTCGGGGTCCATCGCGTATCCCGACGCGTCAACCAGAATCAGCTGCGCAACACGCTGGGGCATGGCCCATGCCGCCCGCCAGGCGATCTCGCCGCCGAGCGAATTGCCGCCCAGTACGACACGCGGTGTTTGCAGCTTGTCGAGCACCGCCGCGACGAAACGCACATAGGCCTCCATGGAGTAGTCGGCTGTGACAGCAGGGCCGGTGAGGCCGAATCCTGGCAGATCAAACCGGATCACGCGCCGTTGCCCACGCAATCGCGCGGCCCAGCCGTCCCAGGTATGCAGGCTGTCGGATGTGCCATGCAGCAGAACAATGGGCAGCGGGTCGTCGCGCGGACCTTCATCACGCACATGCACTTGCTGGCCCGCAACCGTGATGAACTGCGAAGGCGCTGCGGCCCATCGGGCCTGAAGTTCGGCCAGCGGCTTGTCGGGCGCCCACACCGCCACGATGCCGGCTATGAAAAAGAACACCAACCCGGCCAGCAGCAGCAAAAGGGCTCGGTAGATCAACGCCATCGACGCACTGTAACCGCGTTGCGTGCAGGGGTGATGCCAGGCCCGGTAGTTCAGCGTTGCACTATTGCAGATCCATGTCCGCGCCCGGCCAATGCGCCGTGGTCAGGAACCAGCCCAGGGTACGCCGCTCGACCGCCGTCAGCGGGCCCGGCCTGTGCGCCGCCGCACGACATTGCTCCAGTCGACGGGTGATGCGTTCGTGCACCACCTCACGGCTGCAAACCTCGACGAGTCGACCGGTTTCCGGCCAGCGGATCTCACAGTCGTCCGACACGACGACCATCACATCGAGTTCGAGGTTGTCGAAAAATCCCTTCTGTCGCACGCGCCGGTCCAGAAAGGCCTTGAGCAACAAGGCTTGCACGTACGCCCGCGTAATCGGAGAACCCAATGACTTCATTCGACCCTGTACCCAGGCCGTCCACTGCCCATCATTGTCGATCTGGACTTGGCCGTCGACATCTTCACGCATGATCACCAACATGCCGTGCGCATGCAGCAACAAATGATCGATGCGCGTCAGCGAACCCGCAGATTGAATGCGCAGGCTGTTGATCACATCCACTTCCACGCTGCGCCGATAGTAGCGCCGCAAGTAGTAGGCCATGCGGTCCGCTGAGATACGCGCCGCAAAAGCCCTGTCATCACCACCACGGAAGGGGTCAAGCTCCTTAAGAATCATGTCCGCAAAGCCCCCATTTGGCTTGTTCCCGTCCAGCGCCCATGGACTGCCGGCAGGAATCAAATATCTATCGCGGCGCCGCCCGAACCAGCGGCTGATGCAGGGAACACAGGAAATCACCCAATCGACGGCGCTCGGGCGCCGTCAACACCCCCGCGACTTTGGCGGTACGCCGACATTGCAGGATACGCTGGTTCACACGTTCATGAACCTGGTCGGTGTTACATATCTCTGGCAATACCCCCATGGTCGGCCAGCGGATCCGGCCGGTATCGGGCACGGACACGATGATGTCGATTTCGATCGCGTCGAAAAAACCCTTTTGCCTGACCATCTTGTCCAGGAAGGCCTTGAGCGACAAAGCCCGCAGGTACGCCCGGGTGATCGGGGAGCGCATCTCGACCGGTCCGTCCTGGCGCAGTCGCAGCCACTGGCCGTCGTCCTTGATCTGGATCGGCTCGCCAAGGCTCTCGCGCTCGATCACGATCAGGCCGAATGCATGCAGCACCAGGTGATCAATCATGGTGACCACGGTACCCGAACTGACACGCAGGTAGTTGAGCACATCAACCTCCTCGCTCTTGCCGAAATACCGGCGCAGGTGATAGGCCATCCGGTCCTGCGCAATGCGATGGGCGATGTCGTCCTGGCTGCGGCCCAGAAAAGGGTCCAACTCCTTCAGAATCATGCTGCGCGCTATTCCTGTTGATCTCCGTGCCATGTTAACTGGGCATATCCGGTGCCATCAATGACTTGCGCCACCAGCCCCTGGCGCCGGCGACGCTCGAAAAGGCCTCAACCGAGGGGTCGCGAGCCCGGTACCTACGGTTGTGCCGCGCCACCCGCCCTGCGTGTGCGAACGGCCTGCGCCAGACCTTGCAGCAACGGAATCGTCTGCGCCATGCTGATGCAGGCATCAGTGACGGATACCCCCTGGGCCAACGGTGTTCCGGGCTCGATGTCCTGACGCCCTTCCTGCAGATGGCTCTCGACCATCAGGCCGATGATGCGGTTGTCACCACCGGCCACCTGCTCGGCGACATCCTGCGCCACCACGATCTGGCGCTGGTGCTGCTTGCTGCTGTTGGCATGGGACACGTCGACCATGACCTGTTCGCGCAGCCCGGCCGCCTTGAGCAGGGAGCAGGTCGCGGCGATGTCTGCAGCGCTGTAATTGGGTTGCTTGCCGCCACGCAATATGACATGGCAGTCGGCATTGCCCCGGGTCTCGAACACGGCCGCCTGGCCCATCTTCGTCATGCCCATGAAGGCATGCCTGGCCGAGGCGGCCTGGATCGCATCACTGGCAACCTTGACCCCGCCATCGGTGCCGTTCTTGAAACCGACCGGACAGCTCAGGCCCGATGCGAGTTGCCGGTGGCTCTGGCTCTCCGTCGTACGCGCGCCGATAGCACCCCAGCTCACCAGATCCGAAATGAACTGCGGACTGAGCAGATCGAGAAACTCGGTACCCAGTGGCAAACCCAGCGCCAGCAGATCCAGCAGCAGACGGCGCGCCATCTCCAGACCCTCGTTGATGGCGAAGCTGCCGTCGAGATGGGGATCATTGATGTAACCCTTCCATCCCACCGTGGTGCGCGGCTTTTCGAAATACACCCGCATGACCACCAGCAGATCGGGCTCCAGCAAGTCCGCCTGCGCCTTGAGCTGGCGACCATACTCCATCGCCTGTCCATGGTCATGGATGGAGCACGGCCCGACGACGACGACGAGCCGGTCGTCCTGCCCCTGCAACACCCTGGAGATATCGAGCCGGCTTTGCTCGACCAGCGCCAGCGCCGATTCTGGGACCGGCAACCACTCCTGTAGCAAGGCGGGCGTGATCAAGGGTCTGACCGCACTGATACGTGTGTCGTCGATCCGGGTGGAATCCTGGGTGGACAAAGACGTCGACGACGTTTGGGCATGGGCTTTCATACGCGGATTGTGCGCCTTCGAAGCGTCGTCACCAACAAGTCTGACCCCGCTGCGCATGCGATCTAATGGGGGCAACATGCCTCGCCCATCACCATTCGATCCGGCTCCCGTACACGGAACCTCCGCACCCGATCTGACTGGACTGCTGCACGCCTCTGCCACACGCGCGCCGGTGACCCAGGCGCTGCTGGCCACCAATATCCTGATATTTGTCGCCATGCTGGCCCAGGGTGCCAGTCTGTGGCACACGTCCACAACCATCCCCCTGGCCTGGGGTGCCAACTTCGGCCCGGCGACGCAAGACGGCCAGTGGTGGCGCCTGTTCAGCGCGATGTTTCTGCATTTAGGCCTGCTGCATCTGGCGCTGAACATGTGGGCGTTGTGGGACGTGGGCCGCTTGCTCGAACAGGTGTTCGGACGCTGGCGTTTCCTGATGCTGTATCTGGGTTGCGGCGTGATCGGCAACCTGTTGTCGCTGGTGATCCAGGGCAACCGCGCCGTTTCCGGTGGCGCATCGGGAGCGATCTTCGGACTGTATGGGGCCCTGGTCCTGTTTCTATGGCGCGAGCGCGCGCATGTCGACCGCGGTGAGTTTCGCTGGATGTTCGGCGCCGCGACCATCTTCATCGTGTTCGCGCTGGTGATGGGCCAGGTCGTGCCCGGCATCGACAATTCAGCCCATATTGGCGGGTTGATTTCGGGTGCGTTGCTGGGCGTGGCCTTGTCCCGGCCCTGGACCTGGAACAGCCCCCGTAACCGCAACGTCCGCTTCGCTGCCCTGGCGCTGGTGGCGCTGGCGGTCGTCAGCATGTTGACCTTCGTTCCCGCACCCAGCTACCGCTTGGGCGAGGAAATCCGGGCGCGCGATGCGATCAGCCGATTCATGGTGCAAGACCAGCGCATCAGCCAGCAATGGGAATCCATTCTGGGCAAAGGCCAGAGCGAACGCTTGAGCTTCGAGCAGCTGGCCGGTCAGATCGACAGCAGCGTCACATCTGAATACCAGGAGAGTTTCGAGAACCTGTCCGCGCTGCATCTGGACACCGCCGCACCGTCGGCGCGGGCGCTTGAAATTTTGCGCAGATACGCCGAACTGCGTTCGAACGCTTCACAAGCCTTGTCCGATGGTTTGCGCAACCGCGATCCGGCGCAGATTCAAAAGGCGTTGGAGACGGCGCGGCAGGCGCCGGCCATGGCGCAGGGGGCGTCGTCGCCGGTGGAGTCGAAACCCGCAGCGAAGATGCCGTGAGGGCCTTGATCACCTTAGCGGGTGCTATCGACCTCGATCATCAGCTTGCCAACGTGCAGAGAGGGTCATAAGCCGCGACAGCGCTCAAATGCCACCCATCGACGAATCTTTCCTTCAGGGATCGTAGAGAATATGAGCAGATCTCGTCGCACGCTCTTTGGCCACGAATTGCTTCGCAGTGTCCCAGGCTTCAATCAGGATCAGTGTTCAGTGCAGAACTACGATGCGCCGGGATCGGGCTGGCATAAATGATCTTGCGCAAATTGCTGGGTGTTGGAAACCACGCCATGATGCAAAAGTACGGTGTCTATAGCCATGCGATGCTCGTTGCCGCGGGCCTTGAAAACCACGACACGGGCGCGATCGTCTCCTTCTATAAGCAGGTCGGTCGTACCCGAGAACAAGGTAACACCAGCCGATCGCAAACGCAGCCATAGCCACATGCCTTTGAGCAGATAACCTGGCGCGCCCAGTGCACCACCCACATGCAGAACTGCGTCCCAGCGATTACCCGCCGGGCTGATTTCGACCACCGCCACTACTCCGGTTCCAGCAAGTCCATCCTGGTATTGGGGAGGGCCGCTCCAAGGCACCGGTAGCAGCAATTAACTGCGGCGCGCGTACCCGGAACGAACGCCTACCTTGCTGAGCTGTCACGGTCAAGTCGCGGTCGACCGGTCAGCGACTGGCCTTCGGTTCAATTGCAGGGCGGGGTCTTCACGAGCGCCTGGGCTTGTCGTGAGAAGCGAGCTGATGTCGTGACACCTGCGGCCGTCGCCTCGACGATCGCACCTTCGATCTCCGAGTTCGCAACGATGGTCTCACGCTGCCCGATCGTGTCGTCGACATCGATGGTGAAGGCGATCTGTGCACCCGGTACCAGGCTGCGAATCGACAAGACCACGCGTCTGTCGCCATCGGACACCTTCGGCACGCTGTCCAAGGCGCCGGCGCCTGCGATCAGGGCGAACGGCTGGAAAACCTGCACGCCGGCGCCGGCCTCCGTCACATCGAAGATCAGGCCCGCAGCCGATCCGCCCAGGTCGATCACGAGCTCGGTCGCTCTCAAAGCGCAGGCGCCGGAGTTGGTGATTACGAAACGGTCCGTGGGCGCGCCTTCGATAAAGTCGACGCGGATGTCAGCGGCAACCGGTGCCGCCACCAGGCACAGACTCAAGGCCAACAGGACGAATGCAGATCGCATGGATTGCTTTCATACAAGGAGGACAGCTTGAAGAATAGACTGGATATCGCGTGGCATCTGCTCGTTCCCGAAATGGCCCCACGCCAGGGTCAAGCGCCGACCCCGACACATGAGTCCGACCAGCCGCTCCGAAGCGGACTTCCAGAGACGATCGTCGGCCGGTGCCCACACTTGCGGTCGATTGCAGCATTGAAGTGACTCGCGAGGGCATCATGGATGACCCTCAACTCAATGGGAAACCATCAAATGAACTTCAGGCCATACCACGCATCGCGAGCCGTGGAATGAGGGCAAGATCGACGGGCAGAAGACGCACCACCTTGGCGCCTGTCCCCTGCAATGGCACGCGGGGTCGCGGGCGCATATCTTGCGCGTCTCGGCAATCGATGGCATATCATGTTCGGGTGCCGGCGCCGTCGGCGCCCTGACGTCAAGCCAAGCCGCATCACCATGCCCCAGCCTGCACCTTCGACCGAGACGCCACCGACGCTGGCGCCGCATCACCTGCGATTCCACCGTCCGTACATGCACCTGGACAAGGTGTTCGGCAGCGACTGGTTCGCACTCAAGGCCAAGGCCTTCGCGCGCTTCTTCGGCACGTCGGTGTTCGTGGTCGGCCAGACGGTGATCGTGTGCATGTGGATCGTGCTCAATGTGCTGGTGCTTACCAAGACCTGGCACTTCGACGAATACCCCTTCATCCTGCTCAACCTGGCATTAAGCCTGCAGGCTGCGTATGCCGCACCGTTGATCTTGCTGGCGCAGACGCGGCAGGCCGACCGGCACAACGTCCATGCCCAGGCCGACGCAGCACATCGCGAGGACCCGGCGCAGGCCAGCATCGAGCGCCAGGCACTGGCGAGCCGGCAGACTGCCGCGATGGGCGAGCGGCTTCACCGCAATACCCGACTGACCGACATGACCCACGAACTGAGCCGCCGCATCGACCAGCTGACCACCGAGATGCACGCGGCGCTCGTGCGCGGGTCCGGGGCCCTGCGCGCCGAGGCCGCGGATCCGGACGGCGGAGGTACCCGGCCATGATGATTCGCCTGATCTATGTAAGCAAGGCGGTCGACCCGCTGACCGGTACGCTCACCGCATTGATCCTGCGCAAGGCCCATGCATGGAACACGCAGAACGCCGTCACCGGCGTGTTGTGCCAGGGCCAGGGCGTGTTCCTGCAGGTTCTGGAAGGCGACCGCAGAACAGTGAACGACCTGTACGCGCGCATCCACGCCGACCCGCGCCACCAGGACCTGGAACTGATCCATTGCGAGACGATCACCGAGCGCCGCTACGGGCAATGGTCCATGGCACATGTGCTGCTGTCGGACGTGGACCCGCAGACCAAGATCGAGTGGCCGGAATTCGATCCGTATTCACCCGGTGGCCAGTTGGTGATGGCCCGCATAGATGAACTGATCGCTCAGGGCAGCGTGGTCGTCCCCCCGCCGCCCTAAGCGTTTCCACGGGGGCTGCGCCAGCACGGGTGCCGCTAGAACAACCGGCCCTGCTCCTACGGTGCGGGACGCACGCGGCGGTGCCGGGCCGCGGTCTGCGGCAGGCAGCTTTTGCGCGAGCCATGCTGTTGCGCGATCGCGTCGGCCTCACGTCGGGCCTGCGGGCCCGGCGCAGGCCGCAGGGCCGTTCTTTCATCGCCGCGATTGCAGCACCTCGCCTGAGCGAGCGGGTCCGGCGCTGCGAGCGCGCTGCCGGTGCCGCAACAACGCGGGTCGTCCGTCATGCGGGTCCCCGTGGTGGTTGCATGTTGCCGAACGGGCATGCGCGGGCGGCTGCACGGCCCGACACGCTCATGCTTGCAGGGCCCCAACCTCGCCGCGGCGGATGGCCTCGGCGCGCTGCACCACAGCATGGCGCTCACCGGCATCCATGCGCGCGACGTTCTTCACCTGCAAGGCCATGCGCGGGTTGCCGGACAAGCGCGCTTGGTGACGCATCAGGAAGTCCCAGTACAAGGTGGTGTAGGGGCAGGCGCGATCGCCCGCGCGTTGTGCCGGGTCGTAGCGGCATTGCGCGCAGGGCCCGCCCATGCGCTGGATGTATTTGCCGGTGGCCACGTATGGCTTGCTGGCCATCAGGCCGCCATCGGCATACTGGCCCATGCCGAGGGTGTTGGGCAATTCCACCCATTCCACTGCATCGACGTAGACCGACAGGTACCACGCGTGCACCTGCTGCGGCCGCACACCGAGCAGCAATGCATACAGGCCGGTCACCATCAGGCGCTGGATATGGTGCGCATAACCGTGCTCGAGGGTCTGTCCGATCGCGTCGCGCAGGCAGGCCATGTCGGTTTCGCCGCTCCAGAACCACGGCGGCAGGTCGTGTTGCGCATCCAGCGCGTTGCGCTCGGCGTAGCCAGGCATCTGCGTCCAGTAGATACCGCGCACGTATTCGCGCCAGCCCAGGATCTGGCGGATGAAGCCCTCGGCGCTGTGCAGCGGTACTTTTCCGGCCTGGTAGGCTGCTTGCGCCGCCTGCACGACCTCGCGTGCGCCCAGCAGCTTGAGATTCAGTGCCGCCGACAGCTGCGAGTGGTACAGCCAGGGCTCCCCGGGCCACAACGCATCCTCGTAACGGCCGAATAGCGGCAGGCGCTCGTCGACGAAGCGCGCCAGTGCCTCTAGCGCCTGTTCGCGCGTCACCGGCCAGGCAAAACTGTTCAGCGTGCCGGGATGCTGCGCGAAGCGCGTCTCGACCAGCGCGATGACCTCGCGTGTCACGGCATCGGGCGCGAAGGTGGCGCGTGCAGGCAGCACACCGGGTCCCTGCGGGCCGAAGGCCTCCCGGTTGTCGGCGTCGAAGTTCCAGCGGCCGCCAGCGGGCTGCCCGCCTTCCATCAGGATTCCGTGGCGCTGGCGCAGTTCGCGATAGAAATACTCCAGCCGCAACGACTTGCGCCCCTTCGCATGGGCAACGAAGTCGCGCACGGTAGTGAAGAAGTGGCGGTCTTCGCAGATCTCCAGCGCCAGGCCCGCCCCCTCGACCACGTCCTTGATGTCCTGCCACACCCGCCAGTCGCCCGGCGCCGTCATGACCACCCGCTGCGGCCTGAGCGTCGCCAGGTCGGACCGCAATCTGGCCGCCAGGCTGTCGTCGTGCCCCGATGCGTCGCAGTCGCCCAACCGGCGATAGTGCAGCAGCCGGCCCGAATCCTTGAGGGCTTGCGCGAAATGGCGCATGGCGCTCAGGAACAGCGCGATGCGCTGCTTGCTCGACCAGACGTGGGTGGACTCCTGATCCGCTTCGGCCATCCACACCGCGTCCTGCGCGGCGTCGAAGCCGTCGAAAGCGGCAGCGTCCAGGGCGAGTTGGTCGCCCAGCACGAGAACCAGGTGGCGCACAGGGTTCATGGGTGTGTACCGCTTTCAGGTCGCGTCGTGTCCAGCGCTGTGCGGCGGCCGGGCGCCATGGGAATAGCTGGCTATGTAGTTCACGCGCGCGTCGCGGCACCAGGATACACGGTGCAGCAGCGGCAGGTAGCGCATGCCCCGCAGGTCACGCTGCTGCAGGCCCGCCCGACTTGCGCCGCCAGTTCGGCCGGCCGCACGAAACGCCGCCATTGGTGGGTGCCGCGCGGCAACACGCGCAATATGTATTCGGCACCGATGATGGCGAACACAAACATTCAAATGTCGATATTCCCAGCCCGCAACGCATTCGTTTCAATGAACTCGCGCCGTGGTTCCACATCGTCACCCATCAGCATCGTGAACACCCGGTCGGCTTCAATCGCATCGTCGATCTGCACACGCAAGAGGCGACGCACGGTGGGGTCCATCGTGGTTTCCCACAACTGCATCGGATTCATCTCGCCCAAGCCCTTGTAGCGCTGGCGTGCGGTGGCGCTTTCTGCCTGTGTGATCAACCAGGCCATGGCTTCGCGGAAATCGTCGACCTTGGCTTCCTTCTGGCGTTCACCTTCACCACGGGTGACCCTGGCACCTTCGCCGAGCAGGCCGCGAAAGGTGTTGGCGGCTTCCGCCAGCGCGGCATAGTCGGCGCCATGGACGAAGTCCTGGGTCAGGACGCTGCTCTTCACGTTGCCGTGGTGACGTCGGCTGATGCGCAAGATGGGTTTGTCGGTACGCAGGTCAAACTCGCCCTTGACCTCGGCGTCGGGCAGCTTGTCCTGCAACGCGGTGGCCGATTTCTCGGCTTCGTCCAGGGTGTCCAGATTGAGCGCCACGCCATCGGCGACCGCGCGCAAGGCTTCGGCATCCATGAAGTTTTGCAACCGGGCAATCACTGCTTGTGCCACCTGATGCTTGCGCGCCAGGCCTGCCAGGGTATCGCCGGTGAGCTCGGTGTTGGCGACACCACCGGTGTACACCGTGGCGTTGATCAGTGCAATGCGCATCAAGAAGGTGTCGAGCGCGCCTGCATCCTTGAGATACAACTCCTCTTTGCCAGCCTTGACTTTGTACAACGGCGGCTGGGCAATGTAGATGTGACCGCGCTCGACCAGTTCCGGCATCTGACGATAGAAGAACGTCAGCAACAAGGTGCGGATGTGTGCGCCGTCGACGTCCGCGTCGGTCATGATGATGATGCGGTGGTAACGCAGCTTGGCCACGTTGAAATCGTCGTTCCCGGTACTGCCTCCGGCTTTGCCGATGCCGGTTCCCAGGGCCGTGATCAGCGTCAGTATCTCGTTGCTGGTCAGCAGTTTTTCGTACCGGGCCTTCTCGACGTTGAGAATCTTGCCGCGCAGCGGAAGGATGGCCTGGAATTTGCGGTCGCGACCCTGCTTGGCAGAACCGCCGGCGGAGTCACCCTCGACGATGTAGATCTCGCACAAGGCGGGATCTTTTTCCTGGCAGTCGGCCAGCTTGCCCGGTAGCCCCATGCCATCGAGCACGCCCTTGCGACGGGTCATGTCGCGCGCCTTGCGGGCCGCTTCACGCGCCCGCGCTGCTTCGATGATCTTGCCAACGATGATTTTCGCGTCGGCTGGCCGCTCCTGCAGGTAGTCGTGCAGCAACTTGCTGACGATGTCTTCGACCGGACCACGCACCTCGCTGCTTACCAGCTTGTCCTTGGTCTGGCTGCTGAACTTCGGCTCCGGAACCTTGACGCTGAGCACACAACACAGGCCCTCGCGCATGTCGTCACCGGTGACTTCGACCTTGGCCTTCTTGGCCGTGTCGCTGTCGTCGATGTACTTGTTGATGACACGCGTCATTGCCGCACGCAGGCCGGTCAGGTGGGTGCCACCATCGCGCTGCGGAATGTTGTTGGTAAAACACAGCACCTGCTCGTTGTAGCCGCTGTTCCACTGCATCGCCACTTCGACACCGATGTTGGTGTTCTGGTCGCTCTGGCGGTCACCCGAAGCGTGAAAAACGTTCGGATTCAGGATGGTCTTGCCTTTGTTGATGAAATCGACAAAGCCACGCACACCACCGGCACCGGAGAAGTCGTCTTCCTTGCCGCTGCGCTCGTCCTTGAGCCGGATCTTCACACCGTTGTTAAGAAAGCTCAGTTCGCGCAGGCGCTTGCTCAGAATCTCGTAATGGAAGTCGGTGTTGGTTTGAAATATCTCGGTGTCGGGCAGAAAATGCACCTCGGTGCCACGCTTCTCGGTATCCCCGATCACCTTCATCGGTGAGACCTCGACACCCCCAACAGTCTCGATGATGCGGTTCTGCACAAAGCCCTTGGAGAACTCCAGCACATGAACCTTGTGGTCACGGCGCACGGTCAGGCGCAGCATCTTGCTCAAGGCGTTGACGCAACTCACACCCACGCCATGCAGGCCGCCTGATACCTTGTAGCTGTTCTGGTTGAACTTGCCGCCCGCATGCAACTCGGTCAGTGCGATCTCCGCAGCCGAGCGCTTGGGTTCGTGCTTGTCATCCATCTTGATACCGGTCGGAATACCGCGGCCGTTGTCCACCACGCTGATGGAGTTATCGGAGTGGATGGTGACCAGAATATCGTCGCAATGCCCCGCCAACGACTCGTCGATCGAGTTGTCGACCACCTCGAATACCAGATGGTGCAGACCGGTGCCGTCGGACGTGTCACCGATGTACATGCCAGGGCGCTTGCGCACCGCCTCCAATCCTTCGAGGATCTGAATCGCGCCTTCACCATAGGCCGCAGACGCGCCCTGCTGGTTGCTGTCGATCGTGGGCTGGTAGTTGGAGCTTTCTTCGCCAGGTTGCGAACCTTGCGCACCTGTCTCTGAATCCGGCTTGTTTTCTGCTGTCATATCTGGCTTTGCTAACGGTGAATCCAACTCTTGAAGCAGCAAACCCGCTTCTGGTGCGGGCTTGTGCGGGGTCTGCGACGACTCGAACGCAATGATCGAATCAGATGCGCATCGGCATCACGACGTACTTGAACGTGTTGTTATCGGGAATCGTGAACAACGCGGAACTGTTGCCGTCCGACAGTTCCAGTTTCACCATGTCCTGGCTCATGTTGCTGAGCGCATCGATGAGGTAGGTCACGTTGAAACCGATTTCGATGCTGTCGCCACCGTAGTCGATGTCGAGTTCGTCGATGGCCTCTTCCTGCTCCGCGTTGTTGGACGCAACGCGCAACGAACCCGGATCGAGATTGAGCCGCACACCCTTGAATTTGTCACTGGTCAGGATGGCGGTACGCTGCAAGGTCGCCAGCAGGGCCTGCCGCCCGAGGGTGACGCTGTTTTTGTGGTTCTTGGGAATCACGCGGTTGTAGTCGGGGAACTTGCCTTCGACCAGCTTGGTCACGAACTCCATGCCGCCGAAATCGAACTTGGCCTGGTTCGAGGCAAACTGCATCTCGATCGTGCCTTCGGCATCGCTGAGCAGACGTTGCATCTCGATGACGGTCTTGCGCGGCAGGATCACTTCCTGGCGCGGAACTTCGGTCTCCAGCGTCACCGACGCAAATGCCAACCGGTGGCCATCGGTGGCCACCAGGCTGAGCTGCTTGCCTTCGGCCACGAACAGGATGCCGTTGAGGTAGTAGCGGATGTCATGCACAGCCATGGCAAACGCCACCTGGCCGAGCAGATCCTTGAGCGTCTTTTGCGGCACGCTGAAAACTGGTCCGAAACCGGGTGCTTCCTGCACCAGCGGGAAGTCTTCTGCCGGGAGCGTCTGCAGCGTGAATTTGCTTTTGCCGCCTTTGAGAATGATCTTGTTCTGACTGGACTCCAGAGCCACCGTCTGGTCGGCCGGCATGGTGCGCAGGATGTCGATCAGCTTGCGTGCACCGATGGTGGTCGTGAAATTGCCGTTGTCACCGCCGAGTTCAGCCGAGGTGCGAATCTGGATCTCCAGGTCGCTGGTGGTGAACTGCACCATGCTGTCCGTCTTGCGGATCAGCACATTGGCTAGGATCGGCAAGGTATGTCTGCGCTCCACAATGCCGGAGACCGACTGCAACACTGACAGCACTTTCTCCTGACTTGTCTTCAATACGATCATGTCAACCTCTTCCTTAATTTATATAGATTCAATTAGTAGTAGTAGGTAAGGGCGGCAGTGGCCTGTGGAAACACGCATTTTCCTCTGTTTTATCAAGTACTTGGACAGTGTTGATGGGTGTGGGCAAGTACGCTTCGTGAATGCTTCGCGATTGGGTATAACTTTGACGATCGAGCGTGGGCTGTGGATAAGTGGCAACTTGTGCGCAAACTATCCCCAAACTTGTACATGTGCTTTTGTTGTCCACGGAATTCTTGGCTATCAGCCTTTGAGCGTCTGCTCGAGCACGTGCAACTGCTGGTTGAGTTCGCTCAATTGCTGGCGCTCACCGCCAATTTTGCGAACCGCATGCAGCACGGTCGTGTGATCCCGACCACCAAAGAGTTCACCAATCTCGGGCAGGCTCTTCTGGGTCAGTTCCTTGGCCAGGTACATGGCTATCTGCCGCGGCCGCGCGATGCTGGCTGGCCGCTTCTTGGAATACATGTCGGCGACCTTGATCTTGTAATAGTCGGCGACGGTCTTCTGAATGTTCTCGACCGAGATCTGGCGATTCTGGATTGAGAGCAGGTCACGTAGGGCTTCGCGCGCCAGTTGGATCGAGATGTCTTTCTGGTTGAAGCGGGAATAGGCCAGGATCTTGCGCAGGGCGCCTTCGAGTTCACGCACGTTGGAACGCACATTCTTGGCAACGAAGAACGCCACCTCTTCCGGCATCTCTGCAGCTTCGGCACGCGCCTTGTTGATCAGGATTGCCACACGCATTTCCAGCTCAGGGGGCTCGATGGCCACGGTGAGACCGGAATCGAAACGCGACACCAGCCGCTCGTGAATGTCGGCAAGACCCTTGGGGTAGGTGTCGCTGGTCATGACGATATGCGACTTCTTGGCCAGCAAAGCCTCGAACGCATTGAAGAACTCTTCCTGCGTGCGTTCCTTGTTGGCGAAGAACTGGACGTCATCGATCAGCAACAGATCCAACGAGTGGTAATGGTCCTTGAACTCGTCGAAGGTCTTGCGCTGGTAAGCCTTCACCACATCAGACACAAATTGCTCAGCATGGATGTAAAGAATCTTGGAACCCGGCTTGTCGACCAACAGGCGGTTGCCGATGGCATGCATCAGGTGGGTCTTGCCCAGACCGACACCGCCATAGATGAACAGCGGGTTGTACAGATGCCCCGGCATGTCGGACACATGCATGGCGGCCGCGCGGGCCATGCGATTGGCAGAGCCTTCAACCAGGGTATCGAAAGTCAGACCTGAATTGAGCCGGTTCTTCAGCCCCGCCGGAGCCACCTCTTCACCAAGATCAACCGGTTCTTCAACCCGGGACCGGGGAGTATTTGCCGCAACAAGAACAGACCGGGTATTGCTTTCCCGCGCAGCAAGCGCTAACTCGAGGAATACCGGCTGCCCAACCAGCTTCTCTAGAGTGGCTGCGATCCGGGCGCTGTACTGGGCTCGGATCCAGTCCAGTTTGAAGCGGTTGCCCACATGAATCGTCACCCGGGACAAGTCGTCGGCCACGGTGGCAGACAAGGGCTTGATCCAGGTATTGAATTGTTGTTCGGGTAGTTCCTGGGCCAGCTGCTCGATGCAGCTATGCCATAGATCCCGTGTGGCTGCGGGCCCGGTGTGCTCGACCCGGGCCCCTTGTTGTTCCTCTGCCATTCTTCTTGTTGTTCTCTGTGGATATTTATAGTTTCGGGTCCGGGGACATTCTAATTTATCAAGAATTTATCCACAAGCTGCCAGCGCCCGGCTTGAAGACTTGGTCGGCTCACGTGACACGCGGATTTCGTCACGCAAAGTCTTGCTGCAGTTGAGAAAATTGGTGATAATCGCGGGTTACCCGGAAAATGGGCAATCTTAGGATACTGACATGAAACGCACCTACCAACCCTCCAAAATTCGCCGCGCCCGTACCCATGGGTTTCTGGTTCGCATGAAAACCCGCGGTGG
>JBBQJP010000049.1:0-32611 GCA_038326025.1 Burkholderiales bacterium
CGCTTGACTTTGCCCAACATTTCCATGGTGATCACCTTGTTTGCTCCTGCCCAAAAAACGGGCAGAGCCAGTAAAACACCTGGGTCAATTTTGGGTCGGCACAACCTCTATAAGTGGGTCAGTTTTCGGTCGGCGTCAACAGTCAGACCTTAAACAGTTCACTTTCTTGCTCGGTCTTGTTCCCATCGAGTGATGCAAGTCAGTGCGTGCCGCTGATCAGATTCGCTTTGCCGCTGATTCATCGAGTAGTCGGTTACTTTTGCTTGATATTCCTGCCGAGAACAGTGCTGTCGTGTGCACTCCCGTGCGCGAGCGGAGGGTCCAACGCCGATGGCGACAGGTCCTGGGTCCAAGCATTGTGGAAGGATGCTCGGAGGACTCATTCCGACAACTTGACTGAACGCGCGCGACGGCACGCTCGACAAAACGAACGCCAATATGAGAATGAGCCACTGGATCATCTTGACTCGCAAACTAGTCCACTTAACCGGTCGGATAGCCTCTATTTCCCGCAGGCGATCTTCCAGTACGCCTCATCGACTGAACCAGGCGCTACTGGTGACCAATCCGACGACCTACTAGTGGTAAAGAGAACTTCGCCCTGACCCATCTTGCCACCGAAGTATGTAAAGGCAAGGCTTCGGATACGTTCTGCCTTGCAGTCATATTCGTCTTGACTCATGGACGATTGGTACGGAACGCTAGCTGACCCAATCTTGATCCTTTTCTCGTCGAGAAGGCGCCACATTTTGACCAACATGCCCGACCGTCGAATAGTTGCTGGGTCGAAATACATGTCGAACCCATCAGTACCCCCGGCATCCCCGGCTTTCAGCCATGTAGCCGATGCAATGTTGGCGGCCAGAACCACAAACAACAGAATTGATTTACGACAGTTCATAGATGCCCTCGGCCGTTCCTTTTGATTACAGCAGACAAAGACCAATGAGAATAGGCCCGATTCGTGGTGATACTGGCAGGTGCGATCAACGACGCTCGGGACAAGAGCAAACCCAACCAGAGCGCCGATCGCAAGGACAAGGATTGGTGGGAGTGGAAGGGGTATAGGTGATGACTGATGGCTATCAAGCAAGAGTGTCGAAGCAGCCGCCGCGTGAGTGGGAGTCGCTGCGCTATTTGGACGCACGGCAGATCCTTCTCGACTTGCGCAAGATTGAAAAAGAGTATTCCCTCAGCCAACTGAAGTACGAGGCTGCATCGCTGCGTACCAGAGCACTTCGCCCATACAACGAGGGCCGGCAGGCAGCACTGTTTTGCTACGGCATGGGGCAGGCGCTTGGATGCCATATTGAGTTCGCTCAATTCGAGTCCCAGGACTTCGACGTCGTGACCAGATACATCGCGGGCGAGACGGCCGTCTACTGCATCGTGCAATTGAAGGAGTTAGTACCTGATTTCTTGAACCCTCTGGCTTCACTGCAAACGGAAGTTGACAAGTTAGACAGATATTCCGATTCGCGAAACCTTGCTGTCGCCTTTCACTTGAACAGAACTTTCCATGTGGATCCGCTGGCGCTCCGATTACCCAATAGGTACGCAGGATCGCTATGGCTTTACGGGGCCACTGATATCACACAAGATAATTGGATATTGATGGGGAACCTTGCGGACAAGGATCCTCACTGGACTCGTTTCAAGTACCCAACTGAGTAGATCTGGTCAGCCGAATACCGCGCTACTCGTCCCGATCAACGGCTCCGTCCTTGTCGGCACCTGCAGCAGCCAGTGCGGGCACCCGTTGGCCGGCGTGACCTCCACCTGCCGGGCCTTGGCGCACCAACCGACCACGTTGTAGCGGATCCGATCGCCCATTCGCACCGGCATCCAGCCGCCGAACCGGCTGCACTTCCAGCACGGGCCTTGGCTATTGCCGGGTGAGTTCATCCGGGCATTGTGTTTCAGACGATACGGGCCCGCCAGGGCGCTGGCAGTTTGGGCGGCACCACAGGTGTTGCCGGGGCTGGTTAAACGCAGCCACGGGCCGATGGCGAGGTTGGTGATGGGCTACGTCATGCCAGAAGTTCATCCCGCAATCTGATGATGCGCGCCGGCAGCATCACCGGCACGATCGCGCGACCACAACCGAGGATCGCCATGACACACAACAGACACGACCGACCGGCACTGGCTTACAGGCGTATGCACCACGCCCGGCAGCGGCGCGAGATCCAGCAGGAGGTGGAACTGTTGCGGGCAATTGTGGCGGTGCTGGGTGACTTCGATCCGCAAGGCGCCGCCAGAAACCGGCTTTGATCGCGGCCCCGGCATGACCACCGCACTGGCACCGGGTGCCAGACTGTTACCGCGACGGCCACCCAGTTGTCGGGCGCCGGGTTCCCGCTGGTGGGGGTCCACACGCCGGCCTGGTCAGGTTGCTGGACGCGGCCCGGGAAACTGGGCCATGCCTAGAGCGCTGGTCGGGATGCGGCCACGGTGGTGCCTTGGTGTGTTCCAGCTATAGTGACTGCGAGATTCACACCACCACAACCAAAGAAGAACGGGTCATTGATGGGCGCTCTGCATGAATGTCGCGGGATCTTCTGTGTCGCGCTTTGCACCTTGACCGCAACTGTGTCCGGGGCAACTCTGCCAAACATCGTATGCCAGGAGCTGCGCGTAGTTCAGGTCGATCCTCGGTCATTGCGGTCGAATGAGTACGACAGCCGATCCATCTATCGTTTCAGCGCCGGTGACCTCTATCTTTCATCACCGGAAAGGGTCGAGTACCGGTACGGGTCCGTTGTGGAAGTGGAGCCCCTGCGGTATGTGGTGGGACACAAGAACATTCAATTTGAGTCGTCCGATTTCCGAACGGCGATTCTGGTGCACACATATCGTGATGAAGTTCGCGTCTCGCGCGCCTCCTGCACCAAGAGTTAACCAAACGGGCTGGCATCCTGTCCGCGGCCATGTTCCGTAGGGGACCAGCGACATTAGTCGACGCAGTCTATATCAGCGGTGCCGACCGTGCCCGCACCTGCATCACCCAGTGCGCACACCCGGTCGCTGGGTCGGCCTCGACCGGCCTGGCCTTGGCGCACCAGCTTACGACCTTGTGGCGGATCCTGTCTCCCACCCGAACCGGCTGCACTTCCAGCACGGACCGCTGGTGTCGGTTGGTGAGGTCATCGGGGCATTCATCGGCAGGTGATACAGGCCCGCCACGACGATGGCGGCCGGTGCCACACAACCTGTATTGATCAGGCAGGAATACACGAACAAGATCGGCCAGACCTGCAAGCCGCCACCATTCATCTGTTGCTCAAGCGGACGACCATTGCCGCTCTCGTCTGAACTGGCCCTGCTGTTCGACTCGGACGTGGTCGCAGCCAACCAACGGCTAGATCCTGACCATGTGAACGCGGCGACCGTTGGGGGACTCTGCCCGTGCGCTGCTGGCGCTGGCAGGCGATCCAGGGCAGCAGATGGCGCTGTTGCGCGAACTGGCGTCGGCGTCGGCGTTGCGCAGATGGATCTCGGATCCGGGGTTCTGGCGCGAGGTTGGGCGGGTTCATCGCCACTGACCCTACACACCGCCCCGACGGGCACTGGCCTGGCGCGACACAGGCGGTGTTGATTCTGATGCGGACAGAAGCATGAAAAAGCATGTACCGACGGCGGCACAGAGCAGGTATGACCTAGAACGACAGTCGGTAAATCGCAGCAACTAAAAAGCCCGCTATCAATTAGGTAGCGGGCTTTCTATGCGCCATAAGGCTTTATCTGGGGTGGCTGATGGGGCTCGAACCCACGACAACAGGAATCACAATCCTGGATTCTACCAACTGAGCTACAGCCACCGTAGGCAAGAATTATAGCCCGTGAAACCGGGCCCGCGGTTCAAGGCGTTGCAACAATCGCAGCAGGCTGCGCAATCAGGATCCGGGCCTTGTAGCGATCTTTCAACATTTCGTAATACGCCTGGTTTTCTGCGGCGGCCCAGATCTGGGTGTATTGCTGCTGCGCCTGTTTGGCGGCTTCGCCATCGGGTGCGGTGCGGCTCACGATACGTTTGACATTGACAACTGCGTAACCATCAGAACCCAGATCCACACCGACCTGCGCCGGGAGTTTCAACGGGTCGGCACGCAAGGCTGCTTCCAGCACCTTGGTCGCCACGCCTTGCGGCTGGTCACGCGACACCACCACCGCGGGCACGGATGCCGCCTTGGCCGGATCGGCCTTCCAGGCCGCGAGTTGGGCTTCGCCTTCCTTGCGCGCCAGGTCGGCGGCGCGGCTGGCCACCAGCTTTTCGCGCACAGCAGCCTTAACTTCGGCCAGTGGAAGGGTACGCGCTGGCGCGTACGAGACTACCCGACCCGACACCATCTGGCTGGGCCCGAACTCGACGGCTTCGGTATTGCGCTTTTTCTGCACCGCATCATCACCAAACAAGGCCGCCAGGAATTTCTCATTGGCCAAAGGTCCGCTGGCGTTGGCCATGGGCGTGCGACCGATTCCATCGGCCGTCTTGACCGTGAGCTTGAGTTTGTCCGCCACAGGCTTGAGGCTGTCGGACTGCTCGTAAACGCCATTGGTGAAGGCTTCCGCCGCCTCGGCATATTTGCGCTGTGCCTGCTGGGTCCTGAGATCGGCTTCGATACCCGCACGCAAATCCTCCAGCGTCCGCACCTTGGGGGTTTTTACGTCGGTCAGCGTGATGATGTGGTACCCGAAATCGGATTCCACAACGTCGCTGATGTCACCCTTGTTCATGGCAAACGCCGCATCTTCGAAGGGCTTGACCATGGCGCCACGCGCGAAGAAGTCGAGATCACCGCCGGATGCCGCCGAGCCCGGGTCCTGTGAGTTCTTCTTGGCCACTTCGGCAAAAGACGATGGGTTCTTGCGCACTTCGGCCAGCAAGGTCTCGGCCTGGGCCTTGGCTTTGGCACGCTCTTGTGCTGGCGCATCCTTGGCCGCAGCGATCAGGATGTGGCTCGCACGCCGCTCTTCCTTGCCGCTCAGGCGCCCGACGTTCTGCTCGTAGTAGGACTTGAGGTCCGCCTCATTGAGTGTGATCGACTGCTTGATCGCATCGACGTCGAGCACGACATATTCGATGGAGACCGATTCGCTCGCCTGAAACTGCTTCGGGTTGGCCTTGTAATAGGCCTCGATGTCCGCGTCGCTGGGCGATACCTTGGCGGTGAAGCTGGCAGTCGCAAAGCGGGACACCTGGATCTCGCGCTTCTCGAACAAGGCGCCAATGGTCACATCCGCCAAAGCCGGTGTGGCCACTTCGGTGCCCAGCACGCCGGCCTCGACCTGGCGCAGCGACAGATCGCGCCGCACGCGGGCCTCAAAGCCTTCGGGCGTCAGGCCCTGGCTCGCAGCGAGCTGGCGATAACGTTCCATATCGAGCTTGCCATCGGGTCCGCGCAAGGCCGCGATGGTCGGATTCTGCTGCAACTCGCGCGCCAGCCGCGCATCGCTGGTTGTCAGATGCAGCTTGTCAGCCGCTGCGGCCAGCACCCGCTCGCGCACCAGACGCTCCAGTGTGGCAAAACGCGCGTTGGGTGAATCGAGCAACTTGGCGTCGATGGTGGGCATGGCAGCACGAATCCGGTCCGATTCGTTCTTGTGCGCAAAATCCCACTCGGCCTGGGAGATGTCGCTCCCGCCGACACGGGCGACAGCCTCAGACTTGTTGCTCAGGCCGCTATAGCCGTCAACGCCGACCAGCACGAAAGCTGGAATGATCAGCAAGAACATCAGGAACATCAGGACCTTGGTGTGCTTGCGGACGAGATCGAACATGCGCTACTTCTCCATGAAAACGGAAACTGGATTCGGCTCGCGATTGCATCTGCAACCGTGCCTGCGCCCAGGTCAACAAAAAAGGCGAACATCATGTTCGCCTTTTTCCGGGTGGTGGGTCCTGACGGGCTCGAACCGCCGACCTACGCCTTGTAAGGGCGCCGCTCTACCAACTGAGCTAAGAACCCAACCTGAAACCTGTGCCTCAGTTCAACGCATCTTTCAATGCTTTGCCTGGGCGGAACTTTGGAACCTTGGCGGCCTTGATTTTAATCGCATCGCCGGTACGCGGATTGCGACCGGTGCGGGCAGCCCGTTTGCCAACTGCAAACGTACCGAAACCGACCAGCGAAACAGAGCCACCTTTTTTCAGCGTGGTCTTGACGGCACCGATGGTGGACTCAAGCGCGCGGGTCGCCGCGGCTTTGGAAATATCGGCGTGTTTCGCAATATGTTCGATCAACTCAGTCTTGTTCACAAAGAACCTCTCGTATGGATGCGAAGACAGGGTGAGTATCTCCGCGAGAATCTGGACACCGCGCAAACTGTGGTCAGTTGCGAGGTGGGCTCGGTCACACAGGAAGGATGCCGTCGGTCTGGATCACAGATCTTGAAGCCCGTACTGCTACGACTGATTAGAGCCACGGACCACGACCGTGTCAACCTGCCAGACGGCAATCTTCGGTGGGGACCGGAATTCTATTCGTTTTTGAACCGGGCTCTGGCATGGGTCGATGGCATCTGAGCCTGCTTCGTTCAAAAGAACCGGCAAGGATCGCTGCGATCCAGCGCCGGGCCGACTTATCCGCGCAAAACCTGGTCGATCGCACGCCCAAGGTCTGAGGTGCTCGCCTTGCCGCCGATATCCGGTGTTCGCGGCGCACCGCTGTCCGGTGCAAGCACGGTTTCGATCGCTGCCAGCACCGCGTCATGTGCTTGGCGATGCCCCAGGAAATCGAGCATCATCGCGCCGCACCAGATCTGTCCGATCGGGTTGGCAACACCTTTTCCCGCAATGTCGGGCGCCGATCCGTGTACCGGTTCGAACAGCGAGGGATACTTCCCGGTCGGATTCAGGTTGGCACTGGGTGCAATCCCGATCGTGCCGGTGCAGGCCGGACCCAGATCGCTCAGGATGTCGCCAAACAGATTGCTGGCCACCACCACGTCGAAGAAGTCCGGACGCTGCACAAAATGCGCCGTCAGGATGTCGATATGGAACTTGTCGACCGTCACGTCCGGGTACGCAAGCGCCATTTCCGCCACACGTTCGTCCCAGTACGGCATGGTGATCGCGATGCCATTCGACTTGGTCGCGCTGGTCAGATGTTTCTTGGGGCGCGAACGCGCCAGCTCGAAGGCGAACTTCAACACGCGGTCGACGCCCACGCGCGACATCACCGTCTCCTGCATGACGATCTCGCGCTCGGTGCCGGGGAACATGCGCCCACCGATGCTCGAGTACTCACCCTCGGTGTTCTCGCGCACGATGTACATGTCGATCTCGCCGGGATCGCGGCGGCTGCCGTCACGCCGCACCACCGGCGCGATGATGCCTGGCATCAGGCGCGCCGGGCGCAAATTGACATACTGGTCGAACTCGCGCCGGAACAGCAGCAGGGAACCCCACAAGGACACATGGTCGGCAATTTTCTCCGGCCATCCAACCGCACCAAAGTAGATGGCGTCATGGCCCCCGATCTGGTCCTTCCAGTCGTCCGGCAGCATCTTGCCGTGACGCTCGCAATAGTCCCAGCTCGAGAAGTCGAAATGGTCGAACTGCAAATCGATGCCGAACTTGTCGGCCGCTGTTTCCATCACGCGGATGCCCTCGGGCATCACTTCCTTGCCAATGCCGTCACCGGCAATCACTGCAATACGCTTCTTGCTCATTCCTGCTCCCTGTAAAAATCCGTCATATCGCCAGCGCAGGCCATCAGACCCTGCCCAGACGACCGAAACCGGTCACGGCGCAGGCCGCGCCCGAACCACCAGACTGACCCCCAATGCCGTAATCGCCATGCCCAACACCGTCAACCAGGTGATGGGCTCGGAAAACAACACCCAGGCCATTACGGCGGCGGTGGGTGGCACCAGATAGAAAAGGCTGGTGACCGTGGTCGCCGCACCCTTTTGTATCAGCATGTAGAGCAGCGAACTGCCGCCCAGCGTCAGCACGAGTACCGACCATGCCATCGCCCCTATCGCCTGCGGCTCCCAGCGCATGGTCTCCGACTCCAGCAAGGCCAGTGGCAGCGTCACGAAAAAGGCAGCAGTCAGTTGCACGGCGTTGGCGGTGCGCACGTCGCAAGGCGCGACAAAGCGCTTCTGATAGAGGGTGCCGACCGTGATCGCCAGCAGCGCACCCACTGCCAGCGACAGGTTGACCGCGGTGATCTGGTCGCTGGCCTCCGACAAGCCCAGCTTGCGCGACACCACCAGCACCAGTCCGGCCAGCCCCAAACCCAGGCCCACCCACTGGCGATTCGACACACGGGTGCCGCGCGATGCCAGCCAGATTGCCGTCAGCACCGGTTGCAGGCCGACGACCAGCGCCGAAACGCCCGAGCCCATACCGGCCTTCACCGCTGCCCAGACACCACCAAGGTAACAGGCGTGCATCAACACGCCGGTGACGGCCAGATGGCCCCACTGCTGGCGCTCGCTCGGCCAACGCGAGCGCGACCACCAGACCCAGGGCAGAAAACACAAAACGGACAACGCGTAGCGCACTGCGAGAAAGGTGAATGGTGGGCCATATGGCATGCCGTAGCGCGCAACGATAAAGCCGGTGCTCCAGATCAGCACGAATACCAGCGGGATCATCCGCAACAGCGGATCGTCCTGACCCGCAGCGTTCACGGGAATACCTTCGCCCTTCGGGCTGCGGTTCTCATTTAACCCGCGCCCGGATCTCCGGAACCGCCTTCTGCAGGTAGTACACCATCGACCAGACGGTCAGGATTGCGGCCACCCAGATCAACCATTGCCCCCACTGGCGCGTATCGATCAAGCCAAACAACACACCGTCATACAGCAGGAACGGGATCGCCACCATCTGTCCGACCGTCTTGAGTTTGCCGATCATGTGCACGGCCACGCTCTTGGACGCGCCGATCTGGGCCATCCACTCGCGCAGCGCCGATATGGCGATCTCGCGCCCGATGATGATCAGGCCGACGAAGACATCGGCCCGGTTCAGGTGTACCAATACAAGCAGAGAAGCGCAAACCAGAAATTTGTCGGCTACCGGATCCAGAAACGCACCGAACGACGAGGTCTGGTTCAATTTGCGTGCGAGGTATCCGTCCAGCCAATCAGTGGCGGCGAACAACACGAACATGATCGTGGCGACCAGGTTCTTGTTCGGCAATGACATCGTGGTGTCGGGCAGGTAGAAGATGCCGACGATCAGGGGGATCGCGACGATGCGCGTCCAGGTCATGATGGTCGGAATCGTCAGGAACATGGGCGAATTGTGGCACGCCCCGCGCCGCCGATGTGCCATCGGCGCGACAAGCGCACGGCATCAATGCAAGGCGCGGTAAATTTCCTCGGCCAGGGCCCTGGAAACGCCCTCCACAGTCGCCAGATCTTCGGCACTGGCCTGGGCTACGCCGCGCACGCCGCCGAAACGTTGCAGCAGCCGCGCGCGGCGCTTGGGACCGACGCCAGGAATTTCCTGCAACTGTCCGCCGCCGACCCGAACCTTGTCGCGTTTTGCGCGCATGCCGGTAATGGCGAAGCGGTGCGCCTCGTCACGCACCTGGGCCACCAGCATCAAGGCCGCCGAGTCCTTGCCCAGGTATATTTTTTCGCGTCCATCGGCAAACACCAGTTCCTCCAGGCCGACGCGACGCCCTTCGCCTTTTTCGACGCCGACGATGAGCGACAAGTCAAGTCCCAGGCCTTCGAACACTTCGCGCGCCATGGCGACCTGGCCCTTGCCTCCGTCTACCAGCACCAGGTCGGGCAGGCGCGCGCCGTCGGGCAGCGACTCGCCGCGGTCCTGCGCCGCGCGCGCCGCCTCGACCAACTTGCCGTAGCGCCGACTCAGCACCTGGCGCATCGCCGCATAGTCGTCCCCTGGCGTGATGCCTTCGATGGTGTAGCGCCGATATTGCGCCGGCTGCATCTTGTGATGCTGGTACACCACGCAGGAAGCCTGGGTGGATTCGCCGGCGGTATGCGAAATGTCGAAACACTCCATGCGCAAACCGTCGAGGTCGTCCGGCGCCAGATCGAGTGCTTGTGTCAGCGCCAGGGTACGGGCCTGTTGCGAGCCTTCCTCTGAGAGCAGGCGCGCCAACTGCAATGTCGCATTGGTCTGCGCCATTTCGAGCCAGATCCGGCGCTGCTCGCGCGGCTGGTGCACCACGCTGACCTTGACACCGCTTTGCATAGCCAAGGCCAACACCAGCGTCTTGTGCACCGGTTCGCTGGTGACCAGCGAGGCCGGCAACGCGACATCAATGTAATGCTGGGCGATGAAGGCCTCGAGCACCTGGGCCTCGACCGATACCGCCGGTGCCTGGCCATCGTCGCTGCCACCTCGCATGGCCGTGCCGTCGTCCACATGTACCGGGAAATACGGTCGATCGCCGAGATGGCGACCACCACGCACCATTGCCAGATTGACACAGGCCTTTCCACCTTGCACCTTGACCGCCAGGATGTCGACGTCGCGATCCGACACGTTGTCGACCGATTGCTGGTGCAACACGCTGGACAACGCCGACACCTGGTCGCGCAGTTCCGCCGCCTGCTCGAACTCCAGCCGATCGGAGTGCGCCATCATGCGCGCTTCCAGCGCCGTCAAAACCTCACCGGCATCACCTTGCAGGAAACGCTCGGCATGGGCTACATCCTGAGCGTAGTCGACGGCCGACACATGGCCCACGCAAGGCGCAGAACACCGTTTGATCTGGTACAGCAGGCAAGGCCGGGTCCGGTTGTTGAATACCGTGTCCTCGCAGGTGCGCAGGCGAAAAAGCTTCTGAATCAGCAAAATGCTTTCCTTGACCGCCCACGCGCTGGGATACGGGCCGAAGTAGCGATGCTTTTTCTCGATCGCGCCGCGGTAATACGAAATACGCGAAAAGGCGCCCGCAACCACCGGTTCATCGGCAGCAGCGCGCTTGACCTGGCCCGCAACCGGGGGCACCTCGGTGTCGCCCTGGACCTCGCTGGATGCCGTGTTTGCCAGGCGCTTGCGCTGCGCCGCGCCAATCGCCGCGCCCGACAATTTCAGATAGGGGTAACTCTTGTCATCACGGAACAGGATGTTGTATTTGGGACCCAGCGTCTTGATCAGGTTGTTTTCCAGCAGCAGCGCCTCGGCCTCGGAGCGCACCACCGTGGTCTCCATGCGCGCGATCTGTCCCACCATATGGCCGATGCGCGTGCCCCCGTGGGTGTCGCGAAAATAGCTGGCCACCCGCTTCTTCAGGTTGATCGCCTTGCCGACATACAACACCGAACCGTCTGCGTCGAAAAAGCGGTAGACGCCGGGCAAACCGGGCAAGGCAGCCACGTCCGACAACAACTGCGCACCATGCACAGGCTGTGTTGCCAATTTGGCCGGCACAGTCTTGTCGGAACTGCCGGTTGTGGGTTCGTCACTGGAATGGGGCATAGGTCCGTATTGTGGACAATCTGCCGGATGAACCTGGCTTACCGGTGGGACATCTTTTGCAGGGTCATCGACAACTACGGCGATATCGGCGTGTGCTGGCGGCTGGCGGCCGACCTGGCGCGGCGTGGGGCGCAGGTACGCCTGTGGGTCGACGACCCTGCAGCTCTGGCCTGGATGGCGCCCGAGGCGTTGTCCGGCGACTGGCCTGGCGTGTTGCTGATGCCGTGGAACGACGCCAGCGACACCCGCGTACTCGACACTCTGGAGCCGGCCAACGTCTGGATCGAAGCCTTTGGCTGCGAGATTCCCCTGCCCTTCGTGTCGCATCATTTGGCGAAGCCGTCGGTCACCAGGGCAACACCGGTGTGGATCAACCTCGAATACCTGTCCGCCGAATCTTTTGCAGAACGTAGCCACGGGCTGGTCTCGCCGGTGATGCACGGTGTCGCACGGGGCCACATCAAGCATTTTTTCTATCCCGGATTCACCCCTGGCAGTGGTGGCCTGTTGCGCGAACCTGAGTTGAAGTCGCGCCAACAGAGTTTCGACCGCGCGGCCTGGCTGACTGGGCAAGGCATTGACTGGCAGGGCGAGCGCCTGGTGTCCCTTTTTTGTTACGAACCTTCCGCCCTGCCCGCCCTGCTGGCGCAATGGCAACAGGAACCGCGGCCCACCCGTTTGCTGGTCACGCCTGGACGCGCGGCGGTGGCGGTGCGTGGTGTCATGGCGGCCATCGGCCTGGCCGCATCCAAGGGGGACGCCCTGCGAATTGACGAGCTGGTACCCATGCGCCAAACCGACTTTGACCACCTGCTGTGGGCATGTGACCTGAACCTGGTGCGCGGTGAGGACTCGGTCGTGCGCGCGTTATGGGCCGGCAAACCTTTCATCTGGCATATCTATCCGCAAGATGACGACGCCCACCATGCCAAGTTGCAGGCCTTTCTCGACGTGCTGCAGGCCCCTGCCTCGCTGCGCCAAGCGCATCTTGCCTGGAACAGCGTCGTTGACACCCCGCTTCCCCGGCTGTCCGATGAACACGCGTGCTGGGTTGGGTGGGCGCAGCGCACACGCGAGCGGCTTTGTCTGCAAGACGACCTCGTCACCCGTTTGGAAGATTTTGTGGCGTCAAAACACGCCGTGGTCTTGGATCGGCCGGGAAAACGCTAAAATTCGAGGCTTGGCGGAAATCGCCCGGTCTTCACCGGCTGATACCGCAACAATCCACCGCTGGCACGGGTCGAATCGCGCATTGCAGCCTGCAATGCCCCCGTAGCGCGGAAATTGATGGGAAACCTGTATGAAAGTCGCGCAAGAAATCCGTGCCGGAAATGTCATCATGCATGGCAAGGACCCGATGGTCGTCCTCAAGACCGAATACAGCCGCGGCGGCCGCAACTCGGCCACCGTGCGCATGAAGCTCAAGAGCCTGCTTAACAACTTCGGCACCGAAGTCGTGTTCAAGGCCGATGACAAGATGGACCAGGTCATTCTGGACAAGAAGGAATGCACCTATTCCTACTTTGCCGACCCGATGTACGTCTGCATGGACGAGGAGTTCAACCAGTACGAAGTCGAGTCCGAGAACATGGGCGACACGCTGAGCTACCTCGAAGACGGCATGCCGCTGGAAGTGGTGTTTTACGACGGCAAGGCGATTTCGGTCGAGCTGCCCACCAGCGTGGAGCGCGAGATCACCTGGACCGAGCCCGCCGTCAAAGGCGACACCTCGGGCAAGGTGCTCAAGCCGGCCAAGATTGCCACCGGATTCGAGATCGGCGTGCCGCTGTTCGTAGCCCAGGGTGACCGGGTCGAGATCGATACCCGCACCGGCGAGTACCGCAAACGCGTCTGAGGTCACTCGGCTGGCGTATTCCCAGAAGGCTCCGAAAGGAGCCTTTTGTGTTTCAGCCCCACGACAGAACCACCGTTCGCATGGATTCCATGGCGTTTGACCTGCAGCAGATCGACGTTCCCTTTCGCATGCGACCCGGGTTGCGCAAGCTGGGCGCCGACGCGACCCACCTGCGTGCGCTGGTGCCGGGCAGTCCCTTGTTCCAGGCCAAACAGCGGGTCTCGCGCGACGGCCAGGCGCTGCATGTGGCACCGGGTTTTGATGCCGGTCCCGCAATGGATGCGATCTGGCGGCAAGCCCGACGCGATGGCATCGCGACACCAGACCCGTCATTGCCACTTGAGCTGGCGCTGGAACAGGACCTCGCCATCCTCGATCTGGCCAGCACCATCGTTCCATGGATGTGTATCTGCGTCCCCAGCGGTTGGGCGCCAGAGGAGAAGATCGGGCGCACGTTGACGGAGATCCATACCCCGGTGGCCGACAGCGATACGCTCAACGGCCGCTGGCCCCAACTGGCCGCTCTGGTGGGCGCCGGGCAGGCCTGGGAACGCCAGGTCTGGACCATCAGCCCGTCATCGCGGTTCGACCAGCATCCGCAGCGCCATGCGCCCGCACCGTGGCCAGACACCGATGAGCCGCAGCGCTTCGCCAGTCTGTGTTACCTGCGCAGCGAACGTCAGACTTTCTTCCCGGTAAACGATCCGGCAGGCCAGCCACTGGGACAGGCCGTATTCACGATTTCGGTTGCCCTCCAGCCTCTGCCAGACGTCGTGCGCAACGCACAAGACGCGACGCGCTTGTTTCAATCGCTCGCCTCCATGAGTCATGACGTGCTGAAATACAAACACCTGAGTGCGGCACGGCAGCCTCTGCTGGCCTGGTTGTCGCAAAGGGACACACCGGCGGCGCCCGCCTCGGGACAAAACGTGTAGGCTAAGCTCATGTCCACAGCGCGCACCAGCATCAATCGCGAGCCCGACCCGGGCCCGCGGTCGCAACTGGCGATCCGCCGCATCGGCATCGATACCTACCGCGAAAACGTCGCCTACCTGCACCGCGACTGCGCGGTCTATCGGGCTGAAGGCTTTCAGGCGCTGAGCAAGATTTCGGTTCATGCCAACGGGCGGCGCATCCTGGCCACCCTGAACGTCGTCGACGACCTGTCCATTGTCGGTTGCGAGGAACTGGGCCTGTCCGAAGACGCGTTCGCGCAACTGGGCATGGTCGACGGCCATACCGCGAGCCTGTGGCATGCCGAGCAACCAGCGTCGATAGGCGCATTGAACCGCAAGATCGCCGGCGAGCGGCTGAACCAGGAAGACTACACGGCGGTAATCGCCGATATCGCTGCACGCCAGTACTCCAAGATCGAACTGACGGCGTTTGTAGTCTCGACGCACCGCAACGAACTGGACCGCGAAGAGGTGTATTTTCTGACGCGCGCCATGGTGGCAAGCGGCCGCAGGTTGAACTGGCATGCCGATCTGGTGGTAGACAAGCACTGCATCGGCGGCATCCCGGGCAATCGCACCTCGATGCTGGTCGTGCCCATCGTCGCCGAATACGGTCTCATCTGCCCCAAGACGTCCTCGCGCGCGATTACGTCGCCGGCCGGCACGGCCGACACCATGGAGGTGCTGGCTCGGGTCGAACTCGGGATCGACGAGCTCGGTGACATCGTTCGGGCCCAACGTGGCTGCCTGGCCTGGGGCGGAACCGCCGACCTGTCGCCTGCTGACGACGTGCTGATCTCTGTCGAGCGACCGCTGGGCATCGACTCACCCGGACAGATGGTGGCATCCATCCTGTCCAAGAAGATCGCCGCCGGCTCTACCCACTTGCTGCTCGACATACCGATTGGCCCGAGCGCCAAGGTGCATGACATGGCGCGGGCACAGCGCCTGCGCCGATTGTTCGAATATGTCGCCTCGCGCATGGGTCTGTCGCTGGAAGTGGTCATCACCGACGGCCGCCAGCCGATCGGTCAGGGTATCGGGCCGGTACTGGAAGCCCGCGACGTGATGCGGGTACTGCACAACGACCCGCTCGCGCCGATTGACCTGCGCGAGAAATCATTGCGACTGGCCGGGCGCATGATCGAATGTGATCCCGCCGTGCGTGGCGGCCAGGGCCTGGAGATCGCCCGCGAGATCCTGACCAGCGGCAGGGCCCTGCGGCGGATGAACGCCATCATCGCAGCACAAGGCGCCACCGGCTTCGACTACCGGGATCCGCAACTGGGCGAGCGCAGCTTCGAGGTGCTGGCGCCGGAATCGGGCGTCGTCACGCGGATCGACAATCTGCAACTGGCCCACATCGCTGGCCATGCCGGAGCTCCCAAGGTCAAATCCGCCGGCGTTGACCTGTTGTGCAAACAGAGTCAGACCGTGACCAGGGGCGATGTGTTGTACCGGGTCCATGCCCGCTTCCCGGCGGATCTGGAGTTCGCGCGCCGGGCCTGTGAAAGTGCCAGCGGATATACGATCGGCGCCGCACAGGACGTGCCACAGGTATCGGTTGAATTCTGAAAGCCCCATCCAATGCTGCTGTATTTCGACGATCAGGAAGATTGCGCGCGCCGACTGGCGCAAGCCGCCGGACTGACTGCCATATGTGTCGAACGCCATCGTTTTCCCGATGGCGAAGTCAAGCTGCGTCTGCCGGCGCAATTGCCCTCCCGGGTCGTGATCTACCGCAGCCTGGACAACCCGAACGAAAAGCTGGTCGAACTGCTGCTGCTCGCCCGCACTGCCGCTGCGCTGGGCGCGCAACACCTGACTCTGGTCGCCCCCTACATGGCCTACATGCGCCAGGACATGGCGTTCACGCCGGGCGAGGCCATCAGCCAGCGCATCATCGGGCAGTTCCTGTCGACCCTCGTCCATGCCATCGTGTCGGTCGACCCGCATCTGCACCGGGTCGCCACATTGCAGGAACTGGTTCCCGGCGCCGATGCCGTGGTGCTGACCGGGGCCGAAGTGCTTGCCGATCTGATCGTGCAAAAGCGCCCGAATGCCTTGTTGGTCGGACCGGACGCCGAATCGGAGCAATGGATCACGCTGGCCGCCAAGCGCCACGGCCTGGACCATCGTGTCTGCACCAAGGTACGCAGCGGCGACCGCAACGTCGCAGTGGCGTTGCCGGCGGGCGACGTGAGCGGCCGCGCGGTCGTGATCCTGGACGACATGGCCAGCACCGGGCATACCGTGGCCGCCGCTGCCCGGCTGTTGCGCGATGCGGGCGCCGCATCGGTCGACGCCGCCGTCACCCACGCCTTGTTCACGCCGCAGGCGATGGACCTGATGCGCAGCAGCGGCATTGGTGAGGTGTGGAGCACCGATTGCATAACTCATGCGAGCAACGCCGTGCACATGGCGCCTTTGCTGGCCGACGCGCTGGCGCGACTGCCGGCGGGCTCAAGCCGCGCCTGAGCGACGCGGCTCGCTCGGCATCGCGATGACGCGCTGCACCTTGCCGCTGCGCCCGCAGGCCGGCGCGATGTCGAGCTCGTTCACCAGATGCAGCCGGGAAACGCCCTGCTCTGCGCAAAAACTGCGCAGTGCCGTGTGGCAATGGCCCGCGGCGGCAACCGCATCCTCGCCACGCAGCCCCAACCGAAGAACCAGGGTATGCGCATCACGTTGGCGCAACTGAAAGTCGAATACACCGGCCTCGTCCTCCATCACAGTACTCAGCGCCAGCGGCAGCAGCGTGACCGGTCTCTTGCCGCGCCCGGCCATCACCAAGGCATCGTCATGACGCCCCAGGACATCGATCACCGGCAGCGTTGAACCGCAGGCACAGGGCTCGGTCGCGAAAGTGATCTGGTCTCCCAGGTCGTATCGGATCAGCGGTTGCACATGATTGGCCAGGTTGGTCAGCAATACGGTATGCGAGGTCTCGCCAACGGCCACTGGCCGATGATGCCGGTCCACCGGCTCGAGGATCACCCAGTCGGAGTTCAGGTGCATGTTGCCGCTGGCGCATTCCCAACCCATGGCCAGGAACTCGGAGGCACCATAACTGTTGCGCACCGTGCAATCGAGCTGACGTTCGATCCGCTCGCGCATGTTTTGACCCAGTGTTTCGCCGCCGGTCCAGACTTCGCGAATCGCGACACGCAAGTCGCCGCCTGCAGCCTCGCCGGCCAGCATCGATGCGGCAGTGGGATAGGTAGCGATGACATCTGGTGCAAACTGGTTCAGCTGCGTGACCAGCGCGTCGATCGGTTGCTCGATCGAGAAACCTCGCAGCGACGGCGCCAACCACGGATTGAGTCGCTGCAGGCGCAGCATCGACACGAAACTGGCGAAGTGGCCACTGGTCGCACCCACGAAGGCGATACGCTGACCCAGCGACATCGGATTCGTCCAGGTCTGCGGCCTGGCACGCCGCAATCCCTCGAGCGCGTCGTACACTGCCATCGCGCGCACGTCCTGCACGAACACGGCCGGGGTGCCGCTGGTGCCCGAGCTTTCCCAGATCTGGTATTTGTCGAAGTAGGGCTCGGCGATCCGGCTCGGGTCGGCGGTGAACTCTTTGAGTTGCGGCAGTCGCAGCGCCGGATCGGTCACCCACTGGTCGAAGTGGCGCATCAGCTCGTGCTTGTGTTGCACCGGCATCGATTCGAGCGCGATGTCGGCGCCGCGGCGATCACCGAGGTGACGTCGGTACAACGGCGACGCGCGCGCCGCGTCGAACAACGCTGCCAGGCGGGTCGTGCGGCGCCGGGCGATCTCCTGCGATGTCGCGCCATTGGCACCAGCGACATCCCATGCGACCTCGGCTGCTCGGAACGGGTCGAACAAGGCCCTCATGCGTGTACGCCAGACGCCGCAAGACCCACCGTCTGCGCCACCAGCACCTGTTCGTCGGCGGAAAGACCCATGGCCTGCGCCAGCGCGTGCCGATCGATCCAGGCACGGATGACCGTGGCGAGACCGGCGCTGGCGCAGTACAGGTAGGCGTTCTGCGCCATCGCGCCAGCTGCCAGCCAGGCGTAGGCGTCGCGTTGCGCCGCCGGCACCATCGACATCCGCGCATGGTGAGCCACATAGATCAGGTCCAGCGGCGCGGTGTCGGCAAAGTCCTGGTAACCGGTCACACGACGCACATCGGTGTCGCTGACCATCAACAATTCGTGTTTGGTCGGGTCGTAGCGATAAAGGCCACCGGGCAGTGCCGCATAAAAATCGACCTCCTGTGCGTTCATCGCACTCGGCGCGGTGCGCCCACCGACATCGGGTCGGTTTACACCGGCCGCGGCCCACACCAGATCGGACAAGACCTGATGGTCCAGCGGCGCCGAGTCAAACTCGCGCTGCGAGTGGCGCTGCTGCAGCGCCTGCATCAGGGGCCAGGACTGTCCGGTTTGCGGCGGAGCCAATGGCAAAACGCTGACGGCATAACCGGCAGCCCGTGCTGGCTTGAGTTGGCCCAGCATGCCCAGCGCCATCTTGGTCAAGGTATTCATCGGGACTCCTGTCGTTGCATGAAAGGCCGGATCGCAAGAGGTACGCAAGTGGCACCCTGCGTCATCATGGTACGGCCTGAACACCATAGCGGGTTGACATCCATCAAGCGACGGCCACCGCATCGGGGTCCGGTCGGGCACTATGCCGCGCTGATCGCGCGTCATCCAGTCACGACCCATGTGACACCTTTTGCGTTGCGCAGCCACAGCCGAGCCAGGTCGTCAGTTCGCACCAACCGCTCAGAACAGGTAATTGAGCTGGACCGACAACACGGTGACCCGGCTCTTGTAGTTTCCGTTGATCAGGCCGTTGGCCATTGCCGCCGACGGATCGCTCTCATTGCCATTGGCATTGATGTCGGCGTTGCGGACAAGGATGTACGCAGCACCCAGGTCAAGCTTCAGGCTCTTGTTGACCGTGTATTGCACACCCAGTGTCAACCAGGTCCGGTCCGCGTCGGGAAGGCGCGGCGTGCGAAACCGCTCCTGCACCGGCGACTGGTCCAGCGCCAGACCGCCACGGAACATCCACTTCGGGCTGTACCGGTAGTTGGCCCCCACTGCCAGCTTCCAGCTATTCTTGAAGTTTTCCGGCGTGGTCTGCAGCACCGTGCCGTCGGCACGCACGAAAGTCAAGTTCCTGATTGACGACCATTCGGTCCACTGGGCATCGACCATCACATCCCACTGGTCGTTGACACGGCTGAAGTACGACAGGTTGACGACGGCCGGAATTTTCACGTCGGAACTGACGCCGGTTTCGTACAAGGCGGTTGAATTGACACCGGCGGCCAGCAGGCCTGCGATTGCCGGTGCTCCGGTTGGAAGCGCCGGATTGCCGAACTTGACGGTGCCTTCGATGCGGTACCTGATCGGCGAGCGGTACTGCGCACCGATGCGGGTGTCGTCATCGAGTTGCCACAGGATGCCCGCATTCCAGCCGGTACCAGTGTCCGAGCCGTTGATGCGCGCACTTGACTCCAGGCCCGCGGTGGACGCGGCAACCGCATTGAAGCCAACAGACCCCGGTGCCAGGCCATTGCGCACTGCGGCACCGAGCAACGCGCCGGAGTAGTTGATCTGGTTGGTGAACTCGGCCTTGATGTGCTGCACGTTCAGCCCCAGCCCGAGCGATAGTCTGTCATTGGCCTTCCACGCAACCGATGGATTCACATTGATTGTCTGGATGTCGGACTTGATGGCCTGAAATCGTCCGGTCCAGCCCGCGTCGTATTCGGTGACCAGGCCCCAAGGGGCATTCACGCCGATACCGACCGACCATCGCGCGTCGATCGGCCGGGTCAGGTAGAAATTCGGCACCACGGCCAGGCCGCCGGCATCACCACCGGAGCCACCCAAACCCTGGCCTGTCGCCGCCGTCGACGAAACGTTGCGGAACTTCAGCGAGGGCGTGATCATGTGCAGGGTTCCGACCACCTCGCCGGATCCGATCCGCGCCATTCCGGCCACGTTGGACCACAAGGTGCTGGCGTCCTCCGCCGCCGCAGCACCACCGGCAAAGGCATTGCCCAGGCCGGAGCCGGATGTCTCGTTGAGCTGGAATCCGGCGGCATGCACGATGCCCACACCTGCCATTGCCATGGCAATGGCAGCACGAGTCAATGGGCTGCGGGAATTTCCGGTCATGGCTGTCTCCTTTGGATCGTGGTCAACAGCGGCCGATACCTGCCGGCCGCCGCAAATTCATCCTAAGCCCGCTGTCACCGCAGCGCTTGCGACAAGTCAAGTTCACGTGCCTGCTTCGCGCAGTAAGGGGGCCGTCCCGCAGCCAGCAACAGGACATGCCCGCCGTATTGACACAAGTCAAGTGCCGCGGGCCGACACGAACTAGGATGGTCTGGTCAGGAGTCTGCGTAGCCAGGAGCCATATTGAACAAATATCCGGAACCACCATCAAGTGCCCACGCCACGGCCCATCGGCTCGGCGCCCATGAACTGGCCCTGCACTGCGATCCGGCCAGCCTGGCTCTGGCCTTGCCGACGCCGGTCGCTGCGGCGGGCAACGTTACGAGTTGCAAAATCGTCGGGCAGGAACGCGCGCGCGCTGCCGTTGCCTTCGGCATCGCCATGCGCCACCCGGGTTACCACCTGTTCATCATGGGACCGGCCGGATCCGGCAAACGCAGCCTGGCGCGTTCCGCTATCGAGTCGCAAATGGCGCAGTCTGGCGTTCACCGCTCGGACTGGGTCTATGTCAACAATTTCGAACACCCGTATCAACCGACCGCGTTGCAACTGGCCAGTGGCCGCGGCGCGGTCCTGAAAAAGGACATGCAGGCGCTGGTCGACGAATTGCGCAGCCTGATACCCGCTGCATTCGAGTCCGAGGAGTACACCGCCGAACTGGAACGGCTGAACACTGAGGTCAAGGAGCGCTCCGAACACGATATTCAGGAAGTCAACGCCAAAGCCGAGCAGTCCGGTGTGGCCATGCTGCGTACGCCGGCGGGCTTCACCTTTGTTCCCAAGAAGGACAAGGACGTGATGTCCGCCTCCGATTTCGAAGCGCTTGCGCTCGCACAGCGCCAGGCCCTGACAACCGTGATGGGCGAATTGCAGGAGCAACTGCTGCAGGTGTTGCGTGCGTCGCTGCCACTGCACAAGGAACACGCGGACAAGGTACTCGCACTGAACCGCGCGACAACGCGACTTGCCATCGACCACGCAATCGATGACGTGCGCTCGGGCTACGAAGAACTGCCCAAGGTGCGCCAGTATCTCGATGCGGTTCGCGACGCGGTGATAAACAACGCAGATGCATTCCGTGTCGATGAGGATGGCGAGAGCGCCAACCTGCAAGCGGAAGCGCGGACGCAGTATGAAGTCAACTTGGTGGTCGACGCCGGTGGCAGCGACGGCGCCGCCATCATCGAGGCGGACCTGCCCAGTTACCAGAACCTGATCGGGCGCATCGACCATGTAGCGCAGGACGGCATGCTGCTGACCGACTTTCGCCAGATCAAGGCCGGCCAACTGCACCGCGCCAATGGCGGCTACCTGATGGTCGACGCGCTCAAGTTGCTGACCCAGCCTTTCGCCTGGGACGCGCTCAAACGTGCGCTGCTGCACAGCGAAATTCGCATTGAATCTTTGGCCGAGATGTTCAGCCAGGTCTCGACCACCCAACTCGAGCCGCAACCGATTCCGCTCGATGTGAAAGTGGTGTTGATTGGCGAGCGCTCAGTGTGCCAGTTACTGCAGGCGAATGACCCGGAGTTCGACAAGCTGTTTCGCGTCGTGGCCGATCTGGACGACGTTTTGCCGCGCGAGCCCGCGACCCAGAACGCATTGGCCTGTACGATCGCCGCACAGATGCAGACCACCGGCCTGCTGGCACCGGATACCCCGGCACTGGCGTCGTTGATAGACCTGGGCGCAAGAAGGTCCGGCGATGCGACACGCATCAGCGCCGATGTGCGGCACCTGCTGGACGTGGCTTGCGAGGCCGATCATCTGGCGCGGGCCGACGGTGCCACCGGAATCGGCGCGCAACATATCGCCGCGGCTGTGGCCGCGCGCCGCGCGAGAGCCGCACGCGTGGACGAACAACTGCGCAACGCCATGCTGCGCGACATCCTGGCGATCGACACCCAGGGCGCAGAATCCGGCCAGGTCAATGGTCTTGCCGCATACGAGGTGGCCGGCGAAGCCTTTGGCATCCCGACGCGCATCACGGCCACCACGCGGCTGGGCGACGGCCATGTGGTCGACATCCAGCGCGAAACCCGCATGGGAGGGCCGGTCCATGCCAAGGGAGTGCTGATCCTGGCGTCGTTCCTGGCGGCGCGTTACTCGCGCTTCCAGCCCCATGCCATCATCGGCACGCTGGTGTTCGAGCAGACCTACGGTCCGGTCGAGGGCGACAGCGCATCATTGGCCGAACTGGTGGCGTTGTTGTCGTCGATTGCCGACGTGCCGGTGCACCAGAACCTGGCCGTCACCGGGTCGGTGGACCAGTTCGGCAATGCGCAGGCAGTGGGCGGCATAAACGAGAAAGTCGAAGGCTTCTTCGACCTGTGTGTCACACGGGGCCTGGTGTCAGGCCAGGGTGCCGTGATTCCGGCCAGCAATGTGTCGCAGTTGATGCTGCGCGAGGATGTGATCGCTGCAGTCGCCGATGGCCGATTCATCATACACGCCGTGCATACGGTGGATCAGGCGCTTGCGGTGCTGACCGGCATGCCGGCAGGCGATCCATCGGTGGCAGCCGACGACACGGTCAACGGCCGCATCACCCGGCGGCTGCGCGAATATGCCTTGTTGCGCCATGGCGCACGGCGCTTTGCCCGGCGCAAACCACCACGCATGTGGGGCCGCCGGAACGTATCGGGAGAGGGCATGTGAACGCAGGGACGGCCGACTCTCGTCGACTGGTCGTGCTGCTCGACGATGCTGCCAACGGCATCCGGCTGCTGGAGCTGTCGTGTGCCCTGGCGCGGACACTGCAACGGGAACTGGAACTGGTTTTCGTCGAAGACACCCGCTCCTTGTCAGCGGCCACATTGCCCCTCGCCCGTGTTCTTCCGTACGCAGGGACGGACTGGATACCGTTGTCGCCACAAGTGCTCGAGCAGGGCTATCGCGCCCATGCGGCACGGCTGCGTGCAATAGCCCATCGTATTGCCACGCAACATAGCGTGAACTGGTCGCTGCGGATCATGCGCAGCGATCTGGCGCGTGCAGCCACCGACTTGCGTGGCGAATCCGACCTGCTGCTGCTGTCAGGAACCCGCTCCCTGGCCACCCCACCCGGCCCGGCTCGCGTTCGGCGCACCATGATCGCGGTGACACGTGGGCCGTCAGCGGCGGACGCCCGCGCCATGGATGTGGCCCGGCAATGGGCACAGGCCATGGCCGGCATGCTGGAAACATTGCAGGAAGACGCGCCCACCATACTGGCAGGTACCCGCAGCCTGGCATTGCGCGGAACCCGTCCCGACGTGCTGGTCATGTCTCGCGCGGGACTGTCCGTGGCGTTGCCGCAGCCATGGACTTGCCCGGTACTGCTGGTCGACTGAATGGCCGGCGCACCAGCCGCGCGCCAGGTCGTCACAGTGCGGCATCACCGTAACCCGCTCCTGTTGCCCGCCATTACGTTTCGCGGACGTGATCAACCGATCTGTCAGGTGGGTCGCAGTTCGGCCGCCAACGCGCGAATGGCAGGCTCGTCCAGGGTCTCCTGCTCAAGCAAAACGCGTGCACCGCGTTCGAGCACTTCACGGTTGTCGACCAGAATTTGGGTGGCCCGCGTGAATCCCGCCATGACGATGTCGCGGATTGCGCTGTCGATGCGCTGGCGGGTTGCCTCCGACACCGGTCGTGTGGCCACCGGCATGCCGGTGGCCACCTCCAGCGTCTGCTGGCGCGGAGTCTCCAGGGCTACATACCCGAGGTCTTCGTCCATGCCATAACGCGTGACCATGTCATGCGCGATGTCGGTCGCCTTGGCCAGATCGTCGGCTGCCCCACTGGACAACACACCCGTCACCAGCTTTTCCGCCGCCCGTCCGCCCAGCAGGATCGCAATCTTGCGCTCGAGTTCGGGGCGGGTCATCAGGTAACGGTCTTCCGTCGGGCGCTGAATCGTGTAACCCAGTGCGCCGATGCCGCGCGGAATGATCGACACCTTGTGCACCGGGTCGGATCCGGTTTGCGCCAATGCCACCAGCGCATGCCCCATCTCGTGATACGCCACGGCCTTTCGTTCGCTGACGTTGAGGATTCGGTTGCGACGCTCCAAACCCGCGACGATGCGTTCGACCGCACTTGTGAAGTCCGCCAGCGTGACGTGCTCTGCCTTGCGCCGGGTCGCCAGCAACGCGGCCTCATTGACCAGATTGGCGAGGTCAGCGCCGCTGAACCCTGGCGTCAGGCCCGCCACATCCTCCAGCTGCAGGGTGTTGTCGAGCTTGACCTTGCGCCCATGCACCCGCAGGATATCGACGCGGCCCTTGCGGTCCGGCCGATCCACCAGTACCTGACGGTCGAACCGCCCGGCGCGCATCAACGCCGGATCGAGGATCTCGGGCCGATTGGTCGCGGCCAGGATGATCAACCCGACCGATGGATCGAATCCATCCATCTCGGATAACAGCTGGTTCAGCGTCTGTTCCTTCTCGTCGTGCCCGCCCAGACCGGGAAAAGCGCCTCGCGCGCGGCCCAGGGCATCTAGTTCATCGACGAAGATGATCGCCGGTGCGCGCTTGCGCGCCTGCTCGAACAGGTCGCGCACGCGCGCCGCACCGACGCCGACGAACATCTCGACGAATTCGCTGCCCGATATCGAGAAGAACGGCACGCCCGCTTCTCCCGCCACCGCGCGTGCCAGCAAGGTCTTGCCGGTTCCGGGAGGCCCGACCAGCAACACACCCTTGGGGATGTGAGCGCCAAGCCGGCCGTACTCCTGCGGATGCTTGAGAAAATCGATGACCTCCGCCAGTTCCTGCTTGGCTTCATCGACACCGGCCACGTCGGCAAAGCTCACGCCGGTGTCGGTCTGCACATACACCTTGGCCCGACTCTTTCCGATCGACATGAAGCCACCCATGCCCTGCTTGTCGGCAAAACGCCGAAACAGGAAAAACCACAGGCCGAAGAACAGCAGCACCGGCAAGACCCAGGACAGCAGGTCGCGCAGGAAGGTGTTCTCCACCACCTGCGAATACGGCACCTTGTAACGGTCGAGTCGCTGCGCCAGATCGGGCGCCACACGCACCGCGACCAGAGTGGTCTTGCTGCCATCGGGCGTGCGCAGGCGGCCGGTCACGGTCTGGCCGGAGACCACCACCTCGGCAATGCGGTCATCGGCCAGGGCCTGCTCGAAGTCGCTGTACGGAACGGTCTCGACCTTGCCTGCCGCCTGCCAGATGTTCTGCAACAACAGCAGCAGCAACAGGGCCATGACCCAGTACCCCGTATTCCAGCCGTGTTTTGTCTCCATCACACCCTTTCGCGCACCGGTCCGCCATTCGATCTGCTGACGGCGCAGGAGGGCGCACAGGCGCCGCGTGCATGCATATTACCGCTGCATCGAAACCATGAGATCGGTCAGACCCTGCTTGTACGCTACCGGCGGCAGACCTTTGCGCTCGACATCGAAGGCGGCCACCGGCTGCTGGCCGCACTATCGGCCCAATTCGGAAGACCCGCGCCGGCCCGTTGCGCCACCTTCGGCACAGAAGGACGCCACCTGCTTGAAACGCGAATGGCACATCGCGACGTAACTGCGTACGGCAGGTGAACTACCGGAGCCCCAGACCGGCGTGCCGATGATCACCAGTTCGTAGCGCGCCGGATTGCGGGTCGGGCGGATGATCGGCGAATCGGTCCGGCTCCATGCGTGCCACTGCGAGCGCCAACTACCCCAAAGGGAATCCGGCGGTGTGACTTCCCGGATATTCTCGAGATCGGCCTCACATCGCCTGGCGATCTCATGCGCCATGCGTTTGGTGTGATTCAGATGTGAGATATAGACGACCAGTATCCTCATGTGCACCGTTGGTGATCCTGCAGCTTGATGCGGCTTGCACCGCTACTGCAACGCGGTCTAGGAACCATCTGCCGGCCGGTATTGCGCAATGTCAATTCGCGGCCGATCCGCAGCCAATACTTGCCCCATACCGGCGCGCCGGCCCCTCGCGCAACTTCATCCACAATGGAAGACATGAAGAAACATCAACATCTCAAAGAACGCCGACTGGCCGATGCCTGGGCCGAATTGCAGAAACACACTGACCAGGGAAATCCGCTGGAGGCCGATGCCTATCGCCTAGCGTTCTGGGATCCCGAGTTCCTGCTGCGGCGCGAGACCCGAGGTATCCGCTTTCAGCTCGAAATGCTCAAGCCCGACATCGAACAGCAGGATGCCGGAATCGAGAACACGGTCGTGGTTTTCGGCAGCGCCCGGTTTCCAGCACCCGAAGACGCAGACAAGGCACTTGCGGCCGCCCGTGCCAGCGGTGATGCCGCGGCGCTGGTGGCGGCCGAACGTGGTGTGCGCAACGCGGTCTATTACGACCAGGCGCGCCAGTTCGCTCAACTGGTGGTCAAGTACAGCGAGGGCAGGGATCCGTCGGAACGTCTGTTCGTTGCCACCGGCGGGGGGCCCGGCATCATGGAGGCGGCCAACCGCGGCGCCCACGAACTTGGGGCGGACAACGTCGGACTCAACATCGCCCTGCCCCATGAGCAAAGCGCCAATCCCTACGTCACGCCGTCGCTGAGTTTCAAGTTCCACTACTTCGCGCTGCGCAAGATGCATTTCATGATGCGTGCCAAGGCGCTGGTGGCCTTCCCGGGCGGCTTCGGCACGCTGGACGAATTGTTCGAGGTGATCACACTCGTGCAGACCGGCAAGGCCAAGCCGGTGCCGATCGTGCTATTTGGCTCGAACTACTGGAAACGCCTGGTCAACTTCGACATGCTGATCGAAGCCGGCACGATTTCACCCGCCGACCTGGAACTGTTCACCTATGTCGACACGCCGGAAGCGGCCTGGGACTACATCAAAGAGTTCTACGATCTCTGACCCGAGCGACCAAGCGAGTCGGTGCGCCGTCACAAAGTGTGCCAGGCGCATGACAACACCGCGCGCCTGACAGCTAGCCTGCGTGTCGGTGCGCCTCTCGTCCATCCAGGCGCAGCAGCCTGGCCTGGCGCGAGCCCAGGCCGACAAAAACGCCGACCGCCCAGAACAGTGCCGATACACCGACGGCGGCACCCAGCGTGCCGAACACCACCGGCATCGCCACACTGGACGCATTGATCGCCATCAGGCGCAAACCCAGTGCCTCCCCATGGCGCGTATCGGGCGTGATCTGGTGCAACATGCTCATGACCATTGGCTGTACCGTGCCCAGGGCCAGGCCCAGCAGCACCGAACAGGTTCCCATCGCCAGCGCGCTGCCCATGAAGGGATAGGCCGCAAAAATCAGCATCGTCACCAGCATGGCCCCGGTTACCACCTGGTGCTCCTGCAACCGCGCAGCAACAAACGGAATGACAACCCGTATCAGCGCCGCTGCGATGGCAAAGGCGCCCAGGATGGCACCAATGACGGTGGCATCAAAGCCTCGCTCATGGCCAATCACCGGCACCGCAAACATATGCACATCCCAGCAGGACGCCATGCACCAGTTCACCAGCATCAGGCGGCGCATCATCGGTTCGCGCATCAAGTCCCAGGCGCGGGTCGGCGCAGCGCCGGCCACACTGCGGATGGGCGCGAGATCATTGATACGGCGAATCCAGAACCAGGTGCAAATCGGCAGCAGTGCCATCACCAGGAAGGCGCCACGATAACCGCTGGTGTCGCCGGCGCTCGATCCGGCGTAGTCGATCATCACGCCAGCGGCCAGCGGGCCGATGAAATTGGACACGGCCGGGCCGATCGCCAGCCAGCTGAATACCCGCTTGAGCTCGGTTGGACCCTTCGCGGCACGCCCGACATGGCGTTGCAGCGAAATTGACGCCACTCCGGTGGCCCCGCCCGTCAAAAAGGCACTTACGCACAAAACCGGAAATACCGGGAATACCACCGCCACACCGGCGCCCAGCGCCGCCACCACCACCGATATGCCCACGGGCAACCGCATGCCGCGGCGGTCTGCAAATCGCCCGGCAGGCAGGGCCAGAAACATCGGCGCGAGCGCGAACAGGGCCAGCAGGATGCCCACGTTCATCGCGCTGTGGCCATCGCGCAGCGCCAGCAGCGGCGCCGCCATGCGGGTGCCCGCCATGCAGGCATGCAGACAGATATGACCGCAGATCAGGCGTGCGAGCTCAGGCGACTTCATCGTCGGTGCCTGGACCGGCATCAGAATCGTCGGCGATCAAGTTACCCACCGGCGTGTCGGGCAGCGCCTCGACCTTGCGCAACACACGTCCCATTGCACGGCTGCGGGTCTGCGCCGCGTCGATGGTCTTGAGCACGGTTTCAGTCTGACTCCGAACCTTGGCCAGCACGTCGCCAAACTTGGCAAATTCATTCTTCACGCCACCCAGCACCTGCCAGACTTCACTGGAACGCTTCTCCAGCGCCAGCGTGCGAAACCCCATCTGCAGCGACCCGAGCATGGCCAGCAAGGTGGTGGGACCTGCCAGGGTGACCCGATGCTCGCGTTGCAAGGCCACCATCAGACCGGGGCGACGCAGCACCTCGGCATAAAGGCCTTCGGTCGGCAGAAACAGGATGGCAAAGTCCGTGGTGTAAGGCGGCTCGATGTACTTGTCGGCGATCGAGCGCGCCTCCAGACGGACCCGCGCCTCCAGTGCCTTGCCGGCCTGCTCGGCGCCCACCGCATCGGCCCGCCCCTGGGCATCAAGCAGCCGCTCATAGTCTTCGTTCGGGAACTTGGCATCGATGGGCAACCAGAGGGGTTGACCGTCTTCGCTGTTTCCCGGCAGCCTGATTGCGAAGTCGACCACCATCTTGCTGCCCGGGCGCGTAGCCACCTGAGCTGCATACTGGTCCGCCACAAATACCTGCTCGAGCAGCGCCTCGAGTTGGGCCTCGCCGAAGATGCCGCGTGTCTTGACGTTGCTCAGCAGGTGCTTGAGATCGCCAACCCCTTGCGCCAGCGTCTGCATCTCGCCCAGACCCTTGTGCACCTGCTCCAGGCGCTCGGCCACCTGACGAAAACTCTCACCCAGACGTGCCTGCAACGTGGCCTGCAACTTCTCGTCCACTGTGGCGCGCATCTCTTCCAGTCGCGCGGCATTGCTCGCCTGCAATTGCGTCAGTTGCGCCTCGAGCGTTCCGCGCACCTCCAGCAGCCGGGCAGCATTGGATTCACCCAGGTTGTGCAGTTGCGAGGTCAAGGTATCGGAGACATTCTGCTTGAGCATGGCCAGTTGCTGGCCGAATGTATCGATCTGGGTGTTCTGCGTGCGGGCAGACTCCGCGCCCTGCGACAGCAGCGTTTGCTGGAACACCGCGATCGTCTGCATCAGTTCCTGACGCAGCGCGCGTGAGGCTTGCTCCACATCCCGCCCCAGGGTGCGCTCCAACTGCTCCACCCGCGACGAACCGGCCTGCAATTGCTCCATCAACTGCACGTGGTTGTGCGCCTGGTCGGCACGCAGCGCGTTCACGCCCGGGCGCAGCAACAACGCCAGCAGCAACATCACGTTGACCGCGCCGAGTGCCAACAGCCACCACAGCGGAACCGGGTGGTCAGCGAGCAGATTCATGGCTGCGAGGTTCAGTTGGCGCCTACGACCTGGGGATTGAGCGCCGTTAACGGCTGCCCTTCGGTCAGGAACCGGATCAGGTTATCGGCAGCCAGATCGGCCATCGCCTTGCGGGTCGCCACCGTGGCGCTGGCGATATGCGGCGTCAACACCACATTGGCAAGCCCAAGCAGTTCCGGGTGCACCTGGGGCTCACCTTCAAACACATCGAGTCCGGCGGCGGCGATTCGGCCTTCGCGCAGCGCCTGCGCCAGCGCCGCATCATCGACGATGCCACCGCGGGCGATATTCACCAGTATGGCGGTCGGCTTCATGCGCGCGAGCTCTGCAGCACCTATCGTGTGATGGGATGCGGCCGAATACGGAACCACCAGCACCACATGGTCGGCGCTTTGCAGCAATTCATCCTTGCCGACAAACCGGGCTTTGCACTGGTCCTCAATGGCTGGATCCAGCCGGCTGCGGTTGTGGTAAACCACCCGCATGCCAAATCCGAAGGCACCACGGCGGGCGATTCCCTGGCCGATACGTCCCATGCCGATGATGCCCAGCGTCGACCCATGGATCTCCTGGCCAGCAAACATGTCGTAACTCCAGCGCGTCCACTTGCCCCCACGCAGGAAATGTTCGCTTTCGGTAATGCGCCTGGCCGTGGCCATCAGCAGCGCGAATCCGAAGTCTGCGGTGGTTTCTGTCAGCACATCGGGCGTATTGGTTCCCAGCACGCGCGCCGCCGTCATGGCATCGAGGTCGAAGTTGTTGTAACCCACTGCCATATTGGCGCAGATCCTGAGCTCCGGACAGGCCGCCAGAACGGCGGCATCAATGCGTTCGCTGCCGGTGCACAACACGCCACTGCAGCCTTGCAGCATCGCGACCAGTTCATCTGGCGTGAGCAGCGTGTCCTGCTGATTTGCACGCACGTCGAAGTGCGTTTGAAGGCGTGCAACGGTCTCGGGAAACACGGCACGGGCCACGGCGATAGTCGGTCTGGACATGGGTTTGGAGGTTGGGAATGTCGGATGGGTACAGGGAGCCGGTATGAAAACTGGCAACATCGGATTAAGGGGCGATGCGCCTTCGCCTCGTGTCAGGATTGCTGCGGAATGTCGAACACCTGGCGCAGGTAGGCCAGGTAGCGCTCGTCATCGCACATGTTCTTCGATGGCGTGTCGGACAACTTGGCCACCGGCTGGCCGTTGCAGCGCACCATCTTGATGACGATCTGCAACGGCTCGTATCCGAGGTCGTTCGTCAGGTTCGTTCCGATGCCAAATGCCAGCAGGCAGCGGCCGCGAAACTGCTGGTACAACTCGATCGTTCGGGGAACGGTCAGGCTGTCGCTGAAGATCAGTGTCTTGGTGCGCGGATCGACGCGGTTGCTGACATAGTGCGCGAGCAGGCGTTCGCCCCACTGGAACGGATCGCCGCTGTCATGGCGTGCCCCATCGAACAGCTTGCAGAAATACATGTCGAAGTCGCGCAGGAATGCGTCGAGCCCGTAGACATCGCTCAGCGCAATACCCAGGTCGCCCCGGTACTCCTTGGCCCAGGTCTCCAGGCCGTAGATCTGGCTGTCGCGCAGACGGGGGCCAAGCGCCTGGCAGGCCTGCAGGTATTCATGGGCCATCGTGCCCAGCGGCGTAAGACCCAGCCTCATGGCCAACAGCACATTGCTGGTGCCGGCAAACTGGCCCGGCGCAGCGGTCGCACTTTCGGGGCGACTATGGGTGCCAAGCCGGGCCACCAGCACGCGCAGGACCTCCTCCTGCCATGCCTTGCTGAAGCGTCGTCGCGTGCCGTAGTCTGCGATCTTGAGGTCAGCGAGTTCATGCTCGCGCAACTGCCCGATCTTCACGTCCAGCCGCCGGCGCCCTTCAACCAGATCCGGCAACTTGCGGGTATTGCGGAAGTAAACCTCATTGACGATTGCCAGCACCGGAATTTCGAACAAGATGGTATGCAGCCAGGGCCCCTGGATCGTGATATCAATCTCGCCAGAGTCCAGCGCGGTCACCGTGATGTACTTCTCATTGAGCGAGAACAGGCCCAGGAAATCGACGAAGTCGCTCTTGATGAAACGCATCGAGCGCAGATACGCCAGTTCGGAATCACGAAATTGCAGCGTACACAGCAGCCGGATCTCGTCGCGTATCTCGTCGGCAAACGGCGCCAGGTCGAAACCCGGGCCGCCGGCGGCAGGTGTGGCGTGGGCATTGCGGCACTTGAACCGGTATTCGACCTGTGCACCCGGAAACTGGTGCAGCACTGCCTGCATCATCGTGAACTTGTACAGGTCTGTGTCGAGTAGGCTGGTGATGATCATTGTGGCGGTCGGTTCGAGGCAGCGTTGCTGTGCCGGCTTACCGCGCAGTGTAAAGGGAACCGCGCCGTTGCGACGCGTCAAGTCAGGGCTGCGGATGGTCGGCACAATGTCTGCTGGAGACACCATGACCATGACACCGATCTCGCAAGCACTGATATCGCAACTCGAGGCGATTGCTGCCGTTTTCGAGCCAGTTCCCATTGCCGGACTACATATCCCCCGCGAAAAGGAATTGGCGGCTGGCGGCAAGCGCGATGCCGCTTTCTGCGCCATCGAATTGCAGGACGGCGGGTTCGGTCTGTCCTACCTGATGCTCGGTGCCGCTCA
>JBBQJP010000050.1:0-32270 GCA_038326025.1 Burkholderiales bacterium
GGCGCCGCCCAGCGGCGGCGAATCGGGCGTTTAGTTTCAGGCGTTGGCGGTGAAACTGCTGTAGGCGGTTTCATCCATCAACGCGTCGAGTTCGGCCGGCTCGGACAGTTTGACCTTGAAGAACCAGCCGGCGCCCAGCGGGTCGGAGTTGGCCAGTGAAGGATCGTTGCGCAAGGCTTCGTTGACTTCGGTTATTTCGCCGGTGACCGGCATATAAACATCTGCCGCAGCCTTGACCGATTCCACTACGCCCGCAATCTCCTTGGCGTCCATCGTCTTGCCGACTTCGGGCAGGTCGACGAACACCACGTCGCCCAGCGCGTCCTGTGCATGCTCGGTAATGCCGACGGTTGCAACGCCGCCCTCGACGTTAAGCCATTCGTGATCTTCGGTGTATTGGATTGCCATGGGTTTTCCTTGGTTTCAGGGGTTGGTGTTGGATCGAAACCGGGGGTGACGACGCTGCCGGCGCTCAGCCGCGGTAATAACGGGTGGGTACGAATGGCATGGTGACAACTTCCATCGGCACCGGTTTTCCGCGCACCATGGCATTTAGCCGGGTGCCGGGAACGGCAAATTCGCTGCGCACATAGGCCATGGCGACCGGCGTATTGATGGTGGGGCCCAGCAGTCCGCTGCTGACTTCGCCCACGGGCTGGCCGGTGGTGTCGTGCAACACGGTATGTTCGCGCACCGGCACGCGCTCGAGCGCCTTCAATCCGACCCGTTTGCGGCTGGGTGCCGAGGCACCGCCGTCGAGCTGGGCCAGCACGATGTCGGCGCCGGGGAAACCGCCGGCACGGGCGCCGCCATTGCGCCGGGCCTTCTGTATTGCCCAGTTCAACTGGGCTTCGACCGGTGTGGTGGTGGTGTCCAGGTCGTTTCCGTAAAGGCACAGACCGGCTTCCAGGCGCAGGGAGTTTCGCGCACCGAGCCCGACCGGTTTCACCTCCGGTTGGGCCAACAGCACACGCGCGAGAGCCGCCGCCTGATCCTGGTGCACCGAGATCTCGAAACCGTCCTCGCCGGTATATCCGCTGCGGGTGGCAAACACCGCAATCGCAGCGCCATTTGCCGCATCCATCACGTCAAAATGTGCGCCGGTCATGAATAGCATTTGTTCGCTGCCCGGGGCCAGGCGCTGCATGACGATCGCCGCCTGCGGGCCTTGTAAGGCCAGCAGCGCCAGTTCGGGGCAGGAGATGACTTCGCAACGCCCGCCGATAGCCGCTGTGATGTGGGCCAGGTCCGCCGCCTTGCAGGCGCCGTTGACCACCACGAACAGATCACCGCCATGGGCGACGTCGCGGTTGACGAACATCAGATCGTCCAGGATGCCGCCGGCTTCGTTCAGCAGCAGGCCGTAGCGCTGCTTGCCGACCGGAAGATCCATCACGTCCATCGGAATCAGCGATTCCAGTGCGGCCGCGGCCTCTGGCCCGCGAAGCCGCAACTGGCCCATGTGGGACACATCGAACAGGCCTGCAGCATGACGTGTGTGATGGTGCTCGGCCATGACCCCGGCGGGGTACTGGACCGGCATGCTGTAACCGGCGAATGGCACCAAACGTGCGCCCAGCTCCAGATGCAGGTCGTGTAATGGCGTGTGGAGCAGGGAATCTGCAGTTGTGGACAAGAGGTTTCTCCAGGGGCAATGGACAACCATGGTCGAACCATGGGCTGCCCCGCTGTCCCTGGTACCTGAGAGATTCATCGTTTCAGGCCAATCGGGATTGGCGGCTGAGCTGACTTGCTCCTTCGGTGGATTGCCGCCAGGGCAACCTCTCTCCAGTGGGGAGACGCCGAGGGATATGGCTATCCGACGGCGTTTGCCAGTCCTTTTGCCTGAGCGTTCAGCCGGCTGCAATCAGCCTGCATGCGCCTTCGGCGGCCCTCTCGGGGAGGGCTCTCTCCTGACGCAGTTATTGTAAGGGCAAGATTCCTGCTATCGCGAAACCGTCCCGTTCGATCCGTTTTGCGACGGCTGCAGATATGCCCGTTGGATCAGGCCGTCTGCTGGCGGATGTCGGCCGTCCCGACCCGCACGCAGTTGCGGCCGCTTTCCTTGGCCTTATAGAGGGCGGCGTCAGCTCTGGCGATGACACGCTCGACAGTTTCACCGTCGGCGATGTCGACCAGTCCGGCAGAAAACGTCACACGTTTGCCGGCGTGTTCGCCCCAGTTGCCCGCGTCGGAGCAATGGGCGTGCAGCCGCTCCACTACCTGGCTTGCCGCGTCGATGCCGGTGGAGGGCAGCAGCAACAAGAACTCCTCGCCGCCCCAGCGGGCCAGGATGTCTCCGGCCCGGAGTTGGTTGCCCATGATTTTTGCGAACCTGCGCAATGTCTCGTCGCCGACCTGGTGCCCCTGGGTGTCGTTGATCGACTTGAAGTGGTCGAGGTCGATCAGGCAGCAACAAAATCGCCCCGACTGGCGCTGCGACTTGCGATCCTCCTGGGCCAGCAATTGGAGCATCAGTCGGCGGTTGGGCAGCCCGGTCAACTCATCGCGGGTCGCCACCAGGTGCAGTTGCTCCAGGGCGAGCTGCAGTTCCTGACTCTGGTTTTTCTGTTTCTGGCGCAGCGCACTGAGTTGCCCGGCCAGTGCGGCGATGACGGCAACACCAGCGCGATCAGCAGAAAGTGAAATGCCTCTACAGGAGGCGGATAAGCCGGCGGGTTGGTGGCCGAGGACACCAGCATGGCGCAGCCCAATGCGACAACGGCAAGCCATCCGAGCTGACGGCATTTCGCGGGTGGCAGGATAAATGCGCCGAATATCAGCGTCATGGCCACGACCAGCATGCTCGCTCCCCGAATCGCCGGATTGACCGCATAAACCATGGCCATCAGCGCGATGCCAAACACCATCTGCGGCATGGTCTGGGCCGGATCCGGAAAACGGGTGCTCAAGCCACTGCGTTGCGCGACATAGTTGGCGGACAGGCCGATCAGCGCGATGACGGCGACGAAATCGGCTTGCCACGCAGCGGTCATGCCGGCAAGGACTGCGGCGTACTGGATCAGCGGCCGAAGGCGCCAACGCCGGCAGCGACCAGTGAGCGCGAAATTCGCAAGCGGGTCCGGGGTCCTGCGGGTTTCCCGCCCGATGGAGCTATTACATGCCGGCGTAATTCGGCCCGCCACCACCTTCCGGTGTCACCCAGACAATGTTCTGCGTTGGATCCTTGATGTCGCAGGTCTTGCAGTGCACGCAGTTCTGCGCGTTGATCTGCAGGCGGTCATTGTTGTCATCGTCCTTGACGAACTCATAGACACCTGCCGGGCAATACCGCGCTTCGGGACCGGCGAAATTGCGCAGATTGATGTTGACCGGAACGGATGCATCCTTGAGCGTCAGGTGGGCCGGTTGCTGCTCTTCATGGTTGGTATTGCTGATGAAGACGCTCGACAGCCGGTCGAAGGTCAGCTTGCCGTCGGGCTTGGGATAGACAATGGGCTTGCACTCGGATGCCGGCTTCAGGTAAAGATGGTCGGGTTTGTCCCGACGCAAGGTCCAGGGTACATTGCCGCGCAGAACGAACTGCTCGACGCCATTCATCACCGTGGCCACGCTCAGGCCCTTCTTGAACCAGGCCTTGAAGTTGCGCGCCTTGTTCAGTTCGGCGTGCAGCCAGCTTTTCTCGAACGCCAGTGGATAGGCATCGAGCGTGTCATGCTGGCGTCCTGCGCCAATCGCGTCGAATGCCGCCTGCGCGGCCAGCATGCCGGTCTTGATGGCAGCGTGGCTGCCCTTGATGCGGCTCACATTCAGGTACCCGGCGTCGCAGCCCACCAAGGCGCCTCCGGGGAATACCGTCTTGGGCAAACTGAGCAGGCCACCGGCCGTGATGGCACGTGCACCGTAGCCCACGCGCTTGCCCGGCTTGATGCCCTTGGATTCGTCGCCGGCGAGGTAGTAGGCGATGTTGGGATGTGTCTTCCAGCGCTGCATTTCCTCGAACGGGCTCAGGTAAGGATTGGCGTAGTCCAGGCCGGTGATGAACCCGAGTGCGACCTTGTTTTCATCGTAGTGGTAGAGAAAAGCGCCGCCATAGGTGTTGTTGTCCATCGGCCAGCCGGCGGTGTGCAAAACGAATCCTGGCTGATGCCGCTGTGGATCGATTTCCCACAACTCCTTGATGCCCAGACCATAGGTCTGCGGATCGCTGTCGGCGTCGAGCTTGAAGTGGGCGATCAATTGCTTGCCCAGGTGACCGCGCGAACCTTCGGCAAACACCGTGTACTTGGCATGCAGTTCCATGCCCAGCTGAAAACTGTCGCCCGGCTTGCCGTCCTTGCCCACACCCATGTTGCCGGTGGCCACGCCCTTGACCGAACCGTCTTCGCTGAACAGCACTTCGGCGGCAGGAAAGCCGGGGAATATTTCCACGCCCAGCGCCTCGGCCTGCTCGGCCATCCAGCGTGTGACGGATCCGAGGCTGACGATGTAGTTGCCGTGGTTCTGCAGGCAGGCCGGCAGCAGGAAGTTCGGCGTACGGAACGACGAGTTCTCGCCCAGAAAAACCATCGCATCGTCTGTCACCGGCTGGTTCAAGGGCGCGCCGCGCTCTTTCCAGTCCGGAATCAGTTCGGTCAAGGCCTTCGGGTCCATGATGGCGCCTGACAGGATATGCGCACCGGGCTCCGAGCCTTTTTCCAGCACCACGACCGACAGCTCTTTCTCGGCCGCGGCCGCGAGCTGCTTGAGGTGGATCGCGGTCGACAGACCCGCAGGGCCACCGCCGACGATGACCACGTCATATTCCATGGCTTCTCGGGGGCCGTGTTGCGCAATGATTTCTTCTGGAGTCATGGTCTGGGCTTTCGGGTGGTTCGGTAAAGGTGTCGCCTGTGTTGCGCGATTTTAGGCGGCAGGGAACACCGACCACCCATAATCAATTGATTGACGTTATCAGAGGAGAAAGCATATGGCTTACAGCATCGACTTGTCCGGCCGCGTGGCCTTTATCACGGGCGCATCGGGAGGCCTGGGCGCCCAGTTCGCCCGAACACTGGCTGCGGCCGGCGCGGCCGTTGTACTCGCCAGCCGGCGCGTGGATAAGCTCAAGGATCTGCGCGCCCAGATCGAGGCCGCCGGCGGCGACGCCCATGTGGTTGCGCTCGACGTGACCGATCACGACTCGATCAAGTCTGCCGTCGCCCATGCGGAGACCGAAGTCGGTGCTATCGACATCCTGATCAACAACTCCGGCGTGAGCACGACGCAGCGATTACAGCAGGTCAGTCCGGACGACTATGACTTCATCTTCGATACCAATGTCAAAGGTGCATTCTTCGTGGCCCAGGAGGTCGGCAAACGGATGCTGGCTCGTGCCGTCGGGGCAGCGCCCGGCACCTACATCGGTGGGCGCATCGTGAATATCGCTTCGATGGCCGGGCTGCGGGTGCTGCCGCAGATTGGCGTGTATTGCATGAGCAAGGCGGCCGTGATACAGATGACCAAGGCCATGGCGCTGGAGTGGGGCCGCTACGGCATCAATGTCAATGCGATCTGCCCCGGCTACATCGACACGGAGATCAATCACCATCACTGGGCAACCGAACAGGGGCGCCGGCTGGTGCAGATGACACCACGCAAGCGCATCGGCGACGTGGCCGATCTCGACGCCGTGCTGGTGATGCTCTGCGCCAAACAAAGTCATTTCGTCAACGGCGCGGTGATTGCCGCAGACGATGGATTCGCGCTGTGAAAATTCAGATCCCGGAGCAGAAGACGTTGGTGTACGAGTGCACCATTGCCATCCGGTGGGGCGACATGGACGCCATGGGACACTTGAACAACACCAGCTACTTTCGGTTCATGGAAACCTGCCGCATCGATTGGTTTCAGTCGATCGGGTGCATGCCTGACCCGTCTGGCGAAGGCATTGTGATCGTCAATGCTTTCTGCAATTTCTATCGGCAACTGGAGTATCCGGGTTCGGTATTGACCCGCATGTATGCCAGCGATCCGGCCCGTACCACCTTCGAGACCTGGGTCACGATGGCGCGGACCGATGAGCCGGAAACGATTTGTGCGGCGGGCGGCGCTACGACGATCTGGGTCGACTTTCCGAGCCAGAAGGCCCGAACCCTGCCGGACTGGTTGCGCGCGCTCGTCAGTTGATGAGGCTTGGTCGCCTGTTTGACACTGGGCTCACGTCGTGGTGGTCGACGTTGTGGCGAAGCGGGCGGCCTCGCGTACCAGCGCAAGGTCTTGCGCCAGTGGCATGGCGTGCTCGCACCGTGCCAGCGCCAAACGTGCATGGCGCATTGCCGCCTCGCGCATGCCGGGTTCCGGCAACCGGGCCAGCGATTCCAGCGCCTTTTGCAGGCGCAGCGACACGTCGACCATGGCAGCGCCATCACGTCCTATCGCCGTGAACGCGTCATCAAACATGTCCTGCACCGACAGCGACGGCACTTCAATGCGGTCGTAATTGCCCCGTCCCGACTTGCCCTCGTAATCCTCGGTCAGCGGTTTGCTCCACAGGTCCAGCAGACGCACGAAAGTGCCGATGGTGGCGATCGCGGTGCCAGGGTCATTGATGCCCGGGGACAATGCCCGTCCGCCGATTTCGGACAACACGATCAGACCAAAGCGCGGGTCATTGTCGAAGAGGCGTTCGGACCCGATGACAAAGGCCTTGCGCACCGCAGCCGGATCCACATCGGCGCCGCCTTCGGCCTCCTGCCGGATGACGACGAGGGCGCGTCCGGGCGCGACGAAGGCACCCGGTAACGCCGCCAGCACCAGCCGGACGCCCGCTTTTTGCGCACAGTTCTGCAAGGCGGCGACATCGACCTGCTGCACATAACCGACGCTTTCGCCGAAGATCTCGTCGCCAGATGCAGGATCGGAAACGCAGGCGATGCCACCCAGGTGCGGCTTGCGCTGGCGGGTGCGCATGGCACTGGTGGTGGCCGACTCGACCTTCGTCATGCTCGTCTCCAGGCGTCCCAGCCGGGCGATGCGATCGACCCAGCGCACGAACGTGAAGATGACGACCGCCAGCACTAGCGCGGTCAGAACGAAGATCGAAAAGCGGCCAGCGATACCGAAGTAGCCGTTCTTGACAGCCGTCAGCGCAACGACGCTGAAGATGAAGGCGCCGATGAAGGTCGACAAGGCGTTCTGCGACTCGTCATCGGCGACCACCAGGCGGAAGGCGCGGGGTGACGCAACATTGCTCGCAGAAGCATATGCGGAGACCATCGAGCCGACGGCAAAAGTGGCGATCACCAGCATGCTGGAGGCCACCACCGTGAGTAGCGCTTCTACGGATTCGAGCGAGACGTCGGGTACCAGTTTCTCAAGCGGGTAGCTGTCGGCAATCTTGGCAGTGAACGCCATGGCGATCGACAACAGGCACATCAACAGTGGCCTGACCCACAAGCGTTCGCGGAACCGGCGCAGAACGAAGACGATGCGCTCGATAGAAAGGAATGACGGCATCAGGTGGACCTCTCAAGTCGCGGTTGGCTGCCTGTTGGCATGCGAAGACCTGGAGCAGGCCGGATGCTACAAAAGCGACGGGGCTCACGGTGCAGGTGGATGTTCGCCATCGTATTAGTGTGCCTCAAGGGTTGCGCGCGCCGCGCGCCGTTTGCGTGTCACTTCTGCCGCGGCACACGTCCGAGCAGATAGAACTCGGCATTGGGCATCATGCCGCTCATATTGGCCATGCGGTTGGAGAGGCCGAAAAACGCGGTGATGGCGCCGATGTCCCAGATGTCTTCGTCGTTCAATCCGTGTGCGTGCAAGGCTTCGAAGTCGGCATCATCGAGTTCGTCGGCATGCTGGCAAACCTTCATGGCGAAATCGAGAATGGCGCGCTGACGCGGCGAAATGTCGGCCTTGTGGTAATTGACGGCCACCTGGTCAGCGACCAGTGGCTTTTTCTCGTAGATGCGCAAAATGGCGCCGTGGGCGACCACGCAATACAGGCAATTGTTGGCAGCACTGGTGGTGGTGACGATCATTTCGCGTTCGCCCTTGGTCAGGTTCGACTCTTCGCGCAGCATCAGGGCATCGTGGTACGCAAAAAACGCCCGCCATTCGGCCGGGCGGCGCGCCAGTCCCAGGAACACGTTGGGGATGAAGCCGGATTTCTCCTGCACCTCCAGGATACGGACCCGGATGTCCTCGGGCAGGTCTTTGAGTTCGGGGGCGGGGTAGCGGCTCATACGGTCTCCTGAAAGTCGGCCACTGGTTGTGACCAAGGTTCTATGTTAGATCCTGCCACTGCGCGCCGAACACCCGGCGCAGATCGTCGAGTTGCGTCGGGTCCAGCGGTGTGATCGGGGTTGAGGCGGTGACGCACAGGCGAGCGGTCTCCTCCAGTTCTTCAAGCGTGGCCATGGCCGCAGCCGGTGTGCTGTGCCAGACATTGGGCCCCAGGCGGGACAACATCACGGCGCGCAGTTCGATGCCGCGCGCGGCATACCGCGTAATCGTTTGAGCCACCTGCTCGGCAGCCTGCGGATCACCGGGCAAATGGTAGGGGATGATCGGCACGTGGCCGACCTTCATGACGTAATACGGCGTGACCGGCGGCAACATTTCGCTGCCGTGTGGCGCCAGCGTCAGCGCCACGCAATGGCTGCTGTGGCTGTGGATCACACAGCGTGCAGGCGCCGCAAAGTTGCTGGTGCTCTTGTATATGCGGGTGTGCAGCGTTATCGTCTTGCTGCCTTTGTCGCCGCTGATAAGGCGTCCGTCGGCATCCAGCCTGGCCAGTCGCGCCGGGTCGAGGAACCCCAGGCAGGCGTCGGTGGGAGTGATCAAGAAACCATCGTCAAGTCGCACGCTGATATTGCCGGCGCTGGCGTGTACATAACCACGGTCGAACAGGCTTTTGCCGACACGGCAGATTTCTTCACGGGCGAGGGACTCGTTCATCGGATGCCTTCAGCGTTGAAACAGGGGACAGTTCAACCACCCATCAGCTTGTGCACCAGATCGGCGGTGGTCGAGGCGGTGTATTTTCGCATCAGACGCGCGCGGTAGATCTCCACGGTGCGGTGGCTTATGGCCAGCAGTCGGCCGATTTGTTTGCTGGTCAGGCCGTTCATCAGGCTGGCGGCAACCTCGCGTTCGCGTGCCGTCAGTTCGGCCTTGACCGGTCGGCGCGACGACAGGTCCATGAAGGTCCAGATGCCGGACTCATGCGGACTGGCGCGGTTGAGCGCACGGCCGGTGACGTGGCACCAGAAGGTTTCTCCGTTGCCGCGCTTCATCACCCGGTCATCCGCATAGTTCCCGCTGGCATTGAGGATCGGTGCGATTCGCGCGCCGGTGCGCTCGTATTCCTGCTGGCTCGGGTACAGCACCTGGAAGGTCTGGCCGATGAGCAGTTCGCGCGACATGCCGAACATGTCGCACAGCCGGGTATTGCAGTCGACGATGCTGCGGTGGCGCGACAGCACCAGACCGATCGGGGCCAGGTCGAAGGCCAGCCGGTAGTCAATGGCACTGGGCTGTTCGGGCACAAGAGACGCGGGGGTCATGGTCGCCTATCGGGATACGAAATACTACGTATCAGAATACGTAGTATCGTTGATGCCTCATCATCAGGAGACGCATGTGAACAAGATTTTCCCCTCGGCCGCCAAGGCGCTTGAAGGTGTCGTGGCAGACGGTCAGTTGATGGCCGTCGGCGGATTTGGCTTGTGTGGCATTCCTGAAGCCCTGATCGACGCATTGCGCGACAGCGGTGTCAAAGGACTGACCGTTATCTCCAACAACGCTGGCGTCGATGGCTTCGGCTTGGGCAAACTGCTCGAGACGCGCCAGATCAAGCGCATGATTTCGAGCTATGTGGGCGAGAACAAGGAGTTCGAGCGCCAGTACCTGGCCGGCGAACTCGAACTGGAGTTCACACCGCAGGGAACGCTGGCAGAGAAGCTGCGGGCCGGCGGCGCCGGCATCCCGGCTTTCTTCACCAAGACCGGTGTCGGTACGCTGGTGGCCGAAGGCAAGGAACTGCGCGAGTTTGACGGGGAGACCTACGTGATGGAGCGTGGCCTGGTACCCGATGTGTCGCTGGTCAAGGCGCACCGCGCGGACAAGTCGGGCAATCTGCAGTTCCGCTTTACCGCGCGCAACTTCAATCCGGCGGTCGCGATGGCCGGCAGGATCACCATCGTTGAAGTCGAGGAGATCGTCGAGACCGGCTCGATCCCGCCTGACCAGGTACACCTGCCCGGTATCTATGCCCACCGCATCGTGCTCAATGCCAATCCGGAGAAGCGCATCGAGAAACGCACGGTGCGCGAGAAAGCCGCCGCCTGAACGCTGCAAACGACACCAACAGGAGATAAATAATGGGCTGGACTCAAGATCAGATGGCGGCACGTGCTGCCAAGGAATTGCAAGACGGTTTTTACGTGAATCTGGGTATCGGCATTCCGACCCTGGTGGCCAACTTCGTGCCGGACGACATGGAAGTCTGGCTGCAGTCGGAGAACGGCATGCTGGGCATCGGCCCTTTCCCGACCGAGGACGAGGTCGACGCCGACCTGATCAATGCGGGCAAGCAGACCGTCACCACGATGGCGGGTTCGTCGATTTTCGGCAGCCACGACAGCTTCGCCATGATTCGCGGCGGCAAGATCAACCTGAGCATCCTGGGCGCGATGCAGGTCAGCGAAAAAGGGGACCTGGCCAACTGGATGATTCCGGGCAAGATGGTCAAGGGCATGGGCGGCGCGATGGACCTGGTGGCCGGCGTCAAGCGCGTGATCATCCTGATGGAGCATGTGGCGCGCAAAAAGGACGGCGGCTTCGATCTGAAGATCCTTCCCGAGTGCACCTTGCCGTTGACCGGTGTGGGTGTTGTCGATCGCATCATCACCGATATGGCGGTAATGGACGTCACCCCCGAAGGTCTCAAACTGGTCGAGTTGGCACCCGATGTCAGCCGTGAACAGTTGCAGGAACGCACCGGCGTCAAACTGATCTGAGGTTGCGGCCAGCGCAGGCGCAGGCGCATGCGTCTGGCGGTTTGCCGTCGTGCGGATACCCCATGGAGGGGCACCGATCATTGCAGTTCGAATTGCCCCAGCACCGTGGCGCGCCCGTTCACCAGTGCCATTACCTGGTGCATGCCGGGGTAATGTTTGCGCGTCGTCATATCGCTCAGTGCAATCGACTTGCGCAGGCGCACCGCGTCGTGACCGGCCAGTTGCAGGCTACGCAGCTTGAATACTTTCGGGCTGTTCGTTCCATTGGCTTTAACGTACTGAACCTGCAGGTCGATCAGCAGGTCCTGAGCCTGTGCGTTGGTATTGCGCACGATGAACGCCACCGTCACAGCGTCGCCGATGTTGGCACTTTGCGGCAATATCTCCACTGCTTCGATGCTGATCCTGGCCTTGGCACCGAAACCGAGCGCATGCAAAGCTGCCGGGTCGCCTTGCTTGACGGCCCAGCGCAACGCGTGGCGCACGATCTGCTCGCGTTCAGCCGAGGCGCCCAGCAGCCAGCGGCGGGCGGTATCGATCAGCAGGTCGGGGTGATCCTTGCCGATATCGTTCAGGTTGTTGGCCACCGAGCGGCGCACGTAGGGCGATGGATCGTCGCGCAATTTCTCGAGCAGTTGCAATACTGGACGCGGGTCGGCCTGAAAGGCGGGCAGCCGCGGCGCCCAGGGCAGGCGCGGCCGTGTGCCTTCTGACGCCAGGCGACGCACATGTTCACTCGGGTCCTGCGTCCACTGTGCCAGGCGCTCCAGAGTCTGGCGCGGGTGGTGCTCCAGGAACGGACGGATAGCGAACTCGGCGGTGAAACGCTGGGTCAAAACATGCTGAGCCTGCATCGACGCTTCGAAATGGCCCAGGCCATATTGCGCGACGAAATACAGATGCGGCATGAACAGAAATCCCGCCATTCCAGTGGACGCCTGCCGGCTGGTCGGTTGCTGTGCCGATGCCAGCAGGATCGCTATCGCCTCGGGAAAATCGGGCGGCAGATACCGGTACATCATGTCGGCGATATGGCGCCCGCGTGCGATCAGTTCGCGCTTGTCATAGTCGAGCAGGCAGTCCTTCACGAAGGCCTTGATCGGAAAGGTCGGATGCACCGCTCCGATCATGGCGGCGATGGCAGCGGGGACATCAGCGCCGAACTGGTTCTTCAGGGGTTCTGGCATGCGTGGTCGGGGTCCGGTGAGTGGGGGCGTCTGCGCCCGGAGAAAAAGACGCTTGGCGACGATACCGCACTCTGTCGGCCGCTACGCCGTCAGTGGCCGCTGGCGCCGGTGTGCAATTCGCGTTCGACCAGGGCCGCCATGTCGCGCAGGGCCTTGATCTGCGAGGCGCCAAAAAGCCGCGGGGTGTGGTCGATCAGGCACAAGGTGCCAATCGGGCTGCCGTCGGGCGCCACGAGGGGGTGTCCTGCATAAAACCGCAGCCGTGGCTCGGAGAGCACCAACGGGTTGTCGGCGAAACGGTCGTCGGCCAGCGCGTCGGGGATCACCAGGGTTTCGTCCTGCAGGATGGCGTGGCCGCAGAACGAGACCTCGCGGGAGGTTTGCGCTACCTGCAAGCCATTGCGCGACTTGAACCACTGGCGGTCGTGGTCGACCAGCGAGATCAACGCGATCGGCACACCAAAGAAACGCGCGGCCAGACGGGTGATGCGATCGAAGCGCTCCTCGGGCGATGTGTCGAGGATCGCCAGTTTGTGCAGGGCTTGCAGCCGGCGTTCTTCGTCGGCCGGGATGGCCGGCACCTGCCAGCGCGCCCGTGTGCGCAACAGGCCGGCACGCAGCTTGGTGCGCAGATATTGCAGTGTGAAGGGCGGGCAAATCCATTCGGTGAGCGGCTGCGGCGGATGGGCATCCGACGCCGTGGCGGGCGCGGGTGGGTCGGTGACACAGGTATCGGCCGGTGCCAGCATGATCACCGGCAGTTGGCTCAGGCCCTTGCAGGCACGCAGAGCCGCGGCCAGCGCCATTGCGTCGTGGTCGCCTGTCCGGTGGTCAATGACCGCCAGCGCCAGCCGCTGCGGGTCGGCGGCGCGCAGCGCGTCCTGCGGGTTTTCGGCGATCAATGCCGACAGGCCTTCTGTCTGCACCATATTGCGAATGTCTTCGGCCAGCGGCGTTTCGGCGCAGGCGATCAGCACCTGTTTGTCGGTAAGGTCCTGGGTATCCACTTCGGCCTGTGCATCGCCACGTGCAGGCGCAACTGCCGTGGCGGGCGCGTCCAGCGTAATAGACGCGCCTTCGGCTGCGCCGAAAAGTTCAACCGTGGCACCCGCGTCCTGCACGCGTTGCCGGCCGGCTGCGACCAGGGCATCGAGCGCGTCGTCGTCGCGGCCGGGGTCATGGTGAAACAGTGCCAGCTGCCGTACACCCGCCGAGATGGCCATGTCGACCACGTACTCAAGCGTGCTGTGGCCCCAGCCCACCCGACTGGGGTATTCGGCCGCCGTGTATTGCGTGTCGTGAATCAGCAGATCGGCATTGGCGATGAAATCCCGATGCCGGCTGTCGCCCGGATGCAAGGCGCCCAGCACTTGGCCCAGTGGCCGGCCAAGCGTTGCCGCGTGGGCGTAACCTTCATGGTCGCTTGCGTAGACCAGCGTGATGCCGTCAACCTCGATGCGGTAGCCCAGGGTCAGGGCCGGGTGGTTCAGATAACGTGCCGTCACCCGCACGTCGTCGATCATGAAGCTGCCTTCGACCAGGTCGTGGTAACGGATGGTTGCGCCCATCTCGTCGAGATTGACCGGGAAATAGGTGTACTGCATCTGGCCGGCCAGCGTGTCGCGCAGCGAAGGGCCGAAGCCGCGGGGAGCGTAGACATCCCATTCATGCCCCGCTTCAAACAGCGGCGTGAAGAAGGGAAACCCCTGAATGTGGTCCCAATGGGTGTGGCCGATCAGCAGATGGCCGCGTCGGGCGGCGTCACCCTGTTGCATCAGCGCGATGCCCAGTCCGCGCAGTCCGGTACCGGCGTCAATGACCAGTTGCGTGCCGCGCCGGGTCCGAACCGAGACGCACGAGGTGTTGCCGCCGTAACGCACCGTTTCCGGCCCCGGCGTGGCAATCGATCCCCGTGTTCCCCAGAATTGCACCTGCATCAAACTCTCCATGGCGACGATGCTGCCGCGTCGTGCACCCCAAAATAGTATGGCACGATAGCGTGCTCTGTGCCTGTGAACCGACCAGTAGACCACCGCAAAAGCAGGCCCTTGGCGCCTGAGCTGAACCGTTGAATAAGCATGCTGCCCAACTTCTACTGATCGTGTTGTATGCCGGGCTGACGAGCCAGCGGCTGGCCTCGCCATCAATCTCCCGGCTATTGTGATCTTGATTGCCGTCGGCCTGGTGCTGGGTCCTGCGACCGGTGTCACATCGATGGATCTGCCGCAGGACGAACTCAGCCAACTGATTGGTCTGGGCGTGGCGATCATCCTGTTCGAGGGCGGCATGGACCTCAAACTGGCCGAGTTCCGCCGAGTGGGTCATGGTATTGGCCGATTGACCCTGGTCGGCCCGCCGCTGGCATGGCTGTTTGGCACGCTCGCTGCGCATTACGTGGCCGGACTGGGTTGGACGATGGCGGCCGTGCACGGTGCGATCCTGGTCGTGACCGGGCCCACCGTGATCCTGCCGCTGATCCGGATGGCGCGGTTGAACAAGGAGTCCGCGTCGCTGCTCAAGTGGGAGGGCATCGTCAACGACCCGATCCGCGTAATGATCGCGGTGCTCACCTTCCAGTACCTGGTGGTCGGTGGTGGCTGGCAAAGCACCTTGAGCGGTGTCGGCGCGGCCATCGTGGCGGCCGCGGTGCTCGGTGGCCTGGGCGGCTGGGGCATCGGGTGGGTATATCGGCGCGGTGCCGCGCCGGAGCATCTCAAGGGTCCGAACCTGATGGTGCTGGTGCTGGTTGTCTACTGGGCGAGCAATCTGATCCAGCACGAGGCAGGACTGCTCAGCGTCACGGTGATGGGTCTGGTGATCGGCAACATGAAGTTGATCGAACTCGAGTCTTTGCAACGGTTCAAGGAATATCTGACGATCGTGTTGCTGTCGGTGCTGTTCATTGTCATACCGTCGCAATTGCAGGCCACTGCGCTTGAACTGCTGGACTGGCGCGTTGCACTGTATGTGCTGGTGGTGCTGCTGGTCGTGCGGCCACTGACGATCGCCATCGCCACCGTGGGTGCGCCGATGCGCCGGACCGACAAGCTGCTGCTGGGCTGGATCGCACCGCGCGGCATCGTGGCGGCCGCAACCGCCGGCATTTTCGGTCCGGCACTGGTGGCCGCCGGTGACCCCGATGCTGCATTGCTGCTGCCGATCACCTTTGCGGTCATCATCGCCACGGTGCTGGCGCACGGCCTGAGCATCGGCCATGTGGCGCGCAGACTGGGCCTGGCTGCGGCCAGCGACAGCGGTCTGTTGATCGTGGGGGCCAACCCGTGGTCGAACGCTCTGGCGTCGGCCTTGCATCGAATGGGCATCGATGTGCTGATGGTCGATGGCGCCTATGCGCGGCTCAAACAGGCCCGCATGGACGGCGCGCCGGTGTATTACGGTGAGCTCCTGTCCGAGCATGCTGAGCACACGCTGGAAGCGCTGCACCTGAGTCACCTGTTGTGCATTACCGAGAACGAGTTCTACAACGCGCTGGTGTGCAAGGCACAGGGTCGGCGATTCGGCCATCACTGTACTTTTCAACTTGCGACCGAGCAGGGCGGCGAACACGCGCTGAATGGCTTGCAATTGCAGCAAAGCGGTTATTTTCGTTCGATTCGACGGCCATACATGGAATGTTGAGTGAGCGGATGGGCGATGGGTGGCGGAATCAATGGACCAAGCTCACCAAAAGTCACGGGTGGAGCGAATTTGCCGACCGGCTTGGCAAGCAGGGGGAGGACTGGCTTCTGCTCGGCGGCATATCGCCCTCGGGTGCCTTCCGGCTGTACTCGAAGGAGCAGCCGTTCAAACTCGATACCGGATGGACCGCGTTGATATTTGCGCCGGCACAGGCGCAATTGAAAGAGCCGGAGCCCGAAGCAACGCGACCGTAGACGAGGCGTCGTGCAATGGTGGGTCAGGCGGTTGTTGCTTGCAAGCAACACCTTGGGGGTGACTACGATAATCTTCCAGGCCGGCCATGTTTACAGCGAGCACCCCCCCTAAACTAGGGCGCCCCATTGGGGGGTGTGCATGTGCGCCCCGACGTCATCGAGGCCGTTCGTGATCGTACGCGAGCGAAGGTGTGTTCGGTCGTTCCCGTGGCCCAAGAACCGAGGCAGAGGCTTGCAATTTGGCGCGAAGAGGTGGTGAATGTGAGCGGGGTTTCCCCCATGCCCGTGGGCGGCTTGCGCAGGCCGTGGCGGGAGCATTTTTACTGGGACTTTGTGTCGGTGCCGCCCACGCATTGCCCGTTGGCGAGCAGGTTACGACCGGCAACGCCACCATCCTGCGCTCCGGTGCGGCGCTCACCGTCGAGCAGACGAGCAATCGTGCCGCGATCAACTGGCAGAGTTTTGGCATTGCGCCGGGTCAGGCGGTGCGCTTCAACCAGCCCGGCCCTTCGTCCATCGTCCTGAACCGGGTTCTTGGCCAAAGCCCCTCCGAAATTCTCGGCTCCCTGACGGCCAACGGCCAAGTGTTCCTGCTCAACCCGAACGGCATCCTGTTCGGCGCCAATGCCCAGGTCAACGTGGGCGGCATGCTGGCGTCGACGCTGAACCTGTCCGACACCGACTTCCTGGCGGGGCGCCATGTGCTGGGCCTGGTCGGCGCGGCCGGCTCGGTCATCAACCGCGGCATGATCACCGCAGCCGATGGCGGTTATGTGGCGCTGGTCGGCCCACGGGTCATCAATGCAGGTCTGGTCAGCGCACGACTGGGCACGGTGGCTCTGGCGGCCGGTTCACAGGCCACGCTTAATTTGAATGGCAACAGCCTGGTCAGCCTGGCGGTTGATCAGGGCTCGGTCGACGCGCTGGTCGACAACCGCAATCTGATTGCCGCTGACGGCGGCAACATCATGCTGACGGCTAAGGCCGCGGACGCGATGACGCGTGCGGTGGTCAACAACAGTGGCATCGTGCAGGCCAACGCAATCGGCGCGCGCAATGGCGTGATCCGGCTTGAAGGCGGAGCGATCAACAACAGCGGAGTGATACGAGCGGCGGGTGGCGGGCGCATCGTTCTCGACGCGGCGGCCGACGTCACGCTGACAGGCAGTTCCGTGGTCAGTGCCAATGGTGACAAAGGTGGTGTCATCACGATTCGCGCGCGCAGCGGCACCTTGTCGGCCGATGGAAGTGTCGAGGCTATTGGTGCGGCAGGTGCTGGCGGCACGGTCCAGTTATTGGGCGACCGGGTCGGGCTGTTCGATCAGGCCAGTGTCGATGCTTCCGGGCATAGTGGCGGCGGCACGGTGATGATTGGTGGCGACTATCTGGGTGGCAACGGCGCCGTTCAGAATGCGGCGCGTACCTATGTTGGCGCCGATGCAAAGGTCGACGCAAGTGCGACCGGTGCCGGAGATGGTGGCAAGGTCATTGTGTGGTCGAACGAATACACGGGATTCTTCGGATCACTGTTGGCGCGTGGCGGCGCCGCAGGGGGCAATGGCGGATTCGTCGAGACCTCCAGCCGTTTGCTGCTCGATGCGCGCGGCATGGTCGATACGCTGGCGCCATTGGGGCTCTCGGGACTGTGGTTGCTCGATCCAACCAACATGACGATCACCACGTCGGCCAACGCCAACGTCAGTGGCGCAAGCCCCTTCAGTCCGACGGCATCCGGGTCCGTGCTGAACTGGGCGACGATCAATGCCGGTTTGGCCGGGGGAAATGTCAGCGTTTTGACCACTTCCGGTTTTGATGCCGGTCAGGCCGGAACCATCACGATCAGCAATGCCGGCACGATCACCAGCGCCAATTCCTTGACGTTCACCGCGGCCGGGGATATCGCGATCAACGCAGCGATTACGGGCACAGGCAGCGGTGCGCTGAACTTCAATGGCACGAACATCACTTCCAGCGCTGCGGGAACGATATCTACCGTCGGCGCGGCGAACACTGCAGGCGGGTCGGTCACGCTCAATGCCAGTGCCAGCGTCAATCTGCTGGGCACGATCACTGCCAGCGGCGGTAACGGGTCCGGCGCCTCGGCTGCCGGACGCAACGCGGGCAACGTGACGATCAATGCCGGCACCACGATCAGTACTGTTGCGATCACTGCCAGCGGCGGCACAGGGGGTACCGGCACTGCTGTGGGTGGCGCCGGCGGTGCGATCTCGGTAACGACCGGTGCCAGTGGCGGAGCCGTGGCGACCGGTGCCTTGACTGCGCGCACCGGCGCCTCGGTGGGCACGGCAAGCGCGGGCGCAGCGGGCAGCATCACATTGCACGGCACGACGGTGAACGCAGCGAGCTTGACGACAACAGGAGGCTCTAACGGGGCGGGCGGAGCCATCACGGCACAGGCGACGACAGGTGCAATGACCGTCAGCGGCGCTATCAACTCCGCCGGCGGTACCGCGCTGGCCAACTCGGCTGGAAGCGCAGCCGGCAATATCACGTTGACCGGCGTTGGCATCTCGACTGCCGGCATTACCGCCAGCGGCAGCGGTGCTACCACGGCCGGGAGCAACCTGTCCGGTGGCGCCGGAGCTGCAGTGTCGGTTACGTCGACGGCAGGCGTGTCCGCGGGCGCAATTGCCGCCAGCGGGGGAACTGCGACCACCACCAACGGGAATGGTGGCCATGCGGGATCGATCACGATCAACAACAGTACGACCGGCAATATCGGAGTCACCACGCTTGCAGCGAGCACCGGTGGGGCCACGGGTTCGGGCACGGGCGGCAATGCGGGCTACGTCTTGCTCAGCAATACCGCCGGGAGCATTGCGGCTACCACAATCACGACAACCGGCCTGGCCAACAGCGCGGGCGGCACGGTGAACCTGAATGCAAGTGGCACCTTGGCGACTGGTGCCACCATTACCAGCGGCGGCACGGGGGCTTCCGGCGTGGCTGGCGGCAATGCAGGTTCGGTGACCCTGGTCGGGGCCGGTTCAGTTGGTACTCTGGGAGCCATTACAGCAATCGGGGGCACGGGTGGTGCCGGCACGGCAGCTGGCGGCGCCGGTGGCGTAATCACCGTGACCAACAGCACCGGTGGCGCAGACATGACAACCGGGGCGCTGACGGCTCGAACTGGCGCTGCGATTGGCGGCGTGCTCAGCGGCAACGCCGGCAGCGTGACAGTAATCAACAACAACGCAGCAACGCTGCTCACGACCGGCGCCATCCTGACAACAGGCCTGGCCGGTGGTCATGGCGGCCTGGTGTCGTTGACATCAGCAGGTGGCCTGGCGCTGGGTGGCACGATCATCGCCAGCGGCGGTACTGCGGCCGCGAATCGCAATGCCGGCAACATCACGCTGAGCGGGGTCGGCATCACAGGCACGTCGGCTATCACTGCCGTTGGCAGTATCGGTGCGGCGAGTAGCAACCTTGCCGGCGGCGATGGCGGCGTGGTGCAGATCACGTCAACCGCAGGCATCAGCACGACGGGAATCATCACGGCCAGTGGCGGAGCCGGTGGCACGACCAACAGCAATGGCGGTAACGCGGGAACGGTCACGTTAACCAACAGCACGGCGGGAGATATCACGATCGGTTCGGTGCTGGCCCAGACCGGTGCGGCCCAAGGCACAGGGACTGGTGGCACGGCGGGAAGCGTGGCGATCAGCAACTCTGCGGGCCAGATCCAGGCGGGTGCCATCACGACTACGGGCGGTGCGGGCGGTGCGGGCGGCTCGGTGACACTGACGGCAACCAATGCGGGCAACGGTGTCGCGCTTAATGGCGCCATTGCCACCGGTAGTGGCGCGTTCAGCGCCAGCGGCGTGGACATCAATTCGGTGGTGGCGGGAAGCATCACGACCACGGGCGGCAGCGGTTTTGACGGTGGCGCAGTGTCAATCACCGGCACGGGTGTGATCAATCTGGCCGGGGCGATCGTGGCCAATGGTGGAGTCGTTGGCGGGGCATTGGCAGGCAAGAACGCGGGTAACGTGACCGTTTCAGGATCAGGTGACGTGACCGTGGCGGCCATTACTGCTACTGGCTGGACCGGCAGTGCAAGCGCCGGCGGTATTGGCGGCAATGCGGGAATAATTACGGTCAAGGGTGTCAACCGCACGGCTACTGGCGCGATCGCGGCCAACGGGGGCACCGCGGGTGCCACGAGCAATGCCGCAGGTGGCAACGCTGGAACGGTGTTGTTTACAGGTACGGACGGCAGCGCCTCCACAGCGGGGACTTTGGTCCTCAATGCCGGAGTCACGGCCTCGACCGGGGCGGCCGTCGGCACGGTTGCGAGTGGCGCGTCAGGCAGCATCACGGTGCATGGCACGACGTTGAATGCAACCACGCTGACCACGACGGGCGGCTCCAACGGCGCTGGCGGTTCCATTACGGCACTGGCCAGGACGGGTGCGCTGACGGTCAGCGGCGCCATCTTCTCCAGCGGCGGTCTTGCGCTGGCAAGTTCGGCCGGTAGCGCAGCCGGCAACGTCACGTTGACCGGCATCGGTATTTCGACGGCAGGCATCACTGCCAGCGGCAGCGCAGCAACCACGGCCGGGAGCAACCAGGCCGGTGGTGCTGGCGGCGCGGTACTCATCACATCGACGGGTGGCGTAACCACGTCCGCAATAGCGGCCATCGGCGGCGCTGCGACCACGACCAATGCCAATGGCGCCAACGCTGGCAGCATCACGATCGACAACACTGGCACGGGCAATATTGGCACCACGACGCTGGCCGCGACTACCGGTGGAGCGACGGGAACAGGTGTCGGTGGCAACGCAGGATTTGTATGGCTGAGCAACAATGCCGGAGGTATCGCAACCAGCGGCATCGACACCAGCGGCCTCGCCAGTGGCAATGGTGGCAACATCACTCTGACCGCGTCCGGAACCGTGTCGACGGCGTCCAACAGCCTGCTGGACGCCGGAGGAGGCGCACTCGCGGCCGGTTCCAGTGCACAAGGAACCAACGGCGGAAATGTCACGATCAGCGGTGCGGCCGTTTCCATGACACGGACGACGGCCAACACGCTGATCACGGCAGTTGGTGGCAGCGCGCTGACCCCCGGCAATGCCCGGGGCGGAAATGCGGGCACGATTTCGGTGACGGCCAGCGCCGGGGCGGTCGACTTCACCAACGGCAACTTGATCGCGTCTGGCGGAAATGCGGTAGCCGGAATCGGCGATGGTGGCGACGCAGGCGACATCCTGATCCAGGCATCTGGCGACATCACCGCGAATACGATCACCGTCAGGAATGGCAACGCATTTGGTACGGGTGGCGTAGGTGGCGCGGCAAAAACCCTGACCGTTACAGGGGCCAACCTGACGTTGGGAGCGATCACCAGTACCGGCGGCAGCAACGGCGACGGTAGTGCGGTAAGCGTGCTTGCCAACGGTACTTTGCGCACCGGCGCCATCATCTCCAGCGGTGGTGCCGGTACGGCGAATACCGCTGCGGGCAATGCGGGCGCTGTGACCTTGACCGCCGCAGGAACAGCATCACCCCATATCGGCGCCATCACTGCCACTGGTGGATTAGGAGGTGCTGGCACGGGTACTGGCGGGGCCGGCGGTTTGATCACCGTGACGAACAGCGCCACGGGTGGCGCCATGACGACAGGCGCGTTGGCCGCCAGTGGCGGGAGTGGCGGTGCAGGCACGGCGGCCGGTGGGGCTGGTGGAACGATTCTGGTGACGAATCTCGCCGCAGGCAGTGCCTTGACGACCGGGACCCTGACTGCGCGTACGGGTGCGTCGACCGGCGCAGTCCTCAGCGGCAATGCCGGCAGCATCACGGTCGTCAACAACGCGGCGACGCTGCTGACCACGGGCGCAATCAATACATCCGGACTGGCGGGCGGCCATGCCGGATCGATCTCCTTGACGTCTGCCGCAGGCGTAGCTGTTACCAGTACGATCAATTCCGCTGGAGGCACGCTCATTGCGGGCACGTCGGAAGCCGGACGCAATGCCGGCAACATCACGATCAAGGGAACCGATCGCACCATTACCGGCGCCATCACAGCCAGTGGCGGCGCTGCGGTGGCCGGAACCAATAGTGGCGGCAATGCGGCCACCGTGCTGATGACTGGAACAGATGGGACTTCTGCGACCGCCGGAACCTTGTCGACGGCGGGTATCACGGCGTCCGGCGGTGCTGGTTTTGGCGCGGGGGCCGTGGGTGGCGATGGCGGCAGCATCATTGTCGACAGCGTTGGCGCGTTGCTGACAACCAACCTGGTGGCTTCAGGAGGCAATGCGGGTGCGGCGGGCGACTCGGCTGGCGGCAAGGCTGGCAACTTGACTGTCACCAACCATTCGCTTGCCGGCGGTAGCGTCACCACTGGAACCTTGACTGCACGCACTGGCGCAGCGGCAGGCGCGTCGGTCAGCGGCAATGCCGGCAGCGTAGCGGTGACCAACAGGGCGGTTGCGTTGCTGCAGGTCGGCAATATCGATACGAGTGGCCAGGCAGGTGGCGCCGGCGGAACTGTGCTGCTCACGTCGGCCGGAAATCTTACGGCCACGGGCACGATCACTACTACGGGCGGCATCTTGAATGCGGGTACAGCCAGTTCAGGCCGTAATGCGGGATCCGTCACGATTCTGGGCGTCGATCGAATCATCGGTGGCGCCATCACGGCCACGGGCGGCACGGCCGGACTCGCTGGCCAATCCGCAGGCAACGCCGGGGCCATCCTGATTACCGGAACCGATGGCACGAACATCACCGCCGGCACCTTGTCGACCCAGGCCATTACGGCCTCGGGTGGCGCTGGAACGGTGGTCGATGCGGACGGCGGCAACGCAGGCACGATTACGTTGACGGCAGGTGGCGCCACACCGATCATGACGTTGGCTGGCAACCTCAGCGCCAACGGTGGCGATGCACTCGGATCTGGCGCGCCGGGCGCGGGCGCGCAGATCCGGTTGACGAGCGCGACCTTGCTTGATGCCGCAACGCTTACGCTCTCTGCCGTTGGCGGCAATGCGGGGCTCGGGTTCGGCGGTGACATCCGGTTCGACGGCACTGTTGATTCACTCAACGGCGCTCGCTCGCTGGTGGTCAATACCAACGCCAATACGATCTTCGGCGCGGCGATCGGGAACTCCGCAGCGCTGGCTTCGCTGGCGACTGACGCCACCGGAAACACACTGCTCAATGCCGGATCCAACACAACGATAGGCACACAGACCTTCGGTGATGCCGTTGTGCTCGGAGCGGCTACTACCCTTACCGGGGTGGGCGTCACATTGGGTGGCACCATCAATGGTGCGTATTCTTTGAGCGTCATCGATTCGGCTACAACGACGTTCGGCGGCGCAGTCGGGGGCACTTCGGCGCTGGCAGCACTTTCAACCGATGCGGCGGGTGCCACCGTTGTGAACGGTGGGTCGGTCATGACGACCGGTGACCAGACTTATGGCGATTCGGTGACCTTGGGTGCGGCAACCACCTTTGCCGCCAGCTCGGGCGCTATTCAGTTCGCTTCGACGCTGGCGGCTGGTGCAAATTCCGTGCTGCTGAGCGCCAACCCGATCACGTTTGCTGGCGGTGCCGGGTCGGTCAGCGGGACGTCGAGCATCGCTTTGCAGCCCAATGCGGACAACGTCAGCATCGGCGTCGCCGGTGGCGCAGGGACTTTTCAGGTGACTCAGGCAGACATCGATGCCTTGGGCAGCAGTTTCTCCGGCATCACCATTGGCCGCGCGGGGGGCACTGCAACCACGACGGTCGACACCGTGGTTTTTGTCATTCCGGTGCTGATCCGCCAGGGCGGCGCGGGCGGCACAGTGCAGGTCAACGGCGCGATCACCGGTAGCGGGGCGGGGAGTGTTGCCATCAGCGCGCCCGCTGGCATCACCTTCAACGGCGTCGGTATCGCCACCGCAAACCAGAACGTGACGCTCGACGGACCGGTCACTCTCGCGGCGGGCCCGATCACCTTCGCTACGGGCGCCGGCAATCTGAATTTCAATGGCGCCGTCAACGGTGCCCAGGCGTTGGCGATCAATACCACGGGCGTGACCACCTTTGCGTCGGCGGTCGGCCAGTCCACACCGCTGGCCAGCCTGACAACCAGCGTCGGTGGCACTTTGCTGTTGTCCGGCAGCGGAATCACGACGAGCGGCAATCAGACCTACAACGGCGGTTTGACGACGGGTGGAGCGGCAACTTTGCGTGCCACGGCCAATGGCGAAGTTCAGGTCATTGGCGCCGTCAACGGCACGGCGGGTCTGTTGACACTGGACACTGGAACCGGCGCCGTACAGCTGGCCAATGCGGCAAACGATTTCGCCACGGTTCGCATTGACAGTGCCGGCGCGGTGACACTGGTCGATGCCAATACGATGGCGCTTGGCCCGGTGACTGCTGCCAGCTTCAGCGCCCGCACCTTGACCGGCAATATCACCTTGGGCGGCAACATCGGCGCGACCGGTGCAGGCGATGCGATCGTGCTGGCTGCAGGCGCAGACTTTCTCAATCCTGGTAATTACACGCTGGGTACTGGCGCTGGCGGACGTTGGCTGATCTGGTCCACGGATCCCGCCAACGACACACGCGGTGGTCTGACCTATGCCTTCAAGCAGTACAACGCGGCCATCGGAGACCCCAATCCGGTGCGCAGCACGGTCCAGGGCAGCGGCAATGGGTTCTTGTATTCCCTGGCGCCGGTCATCACGCCGAGCCTGACAGATGCGGTGTCGGGCGCGGTCTTGAAGGGCTACGACGGAACTGACATCGCGACGGTGACTGCCGGTCACTACGCGAGCAGTGGGCTGATTGATGGGGACCTGGTCGCGCTGAGCGGATCGGCCGTCTACGACTCGCGAAATGTGGGGACGACAAAGACAGTCACTGTGACCGGCATCACGGCCACAGTCACGGACAGTGGGGGCACGCTGCCTGTCTACGGATACCAACTTGCCTCCAGTACTGCGAACGCGAATATCGGGACGATCGCGGCCAAGGCGCTGGTGGGCAGTGTCACGGCGGACAACAAGACGTACGACGCCAATACGACAGCGACAATTGCCACACGCTCGTTGAGCGGCGTTGTCACAGGCGATGTCGTGAGTTATGCGGGCGGCAGCGCGACGTTCGACACCAAGAACGCGGGCACTGCCAAGACGGTGACAGCTACGGGCTTGAGCCTGTTCGGTACGGATGCAGGCAATTACACGGTCAACAGCGGCGCTACGACAAATGCCGACATCACGGCACTGGCGATCACAGGGAGCGTGACGGCGGACAACAAGGTGTATGACGCGAACACAACGGCGACGCTGGCTACTCGCACCTTGAGCGGCGTGATTGCGGGCGATACGGTGAACTACGTGGGCGGCAGTGCCAGCTTCGCAGACAAGAACGAGGGCACGGGCAAGACGGTGACAGCGACGGGCTTGAGCCTGTTCGGTACGGATGCAGGCAATTACACGGTCAACAGCGGCGCTACGACAAATGCTGACATCACGCCGTTGGCGATCACCGGCAGCGTAACCGCCAACAACAAGACCTACGATGCCAGCACGACAGCGACTCTGGCCACACGTACTCTCAGTGGTGTGATCACCGGCGATACGGTGAACTACGTGGGCGGCAGTGCCAGCTTCGCAGACAAGAATGTAGGTGCCGGCAAGGCAGTCACGGCCAGCGGCCTGCTTCTGGCCGGAGCAGATGCCGGCAACTACACGGTCAACAGCGTTGCAACCACAACTGCCGATGTGACGGCCAGGTCGATCACGGGCAGTGTGACGGCAGACAACAAGGTGTATGACGCTACAAATGCGGCCACGATCGTGACCCGCACTTTGACGGGTGTGATCGCTGGGGATGTGGTGACTTATGCGGGCGGAAATGCTGCGTTCAACGACAGGAACGTTGGAGTCGGCAAGGCAGTTTCGATCAGTGGCTTGGGCCTGGCTGGATCGGATGCGAGAAACTATACGGTCAACAGCACGTTTTCAACCACGGCCGACGTGACCGCGCGCGCCCTGACCGTTACTGCCGACAACAAGATGCGTCCCGTGCAGACCGCAAATCCGCAGTTCACCGCCAGTTATGCCGGATTTGCTCCGGGCGACGGGCCAGCCGACCTTGGCGGAAGCTTGTTGATGGGCACACCGGCTGCCTTGGGCTCGTTGCCGGGCAGTTATGCCATCACGCCATCGAATCTCACGTCGATCAATTACGCGCTGCAGTTTGTAAATGGCGTCCTGACCATCACCTCCGGCACGCCCAGCGCACCCAGCGCACCCAGCGCACCTGGCACGCCCAGCGCGTCGAGCGCAACTGCGCTTGCGGCAAGGCTCGAAGCCCCTTACGCAGCCTCCATGACGTACTTGGCGCAACTGGAACGCCTTGTTGATGCACAGGCCGTGGCGGCGGCACTTGCCGTGGCACAGGACGCGATGGCGGCTGATACGGCGGACTCCGCAGCGGCAGATGTACCGTTCGTCGCCAGTTCGGATGAGTCAGAGCAGGACATCCGAAGGAAAAAACTCTACAAGATCAGTAACGCAGGCATTCGATTGCCTGCCGGACTGAATCGACGCCAATGATCGGTTAAGCGAACCATGTATTTCCGGGGTCAGTCAACTCGTACCATGATGGCGCAGTCGGTTAGCAAATGGGTCACGGTTCTGGTCGTCACTCTTGTCGGTACGGCAACGGCGGTGTCCGCTCAAACTGTGCGGCCAGACGCCGGCAGTAGCTTGCGTCAACTCGAAGTGCCGTCGGTCACGTTGCCGGGAAAAGCACCGCCGATTCCCATGGTCACGGAACCGGCACCTGCGGCGCTTCAGAAGGGCCCGGCGCTGCAGTTCAAACTCAATGAGGTGCGCATAACCGGTGCGACCGTGTTTTCGCTGGCCGATTTTCAGCCGCTGTTGCAGTCTTACCTCGGGCTGGAGGTCGACTTCGCGGTCCTCAATGACATCGCAGCCCACGTGACCCGCTTCTACACCTCGCGTGGCTATCCATTGGCTACTGCCTACCTGCCGGCGCAGGACATCAAGGATGGTGCCGTCGAACTCGTGGTGCTGGAAGGGCGTTTTGGCAAGGTGGAAGTGCAAAACCGCTCGCGCGTCAAGGACCCAGCCGTGGTGCGCCATCTGCTGGAACTGCCGGGGCAGATCGTCACCGATGCCCTGATGGAGCGAACCTTGCTGCTGGTCTATGACCTGTCGGGCGTGCTGCCGGCGCAAGCGGTTTTGTCGCCGGGGACCAAGATCGGTGAAACCGATTTGCGTGTCGAATTGGCTGGCGCAGCGTCAGTGGCTGGCACGGTCGAACTGGACAATCACGGCGGCCGGTTCACCGGCGCGAACCGGATTTCCGGCACGCTGGACGTGGCCAGCCCCGCCGGTTTGGGGGACAGACTCTCGGTGCGGCTGACCCAAAGCGATCCGGGCCTGAGCTATGCACGTGTGTCCTACAAGTTGCCCGTGGGTGGTAATGGATGGGTGATGGGTGCTGATTATTCGCACACCCGCTATCGGCTGGGCAAGGAGTTTTCGGTACTTGACGCCAGTGGCGACGCCGATACCTTGTCGCTGCACGCCACCTACCCTTTGCTGCGCGCGCGCGCATTCAGCCTTTACGCGCGGGCAGGTGTGGAGCGCAAGGAGTTGCAGGATCGAGTGCGTGCGACCGCGGTTTTGAACGACAAGAGCAGCCGATTTGCCACGCTTGCGCTGAACGGTGATTTTGTCGATACCGTGGGTGGCGGTGCGGCCAACGCGTTCGCATTGACGTGGAGCAGCGGTGATCTGAATATTAAGACCGCTGCGACCAGGGCGATCGATGCCGCAAGTGCGCGCACCGACGGCGGATTCCACAAGCTGAATCTGAATTATCTGCGTGTGCAGACCCTGAGCGGGCCGCTATCTGCCTTTGTCTCGCTGTCAGCGCAAAAGGCCGGCAAGAATCTCGACTCGTCGGAGAAGATGTTTCTTGGTGGTGCGAACGGCGTGCGTGCCTATCCGCAAGGCGAAGCACCGGGCGATTCCGGTTATCTGTTGACGGGCGAATTGCGCTACGGATTCAACGTGCCAGCATTGCCCGGCGCGATGGAACTGGTCGGTTTTGTCGATATAGGCTCGGTCAAGACGAACGAAGATCCGTTCATCGCGGGCACCAACCGCCGCAATCTCCGTGGCGGTGGTATGGGATTGAACTGGAACGCGCCAAACGACTTCAGCCTGCGGCTGTCGCTGGCCCATCGGATCGGTGATGCCGATGCGACGGCGGGCGACAACAGCAAGTCGCGCGGCTGGCTGCAGTTGGTCAAGCGGTTCTGAGCGTGGGGTTGGCGCATCTGCCGCCGAATACACCCATGATCGGCCTTCACGTTCAGCGTAACGTGGCCACCATGGCGCAGGTCGACGCGGCACTGGCACAACTGGACGACCAGGCCGGCATTTATTTTGGCGTGGATGCCGGCATTCCCGGCCTGCATCCGCTGCAGGCCACGCTGCTGGTCGAACCCGCGCTGGCCTTGCATCTTTATGGCGACGGGCTGGAGGTGGCTGCCCTCACTGGCTTTGGCCAGGCCCTGCTGGCGCAGCCCGCCTTGTCAGGCTGGTGCGTTCAAACCGTGCGGGGCCCGCAGACGTCCGGCATCGCGGCCCTGCGCGCGTTCCTGGCCTGTTTCGAACCTTGTGCCGATGTGCTGCTGCTGGGCGCCATGCCGTTTGCGGCGCATCGCCTGACCGAACCCTGCAGCGATGCCGGCGCGCTGGGCATGTTTTTCTTCGGCCAGAACCTGCTCAGACGCGACGGCGCAGGCGCCTGGCATCAGGTTGCCCTGAGCCTTCCCGGGCCCATGTTTCCGAACTGTTCGCCTGCGGCGTCCTTCGCCTCCCAGGCCGCGCCAAACACCGTCGTCGCCGAACCGCGTGATGACTTTGCGCCGGGCGGTTACGCCGACATGGTGCGCGGCGCGCTGCACTGCCTGCGCGAACGCCCGCTGGTGTCGCTGACGCTGAGCCAGAGCTACCGCCGCCGTGTGCAGCTGCCGGCCATGACAGCGTTCGCCCGCCTGCGCGAGGCCAATCCCGCACCGGCCAGTTTTTTTGTCAACGACGGTTCAGGGCTGCGCCTGTTTGGCGCCTCGCCTGACCTGCAACTGGTGGTCACCGACCGCGACATCCAGAGCCTGCCTGTCTGCGGCACGGTGGCAAGGGGCCCCGGCGCCGTCGGCGAGGCCGAGGCGCTGCGCGAGCTGCTCAATGAAGCGGTGGATGCGGCATCGCTTGCAGTGTGCACCGACGCGTTGCGCAATGACCTGGCGCCGCTGTGCGAGCCTGGTTCGTTGCGCCTGCTGGACCGGCGCCGTCCGATGTCGCTGGCGACCGTGGTGCATGCGGTCGACCGGATCCAAGGACGGCTGCGCGAGGGTGCCGATGCCTGGGACGCCGTCGTTGCCACAGCGGCGCCCGTGATGGTCACCGGTACGCCGCGGACCGAGGCGCTGCAGGCGATCCGTGCACTCGAAGCCAGCCCGCGCGGCTGGTACGGCGGCATGATGGTGCAGGTGGCATCCAACGGTGATGCCCTGGTCGGCACCATCCTGCGCGCCGCAGCAGTGCGCAATGGTGTGGCGGAGGTGCGTGCCGGCGGCGACCTGATGGCCGACTCGTCGCCGGAACGTGAGGAGCAGGAATCCCGGCTCAAGACTCTCTCGTTGTGGCGTGCATTCGGCCTGGAGCCTGCCATCGCGCGCGTAGCTACACAGCAGGCCATCGCACCGCCCGCGGACGTTCATCTGGTGGACGTCGGCGATCCGTTTGGCAACGCCATGCGCGATTGCCTGCTGGGCCTGGGCCTGGATCTTGCGCCACACGCGCCGTGTCGCCTGCTGGTCGGATCGGGCGACTTGGCCATGTGTCCGGATCAGCACCTGGTCGCCGTCGGCGATGCGGCCTTGTCGCTGCTCGGTGCCTGCGGCTGGACCGTTTTACCCAACCGGCCCGAACATGGCCGTGCGTTGTTGTGCAGCACCACATCGGCTGCGCCCTGGCGCAGCGACCGTCCCTTTATGGCAGTGCGTTATGCCAGCGCCGCGTTGCAGCACGGTGAACCGCCGGCAGGCTGGCAGGCTTGGGCGCTAGACGAGCAGGGGCAGGCCGTAGCCCTGGCCCACGCCGGGCGGCGAGTGGTCTGCCTGCTGTTTCGCCCCGACTCCATGCTCTCGAGTCCGCAGGCGCTGCAATTGCTGTGTGCGGCCCTGGCCTTTGCGGCCGCCGCCGAGCCGCAGTGAGACACCGTCGCGCAGATCATTTCTCGATCCTGCGCACGATGACCGTCGCGCCCCGATCCGACTCGGTTCCCGTTCCCCGTATCGTGTATGCCGCATCCAGATGGTAGATTTCGTTCCCGTTCCTGAACATGTAGAAGCATCCCTTGAAGGTGCCGTCTTTCGAATAGTGCTGATCGATACACAATCTTCCATCGTCTTCGATCTTCCGCCTTCCCCAGATCAAGAGCGGGTCGTGATTGCCGAACAACTGCCCTTCAAGCCGGCCGTCCTGCTGATAGACAATTTTGGTCGTCGTCGTTTCACGGCGCGTTTGCCCCATGCCCATGTTGGCGGTCGGCAGCATGGCGATCCACATGGCCTTGTCGACCTTGACAGCCCCTTTGTCCATCACCTCGCCCAGAGTGGCGAGCGTGGTTTGCGCGCCTGCACTGCACGCGCCGGCCATCACCAGTGTGATCATGATCTTCTTGTCAAACATAGTTGCGCCTCCTGAAAGCGGGCGCAACCGACGCGAAGACAAATCAAAAAACAGAATCCCGGAGTCCCAGCCGGACTCCGTACGGTGCACCGTAGTACGTCCAATAAACATGCTACGCCGCGCTTGGAACTCCGTCAAAGCGTCGGGCGCGAATCCGCGGCCAGCACTGTACTTGGCACGCCTTGTCGATGCGCCTATGATGACCGATACCACCCGTGGCCGGCACGTTCCTTCGCGCTGCGTACCGAAGCGTGTCAGGAGTCCTTATGTCCCAGGATCCATTCGCCGAACTGAAAAAACGCCAGCGCGAGATGTGGGCCTCGTTCGGGCCGACCGCGATGTTCACGACCCCGGTCGCGGGACATGTTGTCCGTTTTGCTGGCATCGTTGCAGGTGAGACCGTACTTGACGTCGGGACTGGCACGGGCGTGCTGGCAATCACGGCGGCGCGTCGTGGCGCGCATGTTTTCGGGCTCGATCTCACGCCGGAACTGCTCGAACAGGCGCGCGAGAATGCAGCCATCGCCCGTTTGCCCGAGATTGTCTGGAAACAGGGCGATGCCGAAGAACTCCCATACGCCGATGCATCGATCGATGTGGTGGTCAGTCAGTTCGGGCACATGTTCGCACCGCGTTCCAAAGTCGTCGTCAGAGAGATGCGCCGCGTCCTCAAGCCCGGCGGACGGATCGCCTTCGCCACTTGGCCGCCAGAGCACTTCGTCGGCCGCCTGTTCGCTTTCATTGGCCGCAATTCGCCCCCACCGCCGCCTGGCGCCGACCCGCCCCCGCAGTGGGGCAATCCGGCTCTTGTCGCTGAGCGGCTGGGCAACCACTTCGACGCGCCGTTCTTCGAGCGCGGAGTGATGAAGTTCTCGGCACTCAGCATTCCGCATTTCCGGCTCTTCATGGAGCGCTCGGTCGGCCCGATGCAAAAGCTGGTGGAGAGCATGGCTGGTGACCCTGAGAAGCTCGAGCGATTCCGCGCCGAGTTCGATGCGCTCGCCGCGCCCTACCATTTCGACAACGCGATACACCAGGACTACCTGCTGACACTCGCGCATGCGGCTTGACAGATCCCCGATTGACGACACCTGGTCCGAAGGGTGGTTTTGCCGCAACCTGCACGTGAGCGTGCGCAAGGTCGGCTAAGAGATCCACTTCCCAGGCGAAATGGTCAATCGCCTGTCTACAAGGGTTTGAACGCTCGCACAGCAGGCAAGTTTTCCCTTGCCAGGCCCTCACCCGGCAATGCGTACAAGGCCACACCGCATGCTGCAGGCCGGCGCATAATTGTTTGCATGACTTGGCCCAGTGGTGTCCGGTTAAAAGTTGAACAAATTCAACTGGTTAGAGCTGAAGGGTGCTTCTGGCATTGGGAAACTGGGCCGCAAGGTGCTTGATAGCTGGGATTTCTCGAAAACGGAGACCGAAAGAATCTGTAGCAATGTA
>JBBQJP010000051.1:0-31212 GCA_038326025.1 Burkholderiales bacterium
GGCATCGAGTTCATGGGAAAGAAGACATGGACGCCGGGCAAGAACCTGCAGAAGTTCATCTCTGCCACCTTCGGCATTCAGCCCAAAGAACAAGCCCAAATGGTCGAGGCCATCAGCGGGGCCGTGGCCGATGTCGGCCCACTGGTGCGCCAGGCCATGATGCAGCACCCTGGCTTTGAAGACATCGGTAAACGCATGCTCATGGCCTGGTCCGGGGGCGTGCAGGGTCTGCGTGATAAGCGCGTTTACGCGGTGGGTCAATGGGCTGCGGGTGATGCGTTTGAGCGTTTCTCGACGCCACCGAAACTTGCCACCGATACCAAAAAAATTGGCCGCTCACCACTGCTGGGCAAGCGGTAAATCGACTCAGAGGAAAACTAAGACATGCCGACTTTGCAATGGGTGGGGAAGTCCACCTGCGACTCGGGTCTGTCTAGTAATCCCGGGTCGATTCAAACATCGTTCAGAGCCAAAGCAACACTGCGGCTCAAAGTCACATCAATTGCGCGTTGCAGTACTTGGGAATCAATGGGTGCCTGCCGACTCATCCCTGCGTGAGTTCGAGTCTCACAGCCTGCGCCACTGGCACCTTCCGCTACGCCCTTGTCCGTTCGACCGGCGTTGGCAGCATCACCGCACCACCAAGCCGTGTTGACAGCGCAACCAGGTCCTGCGGGCGGTCGATGTCGACGACGTAGTGGTCGTTTGCCGTTTCCAGACGCAGCACCGATTCCGGATGCGCATCCATGTAGTCACGACAAGCTTGGTACTGATCGCCAGACAGAATCGCCTGCACGACACGCCGCGACGCGGCGACCGGGTTGCCGCGCCTGGTGCCATCGACCCAGGGCACGACGAAGTCGTGATCCCCGCGGTTGCGGAACGCCGCGATCAGGTCAGCCAGGTCCGCCGCTGTCAGCAAGGGCTGGTCGCATAACACCAACAAGACGGCGTCTGCTTTGGGGGAAGATCTCTGCAGTCCGAGTCGCACCGAGCTGCCCTGCCCGCGCGCAGCGTCCGCGTTGTGCACGCAACGCACCCCCCTGGCCGCAACGACCTGGGCGATTGCGTCATGGTGGACCCCGGCGACCACGACGATGTCGGTGACACCCGCACCCCGCAACACGTCGACCTGGCGCTGCACCATCGGAACGCCATCGACACGAATCAGCGCCTTCGCCACACCACCCAGGCGGGAGCCGGTTCCGGCAGCCAGGATCACGGCGGCCACCCGCAGCGCCTGGCCGGTGGGACGATCGTTGTTGCGAGCCGAATCGGCCGTCGTCATGGGGTGTCCGGTGCGGAGCTCGACGGTACAGCGCCGGGCGCGCGGTCGACGTTGCCGTTGAGCCCCGGCGCGGATTCCGGCCACCGGCCTGTGCGCAATGGCAGTGCGTCGTTCTTGCACGCCAGAATCTCCGCCATGATGCTGACCGCGATCTCGGCCGGCGTATTGCTGCCGATATTCAGGCCGGCCGGGCCATGCAACCGGTCCATCGTGGCGGAGTCCAGGTCGAAGTGTGTCATCAGGCGCTCGCGGCGCGCCGCCTGGTTGCGGCGCGAGCCGATCGCGCCGACATAAAAGGCCTGCGACTGCAAGGCGTCGATCAAGGCCAGGTCGTCAAGTTTCGGGTCGTGGCTGAGGGCGACGACACAACTGCGCCGGTTGGGCGCAAAGGCGGTCACGGCGTCATCGGGCATGTCGGTGACGATCTGCACCCGCGGCTCGGACCAGCTGCCACGGTACTCGGAACGCGGGTCGCAGAGCGTCACCGCGAATCCACAGGACAAGGCCATCGACGACAGGTACTGCGCCAGCGCGCCGGCGCCGATCAGCAACATGCGATAACCGGGACCGAAAGTCGTGCACAGCTGCGTGTCGGACAACACCAGCGTGTCGGCCGCGCCACCGGACTGCAGGTGTACCGCGCCATCGTGCAGGTTCAAGCAGCGCCGCACCAGCGCGCCGGCATCCAGCCCGACGACGAGTTCGCGCAACAGCAATGGGTCGGGGTCGTATTCGAGCACCAGCTCCAACGTACCGCCACATGGCAGGCCGAACCGGTGTGCCTCGTCGGCTTGCAGTCCATACACCATGGTCTCGGGCAAACCGCGCAGCCGCGTCGTCTCGCCGCTCTGCTGCGCCGCCCCTGCAACCGGTGCGGCCGCACAGGCCCGGGTGTACCGTGTCATCAGGTCATCTTCGATGCAACCACCTGAGACCGAGCCCACCACCGATCCATCACCGCGCAAGGCCATAACCGAGCCGACCGGACGGGGCGACGAGCCCCAGGTCCGGACCACGGTGGCCAGCATCGCGCACTGGCCATGCTGGCGCCATTCACACAGCTGCCGGATCACGCGAAGGCTGAGGTTGTCCATGGGGGATATGGTGCGCCAGCCGGCTTCACCAGACCGGGAACACCTGCCCGGTCTGCCCGCCTTCGATGCTGCGCAGATACGCCTGTGCCACCCGTGCCGCGGGCACCGGTTCGATGCCGGCAAACAAGTCGAACACCGGCGCCGGTGACTCAGCCAGCACACCTGGGCTGACAACGTTGATACGAATGCCGCGCGGCATCTCGATGGCTGCGGCACGGGCAAAACCCTCGATCGCCGCGTTGGCCATCGTGAAACCCGAGGCGCCGGGAAACGTGTGCCCGGTTGCAATCCCGGTTACCAGCGTCACCGACCCGCCATCGCGCAGATGCGTGCGTGCGGCCAGCGCCAGGTTGACCTGACCCAGCAACTTGTTGCACAAGGCATGTCCATATACGGATTGCGCCATCGGCGCCGGCGCGTTCGTGTCCAGGGGCGCGAAGCGGCCCAGTCCGGCCGCGCAAACGACGGCGGTCCAGCCGCCATCCCCCGCATCAGCCACGGCCGCGACGATAGTGTCGCAGTCATCCAGGTCGAGAATACGATCCCTCGCCAGCGGTCCGGCCGTCACCACTTCGTAGCGCGGCACCAGCAAGGCATGGACCGCACTGCCGACCAGTCCGGTTGCCCCGACCAACAGGATGCGACCACGTACAGCGGCAGAGTACGTCACAGTGCCAACCCCTCAGGCCTGACGCGCCGGGATACGCGCGGTAGCCAGCAGTTCGATCCGCATGCCCGGCGCCACCAGCGCCGTCGAACGGCTCGGGTACGGCGCACGGAACACCTCGGCATACACCGCGTCGACCGGCTTCATGTCGGCCACGTCGAGCAGGTACAACTGCACCTGCAATACATCGTCCAGCGCGCCACCGGCGGCTTCGATCGCACGGCCCAGGTTGTCCAGGGTGAGCCGGGTCTGCGCCGTGATGTCTCCTTGCAAAATCTTGCCCTCGGCGGTGACCGGTCCGTGCGAGGTGTAGACCATCTGCCCGTCGGCCACGGCCCAACTGAATGGTTGCCCTAACGAGGGCAGTCCGGTATCGATCTCCTGGCGCATGATCGGTTTTCTCCTGAACGCGGGGTGCTGTTCAAACCCCCAGATATGCCTGCCGCACATGATCGTCGGTCAGCAGGTCCTGGCCTTTGCCACTCCAGGGCGACAGCACCATTTTCGAGCAAGATATGCGCGTTGGCACAGGCGCAGCGATTCGGCCACATTCTGCTCCACCAGCAAGTGGCTGCGCGCCCCGGGCTGCGGCGGTCTGGAACACCCAGCCATGGCAATGCGGCGGCAGCGACCAGGCGCAGCGGTTGTCATCACCCACCGCAGCGCTGCCAGCGGCGGGTTGCCCGCAACTCCGCCTGGAAGCGTCGGTCAGGACGCCATCGGTCCGTAGCGTTTGTGGCCCTTGACGTCGTAACGGTCGAGCATCATCACCTTGTCCCAGGCCTTGACGAAGTCCTTGACGAAGCGCTGCTGGCCATCTGCCCCGGCATAGACATCGACGATCGCCCGCAATTGCGCGTTGGACCCGAACACCAGGTCATTGCGCGAGGCCTGGAACCGGGTTGCGCCGCTGGAGCGGTCCTTCAGCGTGAAGTGCATCGCATCGGCATCGGCTTTTTCCCAGACCAGAGCGGTGTCGGTGATGTTGACGAAGAAGTCGGTGGACAGGACGCCAACGCGGTCGGTGAAGACGCCGTGGTCAGAGCCGTCGTGGTTGGCATTGAGCACCCGCAGGCCACCGGTCAGCACTGTCCATTCGGGCGCGCTGAGTTTCATCAGATTGGCCTTGTCGAGGAAAAATTCCTCCGGCGCGACGCCCTGCGAGATCTGCTTGAAGTCGTCCGCGACGAAATTGCGGAAGCCGTCGACCACCGGCTTGAGCCACTCAAACATCTCGATGTCGGTCAGCTCCTGCGTCGTATCGACGCGACCGGGCGTGAACGGCACGTCGGTGTCGACGCCGGCATCGCTGGCCGCCCGTTCGACCGCCACGCAGCCCCCCAGCACGATCAGGTCGGCCAACGAGATCATCTTGCCCGAGCCCTGCTTGCCATTGAAATCCGACATCACGCGGCGCAGCGCGTCGACCACAGGCGCGGCTCGGCGATTGACCGTCCAGTCCTTTTGCGGCGCCAGCGCCAGGCGGCCGCCGTTGGCGCCACCGCGCTTGTCGCTGTCGCGGTAGGTCGCCGCCGCCGAGAAAGCAGTGAAGGCCAGATCGGAGACCGACAACCCAGTCGCGCTGATGGCCTGCTTCAATGCCGCAATCTCTGGCGCGCCGACCAATTCATGCGCGCGCTCGGGCAGCGGATCCTGCCACATCAGACCGTCCTCGATGGTTTTTTCCGGGCCCAGGTAGCGGTGCTTCGGACCCATGTCGCGGTGCGTCAGCTTGTACCAGGCCTTGGAGAAGGCCAGCGTGAACACGTCGAAGTCGGCCAGGAACTTCTCGCAGACCTTGCGGTACTCCGGATCGACCTTCAACGCGAGGTCGCTGGTCATCATCATCAACGGATTCATCTTGCCCGCGATGTGCGCATCAGGCGTCTTTGGCGCATTCGGATCGGTCGGCGTCCATTGTTTCGCACCCGCCGGGCTCTCGGTCTGCTCCCATTCGAACTTGAACAAGTTCTCGAGGTAGCTGTTGTCCCATTGCACCGGGTTCGGCGTCCAGCTGCCCTCGATGCCGTTGGTCATCGTGTCTTCAGCGTGGCCCTTGCCCCGGGGGTTGTGCCAGCCCAGGCCCATCGCCTCGAGCGGTGCAATCTCGGGCGGCGGGCCGATTTCCTTGGCCGCGCCCATGCCGTGGCTCTTGCCGAAGGCATGTCCACCGGCGATCAGGGCCACCGTCTCCTCGTCGTTCATCGCCATGCGCGTGAAGCTGACGCGGATGTCGCGCGCCGAGCCGAGCGGGTCGCCATTGGAGTACGGGCCCTCCGGGTTGACATAGATCAGTGCCTGGTGCGTCGCTGCCAGCGGGTTCTCCAGGTCGTAATCGGCATCGCCGTTCTTGCCGCGCCAGCGCTTGTCGCGCATCACCATGCCGTCGTAGCCGTCGACCTGCTTCGGATCCCAGATCTCGGGGCCCCAGTAGGTTGCGTTGTCCGCTTCCCAGGCGTCCAGGCGCCCGCCGCCGAAGCCATAGGTCGGAAAACCCATGATCTCCAGCGCGCAGTTGCCGGTCAGGATCATCAGGTCGCCCCAGGACAGGGCATTGCCGTATTTCTGCTTGATCGGTTGAAGCAGGCGTCGCGACTTGTCGGTATTGCCGTTGTCCCACCAGCTGCTGATCGGCGCAAAGCGCTGCATCGCGGCCCCGGCCCCGCCGCGTCCATCGGCGATGCGGTAGGTGCCGGCCGCGTGCCAGGCCATGCGGATCATCTGCGGGCCGTAGTTGTTGTAATCCGAGGGCCACCACTCCACCGAGGTCGTCAGGAAGGTCTTGATGTCCTTCTTCAGCGCATCGTAGTCGAGCTTCGCGAACGCGGCGGCATAGTCGAAATCGGCGCCCAGAGGATCCGCTGCCAGCCCGTTCTGGTGCAGCAATTCAACGCGCAAGCGATCCGGATACCAGCTCTCCAGCGTCGGTGGCGTCCCGAACGCCCCACCCACCCGATCGCCGCCGAACGGGCATTTACCCGTCATCTCATGGGTTTCGGTGTTGGTGTTGTCTGTCGTGATCTCGTTCATGGTTTCCCCTTGAATGCACAGCGCCCGGAATTGGGCAACACCTGTGCCTGTTGATGACCCGGCGTAGCAGCGTGGCACCGCAACGGGTGCCGGGCGCTGAACACCGGGAACAAATGCAGGACGACTGGCGTCAGTCGAGCTGCTCGATCACCTTGTCCAGCGTGATCGGGAAATCACGCACCCGCACGCCGCAGGCGTTGAAAACCGCGTTGGCGACCGCGGCGCCGGCACCGCTGATGCCGAGCTCGCCAATGCCCTTGATCTTCAGCGGGTTGGTCTTGTCGTCGACTTCGGGCAAGAAGAAAGCGTCGATGGCCGGTATGTCGGCATGCACCGGCACGAGGTACTCGGCCAAATTGTGATTGACGAACTGGCCGCCCCGCGCGTCGATGATTCCGTCTTCGGTAAGCGCCGAACCGACGCCCCAGATCATTCCGCCAATCGCCTGTGACCGAGCCGTCTTGGCGTTGAGTATCCGTCCGGCCGCGAAGACGCCGAGCATGCGCCGCAACCGCACTTCGCCCGATTCGGTATCGACTGCCACTTCGGCAAAAAATGCGCCATAGGACTGCTGGGAATACGCCTTCTTCATCTTGCCTGGCTCGACCGAGCCTTTGGCACCAATGCCGTGGTCTCCGGCGAGTTGCGCCAGCGCCATCTTGCGGCCGCCGCCCACCAAGTGGCCGTCGACGAACTCGGCCTGGTCCGGGTCGATCCCGGCCGCCCGGGCCAGCGCCAGACGCAGTTGCGCGCAGGCTTCGTACAGCGCCGAGCCAGCACTGGCGGCGCCGAAAGAGCCACCGGAGCCCGATGAGGGCGGAAAGTCGCTGTCGCCAAGCTGCATGTCGATCGCATCGATGGGTAGTCCCATCATCTCGGCAGCAATCTGGCTCAGCACGGTGTAACTCCCGGTGCCGATATCGGTCATCGCAGTGCGCACCCGCAAGCTGCCGTCGGACAGCAGCGTCACCTCGCAGTGCGATTCGGTCAGCGAGTTGCCCCGGCTGGCAGCGCTCATGCCGATGCCGATCGCCCAGCGACCTTCGCGGCGCTGGCCCGGCCGCTTTTCGCGATCGGCCCAGCCGAAGCGCTCGGCGCCCTGCTCCATGCAGGCGACCAATTGGCGGGTCGAAAACGGCACCTTCTTTTCCGGATCCTGCGCCGGCTCGTTGCGCCGGCGCAGCTCGATCGGGTCGATGTCCAGCCGATGCGCCAGTTCGTCGATCGCGCTCTCCAGTGCCAGCATGCCCACTGCCTCGCCAGGGCCGCGGCAGGAATCGGCCACTGGCAGGTCGAGCGCGACGGTGCGATGGCGCGTCATCCTGTGCGCTGCGTCATACAGCGAGCGGGTCGCCACGGCGGCGGGCTCGCAGAATTCATGCCGCGGGGTGCCATGCGCCCAGACCTCGTGGCTGATCGCAACGAGCACGCCCTGCGCATCGGCGCCCAGCCGCAGCCGCTGGCGCGTGGCGCTTCGGTGCGAGGTGATGTGGAACATCTGCGGCCGGGTCAGCGCCGTCTTGACAGGTCGCCCGAGCGCGCGCGCGGCCAGCGCGCTGAGGATCACATCGGCGAAGACCGGCAACTTGCCGCCGAACCCGCCGCCGATATAGCGGCTGACGATGCGCACCTGGTCGGCCGGCAGCATCAGTGTGTTGGCCACCCGGTGCTGCGCGCTTTCTACAAACTGCGTCGAGCAATGCACCGTCACCTGATCGCCGTCCCACCAGGCCAGGCTTGCGTGCGGCTCCATCTGCGCATGAATATGCATCGGCGTGGTGTAGGTCTCGTCGAACCGCACCTGCGCGCGGTCGAAGGCGGGTTCGAATTCACCGACCGTGCTGTCTGCCGTGGAGCCATCGGCCGATTGCGGCTCGACGCCAGCGTCGAGATGGTCGGCGAGCACATAGGCACCGGGATCCGCGTCGTACTCGACCTGCAGCAGCGCACCCGCGGCACGGGCCTGCTCGAAACTCTCGGCAACCACGTAGGCGACCGGATCACCATGAAGCCGAACGCGGTCGTCAGCCAGGCATGGCAGCGGTCGCGCGAAGCGGTCGTCGCCCTCGGTGGTGAACGGAGCATGCGCGGGCGCATTGCGGTAGGTCATCACCAGCAGCACGCCCGGTGCCTGCGTGGCTGGGTCCGCATCGATCCGGCGGATGCGCCCGCGCGCAATCGTCGCGCCAACGATATATCCATACACCGGCGCCGCGCTCTCGCGAACCTCATAGGCATAGGGCGCGGTACCGCTGACCTTGCGCCGTCCATCGACACGATCGGCCGGACGGCCGATCTGCCCATGGCGGTTGACATCGATCGGGTTGGCCTGCGCGGGTTGGTCCATTTTCATGCAACGGTCCTCAGTCGGTGGCGGCTTCGGCGAGCACGCCGACCAGCACCCGCCGGGTGAGCGGGATCTTGAAATCGTTGTGGCCTTGCCCGACAGCGCCATCGAGCACGCGGTCGGCAGCCTGGTCCCAGCTTGCGCGCGCCGCGCCCGCCCCTGCCAGCACCGATTCGGCCGCCTCGACCCGCCAGGGTTTGTGCGCGAGGCCGCCGAACGCCATCCGCGCCGACTGCACGACACCCTGGCGTGTATCGACGATCGCCGCCACCGAAACCACGGCAAACGCGTACGAGGCGCGGTCGCGCACCTTGCGGTAGATCTGGCGGCCCGGCGGCGGTGGCGGCAAAGTCACCGAGGTGATGAACTCAGCGTGTTCCAGGCTGGTCTCGTGCTCGGGTGTGGACCCGGGCAGGCGATGGAAATCGGCGATCGGGATCACCCTTCGTCGATCCCCAGGGGCAACCGTCTCCACGCCCGCATCGAGCAAACGCATCGCCACGGCCATGTCCGATGGGTGAGTCGCAATACAGTGTTCGCTCGCCCCCAGGATCGCGTGGATCCGGTTGTATCCGCCCAGCGCCGCGCAGCCGCTGCCGGGCAGGCGCTTGTTGCAGGGTTGCGTTGGATCGTAGAAATAATAGCAGCGGGTGCGCTGCAGGAGGTTGCCCGCGGTGGTCGCCCGGTTGCGCAGCTGGCCCGATGCACCGGCCAGCAGCGCACGCGCCAGCACCGGATAGCGACGGCGCACCCGCAGGTCGGAAGCCAGGTCGCTGTTGCGCACCAGCGCGCCGATGCGAAGGCCTCCGCCATCGGTGTCATCGATCTGGTCCAGGCCGACACGGTTGACGTCAACCAGGTGGGTCGGCGTCTCGACCTGCAGCTTCATCAGATCGAGCAAATTCGTTCCCCCGGCGACGAAACGTGCATCCGGGCGATCGGCCAGCGCCTCGGCGGCAGCGGCGGCACTGTCGGCGCGTTCGTAGGTGAAGGATTTCATTGGTCGGCCTCGGCGACCTGCGCGATCGCATCGACGATGTTCGGATAGGCACTGCAGCGGCACAGATTTCCGCTCATGCGTTCGCGGATCTCGTCGGCACTGAGCAGCGGCTGGGTCTGCGTCAGGTCGGCGGTGACATGGCTGGGCATGCCCTGGCGCGCCTCCTCAAGCATGCCGACCGCCGAACAAATCTGGCCCGGCGTACAGTAGCCGCATTGAAAGCCGTCGTGCGTGATGAAGGCGCGTTGCAGCGGGTGCAAGGCCGGGCCGGCGTCCGCCTGCTGGGGGGCTGTCGCCGGTTCTCTGCCGCGCGCCTCCATGCCCGGCAGGCCTTCGATGGTGGTGATGTCGTCGCCTTCTGCCATCAGCGCCAGTGTCAGGCAGCTGTTGATGCGTCGGCCAGCCAGTAGCACGGTGCAGGCGCCGCACTGTCCGTGGTCACAGCCTTTCTTGGTCCCGGTGAGGCCCAGGTGTTCGCGCAGCGCGTCCAGCACCGTGGTGCGCGGATCGAGCTGCAGGAGATGGCGTTGGCCGTTGACCAACAACTCGCACCGCATCGGAATCGGGGCGCCGGCCGGCGCGTGTGCATTGTGGGTGTCCATGCAATCTCCTGGTTGAAACCAGTGTACGGCGCAGGCCGCACCGACGGCTGCCGGCTTGGCCCCAATTGGCGTAGGACTTCTCCTACTCGGTCAGTGGCTTGAAGCCTCAGGGTGAATCCTGACTTGAGCAGCCTCGCGCGCCCTACTCTTGAGCGGCGGCTGGGCATCCAGCCCCAGGTGAGCAAGGATCTTCCGGATCACCGCCCGCTCCAGGATAGCGGCGATGATCTTGAGTTCTCCGGTGCGGCGGTTCGGGCAGCGTTGCATGTCGATGTCAAACACGCGCTTGAACAGCCTCGCCCAGCTCATGTATCAGCGCCGGGTATTTGGCACGCAGCGCAAGCGCCACCGCGTCTGGAGATGGCGGCTGCCCTGGGCACGCTGGCGCATGCCGGGCTGCCATTCTTCGCCGACAGCCCGGAGCTGGTCGAGAGCCAGTTGCGCTATCTGCTGCGCAGTCTGCCTGAAGGTCAGCAGCGTACCGATTTGCTGGCTGTGCAGCGCCGGCAAAAGCAGGTGTTCGAGGTGGCGATGCCGAGCGGGCACTTCTTTGCGGTGGCAGGGCTCCCGCGGCCGTCCTGGCGGGGCGAAGGCACAGGCCCTTTGTCGGTGACCGAGATCCGCGCACTGTTGCGGCCCGATTGATCGTTTTGCGCGAGCGCCGGCGATTGACGGAACATCCCATGTCGGTCGCGGCCAAACCGGCGTTCGCGGCCCCAGGCGTGCCGCACAATGGAACATTTCGCAGTCTGCAAAGGAATCACCATGCCCCACATAGCATTTCTCGGCACCGGCCTGCTCGGCGCCGCCTTCGTTGAAGCCGCTACCAAACGCGGCGACAGTGTCGCCGTCTGGAACCGCTCCGCCGGCAAGGCGCGCGCACTCGAGGCGTTTGGCGTCACGGTGGAGGCAACGCCTGCCGAGGCGGTGCGCGGTGCGCAGCGCGTGCACCTGGTGCTCAAGGACGACGCGGTGGTGGAGGACGTATTGGCCCAGGCGCGCGCGGAACTGTCGCCGCAGGCCGTCGTCATCGACCACAGTACCACCTTGCCGGTTTTGACCGCCGCCCGTTTGCAGCGGCTCAACGCCGAAGGCGTGCGGTACCTGCATTGCCCGGTCTTCATGGGGCCACCCGCGGCGCGCAATGCCCAGGGTTCGATGCTGGCGTCCGGTCCGCAGACCGTGTTCGCTTCGGTGCAGGCCGAACTCTCGCGCATGACCGGCCGGCTGGAATATCTGGGCGAGCGGGCCGACCTGGCAGCTGTCCACAAACTGTTCGGCAACGCGCTGATCATTGGCCTGGGCGGCACCGTGGCCGATGTGATCACGATGGCCGGAGCGGCCCGGGTCGATGCCGCCAATGCCGTCAAGTTGATGGGCATGCTCGATCTCAATGCCATGGCTGCGCGCATCGGCAGTGCGATGGCACAGCGCGACTTCACGCCGACGTTCGAGCTGTCGATGGCGCGCAAGGACGTGGGCTTGATGCTGGAGACGGCGGGCCAGCGGCCGATGGCGGCACTGCCGGGTGTTGCCGCACGCATGGACCAGCTGATTGCGGCTGGGCACGGCAGTGCGGGTACCGCAGTGATGGCGATCGACGCTGCAGGCTGATGCAACTCGGCGCGGTTGTCATCGTCGGCGCCGCGGCAGTGCCGATCGATAGCAGCCGGCGCTACGGCGAAATGGGCACCGATGCCGGCATGTGCGCGCTGCCCGCACATGCTGCATCATCGGGTTTTGGCCAACCGGGGAGTACGACATGTACAAGCGTACTTTGGTGGCCACCGACGGCTCTGAGTTGTCCGTCCAAGGCGGCCGAACAAGCGATCGCGCTGGCCTAGGTGCACGGCGCCGAACTGGTCGCCCTGAAGGTGACGCATATGCAGGTCGACGATCATTGGGATGGCCAGATCCGCCGGGATGCGGCCGAAAAGGCGCAGCAAGAGAAAAGCCGGGCGGAAGTCTCGCAGGCGATCGTCGATGCTGTGAAGGCCTCGGCGCAGGCGGTGGGTGTGCTGGCCACGGCGTTCACCGTGAAGTACAACTTCATCGCCGACACCGTGATCGAGGTTGCCGGCAAACGCGACTGCGACCTCATCGTCATGGCGTCCCGCGGCCGGCGCGATCAGCACGGATCGGCCGGGGGCATTTCTGGACGCACTTTTTCGATGCTCATTCGATAATCGCGATCCCGGCCAAAAGGCGACGACTTTCTTTCTGGAATGACACAAATGTCATGGCAAAAATGTCACTTTGTTACAAAAATATTTGGCCAATGCGATGTCGGCGAGCGACCCGAACGGATTGACTCCGGATCGCCCCTATTCAGGGTCCACATGACGCTTTGGCCTGCCTGGAGGAACAGATCGACCATCCCTCAGCCGACAGCTCCCATTGATTGCGCGGAAACTCTGCGCCAGGAACCCGGCGCCAGCCCATTCAATATATAAGGGCCAATGGCGGCGCGCACCAGGCGCAGTGTGGGCAGTCCCACGGCTGCGGTCATGCGGCGCACCTGGCGGTTGCGGCCCTCGAGGATCACCAACTCCAGCCAGGCCGTGGGGATGGCCTGGCGAACCCGGATCGGCGGCTCGCGCTGCCAAAGCATTGGGGCTGGATCAAGCACGCGAACGCTTGCCGGGCGGGTCGGTCCGTCGTTCAGCGTCACACCCCGGCGCAAGGTTTGCAGCGCGGCTTCGTCGGGCACGCCCTCAACCTGCACCCAGTAGGTCTTCTCCATCTTGAAGCGCGGATCAGCGATGCGGGCCTGCAACTTGCCATCGCTCGTGAGCAGCAGCAATCCTTCGCTGTCTGCATCCAGCCGCCCGGCGACGTACACACCGGGCAGGTCAATGAAATCCTTCAGGCCGCGCCAGCGCCCTTCGGGCGTGAACTGGCTGAGCACGCCATAGGGCTTGTTGAACAGGAGCAGCTGGATTGGCGATCCGTCGGGGGCTGGGGTCATGAAGACAAGGATAGGATATTCGCTTCGTCAGAAGAATTTGTGGGCGAGTTTCGGCTCCGGGAGCTTGCCGAGCACGTGATACAGGGAGAGTTCTGCGATTCGGAATGTCCGGTAGCAATGCACTTACACGCGACGTTGGAGCGTCCAGACTGACGCAAGGGTGCTCCGCGCAGACTCGCTTGGTGCAAATCACGCGATTCGAAGGGACACCGCCGCCGGTGCAAGTATTTAGTCCCCCTGTGTTTGCAAGCGAATAGCAGACCTGACATGCACGCCGCGTTGGGCTGCGTTGCGGTCACCACAAGTTTTTGCCGTCGATGACGGCAATCGGGGCGCTTGCTGCATCGAAGTCTTCGAACAGTCGCGCGTTGACGCCGATGCGTTGCGTTTTTTTTCCCAGCTTCCATCGAGCTCGAAGGCAGGGCTGACCAAGTAGGTCGGTATACCGCAATGGCTGCAGAAATGGTACTCCACCGTCTTTGTGTTGCAAGAAGGCGCCGACGAAGGCTGAGTACTGGGCAATGGTCGACGGTCAGTTGTACCTCAACATTTCGGAAGCGGCCCACAAGACCCTTGTCCTGACGCTCGTCCAGGAATTTATCGCCTGTCTGCGCGCAACATGACTTCTTCAAGGTCAGAGAAGTCAACTGGCTTGGTGAGGTGCGCGTCAAAGCCGGCTTCATGCGCCCGCTTTACATCTTGATCTGATCCATAGCCGGTGATCGCTACAAGCAGCGCACCTGGCAGCAGGTCTCTCAACATGGACCCCAGTTGAAAACCATCGACACCCGGAAGTCCGATGTCAGTCAGCACAACCTGCGGCTTGAAAGTCTCAATCTTTTTCAGGGCACCCGTAGCGTCGCCGACACCTACTACCTTATGGCCAGCCAATTCCAGGAGCATCTGCATAGACTCGCGCGCGTCAGGATTGTCTTCGACGACCAGAATATCGAGACTGCCAACGCTTTGGTCTGCCGTGGAGGCAGCGGCTGCACTCGGTATTGCGTGTTGTTGGTCCGCCAGAGGGATGGTCACTATAAAAGTTGCCCCGGGTGAGCCGGTTTCAGCAAGTGAAATGGTGCCACCGTGCATTTCCACGAGGCGTTTCACAAGGGTCAAGCCAATACCCAGTCCGCTGTTGGGCCGGTCGGCGGCTTGCTGCGCCTGGTAGAAGAGTTCAAAGATGCGCTCCCGGTCTTCGCTCTTGATCCCGTCTCCGGTATCAGACACTTCAATCAGTGCTTGACTGTTTTGCGCAGCAACGCGAATCTGAATCGCACCTTTCGCCGGCGTGTGCCTGATTGCGTTGGTGATGAGGTTCACCACGATTTGCTCGACGCGCGTGGCATCGGCTTGCAAAAGTACGGGCGACAAATCAACGCGCACATCATGGCGGTCGAAGCTCCCTCCCGTGCGCATATCTGCGCAAATTCTCTGCACAGCGGCATCGAGCCAAAATGTCTCGATCTGAAGATTAATCTTGCCCGCCATCACTCGGCCTACGTCCAGCAGATCGTCAACCATGCGTTTGAGGTTATGCGATTGGCGGGCGATTGCCGCAAGTGCGAATTGGCGTTGCTCGGCACTTGCACCCGCTTCATTTATCACCAAAGTCGCATTGGAGATCGCAGCCATGGGATTACGTAGCTCATGACCAAGCATGGCGAGAAACGCGTCTCTGGCCCGATTGCCTTCCTCCGCTTCGCGGCGGGCGACTTTTTCCCGTTCGAATGCACTCTCGCGCTCAGTCCGCGCCATGATCAAATGCGTCCCAGCTTTAGTCAGCGCATGGGCAGCTCTGTCGATCTCCAACACCCCGGACGGTTCCACCCCTTGAATTGCAGGGACACCTTCATTGAGGCGCGCCGCCTGGCGTTCAAAGTCTTCAAGAGAATCTGACAATCGCTGGGCCTTTTTAAGTGCGAAGCGGGCGGCAACCGCGAGTACCACCAGCCATGCGAATGCCAGCAGGCCAAGATAGCGCGTAATCACGCTTTGGCCCGCGTTGGCTGGCAATCGCAGCGACACGCGCCATCCGAAAGAGGTTTTCGCCCAAGCGGTGGTCGCGCGTTCCCCATCGGGCGCCGGATAAGTAAGCACCCCTTCCTCCTGCTCACGCATCGCATTCAAAAAGACGGAGCTTGGGGGAGCCTGCGTTCGCACATTCTCCATCCGGGTGGCAGCCACCGCGACCATATTCCGGTCCCACACCGCCACCCGACCACCCTCGGGCACGCCCCTTCCACGCACGATTGTCCCATGTGCTTCTGTCTTGAAACGTGCCGAGATCACGTATGCAACCTTGCCCTCGCGCACAACTGGCACGTGCACACGCACCACCCGCGCGTTCAGGACTTTACTAACAAACATATCAGATACAAAGGGCCGTCCGATCTGAATGGCGCGCTGCTGATGCTCCAGCCAGTCCGTGCTGGGCAATACATTTCCATAGGGTTCGTCGAGATTGAAGAGTTGCTTTCCGGAAACGTCGCTCAATATGAAATTTTCCAGGTCGGTTCTGGTATGGAGAGCACGTTGGGCATACTGGTAAAGCTCCCTGCGATCTGCATCGGTGTCCATGGGTAGCTCTCCCAGCACCAGCATCTGCTGAATTGCGCTGTCGATCGACCCTTCAATAAGCATTGCGAGCGACTGTGCAGCTTTGAACTGGCTCTGTTCACGCGCTTGTTCCTGCGTGGACCAAAGCAAATAAAGCAGGCTCGCGGCAAATATCCCGACCGGAAGGAGGCCCAGCCAGATAATCTGAAAAAGATGCGCCCTGATACTTTTAGACATGTAAGGATTACGCAAAAAATCTGCTCGCTTTCAATGGGCACCAATCGGTCCGGAAATATCTCAGACATTGCTGAACAGTTGAGCTGGGGGTGGCGGTGCCATTCGCCGGCATGCGAACATGCAGGTGCCTAGCAAGCAAAGAATGTAACCACCGAATTGAAGTTTCGCACAAAGCCCGCGCTACGCGGGATCACGGCTGATCAGGTGCAGTTGTCGTTTTGAACGTACAAGGCATGCTGCGCGATGTTTGACAAATGATGAGATGTGCGCCGTTCACACACCGGCCATGGGCAGTCTGCTGGACGGGGCTGGTCGGTACTCCAAGCACTGATTGAGGTGAGCGATGAACGCCGCGCGAAGAGGTGGGAACTGTTGCGACAGACTGAAATCGGGTATGCAACTTTTCGATTTTCCTGCTCCAGAGAAGTCATTCAGACAGGCCGCGGACTGTCGGCAATGTGAAGCCCATTTCAGCAATTCGGGCACCCGGGATCGGCCATTACGAGAAGACCTCCGTTATGAGAAGTTCTAAGAAGGCATAGGCCGGGAGGGCTCCCAGGCTCTGGCGATCCGCGGTGCGGCGGTTCACTGTGCTGGACATAAGTTCGCGGCTCGTGCACCACTGACGTCTCCACCAACAGAGGCTGTCATGTGCAAGATCCCTGCGCTCAACTCTTTGCTTCAAGCCTGGTTGCTTGAAGGCCCGCTGTCTGCACAAGTTCCGGCGTACGTCGAACGCCTACGGCGAGGTCGGTATGCAGCCCACACCTCGAGCCGCAATCTGAACGGCGTGGCGCACTTCGCGCACTGTATGTCGATGTGCCACCTGCCCGCGCACATGATCAATGACGGGTGCATCGATCAGTTCCTGCACTACCACCTGCCGCGCAGCGACTGCCTGGGTGGTGCGTTGCGCACTCCGATGGAACTGCATGCCGCGCTGATGCCGGTGCTGGAGATCCTACGGGTCCAAGGCGTCATCGCTCGCGCGCCGGCGCCGACGGGCCCGATCGCCGGCGAGCTGAGCCGCTATGACGCGCACATGAGCAGCGCTCGGGGCTTGGCCGCCGGAACCCGACGCGGCCGCCTTCGTATCGTCGAGCGGCTGCTGCTGTCCAAGTTTGCCGGGCGGCCCGTCGCCGTGAGTTCGCTGCTGCCCGAGGATGTACGCCAATTCATCGTCGATCAGTTGCAGACGCTGGGCACCTCTCGATCACCGGCCGCTCCAGGATCGCGGCGATGATCTTGAGCTCCCCGCCCCCGCAGTTCGGGCAGCGCTGACCTTGCCCCTGTTTCGTGTAGTTCTTAGCCCAGGGATTACGCAGCCTCTTTTCGCTGTGCCTCGTACCAGCGTTGCTCACATAGCATGGGGCTGAGGTACCCCAGCGTCGAATGCAATCATCGGTGGCCCAGTCACCTGGCACTGCTGCGGGCCATGCCGTACGCGCCGCTTACTTCGCAGCGAGGCCCAGCCTCTCGATCAGCTTCTTGTCGCGCGCAAAGGTCTCCGTGGCCCACTTCGCATACTCCGGGCCACTGCGATACCACGTCGCCTGATTCAGTTGCGCCAGTACTTCCAGGTGCTTGGGGTCGTCCATTGCCTTGCGGAACGCGTCGTGCAATACCTTCACGATCGCCGGGTCCATGCCTTTCGGGCCAACCAGGCCGTAAGGCGACTGCGAGACTACGCCGTAGCCGAGTTCCTTGGCAGTCGGCACCTCAGGCCAACGCTTGGTGCGCTCCTCGCCAAAAGTGACCAGAAGGCGCATCTGGCCACCATCGACGTACTTGTCCCAGCCCGTGGCGTCGCTCTGGGCCATCACGTGGCCGCCGAGCAGGGCCTGTTGCATGTCGGCATTGCCCTTGAACGGCACGTGGTTCAGCTCAACCTTGGCGTTGTCGGCGATTTCCTCCATCAGCAGGTGCGGGCTGGTGCCGATGCCGGTCGAGCCGTAGTCGATCTTGCCCGGGCTCTTGCGGGCCGCCTCGATATATTCCTTGAAAGTCTTGTAAGGCGAATCGGCCCGCACCGTAAAGCCGAAGGTGTAACCCGAGACCCCGATGATGAAGCTGAAATCGTCGATCGGATGCCAAGCGGTCTTTTGCATGTGCGGCATGCGCAGCATGCCCATCGGGAACTGCGCGATCGTATAGCCATCAGGCTTCGCGGTACGGGCCATCGTTCCCGGACCGATGGTGCCGCCACCACCCGGCTTGTTCTCGACGATGATGTTCTGGCCCAGTTGCTTGCCTGCGATTTCGGCGAGCGTGCGCATGTGACGGTCGGTCGACCCGCCGGCCGGCCACGGCACGATAAGCGTGATCGGCTTGCTTGGATAGGTGTCCGCGAGCGCCAGCATCGGCACGGCGAGCACGGCAAGGCCGCAGCCGGCAATCAATGCACGGCGGGTAAGGTTTTTGATCATCTGCATGTCTCCTTCTGGTTGGGGTGGTTGATGGTTTCGGGGACGGTCCGGCGCGCTGTTATGCGCGCCTGCCGCATTTCGCTTGTCACTTGTCCTGATCGGGCTCCGCCGTTACCCGGCCATTTTCGGTTTCCTGCAATTCGCGCCAAAGTACTTTGCCGGTCGCGGACTTGGGAAGCGATGGCACGATCTGCACGATACGCGGCGCCTTGTACGCGGCCATGTGGCCGTGGCACCAGCGTGCAATATCGTCCTCGCCGACCCGCTCGCCGGGACGCAGCACAACCAGTGCCTTGACCGTCTCGCCGCGCTTGGGGTCGCGCGACGCGATCACGCAGGCTTCCTGGATTGCCGGATGGTGATACATCAGCGCCTCGACCTCTGCCGGCCACACCTTGTAGCCGGATGCATTGATCATTCGCTTCAGCCTGTCGGTCATGAAGAAGTAGCCGTCTTCGTCGACCCGCGCGAGATCACCGGTGCGAAGAAAACGCTTGCCGTCGATCTCGACGAAGGCGGCAGCATCGGCCTGCGGATTGTTCCAGTAGCCCTGCATGACCTGTGGGCCAAAAACGATGACCTCGCCACTTTCACCGCTCGGCAGTTCCTGCCGTGTCTCCGGATCGATGATGCGTGCGTCGACGTCGAACACCGGGATACCCAGGCATTGCGGCTTGGGACGATGTGGTGGGTTGATGTGGGTTGCGGCCATGGTCTCGGACATGCCATATCCCTCTACATAGTCGAGGCCGACCAGTTCCTTGAGCCGCCGCGCCACCGCTTCGGGCATTGCCGCGCCACCGCCGCGGGCCACCTTCAGGCTCGACAGATCGTAGCGCCCGAGTTCGGGGTTTGCAAGGAAGTCGACCATCATCGCGGTGATCGACTGCCAGGTATCAACGCGATAGCGCTCGATGCAACGTGCGGCTACATCCCTGTCCCAGCGCGCGAGGATGACAACCGTCGCGCCAACGAACAACGGCCCGTTCAGGCTGCCCGACAGACCGGTGACATGGAAAAACGGCAGCGGTGACAGGTAGACCGCGTCCTGGTTGCGATTGAACCAGACGACTCCGCCGACCAGCGTGCTCATCACGCTGCGGTGGGTGTGCACGCAACCCTTGGGCGCGCCGGTGGTGCCGGAGGTATAGGGCATCACGCAGGCATCGTCAGGGCCGGTAGCCAGCGGCCCGGGCTCCAGCGCTGCGCTGCGCGCGTCGGTCCACGCAACCACGCCGGCGACGACAGGAACGTCACGCGGCGCCGCCACGAATTCGGGCACGCGCAGATCGGTCTGGACCGTCAAGTGGTCACTGTATGTTGCGACCACCAGATGTCGCAGTCCACCCTCGGCGCGCACGCGATGCAGCGGCAGCAATTGCGCCAGCAGGTCCTGGGCGACAAATGCGGCGCTCGCGCCGGTATCGTCGACATAGTGCCGCAGTTCGTCGGTGCGGTTCATTGGGTTGACCGGCACCACCACGGCACCGGCGCGCAGGATCGCGAAAAACGCGATGGCCCATTGCGGGCTGTTCTGCATCATCAGCAGCACACGGTCGCCCCGGGCAACGCCGCAGACCTGCTGCAGATGCCCGGCGAGCGCTTGCGCCTCGGCCTTCAACGCGGCGTAGCTCAGCACGCTGTCATAGAAGACGATCGCCGATTTGCCAGGGTCGCGCGCCGCGCAAGACGCGAGATTGTCGAAGACGTTGGTAGGCGGCAGCGAAAGGCTGCGCGGTGTCGCGTGCGGCCAGTGGCGGAAATGCGCGGTCAGACTAGGCGGCATGGCAACTCCTGCAGGGCGCGACGATTGCGTTTCACGATCCGGGTGTTCGCGCAACCAGGGGTCAGCGCAGGGGCATCGCTTGTGCCATCATGGGCTTCAACAATTTCCAGGTTGACAAGGTAGCAAACGACGCGGGATGTGGCCATGGTGGTTTGCCCCTATTCGCCCGGCTTCAGCCTGCAACGGCCTGCGCATGGCGGCCGAGTTCGATATACCGTGCCAGATGATGGTCCTCGTCGCCAAGCTGGTGATCGATCATCACCAGACGCTTCGCGAAATGGGACAGCGGCAGCTCCCAGGTCATGCCGATGCCGCCGTGCAGCTGAACACATTCCTCTGCGCAGCGAATGCCGATACGGCCGATCGTGTACTTCGCTGCGGACAACGCGCGCTCACGCGTCACACGATCGGCGCCCAGCGCGGCGGCCGCATTGATCACCGCCGAACGCGCCTGCTCGATCTCGAGCAGCAGGTCGGCCATACGGTGCTGCAGGGCCTGGAAGCTGCCAATCGGCACGCCGAACTGCTTGCGCGTTCGCAGGTACTCCAGTGTGGCCTCTTTCGCGCTGTCCATCGCGCCCAGCGCCTCGGCACACAGCGCTAACACGCCGCGTCCGACTGCCAACTCGATGATCCGCGCAGCAGCGCCAGCCTCGCCGATCAAGGCACCTGCGTCGACCCGCACGCCTTGCAGCGAGACTTCGGCGGCTCGGCCGCCATCGATCAGTGGATAAGCGCGCAGCGCAAGGCCGGGCGTTGCGGCCGGAACGAGGAACAGCGAGATACCGTGCGCGTCGCCGACGCCACCGGCGCTGCGCGCCGAGATGACGAACAGGTCGGCATGCTCGGCATTGAGCACAACGGCCTTCGCACCGTCGAGCACCCAGCCGTCGCCGTCTTTGCGAGCCTGTGTCGCCACGCGTGACAACTCATGACCGGAATCCGGCTCACTGTGGGCGAATGCGACGCTGCGCACCGCAGCAATGATGTCGGCGAGCGCTTCCTTCTGGGCCTCGGTGCCGGCAGTCGCGATGACGCTTCCCGCCAGCACGGTCGCAAGAAACGGCTCCAGGACCAGGCCACGGCCCAGCGCCTCGAAGACCACTGCGATATCGAACCCATCGCCGCCAAATCCGCCGTCAGCTTCGTCGAACAGCGCACCCACCACGCCGAGATCGGCGAAACGTTGCCACATTTCCGGGCTCATGCCGGCATCGCTGCGCGCGATGCGGTCACGATGCTCAAAACCATATTGTTCTGCGATGAAGCGGTTCAGGCTGTCAGCCAGCATGCGACGGTCATCGCTGTGTTCGAAGTTCATGTGTTCTTCTCCGTCACAGGCCGAGGATCATCTTGGAGATGATGTTCCTCTGAACCTCGTTGGAGCCGCCGAAAATCGACAGCTTGCGGTTGTTGAAATACTGTCCGGCAGCGGCCGCCGCCTGCGGCGGGCCCACTGGCGGTTCATCCCGGGCATCGTCGAGCGCTTCGTCGATGAACGGCCGTGCATAGGGCCCCATCGCGCGTCGCATCAGCGACGAGATCTCCTGGCGGATCTCAGTGCCGCGGATCTTCAGCATCGAACTCTCGGCACCCGGAACGCCGCCGCCGGCGACCGCCGCGATCACGCGCAGGTTCGTGGTCTTCATGTTCTCGAGCTCGATTTCGACACGCGCCATGCGTGCCGCAAAAAGCGGATCATCGGCCAGCGGTTTGCCGTTCCTGGTAATGCTCGCTGCCGCCTGCCTCAGCCTGCCGAGCGCAGCCACCGAAAACCCGACGCCGGCGATATTGGTGCGCTCGTAGGTGAGCAGGTATTTGGCGCAGGTCCAGCCCCGGTTTTCCTCGCCTACCAGATTGCTGGCCGGAACACGGACGTCGGTGAAAAACACTTCGTTGACCTCGTGCTCACCATCCAGCGTGATGATCGGCCGCACCTCGACGCCGGGCGTCGTCATGTCGATGAGCAGGAAGCTGATGCCCTCCTGCTTCTTCACGTCACGCGCCGTTCGAACCAGGCAGAAGATCATGTTCGCGTGCTGGCCGAGTGTGGTCCAGGTCTTCTGACCGTTGACGATGTAGTGGTCGCCACTGGCGTCAACACCGCGCACGGCCTCGGTCTTGACAGCTGCGAGGTCAGAGCCAGCGCCCGGCTCCGAGTAACCCTGGCACCACCAGTCCGAACCGTCGAGGATGCGCGGCAGCCATTGCTGCTTCTGCTCCTCGCTGCCGTACTTGATCAGCACCGGCCCGAGCATGTTGACGCCAAACGGCACGATGCGCGGCGCGTGCGCCAGCGCACACTCGTTCTCGAAAATGAACTTCTGCACTGCCGTCCAACCCGGGCCGCCGTATTGCTCGGGCCAGTGGTTGGCGAGCCAGCCGCGCGCATTGAGGACCGCGTGCCATTCCTGCAGATCCGCCTTGCTCAGGCGCTTGCCGTTGTCCACCTTGTCAGCGAGTCGCTGTGGCAACTTGCCGGCAAGAAAGCCGCGCACTTCGTCGCGGAACGCCTGCTCGGCGTTATCGAATGACAGGTCCATCGTAAAACTCCGTTGCTCAGAAAATTTCGAACAAGCCAGCCGCACCCATGCCGCCGGCGACGCACATGGTGACGACCGCGTATTTGACGCCGCGCCGTCGTCCCTCGATCAGCACATGGCCGGCAAGGCGTGCGCCGGTCATGCCGAATGGATGGCCGACCGAGATCGAGCCACCATTGACATTGAGCCGCTCGCTGGGAATCTCGAGTCGCTGCTGGCAATAGATGGCCTGTGAAGCAAAAGCCTCATTCAATTCCCATAAACCGATGTCGTCAACCGTCAGGCCGTGGCGTTTGAGCAGGCGGGGAACCGCGAATACCGGGCCGATGCCCATTTCGTCGGGCTCGCAACCGGCCACCGCCAAGCCGCGGAAGGCCCCCAGCGGCGTCAGATTCAGCCGCTCGGCTTCGCGCGCTTCGACCATCACGCAGGCGGATGCGCCGTCTGCCAGCTGCGATGAGTTGCCGGCGGTGACAAACTGATCCGCGCCGCGCACCGGATCGAGCTTGGCGAGTGCCTCGGCGGAGGTGCCGGGGCGGTTGCAGTTGTCGCCGGATACCGTCACCTCGCGCTGCGAGACAGCCTTGGTCTGCTTGTCGGTCACCGACATGGTTGTCGTCACTGATACGATCTCTTCGGCAAAACGGCCGGCTTGTTGCGCCTCGGCGGTACGGCGCTGGCTTTCGGCCGAGAAGACATCCTGTGCCGCGCGCGAGATACCGTAACGCAGGGCGACGATGTCGGCGGTTTCTATCATCGACAGGTAGAGTTCCGGCTTGTGCCGGGCGATCCATGGGTCGATCCCGCTGTCGCCGGCGTCGGTGGCACTGCGGCTGCGGATCATCGAACAACTCTCTACGCCGCCGGCGATCATGGCCGGTGCGCCGTCAACGACGATGCGGCCGGCAGCGATCGCGATCGCCTGCAGTCCGGAGGCACAGAAGCGGTTCACCGTGGTACCTGCGATGGAAATCGGCTGGTCCGCGCGAACGATTGACTGGCGCGCCACGTTGCGACCGGTCGTGCCTTCGGGATAACCGCAGCCAAGTACCGCATCCTCGATCAGCGACGGGTCGATGCCGGCACGTTCGACCGCGCTGCGCACTGCGAACGCCGCCAGCGTGGGCCCGGCGGTGAGGTTGAATTCGCCGCGATACGCCTTGGTCAGCGGCGTGCGGGCGGTCGAAACGATCAGGGCTTCGCGCATCGCGTGTCTCCTTTAGCTGGTTGACAGTCCCGCGCAACAGGCGCGGAGCCGTGTATCTTGTTACGTGCCTGCTTTTCGCCATTGCCGCCGGACGACTCCGTGGCAACGGTGGTCGGGTATGCGTCAAACCAGGCTGCGACTGGCTGAATTGTTGGGCGTACGAGGTTTCTTGACAATCCCAACGTCGGTTGACAGACCGTCAAGTCGCATTTGACAATCAAGCACCTACCTCCGACATTTCATGCGATGGATCTCCATGCCCTGACCCTTCTCGTCGAAATCCTTGACGCCGGAAACCTGAGCGCAGCCGCCCGTCGCCTGAAGATGACGCGCGCCAATGTCAGCTATCACCTGAACCAGTTCGAGCGCTCAATCGGCCAACAGCTGGTACGCCGCACGACGCGGCGCGTCGAACCCACCGAAATCGGCCTGCGTCTGTACGAACACGGCCAGGCTATCCGCAACGAACTGCTTGCGGCACGCGAGGTCGTCGAGACGCTGGGCCGCAGCTTGATGGGGAGGGTGCGTCTGAGCGTGCCTAGCGGTTATGGCCAGGTCGTGATGACCCGCTGGCTGATCGACTTCAAGCGGCTGTACCCTGGCATCGTGCTCGATGTGGTGTTCGAGAACCGCATCGACGATCTGCTGCGCGACGAGATCGACATCGCCGTGCGGGTGGTACACGAGCCGCCGCAAAATGTGGTGGCGCGTGACATGGGCCCGGTGCGCTATATCACCTGTGCGTCCCACGAATATGCACAAGCCCATGCCATGCCGCGAAGCCCAGATGCGTTGCGCACCGCACCGCTGATCATGTCGGCGGCAGTCAGTCGCCAACTGCGCGTTGCAGCCTACCTTGGCAGTGAACGGCATGAGGTATTTGTCGAGCCGACGCTGATCTCGGAGAACTACTTGTTCCTGCGCGAAGCCGTGCTCGCCGGACTCGGTGTCGGCCTGTTGCCGGACTACCTGGTTCAGTCCGACATCCAAAGCGGCACGGTCGTCACTGCGCTCGACGAATGGCGGCTCAGCATCTTCGGCAGCAAGATGGTGATGTTGTACATGCCGAACAGGCACCACACGCGCGCAGCCGCGACGTTCATCGACTATGTACTGGCGCGCGTTCGCGAGGCAGGGCCACAAGCGGGGAGCGAGCCGGCTGAGGAATAGACTGCGCAGGCGCGCGCGCATTGACACAAGCGGTGCAAGGGATTAAGGCAGTTGCCGAATATGATCGATCCCATTAAAAAATGAGGGTTAAATCATGCACGACAACCACAGAAACTGCGCCAATGCGCGACGAAGCGGCCGGGACGGAGCAACGGCCTGGTGCGAGGTCGACGCGCCGGCCCGGTCTGCCCCGGCACAGCGATGAGTACGGCAGAGACATTCGACGCCGCGGTACTGCGCCATGACGCGCAGCTCGCGGCGGCCGGTCAGACAATCTGGGTCGGCTGCGAGCCGACTTTCACCGACCGCCTATCACCGGCGCCTGAGTGGAATAACGCGGCGATTGGCGGAGATAAGGAAATCCGCGCGCGCGCTGCTCGCAGAGTTATCAACCGATGCGGCGGGCTCGCTGATACTGCGTAGCGTGGGTCGGCGCTATCCGGGCGAGGCGGTGCCACACTGGTATTTCGGAATCTATTGCCGGCGCGACCGCACACCACTTTGGTCCGGCCCGCCCGATCCGATCGTAGCGTCACCGGACGCGTTAGCGCGGCCATTGCCGAATTTCGACAAATGGGCCGTGGCATTCGCACGCCGACTGCAGGGGCAGCGACTCTCGATATGGCCGGTCGAGTCCAGTGATCGGTCGATGCGACGGCTCGTTATTCGAACCGATTCGCAGCCGCCGGATGCATCTGCAGCAGAGCAGTTCGACCGCCCGCCACTCGATACTCCCAACCTGCATCCTGGCGGTCTGCGCGATGAACTGGCAGAGTCCGGCAACCATCTTCTGCTACTGCAGTTGTCCGAAATCGATGGACGACTGTCGCCACGCGTCGACCTGCCGATGTTCGATTCAGTCGAATTGCTGATGCGCGTCTTGCTGGCGCTGCAGGCGGCGTGTGCCGATGCCGGAGTAGCAACGCTGGTGCTGGCAGGATACCCGCCGCCGGTCGATGCGCAAACCGAACTGACCAGTGTGACCCCGGACCCGGCCGTGATCGAGGTCAATTCGGCCCCCTGCGCCGATGCGAGCGGGTTTCTGGCCTGCAGCCGGCTGATCCATGGCGCTGCAGCCACACAGGGGCTCAAGCCCTACCGCTTGTATTACAACGGTGTTGTCGCCGACTCGGGTGGTGCGGGGCAAATCACACTTGGCGGGCCGACGCCGCAGACGAGTCCGTTCATCGCCGAACCGCGGCTGCTACCGCGGCTGGTGCGTTTTTTCAATCGCCACCCGTCACTGTCCTATTTGTTCTGCCATGATTTTGTCGGCAGCAGCGGGCAGTCGGTGCGCGCCGACGAACGCGGACATGATTCCTTCGACGAACTGGTACTCGCGCTGGAACTGCTCGACCGCGAGAGCGATCTTACGGCCGATCAGTTGTGGCACAGCCTCGCCTCCTTTCTGTGCGACGCATCGGGCAATAGCCACCGCGCCGAACTCAATATCGAGAAACTCTGGAATCCGTTCCTGCCCGGCCGCGGCCGGCTCGGTTTGGTCGAATTCCGTGCGCTGCGGATGCAGCACACGCCGGAACGTGCCACCGCGATCGCCTGCCTGCTGCGCGCGATCACGGCGATGCTGGCAATTGCGCCTTACGACGAGCCACTGATCGACTGGGGGAGAGATCTGCATCAGCGTTTCGCATTGCCGTTCTATCTGGAACAGGATCTCGCGTCAGTCTTCGAGTATCTCGACGCTGCCGGCTTTGGGCTAGGCAAACCCATCGAACAGGTCTTGTGGCAGGATGAATGCCGACGCTGGGGCGTGGTCGAACTTCCTGGCTGCAGGCTCGAGGTCTGGCAAGCACTTGAATTCTGGCCATTGCTCGGCGACGCTGCGAGCCCGGAGCAGGCCGGCGGTTCGCGCATGATCGATGCCGGTACGGCGCGCGTTGAACTGCGGCTGCGACCGTCGACTGGCGACGAAGACGGTGGCGTCGACTGGCGATCCTGGCAGATCGTTGCAGCTGGCGTACCGCTGCCGCTGGTCGACGATCGTGACCGCGATGGCAAGGTGAAGATCAGCGGGTTGCGCTATCGCAGCTTCGCGCCGACCTGGAGCCTGCATCCGGCATTGCGGGCGCAGACGCCGGTCCGGCTGCACTTGCGCCATCCGGATCAACCGCTCGACCAGTTGCTGACCTTGCACGAATGGCGCGGCGACGGCACCGCCTATGACGGATTGCCACAGGGACTGACCGACGCGTCCAGGCGCCGGGCCGAGCGCCTGACGCTCGAGGCGGTGGACAGGAGTTCGGAGCCGTCCAATCTGGTGGCAGATTTGCCGGCGATCGCGATCGGTCGCTATGGAGTCGATCTGCGTTGCCTGAGGACGCACTGACCACGACGCGCCCCGAATTCTGGTCGGTTTTCGCCGGCAGTCGGGTCGCTCATCCAGCGCATCTTGTCGATTCAGCCAAAACACTGAGCCACGCGCCGGCTACTTGCGAAGCAAGCGCAACCCGTTCGCGACCACCAGGAGACTGGCGCCCACGTCGGCAAAAACGGCCATCCACATGGTTCCCAGACCCGCCAGTGTCAGCACCAGGAACACGGCCTTGATGCCCAGCGCCAAGGAGATGTTCTGCACCAGCACCGCATGCGTCGCCTTCGACAAGCGAATGAACGCCGGGATCTTGCGCAGATCATCGTCCATCAGCGCCACGTCAGCGGTCTCGATGGCCGTGTCCGTCCCCATGGCGCCCATCGCAAAACCGATGTTCGCACGCGCCAGCGCCGGAGCATCGTTGATGCCATCACCCACCATGCCCACGGTTCCCTGGGCGCCCAGTTGCTCGATCGCCGCAAGTTTGTCCTGCGGCAACTGATCACCGCGGGCTTCGTCGATTCCGACCTGATTGGCGATAGCCTGGACCGTGTGGGTGTTGTCGCCCGAGAGCATCACCGTCTTGACTCCCAACTGGTGCAGGTCGGCAATTGCGTCGCGGCTGCTGTCCTTGACCGTGTCGGCCACCGCAAACAAGGCCAGCACGTGGCTTTCGTCGATCAACGCCACGACGGTCTTGCCCTGGCTTTCCAAGGCGCCGAGCCGGCTTTCCAGCTCGGGCGAGCAGCGGCCCGATTCTTCCACCAATCGATGATTGCCCAGTGCGTATCTCCTTGCGTCGATCACGCCCCGCACACCACGACCTGCCAGCGCCTCAAACGCGGCGACTTCGCTTGGTCGAATGCCGTCCGCGAGCGCAGCTTTCGCGACCGCCTGCGAGACCGGATGGTCAGATCGACCCGCCAGAGTGGCCGCGATGCGACGGCAATCGTCCGCGGCTATGGCGCCGCTAGCGTCACGCAGTTCGAAGTCGGTTTGTACCGGCTTGCCATGGGTGATGGTGCCGGTCTTGTCAAGCGCCAGCCACTGCAGCTTGCGGCCCTCTTCCAGATAAACGCCGCCTTTGATCAGAATGCCTTTGCGGGCCGCCGCCGCCAGTCCGCTGACGATCGTGACCGGTGTCGAGATCACCAACGCACAAGGACACGCAATGACCAGCAACACCAGCGCCTTGTAGACCCAGTCATACCAGCCGGCGCCCATGAAAAGCGGCGGAACAATGGCCACAGCCAATGCCATGGCAAACACCACTGGCGTGTAAACCCGCGCGAACTGGTCGACAAAACGCTGTGTTGGCGCCTTGCGGCCCTGTGCCTCTTCTACCGCATGGATGATGCGCGCCAATGTCGTGTTGCCGGCGCCAGCGCTGACCCGGTATTCGAAGGAGCCAGTGCCATTGATCGTTCCGGCAAATACCGGGTCGCCCTCAAACTTGTCTACCGGCAGGCTTTCGCCCGTGATGGGCGCCTGATCGACCGTGGAGTGGCCCTTCATGATGGCACCATCGAGACCGATGCGCTCGCCGGGTTTGATTCGAACCAATGTCCCCACGGTGACCGATTTAGAGTCGACATCCTGCCACGCGCCGTCGGGTTGCTTGGCCGTGGCCATGTCGGGCGCCAGTTGCAGCAATCCCTTGATGGCGTTGCGCGCCCGGTCAAGCGACTTGGCTTCGATCAACTCGGCAATGGTGAACAACACCATTACCATGGCCGCCTCTGGCCACTGCTTCAACACCAGCGCACCGGTGACCGCAATGCTCATCAACGCGTTGATGTTGAGATTGCCATTGCGAATGGCCACCCATCCCTTCTTATACGTCGTAAACCCGCAAGCGCCCACTGCCAGAACGGCGAGCGCCGCGGCGAGCCATTCGGGTTGACTCATCCAGCTGACGGCTTCGGATGCGATCGCGGCGACACCCGCCAAAGCCAGTGGCCACCAGGGCTTGCGAGGCGCGTCATCGGCTGGCGATGGCGCACCCGATACGACAAGCTCCGGTTTGAAGCCAAGCGTGCGAACGGCTTCCAGAATGGGTTCAAGCGCACTAGGCGCATGGGTCACGGTCATGACCCGCTGCATCAGATTGAACTCCATGCCCACCACCGTCGGCATGCTGGCGAGCTTGTCACGGATCAAGGTCTCCTCGGTAGGACAATCCATCTGCATAATCCGAATCGCGGTATTGACGCCATTCGCAACGTTCCGGGTTGGTTGGCCCTTGTTGGGAGCAAGGGCTGCGGGCGAGCAGCAAGAACCACTCGCTGCATCATGGTCATGGGTCTGATCAAGAGTGTGGACATGCGGGCGTGCCGGGAGCTTGTTTTTCGGGGGCGTTGACATCATGGTTCTGGCTTCCTTTGGCACCATTGAAAACCTTGAAGCGGCTCCAAGGTCAAGGCGTTATGGAAATAGACCCTGCCCTGCCATCGGGCAAATGGGTGCACCAAACCGCGTGCACGTAGGACGTCAGGCCAGGACCCGGCGCGCCACTGTCTGACGGCCTGACTGGCGCTTGGGCCATGGGCAAGCCGGCTGCCAGTTCGGACAATGGGTTCACGACACCTACGGTATTCGCCGCCGGGTGCATTAACCAACGGAGTACACCATGTCCCACTTACGCACGTTTACCACCGCCGCCAGCATCGCCGCTGTGTTGTCTCTGGCCGCCTGTGGCACCACCAATACCCAGAGCAACCAGCCGGTCGGCGCGACACAGTCCAGCTATCCGACGACCAGCAGCGGCAATATGTCAACGCGTTATGGCGTGGTGCAGTCGATCAACCTCGTGCGACAGGAACCCAATAACAGCATCGGTGCCGGCGCGATTGTGGGCGCGGTCGTCGGCGGCGTGCTGGGGAACCAGGTCGGCAAAGGTGATGGCAACAAGGCCGCCACCGTACTGGGCGCCGCCGGCGGCGCCTACGCCGGACACCAGGTCGAGAAAGGCAACCGGCAGCCGCAAGCCGACGCGGTGCAGTTGGTAGTGCGCTTGAATGATGGCAATAACCTCACCGTGACCCAGGAATCGGCGGCCGACATTCGAGTCGGTGATAGGGTCGTTGTCGCCAACGGCACTGCACGTCGCTATTGAACTGGCGCATTCTCCGGCCAGGCTTGACCGGAGTTGCTTCATGGGAAGCTGTACTTGAAGCCCAACCCGTCGCACTGCGTGCGAGGTGATGTCGTTTGCGCTCGATCGTAGGTGAACAGGTGCAGAACCCGTCGATTTGCCGCACCGCATCCAGGTTCATTTGATACGCGGAGAAGCGAGAAAAGGACAGGCCAGGCCTGTCCTTTTCTCGTGGGAACGCCAGCCGCCTATTTGCTGGCGGCAGCTTTAACGTCAACCTTGCCCTCGGCCTTCACTGCCATCGTGTCGGTAGGTCGCCAATGCGTAGACGTTGACAACCCGTGTGCACCAGATTCTTCCGCGAACCGAACCCTGGCAAGTGGCCATCCGCCATGGACGTACTAATGACGACGAGGTGTTCTCCTACCGGTATTGCGCCGCTCCGCCGATTTTTACGCCAACCGTGCGCCTCAACAATGCCCTGGTGCCGCAGTCCCTGCGGTGACTATGGCCGGCAACCAATCATGCCAATAACAAACTGACAAGGCGGCAATGACCAAAACCACAACACCTTATTCGCATGGAGGGGGGCATTCGCCGACTCGGTGGGACATGCTGCTTCGCATCAGGACCGGCACACTGGCACTCGCGGTATGTTGGGGTCTCGTAGCCTGCGGAGGTGGCGGCGGCGGCGGTGGCGCTGTAATCGGCAGCACTGCGCTCGGCGTCGGCGTGCTCAAGGTTGTTGTCAAGGATACGTTCGGCGCCGCAGTTCCAGGGGCGTCGGTGACCGGAACACGCAGTGCAGTGCCAACCGATGCCCAGGGCGTTGCCCTGCTCAATGTAGATCCAAACAGCGCGA
>JBBQJP010000052.1:0-29775 GCA_038326025.1 Burkholderiales bacterium
GCCCGAGCGGGCGAGTTCGACCTCGAATCCACCCTCGGCCGCCGGCAACTCCTTGGCGGCGAAATATTCCACATGCACCCGCTCGGGCGCCAGCGCGGCGCAGGCGAGCTCGAATGCGGTCAGCATCGGCACAGGGCCACAGCAGTACAGGTGCGCTTCGGCTGGCGACGCAGCGACAACTGCGCCGATGTCGAGCATGTTGGACGGTGAGCCATGGTCGAAATTCAGGTGCACCTCGCAGCCCGTCGAACCGCGCAGCTGGTTCAACCGGTCCAGGAACGCCGCATGTTGTCGGGTCCGGGCGCAGTAGTACAAGGTCCATCGGCGCCCGAGCGCGCTCAGTCGCTCGATCATGCACAGCACCGGCGTAATGCCAACGCCACCGGCGAGCAACACTGTCGCTGCTGCATCCTCCACCAAGGGGAAGTTGTTGCGCGGCGCAGAGACCGTGAGGCTGGCCCCCACACGCAGCGCTTCATGCATGTGTCGCGAACCGCCCCGGCTCTTGGCGTCGTTGTTGACCGCGATGACATAGCGCCAGCGTTCGCTTTGCGCGTTGACCAGTGAATAGCTGCGGATCAGGCCGCCTAGCAGTTGGACGTCGATATGTGCGCCGGCACTGAACGGTGGCAATTCGGCGCCATTGGCCGATCGCAATTCGAACGAGACGATGCTGGATGCTTCGTAGCTGATCGAGCGCAGTTGCAACTGCAACATTTCGGAGGCCATGCTGGCAGTCCTTTTCTTGGGAACGGTTGCGGGCTGGGAGCGCGGGCACTGGCCAGTGCCCGGGTTGTCATTGCTTTTCGAAGTCCTCTTCGAAATATTCCTGCGGGTTGCGCTGTCCATCGCTGCGCAACTGGTCCTCGCTTGTTCGCAACTCGACCCTGCGGATTTTTCCCGAAATGGTCTTGGGCAACTCGGTGACGAACTCGATCCGGCGGATGCGCTTGTAGGGTGCCAGGTTCTGCTTCAGGAAGACAAAGAGTTCGGCGGCTAGCGCACGATCGGCTTGCGCCGAGGCAGCCAGGATGACGAAGGCCTTGGGCACCACGAAACGCACCGGGTCCGGGCTTGGCACCACGGCAACCTCGACCACAGCATCATGTTCGATCAGCGCACTCTCGAGTTCGAACGGGCTGATGCGATAACCCGATGACTTGAACACGTCGTCGCGGCGTCCGACAAAGGTGATGTAGCCATCCGCGTCGCGTTGCGCCACGTCGCCGGTATGGTAGAGGCCGTCGCGTATCGCTTCCTGGTTGCGTTCTGGGGAGCCGTCATACCGCTCCATCAGGCCCAGCGGACGTCGGGCCAGGTCGATGCACACTTCGCCTTCTTCGGCGGGGTGGTCATCGGTGTCGATCAGCACGATGGAATAACCTGGCAGCGGTCGTCCCATGGACCCCGGCTTGATGGCTTGCCCGGGCGAGTTGCCGATCTGGCAGGTGGTCTCGGTTTGTCCGTATCCGTCGCGCAACGTCAGGCCCAGGCCTTGCTGCACCTGCTCGAGGATCTCCGGGTTCAGGGGTTCTCCGGCACCCAGCAGTTCGCGCAGTTTGAGCCTGCCACGGTACTTGCCCAGGTCCTCCTGGATCAGCAGTCGCCAGACCGTCGGCGGCGCACAAAACGAGGTCACGCCCTTTTGCGCCAGAACCTCCAGCAGGTGCGTGGCACTGAACCGTGCGCTGTTGGCGATGAAAATGCAGGCCTCCGCATTCCACGGTGCGAAGAAGCAGCTCCATGCGTGCTTGGCCCATCCCGGCGAGGCAATGGTCAGGTGCACGTCGCTTCTTTGCAGTCCCATCCAGTACATGGTCGATAGGTGGCCCACCGGGTAACTCTGGTGCGTGTGCAAGACCAGTTTGGGCTTGGATGTGGTGCCCGACGTGAAGTACAGCAGCATCGGGTCCGAGGCCAGCGTCGGCGCGTCGGGGCTGAAGATGCTGGGCTGCGACCGGGCATCGGCATAGCGGGCCCATCCGTCCTGGGCCGGGCCGACGCAGATACGCGAATAGTCGCCGGGCAGATCCGCGAACTTGGCGACCTGCGGCGTGTCTACGACCACATGGCGGACCTTGCCCCGCTCGAGCCGGTCGCGCAGGTCGTCGGGGGTCAGCAGGCTGGTGGCCGGAATCAGCACCGCGCCGAGTTTGATCGACGCCAGCATGGTTTCCCACAACGGCGCCTGGTTGCCCAAGATCATCAGGATCCGGTCCCCGCGCCGTACGCCAAGGCTGCGCAGCCAGTTGGCCAACTGGCTCGACCGCTGTGACATCTGTGCAAACGACAGCTTTTGTTCGGACCCGTCTTCCTCTACGATCCACAGCGCCGGCTGGTCGTTGCCTGCGGCCATGGTGTCGAAATAGTCGAGAGCCCAGTTGAATCGTGTCAACTCGGGCCAGTCGAAGGCGCTGGCGGCCTGCAGGTCGGTCCTGTGCTTCCACAGGAATTCGCGTGCTGAGACAAACTTATCCAGTTCCGTCATTTTTTCTCCTCCTCATGGGATCGTACCTTCAGGGGCACAGGGTTGTTCGAGCCGGGGCGCACGCTGACGCCCGGCGCTAATGCTCCCTGTCGGCGGTTGGCACGTGCCGGTGCGAATGGCGCTGTCCCCCGGGTCTCGGCCCATCATCGTGCCAATGCCAGCCGGCCGCCGGAAACCGGGCGCTACGCACCGAACGGGCGCCCGCAAGGCGGTGACTTGTTCAGGGGTGAATGCACGCCGCATGATTTCATTAGGGTTCTAATTGTTCGGTGCGACCTTGCGTTTGTCAAGCCGCAAGCATCCGGCAGAGAGTCTGTCCCATACGTCAACCGCGGCGGTGGCCCGCCTTGCAGAGCCATCGGACCCAATGACAAGGGTTATTACTAGTAATTTTGTTCGATTAGGGTATTGATGTCGATCACGAGACTGGTAATCTTAGATCACTAAATAGATGTCGGGCATCTGCATGCCTTGTCGTCCATCAGTCGCCTCTTACTTGCACGGGAATCGCATGTCCAGCCACCATCAACTGTTGCAGACCCTGATCGCCGCTGGCTGCATCATCGAAGCGCAGGGCCTTGGAGACCTGACGCGCGGTCATATTTCTTTGCGGGTGCCTGGCGAGCCGGACCGGTTTTTCATGAAGCCGCACAGTGTGGGTTTCGATGAAATGTCGCCTGAGAACATCGTCACCTGCAGCCTGGACGGGGAGAAGATCATAGGGCTGCGGGTGCAATGGTCCGACTATCTGCCGGTCTACCGCACGCCTGCGGGGACCGGTGTGGGAGCTGGCTTCGTTATCTGGCAGTGACAGGTGGGAGCCGACCGAGGCATCTGCAAAGGTGCGTCGCAACCAGGAGGCGGAATGGATCAACGGGGATTTTTTTCACAGCAATAGAAGGAGACACATATGCGAGCCAATTGGAAGCGACTGGGTGTTTTGTCGGTGGTGGCAATGGCCTGTGCAACCGGCGTGTCGGCGCAGGACTATCCGACCCGTGCGGTCAAGATCATTGTCGGGCATCCCGCCGGCGGTGGTCCGGACACGGTGGCGCGGACCTTTGCGCAGAAGCTCGGTGAGGTGATGGGCCAGCCGTTCGTGGTCGAGAACCGCCCGGGCGCGGCCGGAACGACCGCGACGCTGCAGTTCGCCAGAATGCCGGCAGACGGCTACACCCTTCTGGCCGCTGAGACCGGCCAGTTGTACGTCGCGCCATTCGTCTACAAGAGTCTGGGATATGACACGATCAAGGATTTCACGCCGATCAGCATGGTGGCAACCACTGGCGTAATGCTGGTGGCCAGTCCGAAAGCGGGCATCAACAGTCTGCAGGACCTGATCAGGGAGTCGAAGGCGCGCCCGGGCAAGATCGATTACGGAACCTCGGGCGTCGGCAGCATCCACCATATCTCGATGGCGACATTCATGGAGGACGCCGGCATCAGCATGACGCACATACCCTACAAGGGCAGCGGTCAATCGGTCAGCAGCATTCTTGCAGGCGACATCCCGATCCTGGCTACCGCGGGCCCGGCCGCCGGAGCGCATATTGCCGTGGGCAAGCTGATTCCACTTGGCGTGACGACCAGCTTCCGGCTGCCGGGGTATCCCAACGTGCCCCCGATTGGCGAGACGGTGAAGGATTTTGATTTTGCGTCGGAGACCGGCTTTCTGGCGCCAGCCGGATTGCCGCCTCAGGTGCTGGCAAAGTTGTCGGCCGGGATCAAGAAGGTATCCGAGATGCCCGAGGTCATCGAGTCGCTGAAGAAACTGGGCTTGATCGTGAAGGCGACCACACCCGAGGAATATGCGCGCAGCATGCCAGCGCTATTGAAGAAGTACGAACGGGCGGTGCAGATCGCGAAGATTCCGCAGGCCGAGTAGCAGCCAGAGCAGCAAGCCGTCTTGGCCGAAACCGGCCGGTGCGCATCGATGGGCATGCCGGCGGCGAGCGCAGCGCACGGCCGTACTGATCTTCGTTGGACAATGGCACATCATCGGTCTACGCGGCAGGGCCGCAACCGGCCTGCCGGCATTGCAGCACAGCACCTGGTTCGCCGTCGTCAAAGCATCGAACCCGCAGCGCCTGGCGACGATCGACCTACCACCGGTTGCCGGCGCGATCGTGGCGATTCCATGCACTGCCGGCCGGTCCGTTGCATAGACACGCTGCAACGTGGGAGTGGCACCACGACGGGTGGTGAAAAGCCGCTTGACAAAAAGAAATCGCAGTCGAACACAATTAACTTACAGATTTAATTGGTGGCCCGAGTACCAGTTGTTCGCCAATACCAGGGCATCCGCCTGAACCCACCCACTCGCGCGCCGCCAGGCGCCACGGAGCAACGCATCATGTATGAATCGGTCATTAAATACGCAAGGAATTCGCGGCCTTGCCTACCTGGGCGGTCAGCGGCGCGCTCAAGCGGCGCGGAATTAAGGAGTGTGCCGAGGTCTGCATGACTTGGCCATGCCTGGCGGCAGGTTGTGCGGACGCGCATTCACGGTGCAATTTCTGCCCAGTGGACCGCCGGATGGCCGGACCCCGGGCGGAGATATCGGCCACTACATGGATGATGTGCCAGCCGGCTATGTCGTCGCGATCGACCATCGCGGCGATACCGGCCTGGGTGTCTGGGACGATGCCTTGACACGCCAAGCGCGGGAACGGGGCATCGCCGGTACCGTTATCGATGGCGCCAGCTGCGAAAGCGTTCAGGCAGCTGGCGCTGCAAATCCGCTGCGCGCCATGGGCGCTGCAAAGTCCAATGGCAAGAGCCTCGTGCGGGTGGAGGCCTTCAACCTGCCGATCGTCATTGGCGGCGTCCGCGTCGAGTGCGACGATATCTTGCTGGGCGACGAGGGCGGCCTGGTCGTGATTCCGCGCGACCACCTGGGACCGGTGCTGGCGCAGGCGCGCGAGCTGGCCGCTGCGAAGGCCTGAGGCCGGTCGGTCCAACACCCGTCGCGTCGACGCTCCCCGGCATCGAGTCTTAGCCGACGCCGGCCGAACATTTGGCGTCAGGATGCGGGCTTGGCAGGGTTGCCCGGGAGGCTCCGTGGTGCCAGCAAGCGTGACAGTGGCGCTCAGTGGCTTTGCCTGTTCAGCGCAGCGACAGCCCGCGCCGTATCACCACCGGCTTGCCGCCCATGCGCTGCTTGCACATCCAGTGTGCAAGCGCGGAGTCCAGGTGATCGGCATGGGAGGGAAACCACTGCACCAACTCATCGACCAGCTTACGGCAGATCGCATGGTTGCCTTGCGCCAGCAGGGCACGGACTTCGCCGACCGATTTCATCACGGCGGCGTGTTCGTCGATATGGCACTCGCGCGCCGGGAACTCGGTTTCCACCATCCACGTGTTCTCGGTCTCGAAGTGGGCCTGCGCGTGTTCGGCGAAGGTGTCGAGCAGGGCGGGCAACTGGTCGTCCGGCGCGTCGAGCATGCGCGCGACGATGGCGACGAACTCGCGGTGCACGTCGTCCATCGGCCCATGGCCGAGCAGGAACCGGTCGGACCAGGCAAAGGCGTTGTCTTTGGAGTGGATTGTGAGGTCGGATGTCACATGGGTCTCTCTGATGAAGTAGGCGTAATCGCTGGTTCCGATTGTCGCCCGGGCGCAACCTGCCAGCGTAGCGGGCACTCGATTCCGCGGTGCGCAGAATCCAGTATCGCCAGGCAAACCTCGGTCGTTGCGCGGGCCCAGGCGCCGTCGTGCAACGGCGGTCGGTCTCGCATGACTGCACCATGGATCTCGTCGATGACCTCGGCGCGCGCAATGGAGGGGGGCGACAACCATTCCACATGCCGGTCACGGTCGGCGTAGACGGCGACGCCACGGGCTGTCGGTCTGAGGTCGGCGCCTTCGCAGCTCACGACGATCGGACCGAAGTGCTGGTGCGCCAATCCGCTTGGCAAGGCCTGCTGGCTGACATCGCGCTCGCCGCCGTAATTGCGCGCGGACTTGAGCGCGGCTTCCTGCTCTGCCGATTGCGTTTGGGCAATGCGCCGGCGGGCTGCGCCGTAGTCCGTGGCGACCTTGGGCTGGCCGTTTTCGCCAATACCCTCCAACTGCTCGTCGCTGTCGTAATGCGCATACCCGCTGTAGCTGGCGCTGCAGAACGCGCCGTCCTCGAATCCCAGCAATGCGCTATACGCTCCCTCGGTTGGTCTGAGCGCATCCCAGGCTCCGGTGAATGCTCGCACGGAACGGACCAAACCACCGCCCAGCAGGCGCACGATATCTATCTGATGCGCGCCCTGGCTGAATACGACACCGCCGCCGGCGCGGGTGTCGAGTTCCTCCGGCCGCCGCGGCCGGTACAGGAAGTCGGTGTAGTCCGAGGCGACGATCATGCGCACCCTGCCATAGCGACCGCTGTTGATCAGCGCACGGGTGTGCAATATCGGCAGGTTGAAGCTGTGGCTGTGGCCCACGATCAGGTGGACGCCGGCGTCGCGACAGGCGTCCACCATCGCGGAGCATTCATCCAGTGTGATCGCCATCGGCTTTTCAACCAGCACATGCTTGCCGGCGCCAGCTGCCATGCAGACATGGCGGCAGTGCAACTGGTGTGGTGTTGCAACGTACACCAGTTGCACCTTTGGATCGGCGCACAACGCTTCGACCGAATCGTAAGCGGGTGCGCCGAAGTCGGAGCCGAACCGCGCCCGTGCCGCAGGCGACGGATCGGCTGCAGCCACGAGTTGAACCCGCGGGTCATGCACGAAGGTGGGCAACATGACGGAAAACGCACGCCCGAGCCCAGCGACACCGATCGACAGGGTTGCGTTCACCACCGAGCTCCACGGTGGCCGGCACCCGCCCGGGTCTTGCGGAGCACGACGCTGCGCCGCCCGCCATTGGCGCGGATAACGCCGTTCACGCAGGTGGCGCTATGGCCACTTCCGATACCGATCATCGAACTCATGGGAATCTTGCTCCTCGATAGCCCGGCGCCCCGGACAGGCCTTTCGCGCAGGCCGGACCCAGTGTTTCGCTTAGGCCACCCACGGCGTTGAAAACCGATTGACATTGCCTGCGATTGCCGGCAATATTAGATGCCTAATGTAAATTAAGATTTGCCGATCACGCAAGCGCGTCACGGGATTTCATCGACACGGAGACAATTGCATGCTGACCAAAGAAGAGAACGACTTGTTGTGCCGCGTCGAAGGTGACGCGCCGATGGGGCAGCTCATGCGCCGGCACTGGATTCCGGCGTGCCTGAGTGAGGAGTTACAGGAACCGGGAGGTGCGCCGGTGCCGGTACGCCTGCTGGGCGAAGACCTCGTGGCATGGCGCGGACCGGACGGGCGCGTCGGATTGATCGACCGGTCTTGCCCGCACCGCAGGGCTTCGTTGGTGCTCGGCCGCAACGAGGACGGCGGACTGCGCTGCCTGTACCACGGCTGGAAGATGGACCTGAACGGCGGCGTCGTCGAGATGCCGTCCGAGCCGCCGCAAAGCGGCATGGCGCAAAAGATGCGGCACACTGCCTACCCGACCCATGAGCACGGTGGTTTCGTCTGGGCCTACATGGGGCCGGTTGAAACGATGCCGGCATTCGCGCCACCGCCATTCGCGCCCGGCGCCGATACCAAGGTCAGCATCGTGAAGGTCGTCGTTGACTGCAACTGGGCGCAGGTGCTCGAGGGCGCGATCGACTCGGCCCACAGTTCAACCCTGCATTCTTCCGATATCACGCCGAGCCGGGTCGCTGGTACCCAGCATGTGAAGGGTGCCAGCCTGATACGCCCGTCGACCGATAAGGCACCGCGGATCCAGGTGCAACCCACCGACTACGGATTCAAGTATGCGGCGATCCGCAGGCCGATCCAGAACGCCGACAAGCAGGACTATGTGCGCATGACCGTGTACGTTGCGCCGTTCACCGCGTTGATTCCACCCAACGCCCAATACAACTCGACCAACGTCAACGTGCCGATCGACGACACGCATACCGCGTTCCATTTCATCTCCTGGTCGTTGACGCCAGACGGCGCCATGGACCAGGAGGAATACCGCAAATTCTTCCGGGCTCAGGTCGGGATCGACGTCGACACGCGTTATCGCAAGCTGCACCGCAACATGGACAACAACTACGGCCAGGACCGCCAGTCGATGAAGAACGGGAGTTTCACCGGCATCGGCGGCATCAGCAACCAGGACATCGCGATGTGGGAAACCATGGGGCCGATCGCCGATCGCGGCATCGAGAGGCTGGGCGCGAGCGACCAGGCAATCGTTGAATTCCGGCGCCTGATGGTGGAGGCGGCCAAGCGCTTTCGCGAGGGCGGCCCGGCTATCGGGGCCATCGGAACCACCCAGGTGCCGCAGGCGCGGATCAGCTCGTTCGAGGGCATGCTGCCCAAAGGCGGCGAATGGCGCCATCTCGATACGATTGAGGCGCAGGCCGAGCATCGCGCCGGGCTGCAGCAATAAGGTGAAACCGGCCCGATGGACGCTTGCCCAAGGCAGGCGGGCAGCCGGGTGTGCCGCTCCCGCGGGCAAAGAACATGGCAACGATAACCTGGAACTGATATGGAAACATTGACACTGAGCATTGCACTGTCCGATAACGAACGGACCAGGCCCTTGGCCCAGGGGCGTTACCAGCCGCAGGGGGTACGGTTGATTCCGACCGTGGTGCATCCGTCGGAGATGTTCTGGCGGCAGCTGAAGTACCGCGACTTTGACGTGTCGGAAATGTCGCTGTCCTCGCTGTTCATCGCCACCGCACGCGGCGACCGCAACTGGGTGGCGCTGCCGATCTATACGTCGCGAATGTTCTTTCACACCGGCATCCTGGTTCGCGCGGATCGCGGCATCGACACGCCGCAGGACCTGCGGGGCAAACGCGTCGGCGTGCCCGAATACCAGCAGACGGCGGCCTTGTGGTCGCGCGGCATTCTGGAACATGAGTTCGGCGTATCGCCGCGCGAAGTCGAATGGTTCATGGAGCGGGGGCCGGACAAGAGCCATGGCGGTGCGACCGGCTTCAAACCGCCGCAGGGCGTTCGGCTGAACCAGATCCCACCCGGAACGAATATCGGGGAAATGCTGGTCAAGGGCGATCTTGACGCGACCTTGCTGTATCTGAACAACCGCAACCTGGTCGACCGCAGCACACTGGACCTCGATGCCGTCGACGTCATCCAGCCGCTGTTCCGTGACAAGCAGGCCGAGACGCAGCGCTATTTCCGCAAGACCGGCATCTACCCGATCAACCACGCGGTGGTCATCAAGCGTGAACTTCATGAGCGCCATCCGTGGCTGGCCCTGAACCTGTACCACGCGTTCGTGGCCGCGAAGAACGACGTAGAGCGGGAAACTGCCGCTACGATGCAGTCGTATTTCGACACTGGCCTGGTGGATCCGAGTGGCCAGCAGGGCCTGCGCGAGGATCCCAAGGCCTATGGCATGAAGGCATCGCGCAAGGTGATCGAGACCATTTCCCAGTATGTGCATGAGCAGGGCCTGACCGATCACCGGGTGGGGGTCGAGGATTTGTTCGCACCATCCACGCTGGAGGTCTAGCACGCCTTGCGCCCGGCGCCGTCCCGGCAGGAGCGCCGGACCGCCTCGGCAAAGCAGGGCAACCACGCTGCAACGAGAAAACAGGAGCACATGGCCCAATATCTTCTGATCGGCGGCAACGGCATCATTGGTCATTTCGTGGCCCGACGCCTGGTTGCCCAGGGCGCGCGACCGGTGATCTTCTCGCGCGGTGGCGACACCACGCTGGTGCGTGACATTGCCGACCAATGCGACCATGTGCGCGGCGATATGACCAATCGCGCAGCCATCGACGCTGCACTGCAGAAATACCGGATCACCCACGTGGTGCATCTGGGGGCGGCGCTGCCGGCCTTGACGGAGAAGGATCCCGCGGCCGCGGTGCGGCTGAACATCGAAGGCACTGCCCATGTGCTGCAGGCGGCAGTCGACAACGGCGTCGCCCGTGTGGTGCTGGCCAGCAGCAAGGCGGTGTATGGACGCATGCAAGGCGCCTATGCCGCGCCCACCTATGCGCCGGTGCCCGAGACACTGCACCCCGAGCCCGACACCGTGTATGGCATCAGCAAGGGGGCTTGCGAGCAACTTGCCGACTGGTACCGCCGCCAGCATGGCCTGGACTGCGTGGCGCTGCGTTTCGCCGCCACGATCGGCCCTGGCAAGATCGCCCGCCATGGAGGCTCGTTCAGCCGCTATAGCGTTATCGTTGAAAACGCGATGGCTGGCCACCCGGTCCGTGTCGACGGCGACGTCGACGCGGTTTGCGATGGATTGTTCAACGATGAGGGCGCGCGCGGCATCGTTTGCGCGTTGCAGGCGCCGAAGGTGCGCCATCTGATCTACAACATTGCCACTGGATCGGGTTTCAGCTTGCGCCAGTTTGCCGCCGCCGTGCAGCGGCGTTTTCCGGATGCCGTCTTCACGTTCGAGGTGCTTCCGGGTGCCGGCGGCGCGTCGAACTTCGTGCTTGACCCTGCGCGTGCGCGCGAAGATTTTGGTTTCGTGGCCGATGCCGACTTGGATCGGATCGTGCAAGCCTACGTGGCGACGATGGACGTACTTGGCCTTGCCCCGGATGTGGAGCGGGGGGGCCGAGAGGTCGCCAGGCAGGGCCTGATGAGTGCGCGCGTCGATGGTGGAAAGGGGTCCGTGCATGTTGACACATGAAGAGAACGCACTTTTGTGCTCTGTAGAGGGTGATGCGCCAATGGGACAGATCATGCGCCGACACTGGATCCCAGCGCTGCTGTCGGAAGAGATACCGGTGGCCGACGGGGAACCAGTGCCGGTGCGTCTATTGGGTGAGGATCTGGTGGCTTGGCGCGATACCGGCGGGCGTGCGGGCCTGATGGGGCGTTACTGTCCGCACCGGCGCGCGTCGCTGGTTCTTGGCCGCAACGAAAATGGTGGTCTGCGTTGCCTTTACCACGGCTGGAAGATGGACGTGCTGGGAAATCTGACCGAAATGCCATCCGAGCCAACAAGCGCCGGCATGATCAGCAAAGTCAGGCACAAGGCATATGCAACGCGTGAGCATGGAGGCATTGTCTGGGCATGGATGGGCCCGGAGAGTGAAATGCGACCGTTCCAGCCGCCTGCTTTTGCCCCTACGCCAGAGGCCAGCGTCAGCATTGCCAAAATCCACATCGACTGCAACTGGGCTCAGGTGCTGGAAGGCAACATCGATTCAGCCCACAGTTCGTCCTTGCACTCTAGTGAAATTCAGCCCGGTAATGTAACTCGATCAGGAATGTCTGCGTCGGGGATAACGCAGCGACCGTCCACTGACAAGGCGCCTCGCATCCAGATCGATCCCACACCATGGGGCTTTCGATATGCAGCGTTGCGACGGCCGATCAAGGATGCGGCGCACAACGACTACGTGCGCATCACCGCGTATATCGCACCGTTCACAGTGTTGATTCCACCCAACAGCCAATATAACGTTGCCAGCCTGAGCATTCCCGTGGATGACTCCCATACCTCGTTCTATTTCATCGCATGGCACCCGGAGGCCGGAAAGGGTCTGACCAAGCAGTTCTGGCGCCACCGTTTGGCGGCGGAGGTCGGTGTGGACATGGACAAAAGATATGTCAAGACGCGGAATGCGGACAACAATTTCCTGCAGGACAGGGCTGCCATGAAAAGCGGCAGTTTCACTGGCATTCAGGGCATTCCGAACCAAGACATCGCCATGTGGGAGACGATGGGCCCGATCGCCGACCGCTCCCGAGAGTTGCTTGGTGCAAGCGATGTAGCCGTTGTGAATTTCCGCCGGGTCATGGTCGACGCGGCGAAGGCATGGCAGCGTGGTGAACCCGCCATCGGCGCAGAACTCGAAGGCTCGTCGATTGCATGTATTCGTTCGTTCGAAGGTGTCGTATCCAAAGACTTGCGTTGGCAGACTCTGGCGCCAGCCGAATAGCTATTTCTGATCTACCGCGCTAGGTTGTGCAGAGGCCTATTTTCTTAACCACAAAGGAGACTTAAATGAGTTCAAGATTGAGATTTCTGATGCTTGCCGCCGTGGTATGCATGTCAATGATTCCTGGGGCACAGGCGCAACAAGACTACCCCAACAAGACGGTGAAAATCATTGTCGGTTACGTGCCAGGTGGGGGCCCCGACTTTACTGCACGCGCGATCGGTCAGAAGCTTAGCGAAATCCTGGGGCAACCCTTCGTCGTCGAGAACCGACCCGGCGCTGGCGCGACCACCGCTACCGCGCAAGTAGCCCGTGCGCCAGCCGATGGGTACACGCTCTTGCTGGGCGAGACAGGCCAGTTGTTTGTTGCTCCCTACATTCACAAAAATCTGGCTTACGACACCGTGCGTGACTTCACGCCGATCAGCAGGATCTCGGTTGGTCCGCTGATTGTGGTGTCGAATTCAAAGCTGCCAATCAAATCCCTGCAAGACTTGCTGCGTGAAGCAAAGGCCAATCCCGGAAAAATCGACGTTGGTACGTCGGGTGTAGGGACGATTCACCATATTGCTTTTTCGGTATTGTCGGCCGACGCAGGCATCAACATGGCCCACATTCCCTACAAGGGAAGTGGCCAGTCGGTAACCAGTCTGCTGGCAGGCGACGTGCCGTTGTTGATCACGTCGATGACCGCAGCGGGTCCACATATCGCTGCCGGCAAGCTCAATTTGATCGCGGTTACTTCTGGCAATCGGATGCCGGGCTACCCCGATATCCCTTCGCTGTCTGAAGTTGCCAAAGACTACGACTATTCGTCTGAAATGGGTCTGTTGGCGCCTGCAGGATTGCCGTCTCAGGTGTTGCTCAAGCTGTCACGAGCTGTCAAGCAAGCCATCGAAAGCCCGGATGTGGTGGAGGCCTTCAAGAAGACCAGCACCATTCTTACATCCAGCACGCCGGAGGAATACGCCCAGAATATCAGTCGCAACATGAAGAAGTATGAGCGTGCGGTGAAGCTTGCGAAGATACCCCTGACGGAATAAGCATTGGAAGGCCCGGATCGCACCGAGTTCAATCTGATCCGGGTGAGTCATGGTGGCGCCGGGTTTCGTGCTGAAATATTCGGGCGAGAACCGGATGTGCGCATTGCGACGCGCCTTGGGGCCGCAGGGCAGCTCCAGTTCTGCCGTTGGTCCTCCTGTCATCGCAGCCCCTTCGTGCAACAAAATGCGCACGACGGATTCCGCCGATGAAAAGTGATTCAAAGAATTTCTAACTAAGGTCTGGTCCAGTCGTCAGGGAGTGGATGCGGTAGTCGGTTCGAGAATCGCTCTGGAGTCGTTCCAGACGTCGAGGAGTATTCATGGCGACGGACGAAGAACAGTCGATAAAGCAGACGATCGCAACGGCATGTCGCTTGCTCGCTTTCATGGGACTGGTGCGCCAGGAAGACCGTGTTGTTCACCACGCACCAGATCGACGAGGCCACTTTCCTGTCCGACCGGGTGGTGGTGCTGACCGCCCGGCCCGGTCGCGTCAAGGAGGTGGTGGATATTGTCCTGGATCGGCCGCGCAGACTCAAGCTCAAGCGCAGCCCGGACTTCCATGCTCTCGAAGACCATGTCTGGAACCTGATCGAGGAGGAGTCGGCTGGCGGCGTCCCAACACCGGCCGCGCAGGTGATGGTTTGAACGGCTCGACTGCCAGGTCCGGCCCACCATGATTGGCGACCTTATTTCCCTCCTGGCGGCGGTCTGCTGGGCGGCGGCCAACGTGACGATCGCGCGCGGCGCTGGTGCAAAGGGCGACGACAATGGCGCTTTCTTGTCGATCCTGTTGACGCTGGTGCTGGCCTCGCTAGTATGGGGGGTCACTAGCCTGGCGCAGGATGGCTGGCCGACAATGGCGCCATCCGGCCTTTGGTGGTTCGCCCTGGGAGGGGCGTTGACGATGTTCATCGGGCGGGTCTTCTTTCATTCGAGTATCCAGTGGCTGGGGGCGATGCGCGGGTCATCCGTGAAGCGCCTGGCGCCGCTGTTCTCGGTCCTGCTGGGGGTGCTGTTGCTGCACGAACCGCTGACCTGGTCACTGGTCGCGGGAATGGCGCTGATCTTTTCCGGCTTCGGCGTGCTGGTGCAGGAGTCGCTGTCGGGCAAGCCGCCCGCCACAGGCCGGCCGGCCGGCAAGCGCGCCTCTGGCTGGCGGGAATGGGTTAACCCTGGGCTCGTCTATGGGGCGGTATCAGCGCTGGCTTACGCGCTCGGAAACGTTGCGCGCAAGTACGGTTTGCTGCAGATTCCCGATCCTGCTTTCGGCGTCGCGCTGGGTTCCCTGGTCGGAGCGGCCTTGTTTGTGCTTGCCGCACGCTTCATGGCCAGCTACCGCAATGCGGTGCGCAGCACGTTCACGCGCTTCAATCCGTGGTTGCTGGCGGCCGGTGTGCTGGCGTCGGCCGGGCAATTGCTGTTCTTCGTGGCGATCGACTACAGCACGGTGTCGCGTGCGGCGCTGATTGTTTCGACCGAGGTGTTCTGGACCATCGGTCTGACCATGCTGGTCGTGCGCACCCAGGAGAAACTGTCGCGGGCTACGGTCATCGCCGCGTTGCTGGGCGTGCTGGGAACCGTTGTGATCATGGCGGATGACGGCCCAGTGGCGCAAGGACAGCGTGGTCCGACGTCAACGCTCGCGGCACCAGCCTCGGTGTCGTCGACATGAGCGCGGATGGATCCATCGCCCGCTGGCATGGGTTTCACGCGAGGCCAGGGTCTTGACGTCACCAGCGAATGCCGACGAGGTCGACGGCCTGCCCGTACCCGAACGCTACCGCGCTGCGGCGGTGGTGCTGCTCGGCATCGTGCTGACGGCGCTCGACGGAAGCGTCGTCAACCTGGCGCTACCTGCAATTGCGCGTGACTTGAACTCGAGCGCGGCCGGCTCGGTGTGGGTCGTCAACGCCTTCCAGCTTGCGGCACTATCGATGTTGTTGCCGCTCGCCGCCCTGGGTGAACGCATCGGCTACCGGAGGGTCTATCTGGGCGGACTGGCCTTGTTCACATTGGCCTCGTTGTTGTGCCTGTTTGCGCGTTCCTTGCCAATGCTGGCCGCGGCCCGTGGCATGCAAGGCCTCGGTGCTGCGGGGGTGATGGCCGTCAATGGCGCCCTGTTGCGACTGATCTATCCGCGGCATCAGTTCGGGCGTGGTATCGCGATCAATTCTGCGGTGGTGGCGGCTTCCACGGTTGCCGGGCCATCGGTGGCCGCCGCCGTGCTCTCGGTGGCCTCCTGGCCCTGGCTGTTTGTTCCGAACCTGCCGTTGGGCCTGTTGGTGCTGGCAATCGGCCGGGTCGCCTTGCCGTACAACCGGCCCGGTGCCCGGTTGACTTCCGGCGTGCAAGCGCGTGACGTGTTGCTGAATGCCTTGATGTTCTCGCTGGTGTTTCTCGGCGCGCAGACGCTGGGTCAGCGGGCGGGTGCCGAACCGGGCATTTCCACGACCGGGTTGCTGCTGTTGGGTGCTGGCGTGTGCGTGGGATGGATCTACCTGCGCCGCCAATGGCACCTGCCGCGCCCGCTGTTCCCGATCGATCTGCTGCGATTGCCGGTATTTGGCCTGTCGATGTGTACCTCGGTCGCATCCTTCGCGGCGCAGACTCTGGCCTTCGTGGCCCTGCCATTCCTGCTGATCGAGGGCTGGGGCCGCAGCCCGGGACAGGCCGGTCTGCTGCTGACTGTCTGGCCGGCCGCTGTGGTGCTGGTAGCACCGATCGCCGGCCGGATGATTGGACGCTATCCCGGTGGACTGCTCGGCGGCATCGGACTGTTCCTGCTGGCCTGTGGCCTGGCACTGCTGGCGCTACTGGATGCCGACGCGCATGTGCTGGACATCGGCTGGCGCATGGCGCTTTGTGGCGTCGGATTCGCCTTGTTCCAGTCGCCGAACAACCACACCATCCTGACCAGTGGGCCGCCGGATCGCTCCGGGGCTGCCGGCGCGATGCTTGGATCGGCGCGTCTGACTGGGCAGACGCTCGGGGCGGTGATCGTCGGACTGATCTTCGCCGTGGCCGGCGCCCAGCATGGGCGCGGTCCGGTTCTGGCATTGGGTCTGGCCGCTGGCTTCGCGGGCGTCGCTGCGCTGTTCAGTCTGATGCGGCTGCGTTATCCGTTGGCTGCGCGCTGAAACCGGTGCCGGCGCGCGGCACCCAAGCCGCCACGGCTGTGCGTGGACCGCCTGGCAGCGATGTATCGTGCTGCGCCATGCTCAGCGCAGGGCAATATGCATTGCCTTGGTTTGGGTGTAGCTGAGCAGTTCTTCCAGGCATTCCTCGCGCCCGACACCGCTGTTGCGGGTGCCGCCAAACGGCGTGCCCCTGTGATGCGCCGAATTGCCATTGATCCAGACATAACCGCAGTCGATGCGCCGGCCCATCGACAGCGCAGCCTGCAGGTCCTGGCTCCAGATCGCGGCGGTCAAGCCGTACTCGGTGGCGTTGGCCATGGCAATGGCCTCGTCCACGTCGTTCCAGCGCAGGATCGACAACACCGGGCCGAAAATCTCCTCGCGGGCGACCCGCATGTCCATCGTGACATCGGAGAAAACCGTTGGCTCGATCCAGTAGCCGCGTTCGAACTGCGCGCCGGGCGGGCGCTTGCCCCCATGCACCAGCGTCGCCCCGTCCTCGCTACCGGCGCGCGCGTAGTGCATGACCCGGTCGAAGTGGCGGCGCGAATTGATCGGCCCCATCTGCGACTGCGGATCGAGCGGGTCGCCGAGACGCAGTGACGCGACCCGCGCGGCGATCCGTTCGACCACCTCGTCATGGATCGACGCGTGCACCAGCAGGCGGCTGGTCGAGCCGCAGGACTGGCCTTGCCAAGCGAAGTTCATGCCGGCCACCGCCGCGTCGGCTGCCTGCTCGGGGGGCACGTCGGGAAACACGATCATTGGGTTCTTGCCGCCGAGTTCCAGTGTGATGTGCTTGACACAGACCTCCGCGGCGGCGCGCTGGATGGCCAGTCCGGTCGGCACCGAGCCGGTGAAGGCAATGCGCCGCACCAGCGGGTGGCGAACCAGCGCGTCGCCGCTGATGACTCCGGTGCCCGATACGATGTTGACGACGCCGGCGGGCAACACGTCGCGACAGACTTCGCCCAGCGCGGTCGCCGACAGTGGGCTCTGATCGGGTGTCTTGACCAGCACCGTGTTGCCGGCGGTCAACGGGCCGGCCAATGCCGAGACAGCGAAATAGATCGGATGGTTGAACGGCACGATGCGCCCGACCACGCCATACGGTTCACGCAGCGTCAGGTGCAACGCATGCGCCGATGCGGGAATCGTCTCGCCCTTGATCTCCAGTCCTAGCCCGGCGTAGTAGTCGAGTTGGCCGGCGGCAGCGCCCAGGTCGCCGGCCATCTTGCCGATGGTGTTGCCGGTGTCCCTGACCTCGAGCCGCAGGATCTCATCCTGGCGCTGCAGCAGACGGCGCGCAACCTCGCGCAGCAAGGAGGCGCGTTCAGTGACGGTCAGGGCCTGCCATGCCGGTTGTGCACGCGCGGCAGCGCGCACTGCCCGGTCCACGTCGGACGCGTCGGCGATCGGTACCCGCCCGAGCGAGGACTCGTCCGACGGATTGACCGATTCCAGCCACTGGCCGCTGGCCGAAGCGCTCAACGCGCCGTCGATGAGCATCAGGTAGTCGCTTTTCGCGTTCATGGATTGTCTCGCTCCTTCTGGTGTTTTTGCATGTCGGCGCGGCAGGCCCTTGACCCGTGGCTTAAGCAATATTATTATATTTCTAAGTGTTGCGCGAATCGGGTCCCGAGATAGGGCCCCTGCAGTGGCAACGACAAGCCGCGCGTCGATTGCATCAGGCGCCGCAAACGGCGCTGACGACAACGATGCTTATACGGACAAAGCATCCACAGGAGACATGGCATGACAACAATTGCAACCGCGCTCGACGTGCGGCCGCTTTCCCAGGCGCTTGGCGCTGAAATCCGGGGTATCGACCTGCGCGAGGATCCGGGCGATCAGGTGTTCGCGCAGATCCTCCAGGCCTGGTACGACAACCTGGTGGTGCTGCTGCGAGACCAGGACCTGGATGAGGACCAGCAATGGCAATTCGGTTCGCGTTTCGGCCCGCTCGCCGGTGGCCATATCCGCGCTCTAGAGGCGGGGCGTGAAGGCATTGCGTATGTGTCGAACGTGCGCAAGGACGGCAAGCTCATCGGCATCCTGCCCGACGGAGAGATGCAGTTCCACTCTGACCAGTGCTACCGCGAATTCCCGTCCCAAGGCTCGATGCTCCATGCGATCACGCTTCCAAGCATTGGCGGCAATACCATGTTCGCCAACTGCTACAAGGCTTATGACACATTGCCGGCCGAGGTGCGCCAGCGTTTGACCGGCTTGCGCGCATTGAATGTCTACGACTACAACCTCAATCCGACACAGCGCGGCCAAGCCATAGCGTCGGATGCACCGGCCTGGGTGCATCCGTTGGTGCGTACGCATCCGGTCACCGGGCGCAAGGCCCTGTATGTGAACCGGTTGATGACGGCGCGCATCGAGGGAGTGCCGTCGAAAGAAAGCGATGAATTGCTTGGCATGTTGTTCGACCATCTCGAGCAACCCCAGTTCATCTATGAACATGTCTGGCGCAAGGGCGATGTGCTGATGTGGGACAACCGCTGCACGCTGCACGCGCGCACGACGTTCGACCCGCAGCAGACGCGCCTGCTGCGGCGAATCACGCTCAAGGGGGAGCCGGTAAACGAAGAGTTGGCCGCGTGAGTGCGCGCCACCGCGCGGCCGCACCGGCAGCGCCCGGCGCCCGGGTCTGAGCAGCGCCCGGCCGTGGAATACGATTACGTGATCGTAGGCGCCGGTTCCGCTGGCTGTGTGCTCGCCAACCGCCTGAGCGAAGATGCGTCGACGCAGGTGTTGCTGCTCGAGGCCGGTGGCTGGGACCGCGATCCCTGGATCCACCTGCCGCTCGGCTGGGGGCGCATCGTGCCGCAGCGGCGTTATGACTGGATGTACGCGTCGGATCCGGAGGCCGCGCTGGGTGGGCGGGAGATCGAATGCACGCGGGGGCGCGTGGTCGGAGGCTGCTCGTCGATCAACGCCATGGCCTACGTACGCGGCCACCGTGCCGACTACGACCGCTGGGCGGCCAGCGGCCTGTCAGGCTGGTCCTACGCCGACGTGTTGCCGTACTTCCGGCGCCAGGAGAGTTGGGAGGGCGGTGCCGATGCCTACCGGGGTGGAAACGGCCCGGTCGGAACCCGCATGTCGCGCTTCGACGACCCGCTGATCCATGCGTTTTTCGACGCCGGTCGACAGCTAGGACATCCGCGCACCGACGACTACAACGGCGCGCAGCAACACGGCATGGGTGTGTTTCAGATGACGGTGCGCGACGGCCGGCGCAGCAGCACCGCCAGCGCCTATCTGCGTCCGGCGCTCTCTCGTGCGAACCTGACCGTGGCCGTGGGCGCGCTGGCGACCGGTATCGTTTTCGATGGCGCGCGCGCAGGCGGCATCATGTACCAGCGGCAAGGGCGCAACCATACCGCGCGCGCGCGGCGCGAAGTGATTCTGTGTGGTGGCGCGATCAACACGCCACAGTTGCTGATGCTCTCGGGAATTGGCGAGCCTGAGGACTTGCGCAGCCATGGCATCGCGGTGCGCGCGGCGCTGCCGGGCGTCGGCGCCAACCTGCAGGACCACCTGTGGGGCAGTGTCGAATACCGTCGCGAAGGCGGCGGGACGTTTCGCCGTGCGATGCGCCTAGACCGCATTGCGTGGTCGCTGGCGCAGGCCTATGTTTCGCGCACGGGCATCTGGACGGACTTGCCCAGCGGCTGGACCGCATTTCTCAAGACCACGCCGGAGTTGGCGTTGCCCGATGTGCAGATCCTGTTCCGCTGCATGCCACCGGGCGCGGGACCCTATCTGTGGCCGTTCCGCCCACCCTATCAGGATGGCTTCGCGGTGCGAGCCGTGCTGCTGCGGCCCCGCAGCCGCGGTCGCCTGCGATTGCGCTCGGCCGATCCCCACGCACCGCCGAACATCGGCTTCCAGTTCCTGTCGGACCCCGCCGATGGCCAGACGCTGCGTGCCGGCATCCGAATGATTCGCGAGATGGCAAACCAGTCGCCGTTGCGGGAATTCATCGCCAGTGAGCGCACGCCGGGTCCTGCCGCGCAAAGCGATGCCGAACTCGATGCCCACATCCGTGCCACATCGGCGACTGCGCACCATCCGATGGGGACCTGCCGAATGGGACTCGATGCGGACAGGGGCGCCGTGGTGGACGCCGAACTCCGGGTGCATGGCGTGCCGGGTTTGCGTATCGCCGACGCCTCGGTGATGCCGGACCAGGTGGGGGGCAACATCCAGGCGGCGGTGATCATGATCGCTGAGAAGGCGGCCGACCTGGTGCGGGGTCGGCCGCCGGAGCCGACCGCGACTTTCAGTTGACGAGCAGCCGGGCAAGGCCCGGGAACACCATGACCATCGCCACGGTCAACAATTCCAGCGCACAAAATGGCAAGCAGATCCGGTAGATGTCCTTCATCGTGATATCGGGCGGTGTCACGCCCTTGAGCGCGAACAGGTTGAGCCCGAATGGCGGCGAGATGCCGCCGGTGCCAATGACGATGATGAACATCACGCCGAACCAGACCGGATCGATGCCCATCCGGGAGATGACACCGGCCACCAGTGGGACGCAGACAAAGATGACCGATGTCTGGTCCATGAAGCAGCCCAGCAGCATGGCAATGCCCAGCACGATCAGCACGGCGACGATCGCGCTGGGCGCCACGTCACTCAGCAGTTCAGCGAAACCACTGGAGATTCCAGTGATGGCCAGGATCTGGCTGTAGGCCTTCGAACTGACCACGATGAACAACACCATGGCCGAGAACTCGAGCGCGTCGGTCGCTATGGTCAACATGGTGCGCCAGGACATGCGCCGATAGAGATAGGCCACAACGAAGGTGGCCAGCGCGCCGGTGGCCGAGGCCTCGGTGGGAGTCGCGATATCGAGGTAGATTACTCCGGTGACGCAGAAAATCGGCAGTAGAACCGGGGTGAGCGTTAGCAGCGCCCGAATTCGTTCGCGCCTGGGAACCTGGGGGCCCGCAGTAGCGTCGAGACTCGGGTAACGGCGCGATAGCCAATAGATGTACAGCAGCAGCAGCATGCTCAGCACCAGGGCCGGTCCTATGCCGGCCAGCAGCAGGTCGGAGATCGAAATCCCGGCCAAACTGCCGACAAGGATCGCGCCTATGCTCGGGGGAATCAGGTTGGCCAGCGTGCCGGCGCCGATGATGGGTCCGATAGCCAGCGCCTTGGGGTAGTGGCGCTTGCGCAATTCACCCGACAGCGTTGAGCCGAGCACTGCCGTCGAGGCGACGCTGGCGCCCATCAGCGCGCCGAGGATGACACCCCCAAATACCGCGACATAGGAGCCGGATGCGCGCACGCCATGGGTAAGCTTGCCGATTGCGTCGAGCACCACGGTGCTGAGCTCGGCGCGCACGAAGATGGTTCCCATCAGGATGAAAAACGGAATTGCCGAAAGGTAGATGTTGGCAACGCTGGAGTAGGCTGACTGGATCAGGAACGATAAGGCATCGACATTGCCGAACAGGAACCACGCCGCAATCAGATTGAGCACGCCGAATGCAAATGCGACCGGCAGGTTCAGTCCCAGAGCAAGGACAAGCCCGCCAGCAAGCAGCAGTGCTGCGCTGGTCCAATGCATGTTCTACCTAGCTGCGCCCGACAGAGCCGGCCGCTTGATCATGGCTGCGCAGCAGGCGCAAGTCTTCAATGAAGTTGGCAACGAATTGCAGGAACAGCAACGCTGCACCCAGCGGAATCACTGCATAGACGACCCATTGCGAGATTTCGAAGGCGTCGAAAAAAAGGGCCTTGCGTTCGACCAGTCGCTGCACTTCCCTCAACGCGAGTGCGGTGAACGCCAGGCAATACACCATGCCGATCACGCCGATGAAGACCTGCAGCCAACGGCGGCCGCGCGGCGCCAACGCATGTTCAAGGATATCCACCGATACATGTCCGCGTCGCGCCAGCACCCGGGGGGCGCCGATGAAGGTGACATAGACCAGGCCATAACTGGCGACCTGGTCAGACCAGGTGATCGGATTGTCGAATAGGTAGCGCATGGCCACGCCGCCGGAGATGATCAGCAGCATTGCAACCAGAATCAGGGCTCCGACGACGCCTGCGGCGTCATTTACGTGCGCAATGGCAATTTCAAAGCCGCTTCGGTGGGTTGGATTGGAATGCATCGACAGGGTCATGGGATAGCTCGGGGCCGTGCAGTGGGACTCCCGGCCGACGCGCGCAAGTGCCTGGCACGGCGACCGGATGCTGCGGCAGGATCATTCCTTCAGATAGGGCTGCAAAGCGAAGCGCTCGATGGTTTCGTCGGCGTATTTGGAGCCGGTTACGATTTGCTTGATCAAGGCGCCTCCGACCTGGCGACCAAGGATGTCGTTGAGTTGCGTCGATCCCGGGACAGTCTTGACCTTGTACTTGTCAGCCAGCAGTCTGTTGGTCCTTTCCACCCGTGGTTTCATCCAGTCCAGCGTTTCCTTCTCGACTTCTCGTGCGACCGTGTTCATGATTTGCCGCACGGCCGGCGGCAGCGCGTCCCATGCCTTGTTCGACAGGTACAGTTCGGAGGCGAAGTCGGCCACGCGGGTCTCGGTCCGATGCTTGGCAAACTCACCCTCGTTGAGCACCTCGATCGACAACGAGTCCCGCAGCGTGCCATCGAGAATGCCGCCACGCAATCCGTTGTAGACATCGTTGCTTGGAAGGTTGGTCGGCACCACTCCAAGCAGTCGCACCAACTGTTCGTTGACACCCGGCAGTCCGCGGATTTTCATGCCTTTGGCGTCGGCCACATTGGCGATCGGCTTGCCCTCGCGGGTCCATATGTAGAACGGAAGGCCAGGCGAGGTCAGCGCGACGAACACCACGCCTGCACTTTCGCGCGAGATCTTCTGCAGGGTTTCGTATCCCTTGGGCATGGCCTTGACCTGCTCGTCGGAGGTCAGGTAATTGATGAACTGCAACCCTTTCAATTCATTGAAGTAAGCCTGGGTCGTTACCATCGCATCGAACTGCCCGGTCTGCAAAGCCTTGAGTTGGTCGAATGGCGAAACGACCTCCGGCCCGCCAATGACACGGATGTGGGCCTGTCCCTTGGCCTTGGCATTGAAGCGCTCGATGAACAGCTTGGCACCGTGCATCTTGTCGCCGGACGGTCCGTCGAACGGGAATCCGGTTATCAACTTGATCTCTACTTCCTGCGCTTGCGCGGCGGCGGGCCACAGCATCACGCAGGCCGCGGCCATGATGCAGCCCGCAATTGCCGTAGTCTTGCGCAGGGCGAGGTTGAACGATGTTCTGCCGAGAGACGGCAGCTTTGCGCTGAGGTAGCTCATGGTTGTCTCCTGTTCACGGGTGGGTCCAACACGGTGGGCGTTGAATCAGATCTCTTATTAGCCTTCTAAGTTGTTAATGTTAAAACGATGGCGTCTCCGATTCAATGTCTGTGGCGCCAATATGACTGGTGTTTACCCCTAGCGTTGGCAATCGCGAAGCATGGCGGTACTGCGTCGATGCCGGTCCCGCCAATGCCACCGGTTTCGGCGCTGATCGATGCATGCGATGAACGCGGCGCGTGCGTCACATGGGCGCATCTTCGTATGGTCGGTACCCCGGTGCGCGCAGTATCGGTCGATCAGTCCGAAACTGCCGCCGAGGTCGCGGAACAAAACCAGGTCTTCGCCCATCAGGCGCACCGCCTTGACCGGTTTGGCATCGAACTCAGAAACGCCGTCGATCGGCATCCAGTAGCGGCGCAGCAACTGACCCATGGGCGTGCCGGGCCCAACCCGGGTGAGCAATCGGTTCTTTTCTTCGGTCAGCATGGGCCGTCCTCTGGGCTGTGCGCGCGCGACGGCAGGTGCATCTGGCGCGTATCGCGCCGGCAAGCGCGCCATGCCGACGGCGGCGCGGCGGCGATCGTGATGCGGATCGGCGGCGCGATCATGGTTCAAGCCCGCTCGATCCCGGCGACGTAGAGCCGGCCGCCATCGTCGCGTGCGCAGACCACGCCATAGTCGCGGCGCGCACTCTCGATCGAGACCATGCCATCGTCGACATCGCGCAGCACCGCGTCCGGCTCCCTAGTCCTGGGATCGCTCCAGCCGGCGCCGCCCTGCTGCTCGATGCAGACCTTGTCACCCGCCTTCATCGGCAACTGGATCAATCCGGGCAGACTGCGTTCGATCCCGGCGGTGGTCAGGACGGTACGCGAGGTCGGAGGACTTTTCCCACCCGCCAGACCCTCGTTGCCTCGGCGCCGCTGCGACAGGCGGGAAACGAACTGCGCGTCGTCCAGCATTTCGAATTCCCGGCGTACGCCGAGACCGCCCCGGTGCCGGCCCGGCCCGGCCGAATCGACGAGCATCGAGAAATCGGTGATGCGCACCGGAAACTCGCTTTCGACGATTTCGATCGGCTGGACCGATTCGAGGTTCATCATCGGCATGAAGGCCGAGCAGCCATCGCCGACCGAGGTTCCGCCGGTGGCGGTAAGTGTGATCTCGTAGTGCACATGGCCTCCGCCTTCGCGCGACTTGGCATAACCGAAGGCCATGCCGCCCAAGCCGACGCCGGAGTCCGCCGCGGCAGTGGCGGGTGCCAGCGTCCCAATGACGTTCATGACGGCATTGAATACCAGGTGCGACGTGGGAATGTAGGAGTTGACCGGTGCCGGTGACACAGGGTTGACGACCGTGGCGGCAGGCAGCACGAAGCGGATCGCGCGCCGAACCCCCTCATTGTTGGTGATGGTGTGGTCGACCGCCGCCAGCAAGCCGGCGATGGCGGCGGCCTCGACCGACTGGAACACCGTGTTCGCCGGGCCTTCGGTCTGCTTTTCGCTGCCCGTGAAGTCAAGTACGATCGAATCGGCGTGCTTGGTGGCATGCAGGGCGATCCGTATCGGTCGTTCCGATACGCCGTCACCATCGAGAAAGCTGTCCACCGTGACTTCGCCATCCGGTATGCGGGCCAGGGCGTCGCGCAAGCGGCGTTCGGACGAGTCCATCAGCTGGGCGATCACCGCGAGCATCGTGCCGGCGCCTTCCCGCGCGGCAAGCTCCTGCACCAGCTGGGCGCCGATCCTGGTGCAGCCGACCTGCCCCATCAGGTCGCCGATCAGCAGCTTGGGCGTACGCGAGTTGTTCTCCAGGATGCGCCTGACACTGTCCACCTGCCGGCCGCGCTCGAAAAACCGGCACGGCGGAATGATGATGCCCTCGTGGAAGATGGAGCGCGACGCTGGGCTGGCAGAGCCCGGCGCCAGTCCGCCTATATCCGGCTTGTGGGCGATGCTGGTGCAAAAGGCGATCAGTCTGCCATCGACAAACACTGGCGTCGCCACCCCCATGTCCGGCGAATGGGCCACGCCGCCGCGGTACGGGTCGTTGGAAATGAACACATCGCCTTCGTGCACGTCGTCCTTGCCGTAGGCCTTGAGTACGCCTTCGACCAGGCAGCCGTACGGACGGGTGTGGATGTTCATCCCCGAAGCGCCGATGACACGCCCGTCGCTGTCGGTCAGGCCGGCGCCTCCGTCGAAGGACTCGCGCAGGATGGTCGAGTAGCCGGTGCGGAATAGACGGCTCTTCATGATGCGCTGGATCTCGTCCAGCCGGTTGGCGATGATCTCCAGGGTGATGGGGTCAATGGTCATGGGGACCTCGCAAATCGCAGGATCAGATTGCCGCGCGGGTCCACTTCGAGACCCTGACCCGGCAGCAGCACCGTCGTGGTGTCCGTCTGCATGATGATGGCCGGCCCGGCAATGCGGTCGCCAGCTTGCAGCGCCGAACGCTGGTACAGCGGCGTGTCGATAAAACCCTGTGCCTCGGCGTAGACCTTGCGCGTGCCGTGGATCGGTGCCGGACCCTGGCGGCTGGCAGCGGGCATCAGCGGGAGTTCCAGCTTGGGCAGGGTGGCGGTCGAATCGACGCGGCAATTGACGACTTCGATCGGCGAATCCGGCGCGCAATGGCCGAACATTTTTTCGTGTAGCTGGTGAAATCGTGCGCTGATGTCGATGCGATCCTCCGCGCGCAGCGGCGTCTGCGGGCATGACACTGCCAACTCATAACCCTGGCCAACGTAGCGCAGCTCCAGAAAATAGCAAAAGCGCAGCGAATCAGTGGGTGTACCTTCATGGGCTGCCTCCGCGACGGCCTTGGCATGCAGGCCCTTGAACAGCGCGTCGAGCGCAGTGCTGTCGTAGCTGGCGAAGGCGCCTGGCCGGGATTGCAAATAGGTATGGCGGATATCCGTGTGCAACAAGCCCATCGCCGAGCCGAGCCCGGGGTACGGCGGCACCAGTACGGCCTCGAAGCCCAGATTCCCGGCGACCAAGCTGGCGTGCATCGGTCCGGCGCCGCCGATCGGCACCAGTGCGAAGCGCTTGGGGCTGTAGCCGCGCGCCATCAGGCGCAGGCGGATCTCGCCTTCCATATGGCTGCTGATGATCTTGATGATGCCGTAGGCAGCTTCGGCTACACCGATGCCCAGCGGCCTAGCGATCATGGATTCGATCGCGTGCCGCGCGCGTTCCCGATCGATCGCGACACGGCCGCCCAGCGCGGCAGATGGGTCGAGATATCCGAGCACCAGGGCCGCATCGGTGACCGTCGGTTGCTCGCCACCCAGGCCGTAGCACACGGGGCCCGGATCGGCGCCGGCACTGTCAGGCCCAACCCGCAGCCGTCCATCCGACCCCACCCGTGCGATGGTGCCGCCGCCGGCACCGATGGTGCCGATCTCGCTCATTGGAACCGAGCTGTCGTGCCCGGCCACGCTGCCGTCGGAGGTCTCCGCGTTTTCGCCGTCCACGATGGTGGCGACGTCGGTGCTGGTGCCTCCGACATCAAAGGTCACGAGATTGCGGAACTCGGTGATTTCGCCCAGATATTTGCCGGCAATGACGCCGCCCGCCGGACCCGACAGCAGCGTCTGCACCGGGTTAGAACTGGCCACGTCGATACTCATCAGCCCGCCGTTCGATTGCATGATGAAGATCTGGCGCGTTGTCAGCCCGGACTCGGCCAGGCCGTTGGCTAGCCTGCGCAGGTAGCCATCGAGCGTCGGACCGACGTAAGCGTCGAGCACCGTGGTCGACAGCCGGCGGTATTCGCGAATGATGGGTATCAGTTCGCTCGAGAGCGATACCCGCACGTGCGGGAAGTCCTGCCGGATGATCCGCTTGACGGCCTGCTCGTGGTCGGCGCTCATGAACGAAAAAAGCAAGCACACGGCGATCGAGTCGACCTGGTTGCCGCGCACCAGTTCGCGCACCTGGCGCAGCACGTCCTGCTCGTCCAGCGCGCGCAGCACCGATCCGTCATGGGCCAGTCGCTCGTCGATTTCTCGGGTACGGGACAGTGGCACCAGGGGTACCGGCTTCTGGAAGTTCGGATTCAATGCGTCGGCGCTGTCCGGTTGTTTGGACATGCGCGCGAAATACACCGCGTTCGTTCCCTTGCTGATCAGCAATCCCGTGCGGGCGCCCTTGCGCTCGATCACGGCATTGGTTGCGACGGTCGTTCCATGCGCCAGGAAGCTGATATCTGCCGCCGTGAAATCGCGTCTGACGTCGATCAGCGTGGCGATGCCATCGATGATGGCCTTGGCCGGATCGCGCGGGGTAGATGGAACCTTGACAGTGCGCACTTCACCGGTCTGGCGATTCATCGCCATCACGTCGGTGAATGTTCCGCCAGTGTCGATGCCTATCATCCATGTCATAAAGCAATCAACTCCAGGTTGATGGAATAAAAACAGAGGCGGGCTGTTTGCCTCTTCGTGTTGTCTCGGTACTGGCCCAAAGACCCTGGGTTCGAGAACTGGTCTGCATTGCGGTGCATTGCCGGTTCGCCACCCTTGGTTATCGAACAGCGGCCTCGCGGCTGCCTGTCGTAATCAACCAGGTGAGAAGCCATCTTTGTCGTATTGAGATAGGGTGGGCCTGTAGTGGTAATGTCTGATGGGCATTTCAGTGCCAACGGCAAAAGGACCGCCGTCCAGCAATCTGCGTACCGGCCGCAGCTATACGTTTAGCCTTCTAAACGATTCAAATGTTAGATCGGAGACGTGCCCATATCAAGACACGTTCTGCTGTTATCGATCAGTGTTTACCCGGACAAATGGGCGACGGGCATTGCCTCAATGGGCGCAGCGCCGTCAGCGCGCCCATGGTCAATCGATTGATTTGAGCAGCTTTTTGAGTTTGTACAGCGCCTCGAGCGCTTCGCGTGGACTCAGGGCGTCCGGGTCGATTCAATGCGCGCGAGTTCTGCTTCCAGCACGAACTCGGTCGGACCCAGGGGCTGATGCGCCGCGGCAAACAGGTCGACTTGGGCCCGACCGGCACTCGCGCTGTTTTTCAGCGCGGCCAGCACGTGCTGCGCCTGGTTGAGCACCGTGGCCGGCCAGCCGCGCCACCTGGATGCCATAACTGCGGCTGGTGCAGCAGCACGCGGCCAGCTTATCGCCCACACCGAAGCCAGCACCGGCAGTGAACTGCCCGGTTTCATTAAGGACGAGTTCGACGCATTCATGGAGTGCGGCATCCTGGCGCACGGGTTCCTGCGCCTGCGCTGCGGGGATTGCGGGCACGACAAGCTGCTGGCCTTCAGCTGCAAGCGCCGCGGATTCTGCCCGTCATGCGGCGCGCGGCGCATGTCGCAGACCGCCGCCCACCTGGTGGATCACGTCATCCCGCAGGTGCCGGTGCGCCAGTGGGTGCTCTCGCTGCCGATCCCGCTGCGTTTGCTGCTGGCCGCACAGCCCGAGTTGGTCACGCCGGTGCTGCAGGTGGTGCAGCGCGTGGTTGCGCGCCATCTGCTGGATGGCGTTGGACTCAAAGGCGAAGAGGGCCACGGCGGCGCCGTCACGCTGATCCAGCGCTTCGGATCCGCCGCCAACTTGAACATTCACCTGCACTGCCTGGTGCTGGACGGGGTGTACCGATGCGGCGCCGATGGCGTGCCGGTGTTCGTCGAAGCCGGTGCGCCCAGCGGCGACGAACTGCACGCGCTGCTGCACACGGTCATCGCCCGGCTGATGAAGATGCTCACGCGCCGGGGCGTTCTGATCGAGGAGATGGGACAGACCTACCTGGCTGACCCCAACGCCGACGGGGACGAAGCGCGCACCCTGCGGCCACTGCAGGCGGCGGCCATCACTTACCGCATCGCC
>JBBQJP010000053.1:0-29723 GCA_038326025.1 Burkholderiales bacterium
CAGCGGATATGCATCGGGGCCAGCGGGCGAGTCTGGGAGACCAGACGGATCACGCAATCAAGGCCGGATATAAGGACGCAGCCGACTTCTTCGCACCGCAACACAAATTCTTCTTGCTACCCGGGAGGCATCCATATAAGATCCCATGAGTAATAAGACGATTGCCATCATCCTCTTTGTTCTGGCAGCCGTAATGCTTATCCTCGGTTGGGTTATCCAAGGCCTCCCGCCTGCGGTGACTGGCATAGGCTTCGCCGTCATCGGCTACCACATTTTCCGCATCAAGTAGGGAAAGCGCCGCACGGTCCAAGAAGCCGGCACATGTGTGGATTTGCTTTTGCAATCAGGCCGCGCCCGGCCTATCGTGCTTCAACCACCTTGACCTGTTGGCCTGTTGCAGGTTGTCCGCCGCCGTAATAGCCGTTGATCAGGCGCAGCTGGCGCTCGGCATCGTCCAAAGGCGAACGGCGCGCCAGCTCGGCGAATCCACCGGAGGGAAACGGCGCGGTACGCAGGTTCCACGAGCGCACCTGCGCGCTTTCACTGCTTGACAGCGGCCGAAACGAGTCGCGCGCCTGGCGCATCTGAGCCCGTGCGCGTTGCAACGCGCCTGCGTCACGCCCACTCCACAACAAAATGTAGCGTTGGTCCTTGGGTCCGTTGATGATGGTCGCCTCGACCGCTTCGGCCTGGCCCTGCGCATTGGCGCGCGTGCCGGTGAACTGGGTGGCCTGCATGCCGCTGACGACGAGTCGCTCCGTGGTGCCGCCAGTAGGCTTGAGCACGTTGCGGATGATCTCATCGTGGCTGGTACCCGCTTGCGCCGGCACTGTAAGCAGCATCAACGCCGCGTCACGTGCGCTGTTGAGCAGCACCAGACGGTCGGCCAGGTTCTGAATGCTCCACTGCTCTGGAGCGGTGATCGCGATGCCCAGTGCGCGGTGGTAAAAATTGCGGCCCCGGGTCATCCCTTGTGCCTCACTCTCACCGAACTGCATGCCATCGATGGCCTGCAGATACCGCGCTCGCCCGTCGTCCGAATAATTGGCCTGGCCGCGGTATTTCGCCGCCAGTGCCTTGATCTCAGCGAGTCGCTGGTCGTTGCTCGGATGGGATGCCAGCCAGCCGCCGCGTGAGCCGGGATCGCGACCCTGCGCGCGCGCCTGGTCGGCGGCAAACTGTTCCTGGTTTTTCAGCACCTGGATCACATCGACCATATTGCTGGGGTCATACTGGTTGCGTGACAGGTATTCGGCGCCCAGGCCGTCGGCCTGCAGTTCCTGCTCGCGGCTGTACGAGGCGATGTACCCGGCCGCGGCAGCTTGCGAAAGGTTGCCGGCTGCCTGGCCCGCACCGCTGACACCCTGGCTCTCGAGCACCACGCCCAGGATCGTCGCTGCGACCACGCCAATACCGGCGTTCTGCTGGCGTGTCGCCCGCTGCGCCCCGTGGCGTGCCGTCACGTGTCCGATCTCGTGGCCGATGACGCCGGCCAGGTCGGCTTCACTCTCCATGTACGCCATCAGGCCTCGGGTAATATAGATGAAACCGCCAGGCAACGCGAACGCGTTGATGTCCGGGCTGTCGAGTACGGTGAAAGTCCATTGCAAGTCGCTTCGGTGCGACTGGCGCGCCAGCTTCTGTCCCACCGTGTTGACATAAGCCTGGAGCTTCGCATCGGCGTAAGCCGGCATCTCCTGCAAGATGGACTGGTGCTCCTTGCGGCCGAGCGCGATCTCTTGCTCCTCGCTCATCACCGAGCGTTCCAGCTTGCCGGTTACCGGGTTTGCGACCTGGTTGCCACAAGCGGCCAGCAGCGTGGCAACGAGTATCAGACTGTAGGGCTTGAATTTCATGGTTTGGACTCCTCAATGGCAGGTGCGGCAGCGCGCAATTCCATTCTAGGAATCCATACCTCAAAAACCAGTCAGCGCCTACTTGTGAAGATGTAGGAAAAAACGCCGTTGAAACACCCAAGCTGGCGTCGAGTCGCATTGGTCATGCATCTGCACCTGCATGTGCGCCTGCGCCAAGTCTGGTGGCCGCTTAATCCAGCAGTTCCTTCGGTATGTTGCCACCGTTGGCCGCGATATGGCCCAGTACATTGCGATGCAGCCACATGTTCATCTTCGCCGAATCGCCCATCAACTCGTCTGGACAATACAGCTCTTTGGCGAGCGCCTTGCGGGCATCGAGGCTGCTGTCGATGTCCAGCAGTTTGAGCAGATCGACGATCGAGGTGCGCCAGTTCAGTTTTTGCGGGTTCGCGGCGGCGCGCGCCTCCAATTGCTTGAGCACATCGACCACCGGGATGGGGTTGACCACCTCGGTTGCGGCCGGCGCCGGAGCGGCCGCCACAGCTGGTGGGGGCGTAGGGGCCACAGGTGCAGTCTCGCCATCACCGATACCCAGTTTGCCCAAAATTTTTGTAAAGAATCCCATGGTTTTTCCTTCTTGAGCGGGCGAGCGCCGCAGCACCGCCGAATTGCAGTGCCTTTCATTCCCCGACCGCAGGGACATGGTAGCGCGCAATGCGGTCGCCATCGTCACGGCGGGAGCGACGGGTGGTGACTATCGCCGGCGCGGAGTTCATCGGTCACGTGGATGTACACATGCGCCGAGCCATCTCCAAGTGGTGCCTCCTTGACTTCGAGGTAGCCCTGTTTGCGCATCAACTCCCCGAGCTTGGAAAAGCCATAGTTCCGCGAGACAAAGAAGGGGTGATTTTTCGTTGAGTCCCAAGGAGTAAGCCTCCAGGGATCACACCTCGCCACTGCAGCAGTGGCTGATATGCTCGCCGGGCCACAACATTCGTGGTGTCATGGCCCGCCAAGGGCCACCTCGCATGCCCTTGAATACCGCGCCGCCTGCGCCAGCCACCGCCTATCCCCATCTGTTGCGCCCACTCGACCTGGGCTTCACCACCTTGAAGAACCGGGTGCTGATGGGCTCCATGCATACCGGGCTGGAAGAGGGCCGAGACCTGAGGCACCTGGCCGCGTATTTTCGGGAGCGTGCCGAAGGCGGCGTAGGGCTGATGGTCACAGGGGGCTTTTCGCCCAACATCGCCGGCTGGACCAAACCCTGGGCCGGCACCTGGTCGACGTCGGGCGCTGCGCGTCGTCACCGTGTGGTGACGCAGGCCGTGCACGAGGCGGGCGGCAAGATCGCCTTGCAGATCCTGCACACCGGGCGTTACGGTTATCACCCTTTTGCCGTAGCGCCCTCGCGCCTGAAGTCGCCGATTTCGCCGTTTACCCCGTTTGCGTTGAGCGCACGCGGCGTGGAGCGGCAGATCCGCGCCTTCGTCAACTGTGCAGCCAAGGCGCGTGAGGCGGGTTACGACGGCGTCGAGATCATGGGCTCCGAGGGGTACTTCATCAACCAGTTTCTCAGCCTGGCGACCAATAAACGCGATGACGAATGGGGTGGCGACTACAGCCAACGCATGCGGTTGCCGCTGGAGATCGTGGCGCGCACGCGCGAGGCGGTCGGCGCGGATTTCATCATCATCTACCGCCTGTCGATGATCGACCTGGTACCGGGTGGCAGCAGTTGGGACGAAGTGGTGCAACTCGGTAGCGCAGTGGCCCGGGGCGGCGCCAGCATCATCAACACCGGCATCGGCTGGCATGAGGCGCGTATTCCGACCATTGCCACCAGCGTGCCGCGCGCGGCATTCGCCTGGGTTACGCAAAAGATGAAGGCTCAATTTGCGGCCGTCGGCATCAAAACGCCGCTGGTGGCCAGCAATCGCATCAACACACCCGAGGTGGCCGACAAGCTATTGGCTGACGGTGCGGCCGACATGGTGTCGATGGCACGCCCGCTGCTGGCCGATGCCGACTTCGTGGCCAAGGCGGCGCGGGGCCAGTCGGATCTGATCAACACCTGCATCGCCTGCAACCAGGCTTGCCTGGACCATGTGTTCCGGAACAAGGTGGCGAGCTGCCTGGTCAACCCGCGTGCCTGCCGCGAAACCGAAATGGTGTTCCGGCCAACGACCGCTGCTCGGCGTGTGGCGGTGGTCGGTGCCGGCCCGGCCGGGCTTACTGCCGCCACCTTGCTGGCCGAACGGGGTCACCAGGTGGTGTTGTTCGACGCCCTGGATGCGGTCGGCGGTCAGCTCAACATGGCGCGCCAGATACCGGGCAAGGAAGAGTTCGACGAGATGCTGCGCTATTTCCGCCGACGCATCGAGACCACTGGCGTGTTGCTGCGCCTGGGTACCCATGTAGCCGCTGCCGACCTGGCCGGGTTTGACGACGTGGTGATCGCCACCGGGGTGTTGCCGCGCGACCCGGAGATCCCGGGCCAGGGCCACCCCAAGGTGCTGAGCTACATCGACGTGTTGCGCAACCACCGCGACGTGGGCCCGCGCGTGGCCATTGTCGGCGCCGGCGGTATCGGATTTGATGTCGCCGAATACCTGGTGCACAGCGGCACCTCGACCACGCTGGACCTGCCCGCCTGGCAGGCCGAATGGGGTGTGACGGATCCCGCATTGGCACCTGGTGGCCTGAGTCCCGATCCGCTGCAGGTGAGCCCGCCGGCCCGGCAGGTGACGCTGCTGCAGCGCAAGGCCGGCAAGCTCGGTGCCGGCCTGGGCAAGACCACCGGCTGGATCCACCGCAGCGCCCTGAAACACAAGGGCGTTCAGATGCTGGGTGGTGTGAACTATGAGGCGATTGGTGGCCAGGGCCTGCTGATCTCGCACGGCGAGAAGCGCGAAGACCCGACCTGGCTGGCCTGTGACACCGTGGTGTTGTGCGCCGGCCAGGTGCCGCATCGGCCGCTGGCCGATGAACTGAAGGAACTGGGCCGTACGACTGTGCATGTCATCGGCGGTGCGCTGGAGGCCGGCGAACTCGACGCCAAACGTGCCATCGATCAGGCAGCGCAACTGGCGGCCCGGATCTGAGGTTTCCTTCTGGGCATGGCACGTGGCAGTTTGCTGCCGTAGTTTGCGCGGCCGCAGACGCTCCGATTCGCGACAATCACGGGATATGAACAATCTTCAACAGGAATCACAGGCCAGCCTGGTGCGGCCATTGCCGCCGGGCGGGCTCGATGTCGTCGGCGACGTGCACGGTGAGCTTGAGGCGCTCCAGGCCTTGCTGGCCCAGCTGGGTTACGACGCCGACGGCCATCATCCGCAGAGCCGCACACTGGTGTTCCTGGGCGACTTGTGCGATCGGGGGCCCGACAGTGTAGGTGTCATCCTGCTTGTGCAGCGTCTGGTCGAAGCGGGCAGGGCGGTGTGCATTCTCGGCAACCACGAGCTCAATGTTTTGCGGGGCGATGCCAAGGACGGATCGGGCTGGTTTTTCGATGCACGGCTGCAGGCCGACAGCCGGTATCTGCCGTTTACCCGGCCAAATGACGCGCAGAAGCGGCATATACTGGCCTTTTTGCGTGGTCTGCCGCTGGCCCTGGAGCGGGCCGACCTGCGTGTCGTACACGCGGCCTGGCAAGACGCCGAAATCGCCATCGCCCGCCAGGTCACCGGTGCACAGGCCCACGATGTGTATCAGCAATACCACTTGCAGGTCGACGCTGCGTTGCAGCAAGACGGCCGGCACCAGCGGTATCTGGCTACCAAGCGCCAATGGCGTACCGAACTGGAGGACGAATCGACACACGTGCCTTTCCTGGACGCAATTGCCGATTACGACGTGGCCAACCAGGATGGCAATCCGATCCGGGTGTTGACATCTGGCGTCGAGCGCCGTGGCACGAAGCCGTTCTTCAGCAGCCACAAATGGCGTTTTGTCGACCGCGTGGCCTGGTGGGACGAATACACCGACGACGTGCCCGTCATCGTGGGCCATTACTGGCGCATGGCTGAACCACTGGAACGCGAGGTCGTTGGCAAGGGCGACCCGTATCTGTTTGCCGGCGTGGATGCCCATGCCTGGCATGGCGCCAGGAACAATGTCTTTTGTGTCGACTATTCCGTGGGCGGGCGCTGGCGCGAGCGCAGCGCGGGCGCCGAGATAGGAGGCCGCTTCAAACTCGCCGCCATGCGCTGGCCCGAGCGTGAACTGGTGTTCGATACCGGCGAGCGCTTGCAGACAGGCTGAGCTACGCAGGCAATTCGCCGGCAAGATAGCCCGTGCATTCATTTTTTATATTCAGGAAAACCGATATGACAGAAGACCGACTTCCCCCTCTGCCGCAATCGCAATGGAGCGAGGCGCAACGCGCCTGCGCGCAGGAGATCATCGAGGGGCCACGCAAAGCCGTGATCGAACCCTTTATTCCTCTGTTGCGCAGTCCCGAGTTGTGCACCCACGCACAGCGCATGGGCGAATATCTGCGCTACCGCAGCGCGATCGGTCTGCGCCTGTCGGAGTTGGCCATCCTGGTTACAGCGCGCCACTGGTCGCAACCGGTGGAATGGGCGATTCACGCTCCAATCGCGGTCCGGGAAGGCATCAATGCGGCCGCTGTGGAGGCAATCGGACTCGACCAGCGGCCGGTGCTGACACGATCCGACGAGCAGGTTGTGTACGACTTTTCGGTGCAGTCGCTGGTCGACAAGAAGGTCGGCGACGCGACCTGGGCGGCGGCGCAAGCCGAGCTGGGGGAGCAGGGCGTGGTCGACCTGCTTGGCATCATCGGTTACTACACGATGTTGTCGGTCGTCATGAACGGCGCGCGCACGCCGGCGCCGACCAATCCGACCATGCCTTTGCCCGTATTGGGCAGACAGGCGTCACTTGCGGGTGCAGGCAAACCGTAACATATCGGCATCGGCAGTCGCCTCGCGAATCGGCCGCAGCGGTGCCGGTTTCATCTCGACAGCTACGGCTGTGCCCTTGCCCATGTTGTCCGACATTGCGCTCAGATTCATGTGGCGGCCACTGCCATCGTCGCAGTTGAATTCATCCTGCATCTTCACCGACTTGAATTTCTTCTCGCCCTCGAGCACCTGCGCCTCCTGGTAATCGGTGAGTGTCATCAACTGCACCCGGGGGCCAATCGTGCGCACCGTGTCAGGGTCGGCATAGGTGCTGATCTTGTTGTCTTGCGAGGTCGTGATCCGGACCCAGTCTGCCTGCACACAGGTGCTTGCCAAGGTCAGGATCAATATAGCCAGCAAGGGACGGGCGGGTATTGATTGCAGCGTCATCAGGCGGTCCTTTGTTTTCGGTGCGCATTATGCGCTGCAAGCCATGCTGGGGCGGTGCCCGAAGCCGGCAATCGGGTGATTGTTTGTGACTACACGTATCTGCAACAGCCCCGGATGTGCAAACCCATGTCATATACCGCAAAGTGGTCCGTAGGCATTGACGCAAGGCGCAGTGTGGAGGACCATGGTGGCTCGGAAAGGAGACCGATCATGCCGCATACCCAATACCATCCGCAAAGCGTGCCGCTGCCCGAGCTGCAAGACAATGACGATGACGAGGAACAACAGCAGCAGGAGTTGCACGACGGGCTGGTGCCGCCCGGCATCGAGGAAGACCCCGAGCATGATCGGCTGATAGATCCGGAAGACTGACTGCGCCGCTTACAGCTGGAAGGTCACGACAATCAGTCGCAGCGCGACCAGGGCTTTGCCCGGTGCGCTGATGTCGCGGCCGACCCGGGCCAGGCCGGCGTCACATGCCCATGGATTCCGCCCAGGCCAGTGCCTGAAGGTGAGCCCAGTTGACCTGGTGGTTGCTCAGCGTCAAGGCATCTGCAGCGCGTGCAAAGGCTTCGTCGTCGGCATTCTCGCAAGCAATGGTCAGTTCCAGGAATGGTGCCAGAGGACCAGTCTTGTTCAGCAGTGCATCGGTCACCGAATCGGGCAAGGTGATGGCCGCGATCGCCTTGTCCATGGGCACACCCAGCATGGTGTCGAGCAGCGAAAACACTCCGGCTACAAATGCGTTGTCGCACTCTTCCTTGGGTAGCAGTTCCGCGGCCAACAACTCCATCAGCCGTCCTCGCACGATGGCGGTATTGCCCACAACCGGCGGAACGCCGCCTTCACGCGAGGTGGTCAGCAACATGGCGGCCCAGCGGAACAACCTGTCCAGACCCAGAATCATCACCGCATGGCGGAAGGACGTGATTTCGGTGCTCAGTCCAAATCCCGAGGAGTTGATGAAGCGCAGCAGGTTGAATGACAGGCTGGCGTCGCGCTTGAGTACTTCCTCGAGCTGGTCGGTTGGCGCTTTCTTGCGCACCAGGTTGATCAACTGAAGGATCGCCGCGTGACCTGGGCGCACGGTCTGGCCAGCCATCAGCACCGGCTTGGCAAACCAGTAACCCTGGAATAACTTGACACCCAGATCGGCCACCATCTTGTGTTGTTCGGCGGTCTCGATTTTTTCGACCACGACCTGCGCGCCCTGCTTTTTTTGCGCCAGCCGTATGGCCGGTTCGACCTGTTCGCGTTTGAGCGCCGTCAGGTCGAGCTTGATGTAGGCCGCCAATGGCAACCATTGGCGGTAGGCCACGGTCAGCACGGTCTGGTTGAAGGCAAAACGGAAGCCGCGCTCGTGCAGTTCGGTCAAGGCCACCAGGGCGCGCTCGATATCTTGCGGTGCGTTCCCGGTGACATTCGGTACTTCCAGCACGATGCGTTCAGGTTTGACAAGTTCAAGGTGTTCGCTGCCCAGACTCTCGAGCGCGCAATTGACGAACATGGTGCGCGAGTCCATCAGCGCGCCGGTGTCGGCGTGGGTGAGCACATTGAACAACATCTGTGCATCACTGCCGGCGGTGTGTTCGCTGAAGCGACGGCTGCGGTCGAACAGCTCATAGCCGAAGACCTTGCCCTTGTCGTCAACAATGGCCTGGCGGGCAATGGCCGAATCGTTGGTGTCCTTGTCTGCTGCAGGCGTCGGGGTCTCGGATTCTTGGGGCATGGTTCGGGTGTTCTGACAAGGTGGATCGGATGGTGCGGCGCTTGGCGACAACGTTCGCGAGTTAGTTACCCAAGGTCTCTGCCCAGGCCAGCGCCTGCAGGTGGGCCCAGTTGACCTGCCGGTTGTTCAGTCCGAGCTGGTTGGCGGTGCGGGCGAAGGCCTCGTCATCTGCGGTTTCACAGGCAATGGTCAGCTCCAGGAACGGTGCCAATGGGCCCTCCTGGTGCAGCAAGGCCGATACCACCGATTCGGGCAAGGCAAGTGCTTCCAGCGCCTTGTCCAGTGGCATGCCGAGCATCGCGTCCAGCAGAGAGAAAACACCGGTCACGAAGGCGTTGTCGCATTCCTCCGGCGCCAGCAGCTCGGCAGCGAGCAGCTCCATCAGCCGCCCGCGCACGATGGCCGTCTGGCCCACCACCGCAGGTACGCCGCCGGCACGCGAGGTGGTGAGCAGCAACGCAGCCCAGCGGAACAGCTTTTTCAGGCCGAGCAGCATTACGGCCTGCCGGAACGAGGTGATTTCGGTGCGCAGGCCGAAGCCCGACGAATTGATGAAGCGCAGCAGGTTGAATGACAGGCTGGCGTCGTGCTTGAGCACCGTTTCGATTTCCGCGGTCGCAGCCTGTTTGCGCACCAGGTTGATCAATTCGATGATCACGGCCTGGGCCGGTCGCAGTGTCTGGCCGTGCACCACAGCAGGTTTGGCGAACCAGTAACCCTGGAACAGCTTCACCCCCAGGGCCTGCACCTGGGCATGTTGCGCGGCGGTCTCGACCTTCTCGACGATCAGCGTCGCTTCCGAACGCTTCTGCGCCAACGCAATGGTCGCATCGACCAGTTCCGGCTTGATGGCGAGCAGGTCGATCTTGATGAATGTGGCCAGCGGCAGCCACTGCTGGTAGGCCGAGGTCAACACGGTCTGGTTGAACGCCAGGCGAAAGCCGCGCTTGCGCAGGTCGCTCAGCGTTCGAACCCGGCTCTCGATATCTTCGACGTTGTGGTCCGCAATGGGTGGAATTTCCAGCACGATGCGTTGGGGCTGCACCAGTTCCAGATGGCCGCCGGACAGGCTGGCATGGGTGCAGTTGACAAACATCGTGCGGCTGTCTACCAGTGCGCTGGTGTCAGCGTGCGACAACACGTTGAACAGCAGTTGTGCGTCGCTGGCAGCGTCGTGCTCGCTCGAAATCCGCGTGCGGTCGAACAGTTCGTAGCCAAATACCGCGCCCTTGTCGTCGACGATGGCCTGGCGGGCGATGGCCGTGATCTGGGGCGGATTGGCGTTCTTTGCGTCCGCGCCAGCGGGCTCCAGGCCTTGCGGTAGGGTGTCCAGGTTCTGCGGCTGGGTATCTTCGGGGCTCTGAGGGTCGGACATGTGTGCGCTGATGGGAGTGTCAATGCATTCTATTGAGACTTTGTTTCGGCAAGTTGCGTTGCGACGCCTTGGTGCCGCCTTCATGCCGTTGCGTCGGCTTGCAACAACGCGAGTTCAGCTTCTTCGAAACCGGCCGCGCGCCGCGCCGCCAGATTGAACGGCCCGCGCAGACGGGGTGCACCATAACGTGCCGCGAGTTCGGCGTAAGTGTCGATCGGGTCCAGTTGTTGCTCGCGGCACACGTGGCGATACCAGTGATTGCCGACGGCGACATGGCCGATTTCATCGCGCAGGATGATGTCCAGAATGCCGGCCGCGCCCGCGTCGCCAGCGGCCAGTAGTTTGTCGCGCATCGGTGGCGAGGCATCCAGGCCGCGGGCCTCCAGCGTACGTGGCACCAGTGCCAGGCGCGCCAGCACGTCGCCACGGGTCTTGTGGGCCATCTCCCACAAACCGTTATGGGCCAGAAAATCTCCATAGTCGTGGCCCAGTGTCTGCAGGTGGGCGCGCAACAATTCGAAGTGCAGGGCCTCCGCGCGCGCCACGCCGATCCACTGGCGATAAAACGCGTCCGGCATGCCGGGAAAACGCCAGACGATATCCAGAGCCAGGTTGATGGCGTTGAATTCGATATGCGTGAGTGCGTGCAGCAGCACCGCACGCCCCGCCACGGTGGCTGGCGAGCGACGGGGAAGGGCGTTGAATCCGACAAGTGCCGGCTGCTGCGGTCGTCCGGGCATGTCCGCCATCTCGGCGTAAGTGGCGTGTGGCCGGACCGGGTCAGTCGGTTGCAGATGCCGGGTGCCGGCGGCCTTGGCTGTGGGGTCACAGCAGAGCAGGAGTTCGCGGGCCTGGGCGCGCAGGTCGTTCGTCATCATTCGATTGTCGCCCCGCTTGCAAACACGACTTCGGCGCAGGGCACGCCGGTGTTTGCCGGTTCAGTGCGAAGCATCCGGCGACCGATCAGGCCCAGAGCACCGGTGCCTTCGCCCCGTACCAGTCGTCGACCAGCGGTTGCAGTTCTGCTTCAATGCGGCTGCGCTTGATCTTCATGGTGGGCGTCAGGCAGCCGTTCTCGATCGACCAGGGCTCCTTGGCGATCACCAGCATCTGCAGGCGCTCATAGTCGGCCACACCGTTGTTCACCCGCTTGAGCAGCGCCGTCATTTCCGACTGCACCTCGGCGCGTACGGCCGGATCGGCCAGTTTTGGCCGGATGGTTTCTGCCAGTACGACGATGCCATAGGCCGACGGCTGGCCTACGCCCGACACCATGGAGAGTTCGACCATGGGATGCTCGTTGATTCGGTTCTCGATCGGCGCCGGTGCGACGTATTTGCCCTTGGCGGTCTTGAACAACTCCTTGACCCGCCCGGTCAACTTCAGCAGGCCGTCAGGGCGGCGTTCACCCATGTCGCCGGTCTTGAAGAAGCCGTCTTCGGTGAAGCTCTCCTTGTCCAGGTCGGGGCGCTTGTAGTAGCCTTTCATCTGGCCAGGCGACTTGATCAGAATCTCGCTGCCTGGGCCGATGCGTACTTGGACCCCGTCGTACGGAATGCCGACATAACCGGGCGCATTGAACTGCTCGGTCGAGTGGTGCGAGAACGCGAAGTCCTCGGTCATGCCATAACCCTCGAACAGGTTCAGGCCCAGCCGGCGGTACCAGGTTATCAGTTCGGGCGGGATCGGCGCCGAAGCACTGGCCGCCAGCTGCACCTGGTCCAGCCCCAGGCCGGTGAGGACCTTGCGTCCGACCAGCTTGCCGATGATCGGCAAGCCGAGCAGGAAATCGAGCTTCTTCGCCGGCATCTTGGTCAGCACGCCTTGCTGGAACTTGAGCCACAGCCGTGGCACCGACAGGAACAGGTTGGGTCGGGCGCGGTTGAGGTCGGCCACGAAGGTGTCAAGCGACTCTGCGAAAAAGAGGTGCAGACGGCCGCTATGCCATGCCGGGGCCGCGATCACCGCACGTTCGTACGAGTGCGCCAGAGGCAGATAGGACAACACGCGCCAGCGCTCGTTGTCGCCCATGCGCGGCGCCAGGTCGTCGGTATATCCACTGGCCACTGCCGACACCGCGCCGAAAGTAATCATCGCGCCCTTGGGCGTGCCGGTTGAACCCGAGGTGTAGATGATCATGGCGAGGTCGTCGGCGGCACGCGTCAAATGGCCGGTCAGTGGTTCGGTGCGCGCCACGAGATCGTCCCATGTGTCGAAACCGGTCGGCGGCGCCAGCGGCAGCGCAATACAGGGCAGGTCGGCGGGAACACCGGCCTTTTGTTGCTCCCATGCATCGAGTTTGCCGACGAACAGCAATTTGGCCTCGCTGTGTTCGAGCACGAACTTGATGGTGTCGGGCCCTTCAGTCGGAAAGATCGCCACCGTGGTGCCACCGGCAAACCAGATTGCAAGTTCTGCCATGAAAAAATGCGCACAGTTCTTGGTCAGGATCGCGATCCGGTCGCCTGCGCCCAGGCCACGACTTTGCAGGTGAGCCGCCATGCGCCGGGCCTGGCCCACCGTCTCGCCCCAGGTGTAGTCGACAACCTTGCCGCCGCCAAGCGGCTGGGTCAGAAAGACCGTGTCCTTCTGCTTGACTTCGTGTTGCTGGATGAAGTCGAGTATCCGCGCGTGTTCTGCCATGCCGTATGTCTCCTGAAATTGATTTTCCGGGCACCGCGTTGGCCGCTACATCGATAGCGAGCCTTCACGGAATGCTGTCTTGTCGAGCCAGACATTGACGAGCACGGGTTTGCCACTGCGCGCGAGCGCGCGCGCCTGGGTCAGTGCCGCCTGAACCTCGTCGAGTCGCCGCACCAGCAGGCCCTGCGCGCCAAATCCCTGCGCAACCTTATGGTAGTCCGTGCGTGCCAGCACGGTGCCTACATCATCATGCAGCATCTTCACCTGTTCGCGTGCGATCTGGGTCCAGCCGGCGTCGTTGCCCACGATCGCAATCACCGGTATGCCGTGTCGCACGAAGCTGTCGAACTCGACCAGGCCATAACCGCAGGCGCCGTCCCCGAAGATGATCCAGACTTCGGCGTCCGGATGGCAGCATGCCGCGCCCAGTGCGAAACCTGCGCCTACACCGAGCGTGCCAAAGGCGCCGGGGTCGAGCCAGCGCAGTGGTGCACGCGGGCGCAGTACATAGGCGGCGGTGGCGACGAAGTCACCGCCATCGGCCACGATCAACGCCTTGTCGCCGGCGGTCTGTTCGACCATCTGCAGCAAGGCCACCGGATTGACCATGACACCTTCGGTGCGGGCCTGGGTTTCGATGCCGGTCTCGCGCTCGGCGTCGCGCGCGTGCAATTGCGCAATCCAGGGCTGCCAGGTCGACCGGCGCTGGCTCCAAACCGCGCCAGCTTCGACCATCGACTGCAGGAACAGGCCGGCGTCACCGATCACGGCGACATCCGGGCGGCGGTTCAGTCGTGCGTCCCGGGCGCTGCGATTGACGGCAATCAGTTTGGCACTGCGCCGGATGTGTTTGCCATAGTCGAGCCGGAAGTCGCAGGGCACACCGGCCAGCACCACGCAATCGGCTTCGCGCAAGGCCACGCGCCGCTGGTGGCGCAGTTGCAGCGGGTGCTGGCGCCCGAGCAGGCCGCGCGCCATGCCCGAGAGGTAGACCGGGATGCCGAGTTCGCCGATGGCCCTGGCAATCACGGCGGCCTGCTCGGCCTGGGCCAGCGTCTGGCTGCCGATCACCATCAGCGGGCGTTGGGCCTGCGACAATGCCGCCAATGCCTTGCGCAGGCTGGCGGGGGCGGGGGCGGGCACGGCTACCGGTTTGACATAAGTGCCCGCCAAGTCGCCGGAGCCGGCGAACATCCGCCTGACATGGCGGCCCAGATAAAGGCGCAACAGGCGTTCGCTGATGGAGCGGCCCTTGCCGGCCGCATCCGCATACCACTGCCGGATCGTGGCCTCGTCGTACAGCAGGTCGACCGGACACTCGATGAACACCGGCCCCGGCACACCGCTGCAAGCCAGCGCAAAGGCGTCGTCGACAGCCGGCCCGAGGTCGGCCACGCGCCGGATCTTGAAAAATCGCTTCACGTGCGGCGCCACCAAAGGTCGTTGATCGATGTCCTGCAGGGCACCACGGCCCTGCAAGGCGGTGGGCGCCGCGCCGCCGAACAGGACCAGCGGCGACTGGGCCAGCTGCGCATTTTTCAGCGCCGTGATGGTATTGCTGATGCCGGGTCCGGCCGTGACCGCCGCCACACCGGGCACTCCGGACAGGCGGCCCATGGCGTCTGCGGCAAACACGGCGGTGGCTTCGTCGCGCACGTCGACGATGCGGATACCGCGCGTGCGTGCGGCCGAAAGAATGGGCGAAATATGACCGCCACACAAGGTGAAGATATGGCTTACGCCATGCGCTTGCAGCGACACGGCGACCCGATCTCCCCCGTGCATGTGCGCTGCAGGCTCAGACATGCGACTGTTGACTCCGATGGTTATGGCCGGGGCGTCTTGCGTGAGACCCCTCATGTTCGAGTATGTCAGCGGCCCGCAGTTTGGGCAACAAGACCACCTGGCCCGCCAGCGCAAACCGCGCTTTTACAATGCCTGCAACAGGAGAGTTCAATTGGCCTTATTTGCATTGGGTGATGTCAGCCCCCGTATGGATGGATCAGCCTGGGTGGCCGAGAACGCCCAGGTCATTGGCAACGTCGAATTGGCGCAGGATGTCAGCATCTGGTTTGGCGCCGTGCTGCGGGGCGACAACGAGCCCTTGCGCATTGGCAGCGGCAGCAATATTCAGGACGGCAGCGTATTGCACTCCGACCATGGCAAGCCGCTGGATATCGGCGCAAACGTCACCGTCGGCCATATGGTGATGTTGCACGGATGCACGGTCGGTGATGGCTCGCTGATCGGCATAGGCGCGGTGGTACTCAATGGCGCACGCATCGGCAAGAACTGTCTGGTCGGCGCCGGTGCGCTGATCACCGAAGGCAAGGAATTTGCCGAGGGTTCGATGATCATCGGCAGCCCGGCCAAGGCGGTGCGCGATCTTACGCCCGAGGAGATCGAAGGCTTGCGCCAGAGTGCGCTGACGTATGTCGACAACGCGCGCCGGTTCCGTGCCACGCTCAAGCGCATCGACCAGGTCGGACAGTAGCAGCCGAGGTAACCGATTTGTCCGAACTCCATAAATTTCTCTTCGATGGCCTGCCGGTACGCGGCATCATCGTGCGCCTGACCGATGCCTGGACCGAGATCCTGCGTCGGCGTGCAACCAATACGCAGACCGGCGCCTACGCCACGCCCGTGGCCGAGCTGCTCGGGGAGATGGTGGCCGCTTCGACGCTGATGCAGTCGAACATCAAATTCGACGGCGCGCTGGTCATGCAGATCATGGGCGACGGCCCGGTGAAGCTGGCCGTGGTCGAGGTGCAACCCGACCTGGCCGTGCGGGCCACCGCTACGGTGATCGGCGATATTGCGAGCGACAGCACGCTCAGCGCCCTGGTCAATGTCAACAACGTCGGGCGCTGCGCCATCACGCTGGATCCGAAGTCGCGTCTGCCGGGACAGCAGCCCTACCAGGGCGTGGTGCCACTGTTTGGCGACCAGCGCGAAAAGCTGGAAAAATTCAGCGACGTGGTGCAGCACTACATGTTGCAAAGCGAGCAGCTCGACACCACGCTGGTGCTGGCCGCTGACGCATCGGTCGCTGCCGGCCTGTTGATACAACGCCTGCCGATGCAAGGCGCCGGCAATCTGGCCGGCGGTGGGCGCCAGGCTGACGAAGACGAGATCGGTCGCAACGAGGATTACCACCGCATCGCCACGTTGGCAGCGAGCCTCAAGCGCGAGGAACTGCTCACGCTGGGCGTCGATGCCATCCTGCATCGCCTGTTCTGGCAAGAGGATGTGCTGCGGTTTGCGCCGCAACCGGACGATGCGCAACCCCATTTCGTCTGCAGTTGCAGCCGCGAGAAGGTGGGCGCGATGATCGTGGGACTCGGAGAGGAGGAGGCCGCCAGCATCCTGTCCGAACGCGCGGATATCGAGGTGGGCTGCGAGTTCTGCGGCGTGCAGTACCGTTTCGATGCGATCGATGCGGCGCAGCTTTTCAAGCCCCACAGCCAGTTGCCGCCCACGCCGGGTGACGCCACCCATTGAGCTGTTCCGGCGAGCGCCGGCCGTCCAGAACGAGGCGCGCCAAGCGACGGGCCGCGTGGCCTATTTCGCGATCTGCACCATGATCTCGTTGGGCCGCACCATGCCCAGCTCGAAGCGGGCCTTTTCTTCGACGATGTCCATGCCTTCCTGAAGATCGCGCACCTCGGCCTCGAGCCTCAGGTTGCCCTGGTGCTCGCGGTCGTTCTGCAACTGCTTGGCCGCCAGTTCCTGCTCCAGCGTCGCCACATTCGGAATGCTGCCGCGCCCGTACCAAAGCTGCCCGTGCAGGATGACGAGCAGGGCAATCAATGCCAACGGAACGATGCGGTTGCGCACGGCGTCGAATCAGTCCGGGTGGATAACGCGGTCTCAGCGAAGGTTGTAGAACGCATCGCGACCGGGGTAGTGGGCGATCTCGCCGAGGTCTTCTTCGATGCGCAGCAACTGGTTGTACTTTGCCATGCGATCGGAGCGGCTCAATGAGCCGGTCTTGATCTGCCCCGCGTTGGTTCCCACCGCGATGTCGGCAATGGTCGAGTCTTCGGTTTCGCCCGAACGGTGGCTGATGACGGCGGTGTAGCCCGCACGCTTGGCCATTTCGATCGCGGCAAAGGTTTCGGTCAGGGTGCCGATCTGGTTGATCTTGATCAGGATCGAGTTGGCGATACCCTTGTCGATGCCTTCTTTCAGGATCTTGGTGTTGGTGACGAACAGGTCGTCGCCGACGATCTGCACCTTCTTGCCCAGGCGGTCGGTCAGCACTTTCCAGCCGTCCCAGTCGTTTTCGGCCATGCCGTCCTCGATGCTGATGATCGGGTATTTGTCAGCCCAGGTTGCCAGAATGTCGGTCCACTCCTCGGAGCTCAGGCTCAGGCCTTCGCCATCGAGCTGGTATTTGCCGTCCTTGTAGAACTCGGAGGCGGCACAGTCCAGTCCCAGCGCGATTTGCTCTCCGGCCACAAAACCCGCGGCATCGATCGCCTCCAGAATCATCTGGATCGCGGCTTCGTGATTGGCCACGTTCGGCGCAAAGCCGCCTTCGTCACCCACCGCGATGCTGATGCCCTTGTCGTGCAGGATCTTCTTGAGCGCGTGGAACACCTCGGCGCCATAACGCAGCGCTTCGCGGAAATTCGGTGCACCGAGTGGAATGATCATGAACTCCTGGATGTCCAGGTTGTTGTTGGCGTGGGCGCCGCCGTTGATGACGTTCATCATCGGCACTGGCATCTGCATGCCGCCCATGCCGCCGAAGTAGCGGTACAGCGGCAGGCCGGATTCTTCGGCCGCAGCGCGGGCCACTGCCATCGATACGGCCAGCATCGCATTGGCGCCCAGGCGTGATTTGTTCTCGGTACCGTCCAGGTCGATCAGGGTTTTGTCCAGGAAGGCCTGCTCGGAGGCGTCCAGGCCCATCACCGCTTCGGAAATTTCAGTATTGATGAACTCGACGGCCTTGAGTACGCCTTTGCCCAGGTAGCGGCTCTTGTCGCCGTCGCGCAGCTCGATGGCCTCGCGTGAACCGGTGGAGGCGCCGGATGGAACTGCGGCGCGACCCATGGTGCCGCTTTCGAGCAGCACGTCGCATTCGACGGTGGGGTTGCCGCGTGAATCGAGGATTTCACGGCCGACGATGTCAACAATTGCACTCATGTTTCTTCTTTCTGATCGGATTTCTGAAAAGGGGTGGGTAAATTCTGTTCTGAACGTGCCGGTTGCTCAGACACCTTCGACGATCACCATGCGCATGATGGCGGCGCCCTGGCGCGCAGCGCGAGCCTTGCCGTATTCGGGCGAAGCGTCGAATTGGCGTGCCGCATCCATCGAGGGAAATTTCAGCATAACCAGACGTTCGGGTTGCCAGTCGCCTTCGAGAACCTCGACCTTGCCGCCACGCACACAGACTTCGGCGTTATGGGCCAACATCGCGGCGGACGACCACTTCTTGTATTCCTCGTATTGCTGCGGATTGGTGACGGTCACGTTGGCGATGATGTAGGCACTGGTCATGGTGGAGTTCCTGTGGTTGGTGGCTCAGTCGGCAAATGCCTGCTCGAGAAAACCGTGACGTTTCGTGGCATGGTCGAGGTCGCGCAGGACTTCGAGCAAGGCTTTCATGTGTTTCAGCGGAACGGCGTTGGGTCCGTCGCTCAGTGCCTTGTCCGGGTCGGGATGGGTTTCCATGAAAACCCCGGCAACACCGGCAGCGACCGCTGCACGGGCGAGAACCGGCACCATGTAGCGCTGCCCGCCGCTGCTACTGCCCTGGCCGCCGGGCAACTGCACCGAATGGGTGGCATCGAACACCACCGGCGCCCCGGTTGCGCGCATGATGGCCAGTGAGCGCATGTCGCTGACCAGGTTGTTATAGCCAAAACTCGCGCCGCGTTCGCAGGCCATGAAGTTGTCTTCGTTCATGCCGATTTCTCGCGCTGCGGCGCGCGCCTTGTCGATCACGTTAGTCATATCGCCGGGCGCCAGGAACTGGCCCTTCTTGATGTTCACCGGCTTGCCCGACTGTGCCACGGCGCGGATGAAGTCGGTCTGGCGGCAAAGGAAGGCGGGCGTCTGCAATACATCGACCACGGCGGCAACGGCGTCGATCTGGTCTTCATGGTGCACGTCGGTCAGCACCGGTACCTGCAGTTCACGGCGTACCTTGGCCAGGATCTCCAGGCCGCGCTCCATTCCAGGCCCGCGAAAACTGCTGCCTGAGGTGCGGTTCGCTTTGTCGAAGCTGCTCTTGAAAATGAATGGAATGCCCAGTTCGCGCGTGATGTCGCGCAAGTTGCCGGCGGTGTCCATCTGCAACTGCTCGGTTTCAATGACACACGGCCCGGCGATCAGGAAAAACGGATGTCCGAGTCCTGCGTTGAAACCGCACAACTTCACTTCGCGACTCCTGTCGCGCAGCAACGCTGGGTTACTCGAATACCCTTCATGCTGCGCACTGCGGGATTCGCCTTGGGGCGGCCCGGCGGAGCATTTGGCTACCCGCCGTGCTTGCGCACTGCCGGATTCGCCTTGGGGCGGCCCGGCGGCTCATGCCACCGCCTTCACGGCTTTCAGGTTGCGGCTTTGCGACTGTTCCTGATGGTCGAGCGAGGCCTTGATGAAGGCGTTGAACAGTGGATGGCCGTTCCATGGAGTCGACTTGAATTCGGGGTGAAACTGAACGCCGACGTACCAGGGGTGCACGGTAGTGGGCAGTTCGACAATTTCGGTCAGGTGCTCGCGCTGGGTCTTGGCCGAAATGACCAGCCCGGCCTTGCGCAAGGTGTCCAGGTAATGGACATTGGCTTCATAACGGTGGCGATGGCGCTCGGTGACCACGTCGCCGTAGATCGCATGGGCCAGCGTGCCGGCTTCGACGTCGGACGTCTGAGCGCCCAGGCGCATGGTGCCGCCCAGGTCGGAGTTTTCGTCCCGGCTCTTGATTGTGCCGTCGGCATCCTTCCACTCGGTGATCAGGGCGATCACCGGATGTGGCGTGCTGGGTTCGAACTCGGTGCTGTTGGCGTCGGCGAGTCCGCCGACATTGCGTGCGTATTCGATCGTGGCCACCTGCATGCCCAGGCAGATACCGAGGTAGGGAACCTTGTTCTCACGGGCATATCGCGCGGTGGCAATCTTGCCTTCGATGCCACGTTTGCCGAATCCGCCGGGCACCAGGATGCCGTCGAAGCGGGCCAGCTGATTGACGGTATCCAGGTTGATGGTCTCTGAATCGATGTATTCGATCTTCACCTTGGCATGGTTCTTCATGCCGGCATGGCGCAAGGCCTCGTTAAGCGACTTGTAGCTGTCGCTGAGGTCGACATACTTGCCGACCATGGCAATATGCACCTCGGTCTTGGGGTGCTCGGTTTCGTAAACCAGGTCGTCCCAGCGCTTGAGGTTGGCCGGTGGCGTGTTCAGGCGCAGCTTGTCGCAGATCAGGCCATCCAGGCCTTGCTGATGCAGCATGCGCGGTACCTTGTAGATCGTGTCCACATCCCACATCGAGATAACGCCCCACTCGGGCACGTTGGAGAACAGCGAGATCTTGTCGCGTTCCTCCGGCGGAATCGGGCGGTCGGCGCGGCAGACCAGCGCATCGGCCTGGATGCCGATCTCGCGCAGCTGTTTGGCCGTGTGTTGTGTCGGTTTGGTCTTGAGTTCGCCCGCGGCGGCGATCCACGGGACATAGGTCAGGTGCACAAACGCGGTGTTGTTCGGGCCGAGCTTGAGACTGAGCTGACGCACGGCCTCGAGGAAAGGCAGCGACTCGATGTCTCCCACGGTACCGCCGATCTCTACGATCGCCACATCGACCGCGTCGGGCTCACCAAATCGCGCGCCGCGCTTGATGAATTCCTGGATCTCGTTGGTCACATGCGGAATCACCTGCACCGTCTTGCCCAGATACAGGCCGCGGCGCTCCTTTTCGAGCACGCTCTTGTAGATCTGACCGGTGGTGAAGTTGTTGCTGCGGCGCATCCGCGTTTCGACAAAACGCTCGTAATGGCCCAGGTCCAGATCGGTTTCGGCGCCGTCGTCAGTGACGAACACTTCGCCGTGCTGAAACGGTGACATGGTGCCCGGATCCACATTCAGATAGGGATCGAGCTTGATCAGGGTGACTTTGAGGCCTCGCGACTCCAGAATCGCTGCGAGGGAGGCTGAAGCGATTCCCTTGCCAAGGGAGGACACGACACCGCCGGTGACGAAGACAAATTTGGTCATGTCAGGGACGAACCGGAGGGTTCGACAGGGTGGTAAAGCAGGATTATAGGCGTCTGCTACATTGCCTCCATCGTGATCGGCGGCAAAACTCCATGGACTTGACAGGCAAACATCTTGTATTGGGCTTGACCGGCGGAATCGCCTGCTACAAGGCCGCCGAATTGTGCCGTCTGCTAATCAAGCAGGGGGCGACGGTGCAGGTGGTGATGACCGGCGCGGCGGAGCAGTTCATCACGCCCGTCACGATGCAGGCACTGAGCAACCGCACGGTGTATGGCTCGCAGTGGGATGCGCGCGAAGCCAACAACATGCCGCATATCAATCTCGGGCGTGAGGCCGATGCAATCGTGATCGCGCCATGCAGTGCCGATTTCATGGCGCGTCTGGTGCACGGCAATGCCGACGATCTGCTGAGCCTGATGTGCCTGGCACGGCCGATGGCCACGGTGCCGCTGCTGCTGGCGCCGGCGATGAATCGGGAGATGTGGGCCCATCCGGCAACCCAGCGCAACATGGCGCAGTTGCGCCAGGACGGCACCCGCATCCTGGGCGTGGGCCGCGGCGACCAGGCTTGCGGTGAAACCGGCGATGGCCGCATGCTCGAGCCGGCCGAGCTGGTCGAAGACCTGATTACATTTTTTCAGCCCAAGCCACTGGCCGGCCGTCAGGTGCTGGTAACCGCCGGGCCGACCTACGAGGCGATCGATCCGGTGCGCGGCATTACCAACCTGTCCAGCGGCAAGATGGGTTTTGCAGTGGCGCGTGCCGCGCATGAGGCAGGTGCCCGGGTCACGCTGGTGGCCGGACCGGTCAGCTTGACGACCCCACGTGGCGTGGATCGCATCGACGTACGTTCGGCCCAGCAGATGTTTGATGCGACGCTGGCCCTGGCCGCGACGGCCGATCTGTTCGTTGCGACCGCCGCGGTGGCCGACTGGCGACCGAGCGACGCTGCGCAGCACAAGATCAAGAAGGACGGCTCGGGCCAGACCCCGCAACTGCAGTTCGTGGAGAACCCGGACATCCTGGCCACCGTGGCCCAACTGCCACGGGCGCAGCAGGGCGCGCTGATGTGTGTCGGATTCGCCGCAGAAAGCCAGGACCTGCTGGCAAATGCGCAGGCCAAGCGCGTGCGCAAAGGCGTGCCCTTGCTGGTGGGCAATATCGGTCCGGCAACCTTTGGCCAGGACGACAATGCCTTGTTGCTGGTCAGCGCTGACGGGGTGCAGGAACTGGCGCGGGCACCCAAACTGGAATTGGCGCGGGCGCTGATCGGTACCTGTGCGGCCATGCTGGGCCCGCCCCTGGGTTAGCGAACGCCGGGGTTCCTTCACCCATTCCCTTATTTGCCTTTCAACATATTCATGCACATAGACGTCAAGGTCCTCGATCCCCGGCTGGCCGACCAGTTGCCAGCCTACGCCACACCCGGGAGCGCCGGCCTTGACCTGCGCGCCTGCCTGGACGCACCGCTCTTGCTTGCGCCCAATGCCTGGCAGCTGGTGCCGACTGGTTTTGCGATCCATCTGGCTGACCCGAACTATGCCGCGCTGATCCTGCCGCGCTCGGGTCTTGGGCACAAACATGGCATCGTGCTCGGCAATCTGGTGGGTTTGATCGACAGCGACTACCAGGGCCAGTTGATGGTCAGCGCCTGGAACCGCAGTTCGACCGCATATACGATCGAGCCGATGGAGCGGATTGCGCAACTCGTCGTCGTGCCGGTGGCGCAGGCGACGTTCAAGCTGGTGACGGAGTTCCCGGCCAGCGTACGCGGCGAGGGTGGGTACGGGTCGACCGGCAGCACCTGAGAGGTGATTCGCCCGCGCCGGTTGATCAGGCGTCCGGGCGCTGAACCTGCACTTTGAAGAAACCGGTTCCGGCACTGCCACGACCGATTTCTTCTTCGGTCGCTTCGCGCACCGACTCTACCTTGAGAAACAGCCGCAGGGCAATGCCCGACAGTGGATGGTTGCCGTCAAGCACCACATGTTCGGGATACAGGTCGGTGACCGTATACAAAACGTCTTTTGCGGCGTCGGGGTTGCAGCCTTCTGGCAGCGCATGGCCTTCGAAGGTCATGCCTTCCTCGAGTTCGGGCGGAAACCGTTCGCGTGGCTCCAGAAAGACCAACTGATCATTGAAGTCGCCGAACGCCTCTTCGGGTTCGAGTTGCAATTGCAGCTTGGCACCTGCCTCATGGCCTTGCAGTGCGTCTTCGATTTTTTTGAACAGGTCAGTGCCGCCGACCAGGAAGTCGACCGGCTCGTCGAGAACGTCGAGTTCCTCGCCCAGGGTGTCTTTCAGGGTCCAGGTCAGCGCGACCACGCATTGTTGAGAAATTTCCATAGGAGAATTGTCGCAGTTCGGCGCAGTCTTGTGCCTATCCCCATCACCCACCACCCGTTTTTACAGGTTCCCATCCATGGACATCCAACACGCCTTGCCACTGCTCGGAGGCATGAGCCCGCAACAATTCATGTCGCGCCACTGGCAACGCAAACCCTTGCTGATTCGCCAGGCCATCGCCGGTTTTGTGCCACCACTTGACCGGGCGGCCCTGTTCGACCTGGCCGCGCAGGACGCGGTCGAATCACGTCTGGTCATCGGTGGCAGCCTTGAACAGGGTTGGAAACTGCGCCACGGCCCGTTTGCCCGGCGCGCCTTGCCGGCCCTCAAGCGCGCCGACTGGACCCTGCTGGTGCAAGGTGTCGACCTGCATCTGGAGGCGGTCCACGAGTTGCTGAACCGATTCCGGTTCGTACCCGATGCCCGGCTCGACGACGTCATGGTCAGTTTTGCGACACAGGGCGGCGGCGTGGGCCCGCACTTCGACAGCTACGACGTGTTCCTGCTGCAAGCCCACGGACACCGGCGCTGGCGCATCGGCCGCCAGAAAGACCTGAGCCTGCAGCCGGGCGTGCCGCTGAAGATCCTGCAGAATTTCGCGCCCGAGCAAAGCTACGACCTTGCGCCAGGCGACATGTTGTACCTGCCGCCCGGTTATGCCCATGACGGCGTGGCGCTGGACGAGTGCATGACCTATTCGATCGGCTTTCGCGCGCCCGGCAGCGGCGAGTTGGCAGCGGAAATGTTGCAACGCCTGGGGCAGGACGCCAGTGACCTGATGCCGTCGCGGATATACCGCGATGCCGGACAAAGTGCGGTGTCGGCGCCCGGGGCGATTCCGGATGCTTTGACCGACTTCACCCGCGCGGCGCTTGAGCAGGCCTTGCGCGATCCGATGGTGCTCGCGCGTAACCTGGGCGAACACTTGACCGAACCCAAGCCTCTGGTATGGTTCTCCGAAGCGGCTGGCGCCGCCCTGACGGGCGCGGTGCGGCTGGACCGAAGGACGCGCATGATGTACGACAGCCGGCATGTGTTCATCAATGGCGAAAGCTACCTTGCAGGTGGGCGTGACGCACGGCTGATGCAGCGTCTGGCCGATGATCGCCGGCTTGATGCGCGCGCCTGTGCTGCGGCCAGTGCCGACGCCAAGGCTTTATTGCAAACCTGGATGGAAGCGGGGTGGATCCATGGCGACTGAATCCGGAAATCCGACACCATTGGAGGCGGGCCGTTTTGTCGGTCGCGAGGCGTTCTTGCAGCAACTGCGCGACACCCTTCAGGGCGCTGCGCGGGAGGGCTGGAGCCAGTTGATCCTGTGCGATGCCGGCTTCGAGGACTGGCCGCTGAACGAGATATCGGTGATCGACAGCCTGCAGACGTGGGCCCGCAGCGGCCGCAGCCTGACCATCGTGGCGGCGCAATATGACGGCGTCGTGCGCCGGCAGCCACGGTTCGTGAACTGGCGCCGTACCTGGGGCCATATTGTCGACAGCCGCATCTGCCGGCAGATCGACGCGGTGAATTTCCCGACGGTCCTGTGGAGCCCGCATTGGGTCGTGCAGCGGCTGGACCCGGTGCGTGGGAGTGGCATCGCCGGCGCTGAGCCCGAGCGGATCGTGCAGATCCGCGAAATGTTGCAGGAACTGCTCAAGGTCAGCACGCCCGGTTTTCCGGCCACCACGCTGGGACTGTGAGATTTTGACAACAGCCTAGGGTTTACCCGAAAAAGGTCAACCATTGTCAGTACAATCGCGCCTGTGCAAGTGCGTGAAAACATGCAGTTGCCTGTGCCGGTGCGGTTCTCGCTGCTGGCGTTTTATCAACTGTTCCCTGTTCATCAGATCGATCGAATCATGAAGAAGTCTTATATCCTGGCCGCTGTTATCGCTGCCGCAGCCCTCACTGCTTGTGGCAAAAAGGAGGAAATGCCAGCTCCTGCACCTGCTCCTGTCGTTGAACCCGCGCCGGCTGCTCCAGCTGTCCAGGAAGCCGCATCCGCTGCTGCCGCCTCGGTCACCGACGCTGCATCCGCTGCTGCTGGTGCTGTGGCTGACGCTGCCTCCGCTGCTGCTGCTGGTGTCAGCGACGCTGTCAAGAAGCCTTGAACCGGCGCTGCAACCCGCAGCTTCGAGAAGAGCCACCTTCGGGTGGCTTTTTTTTGGCCTGGGCAAAGACTACGCCACAACAAGCGTCTGGTGTGGCCGTCATGCGGCCGGCGCGTCAATAATGTTGCCCTATGAAGATGCGTAAAGACTCAGGCGGCGAAGGAGTTTCGCCCCAGGGGTCGAAGGCTGAGCATGGCGCGCGTTTGACGCGCTGGAGGGCCAGCTTCCTTTTCCTGCTGGCGACTGTTCTGGTCACGGGCTTTGCCGCCCTGATCTGGATCGTCGTGGATGAGGTGCAGACGTCGCGTTATCAGGCCAAGCGGCTGGCGGCGCTGGATCGCAAGCTGCAGTTCGCGCTTCATCCCGGCCCCAGTGACGCCATCCGCTTCCCGGGAAATGGCCCTTATGACCAGCGCCTCGGTTATCACGCCTTGCCGCGATACCTTGAACGGCTTACGGCGCAGAACTGGCACATCACGGCACAGACGCGCATGTCGCCCGAACTGGTTGATGTCATCGAGCGCGGCCTGTTTCCGCCGTACGCAGAGAAAAACCAGGCAGGGTTTGAACTGCTCGACTGCCGCGCAGAACCTTTTTTTGCAGCGCGTCTCCCGCAGCATGCCTATGGTCGGTTCGAAGCGATTCCACCAAAGGTCGTGCAGGCCTTGTTGTTCATCGAAGACCGGGACTTGCTGGACACGCAGCAGAGCCGGCGCAACCCGGCCGTCAACTGGAGCCGGTTTGCACGGGCGCTGGTCGACCAGGCCTGGGGCCGGATTGACCCCGACCATGACTCGCCGGGCGGCAGCACACTGGCCACGCAGATCGAGAAATACCGCCATTCACCGGGCGGGCGCACCGCGTCGGCACGGGACAAGTGGTATCAGATGGCCTCGGCGTCCTTGCGCGCCTATATCGAAGGCGAGCACAGCCTGTCGCGTCGACGTCAAATCGTTGTGGACTATCTCGACACCGTACCCCTCGCGGCGCGACCGGGCATTGGCGAGATCCATGGGCTGGGCGACGCACTGGCGGCCTGGTACAAGCGTGACTTCAACGAGGTCAATGCATTGCTGATCGCCGACCCGGGCGATGCCAAGGCGCCGCAGGGGCTGCTGGTGCGCCAGGCGCTGGCATTCAAGCAGGTTCTGTCGCTGCTGATTGCGCAGAGGCGACCCTCGTATTACCTTGGGCAGGAGGACGCCAAGCCCGACCTGACGGAGCTGGTGAATGCCCATTTGCGCGTGTTGTCAGACGCCGGGGTCATTTCGCCCTCACTACGCGATGCCGCTCTGCCGCTGGCACTGGACCTGCGTCACGGCGCACCGCCGCGCGAGGAACTGGTCAACAGCACTCCGTTCAGCGAACGCAAGGCGGCGAGCGCGCTGCGTAGCCGTCTGGCGGGGCAGCTCGGTGTGGATCGTGGCTACGACATGGACCGTATCGATGTGCAGGCCACCAGCAGTATCGATGCGCGCGCCCAGCAAGCCGGCGTCGCCTTGTTGCGCAGCCTGAGCCAGCGCGAAGGTGCGAAGGCTGCGGGACTTTACGGACCGTATCTGCTCAATGAGGGCGACGATCCCAGCCACCTGGTATTTAGCTTCACGTTGTTTGAACGGGGTGAACAGGTCAACCGACTGCGTGTGCAGACTGATAACCTGAATCAACCTTTTGACATCAACGAGGGCGCGCGGCTGGACCTGGGGTCAACCGCCAAGTTGCGTACGCTGGTGACCTATCTGGGCTTGATCGTCGAATTGCATACGCGCTGGGGTGTTTTGACAGCCCCGCAACTCGCGGCGCTGGATCTCGACGAACGCGACGCATTGGGCTTGTGGGTGCGGCAGTATCTGATCGGGCGGAGCGACCGCGCACTGCAACCCCTGCTCGACGCCGCCATGTTGCGCACCTACTCCGCCAATCCGTCAGAAGGGTTCTTCACCGGTGGTGGTTTACACCATTTCGGCAATTTCGAGTCCGCCGATGACAACCGGGTGCTGACTGTGCGCGAGGCCACGACGCGCTCGGTCAACCTGGTTTACATCCGGCTCATGCGTGACCTGGTGCGGCATCTGATGTTCCATGAAGAGGGTTCGGCCGCGGCTATTCGTGCGGACCGCGACGACCCGAAGCGGCTGGCATTGCTGGCGCGTTTCGCGGACAAGGAAGGGCGGGAGTATCTGGCCCGCTTCTATCGCGATAACCAGGGCCTGAATGCCGACGCCTGGATGGCGCAGCAGTTCAAGACCCGCGCGCCGACATTTGCGCGCCTGGGCAGTGTGTTCGGTGCGCTTTACCCGGACGCCGATGCGATCGCATTGGCGGCGTTCATCGTGCGGTATCGGCCGGATGCGGTGCTGGCCGACGGCGAACTGGCGCAACTGTTTGAGCGGTACGGCGGCGATCGGATGTCGCTGGCCGACCGCGGTTATGTTGCCGGAGTCCATCCACTGGACTTGTGGCTGGCGGGTTTTCGCATGCGCACGCCCGGTGCCTCGCTGGCCCAGGCGATCGCTGCCAGTGCCGGTCAGCGCCAGCATGTGTATGGATGGTTGTTCCGCACGCACCACCGCGATGCGCAGGACCAGCGTATCCGCACCTTGCTCGAGATCGATGCGTTCGCACGTGTGCATGAGCGCTGGAAACGGCTAGGGTATCCGTTCGAAGGTCTGACGCCGTCATATGCCAGTGCGCTGGGCGCCTCGGGCGACCGGCCATCAGCGCTGGCGGAACTGATGGGCATCATCGTCAACGGCGGTGTGCGCAAGCCGGTCGCACGGCTGGAGTCACTGGTATTTGCCCGCGATACACCGTATGAGACCCGGCTCGCGTATCGCCCGCAGAAGGTGGAGCAGGTGCTCGAGCCGGAGGTTGCGTTTACCGTGCGTCAAACGCTGATCGGGGTCGTGCAGGAGGGCACGGGCCGGCGTCTGAAGGATGCGTTTGTACGCGACGACGGTACGCCGGTAATCGTGGGTGGCAAGACCGGCACCGGCGATCATCGTTATTACACCTATGACAAGGGTGGGGCGCAGGTGACGTCGCGGGTTGTGAGCCGTTCCGCGACGCTGATGTTCCTGCTCGGAGAGCGTTACTACGGCACGCTGATGGTTTTCGTCAACGAGCCCTATGCTGCGGACTATCGTTTCACCAGTGCCTTGCCAAGCCAGTTGCTCAAGGCCATGGGGCCGAGTCTGGGTGAACTGATCGAGCAGCAGGCCTGTCGCTGAGGATCCGGCCGGCCCTTGCCATCCGGTGCCTGGCGCCGGCCGTGGGGCTGCCGGCTCTGAACGACGAGATGGCTCCGGTTCTGCGCGTCGTCAGTGCTCGCGGGGTGCCATCCAGCGCCGGCGTGCAAAAAGAGCGATGAATGCGCAACCCAGCGCCAGCGCAAACCAGCCCGCCACCGAGGCCTGCGCGATGGTGTCGCGCAAAGCGGGTGACTTCAGGAAGTAGGGTGACAACAATACGCACACGCCGATCAGCGCGCACAGGCCACCCTTGATCAGCAATTCGTTGTCGGCCTTTCGGTTGGCCGCGCGATTGACGGCATTGTTGGGCCGGTTGGTGGGGGTAGGGGGTAATGGCATGGGGATCTCTATTGTGGGTTGTGGGCGGCTGTTTGCGGCCCGGTTGTCAAAGGCATGGCTGGAACGTCAGAACGGGGGCATCGTTCAGACCAACTGCCAGTTTGTGCCCAGTACCTGGTCGGCGATGCCAATATCGGCCGCACTGCATCCCAGTGCTTCGGCCAGCGCAGCCTGGGCCAGCGCGGGTTGGTTGTTCTGCTGGCTCAGATGTGCTGCGACGACCGTGCCCAGGCCGGGATGCTGGAGCCTGCGGGCAATTTCGCCGGCTGCGGCATTGGACAGGTGGCCATGGTCGCCGCCGACCCGCTTCTTGAGGAACGGCGGGTACCCACCACGGGCCAGCATGTCGACGTCGTGGTTGCATTCGAGCAGCAGGGCCTGGCAAAGAGCCAACTGTGTCAGCACATGGTCGGTGGCGTGGCCCAGGTCGGTCAGGATGCCCAGGCTGCGGGCACCATCGGTGCAGCGCAACTGCAAGGGCTCGCGCGCGTCGTGTGGAACCGTGAACGGCAGAATCTGCAGTTCACCGACTTCGATCGGCATGCCATCGCGCGCCAGATGCAGCAGG
>JBBQJP010000054.1:0-29693 GCA_038326025.1 Burkholderiales bacterium
CCGGGATCGTGATGTTGTCATGCACCACAGCGCGCCCGCCCAGTGACAGCCGGTTGCCGAAACGAATCACCGGGTCGCCGGCCTTGATGCGCAGCGCACCGGCATCCGCTTCGTTCGCACGCTCTCGCTCAAAGCCCAGGCACTCGACATGCGGGTATTCGGCCGCCGGCACGAAGATGACCGGCTGGATCATGGACGAGGACCGCATGATCGACGTGTCGGCCAAACAGGACATCCCGATCGGCCACAAGGTGGCGCTCAAGGACATGGCGGTTGGCGACACCGTGGTGAAGTACGGCATCGACATGGGCAAGGTGGTCGCGGCCATCGCGGTCGGCCAGCACGCCCATGTGCACAACATCAAGACCAAACGCTGGTAAGCCGGCCCTGCGCATCCCTGACCACACCCTCTTCACCGAAAACGGAAACACACCATGTCCGTCATCGACAAGAACACCACCTTCCTCGGCTAGCGGCGTGAAAACGGTCGCGTCGGCATTCGCAACCACGTCATCACCCTGCCACTGGACGACCTGTCCAACGCCGCCGCCGAAGCCGTGGCGCACAACATCAAGGGCGCGATGGCGATCCCCCACCCCTACGGCCGCCTGCAGTTCGGCGCCGACCTGGACCTGCATTTCCGTTCGCTGATCGGCGCCGGCTGCAACCCCAACGTCGCGGCGGTCTTCGTGATCGGCATCGAGGACGGCTGGACCCAGAAGGTCGTCGAAGGCATCAAGTCCACCGGCAAGCCGGTCGTGGGCTACGGCATCGAACTGCATGGCGACCATGACACCATCCTGCGCGCCAGCAAGTCGGCCAAGGAATACGTGCAATGGGCCAGCGAGAAGCAGCGCGAGGTCTGCCCGATCGCCGACTTGTGGGTCAGTACCAAGTGCGGCGAGTCCGACACCACCAGTGGCTGCGGCGCCAATCCGGCGGTCGGCAACGCGTTTGACAAGCTGCACCCGCTGGGCAACTATCTGTGCTTCGGCGAGACCACCGAACTCACCGGCGGCGAGCATATCGTGGCGGCGCGCTGCGCCAACGACGACGTGCGCCAGAAGTTCATGCACATGTTCGACCGCTACCAGGAGGTCATCAACCGCCACAAGACCAGCGACCTGGCCGACAGCCAGCCGACCAAGGGCAACATCGCCGGCGGCCTGACCACGATCGAGGAAAAGGCACTGGGCAACATCCAGAAGATCGGCAAGATCTGCACGGTCGACGGCGTCATCGACAAGGCCGAGATGCCGACCCATCCGGGGCTGTGGTTCATGGATTCGTCGTCGGCCGCGGCCGAGATGGTGACGCTGTGCGCGGCATCCGGTTATGCCGTGCACTTGTTCCCGACCGGCCAGGGCAATGTCATTGGCAACGCGATCGTCCCGGTCATCAAGCTGTGCGCCAACCCGCGCACCGTGCGCACGATGAGCGAACACATCGATGTCGACGTCACCGGCCTGCTGCAGCGCGAAATCACGCTCGACCAGGCCGGCGACAAGCTGCTCGACAACATGCTGCGTACCGAGAACGGCCGCCTGACCGCTGCCGAGTCGCTGGGCCATCGCGAGTTTGTGCTCACGCGTCTGTACGAAAGTGCGTGACCGCACCCTTCGCTGCACAGCAGGTCATCAATTGATCTAACATGTATCGATCCACCGGCGCGCAAGCGGACAACGATCCGGCGGCGCAGGTGGACCGATACCAAGGCCGGCGATAACACCGGTCAGATACCCAGAACCATCAGGAGACAAACCATGACATTCCGCATCCGCACCACCCTCGTCGCAGCCGCTGTCGCCTTGGCCGCACCATTGGCGATGTCCGCCGGTTATCCTGACAAGACCGTCAACTACATCATTCCATTCGGACCGGGCGGCGAGTCCGATATCTCCGCGCGGTTTCAGGAACCGGTTTTCAAGAAACTCACCGGGCAGGGCCTGGCGATCCAGTACAAGGCAGGTGCCGGCGGCGCAGCGGGCTGGTCGCAGCTCAACAGCATGGCCGGTGACGGCTATACCGTGATGGGAACCAATCTGCCCCATATCGTGCTGCAGCCGCTGGAAAAAGACGTCGGCTACAAGACCGATGACATCACCACGGTGTTCTGGTTCCACTACACACCCGACGCCCTGCTCGTTCCGGCCGACAGCCCGCTCAAGACCCTGAAGGATTTCGTCGAAGCCGCCAAGAAGGCGCCTGGCGCGACCACGCTGGGCGGCTCGGGGACGAACTCCGCCAATCACCTGGCGCAGCGCCAGTTCGACAAGATGGCCGGCATCAAGACCACTTATGTACCGTTTGGCGGCACCGGCCCGTCCAATACCGCCTTGCTGGGCAAGCAGGTCTCGGGCAGCTGGGGCTACACCACCGTGCAGATGCAGCTCGGCGCGCAGGTGCGATGCCTGGCGGTGGCGATGGAACAGCGCCATCCCAAACTGCCGGACTGCCCGACCTTCAAGGAGCAGGGATTCAACCTCGTCGGCGGCGCGTATCGTGGCGTGGCGGTTCCCAAGTCCACCCCGGCCGACATCCAGAACAAGCTGGCCGCCGATCTGGCCAAGGTGAATGCCGACCCGGAGTTCATCCGCAAAATGGAAGAAGGTGGTTTTGCCATGCTCAATGTCGGACCCGCGCAGATGGCCGGCTTCATGTCGGACGTCAAGGCCCGCTACGAGGCACTGGCCAAGGAAATGGGCATCGTCAAGAAGTAAGCGACACCCGCACACCGCCGCCAGTACCTCATGGGCAGCCTGGACTTTCTTCTGGCGGCGCTTTCGCCGCTCAACCTTCTGCTTGCCCTTGGCGGCGTCGTGGCCGGCACCGTCATCGGTGCGTTGCCAGGGCTGACTGCCACGATGGCGGTTGCCGTGCTGGTGCCGTTCACATTCACGATGGCGCCGGCCGCGGCGCTGATCGCCCTGGGGGCGATCTACACCGGGGCGATTTATGGCGGCGCCTATGCCGCCATCTTGCTCAATACGCCCGGTACACCGTCATCGATCGCCACCACATTCGATGGTTATCCGATGGCGCGCAAGGGCGACGGCGACCTGGCGCTGACACTGGCCTGTCTGTCGTCCGTCGTCGGCGGCCTGATCGGTGCCGGCTTCCTGCTGGTGCTGGCACCACCCATGGCCACCGTGGCGCTCAAGTTCGGCCCGGTCGAATATTTCTGGCTCGGGCTGTTCGGACTCACCTTGATTGCCTCGCTGGGCGAAGGCAGCACCATCAAGGGCCTGATTGGCGGCGGCCTGGGGCTGTTGCTGTCCATGGTCGGTGTGGCCGAGGTGGGCGGCGATATCCGCTTCGTCGGCGATTTCAAGGCTTTGCTCGGAGGCGTCGACGTGGTCTCGGCCTTGATCGGCCTTTATTGTGTGCCGGTACTGATCGATCTGGTCGCAACACCTGTGGCGCACCTGGAAGCCGGCAAACAGGTGGCGAGTTTCCGTTTGGGCGAAGCGCTGGGCATCCTGCGCCGCTCGCGCGTCAACCTGTTGCGCAGTTCGATCATCGGCACTGTGGTCGGCATTCTTCCCGGCGCCGGTGGGTCCATCGCGTCGCTGGTGGCTTACTCCGAGACCAAACGCGGTTCTGCGCGGCGTGAACACTTTGGCAAAGGCGAGCCCGACGGCGTCATCGCCACCGAGTCGTCGAACAATGCCACGGTGGGCGGTGGCTTCATTCCGACACTGGTGCTCGGCATTCCCGGCACACCACCCGACGCGATCATCCTGGGCGCCTTGCTGGTGCAAGGCATACGTACCGGGCCGACCTTGTTTACGCAGCAAGCACCCATCGTCTACACCTTCATCTGGGGCCTGATACTGGCCACGCTGATCATGTTGCCGGTGGGTCTACTGATCGGCCGGTTCGCATTTCGCTCCATCGTTGCGATTCCGAAAGCGGTGCTGGTGCCCGGCGTGGCATTGCTGACGGTTTTGGGCAGTTTCGCCGTGCACAACAACATCCATGAAGTGCAGCAGATGGTGTTGCTCGGCGTGGCGGCCTGGGGTGTCGGCCGACTCGGTTTCAGCGCCTCGCCGATCGTGCTCGGACTGATCCTGGGCACCATCGCCGAGCGCGGCTTCGTGCAAGGCCACCTGATCGGTGGCGCACGCGGCTCCATCATGGCCGAATTCTTCGCCAGGCCGATTTCGTTGGCCATCATCTTCTTCATCGTGCTCGGTCTGCTGTGGCCATGGTGGGCCGCGCGCCGAATCCGTCTCGCAGGAGAACGCAATGCCTGAGATCCGGCCTGACATACCCGGCGCCATTGGCAGCGCAGTGATGGTACTGCTGGGCGCCGGTGCCATCTGGGCAGCGCGGGACTACTCCGACCTGGGCGCCGTTTTCCCGCGCACCGTGGGCGCGCTGCTGGTGGCGCTCGGATGTGTCTACATCCTGCTCGTGCTGATCGGCCGCACCCGACGGGCCACGGGTTCGGACGGCTCGGCCATGCGCCGCACCCTCGTGGCCGTGGTCATGGTGACCTGGGGCTTCACACTGGGTCCGCTGGGTTTCCTGCCCAGCGGCGCGGCGGCCATGGCGGCCTTGCTGCTGATTTCCCAGCACGGACGCTGGACCTGGCGTACTGCCTTGCTGTATGGCTTGTCGACCAGCGTCATCCTGTTCGGGATGTATGCCTTGTTCAAGCACGCGCTGCAGGTGCCACTGCCTTGATCGCGATCACCCCGGCCCTCCACTTTTCACTCTTGTCTGAAGACGCATGAAGATACTGATTTCCGAGTTCATGGACGAACGCGCGGTAGCGCAACTCGCCGCCCACCACGAGGTGGACTACGCGCCGACGCTGGTCGATGACATGCCGCGCCTGCTCCAGCAGGCAGCACATGCCGATGCGCTGATCGTGCGCAACCGCACCCAGGTGCGTGGCGACCTGCTCGCCGCACTGAACCGCTGCAAGGTCATCGGACGCCTGGGGGTCGGTCTGGACAACATCGACGTGGCGGCCTGCGAGGCGCGCGCCATGGCGGTGATACCGGCTACCGGCGCCAATGCGCTGAGCGTGGCCGAATACGTCATCACTGCGTCGATGATGTTGTTGCGCGGAGCGTTTGCTTCCACGGCAGACGTGGCCAGCGGCAAATGGCCACGCAATGTGTTGGGCAATGGCCGCGAGACGGCCGGCAAGGTGTTGGGCATCATCGGATTTGGCTCGATCGGACGCACCACCGCACGACTGGCACAAGGCCTGGGCATGCAGGTTATCGCCTTCGACGCGATGCTGGACGCCGGCGCACCGGTGTTCGCGCAAACCGGCGTGCAATACATTGCGCTGCAGGAGTTGATCACTCAGTCCGACGTGGTCACGCTGCATGTGCCACTGGTCGAAACAACACGTGGCCTGTTCAATGCCAAAAACATCGCGGCCATGAAACCCGGCGCCATTCTCATCAACACCTCGCGCGGCCATATCGTCGACATCTCGGCAGTGGCCGCATCGCTGCGCAGCGGCCATCTGGGAGGTGCGGCCATCGACGTGTTCGATACCGAACCGCTGGTCGCCAGTGGCGAACTGCAGGACTGCCCAAACCTGCTGTTGACACCGCACATCTCCGGCGTCAGCGCAGAGTCGAACGAACGCGTGTCATTCCTGATCGCCGAGAAGGTGCTGGAGGCTTTGCACTGATGGCACAACTGAGCATCGGGCAAGCCACCGATCTGGTGACGCAGGCACTGGCGGCGGCGGGCGCCAACAACACCATGGCGCGCTCGGTCGCACGCGCCCTGGTGCTGGCCGAATCGCAAGGCTTGTCCGGCCATGGACTGAGCCGCGTCGGTCAGTACACCACCCACCTGCGCAACGGACGCGCCAACGGTGCGGCCATTGCCAAAGTGGCGCGCCAAAAAGGCGCAGCCCTGCTGGTCGACGCCGGCACCGGCCTGGCCTTTCCCGCCTGCGATCTGGCGATTGAAACCGCCATCGCCACAGCACGCGAACTCGGCGTGTGTTTCGCCGGCGTCACCAACAGCCACCATGCCGGTGTCATGGTGGATCATCTGCGGCCGGTCGCGCAAGCCGGCATGGTCGCCATCGCGTTCGCCAACTCCCCCGCCGCTATGCCGGCAGCGGGAGGCAAACATCCGGTGTTCGGTACCAACCCGGTCGCGGCGATCTTCCCGCGGCGCAACGGCGACCCGCTGATGATCGACCTGTCGCTGAGCGAAGTGGCACGTGGCAAGCTGATGGTGGCCGCCAAGGCCGGTCAGGCAATCCCGCTGGGCTGGGCGCTGGACGCCGACGGAGAACCCACGACCGATCCGCACAAAGGCATGATGGGCTCGATGTTGCCCGTCGGCGCGGCCAGCAGCCCCAAGGGCGCGATGCTGGCACTGATGGTCGAACTGATGGTCACAGCTGTCATTGGCGCGCAATTCGGCTTCGAGGCCAGTTCGTTTTTTGTCGACGAAGGCAACCAGCCGCGTATCGGCCAGGCCTTCATCGTCATCGACCCCGGCGCATTGGCGGGCACCGATGCGTACTACGACCGCATGGAAACCGTGATCACCGAGATGCTGCGTGACGATGGTGTGCGATTGGCGGGAGCGCGGCGACTGGTGCTGGAACGCAAAGCGGCGACTGATGGCTTGCAGGTGGCGGATGCTGTTGTGGCGCAACTGGAGAAGCTTGCCCAGGCTGGTGGCTGACGGCCTCGATCTTAAGTACTGATCACTTCCGACCAAACACAGCATTCAAATGCAGCAAACATCGGCCGGCATTCACGTACTTCCCCGCTCCACAATCCTCGGCCGGATCTCGCGCTGCGCCAATGCCACTGGCGCGGATGTCTGCGGATAAACCATCGCCAATACCTGCTGTGCGCACAGCGTGCCCAGCGACTGGCGGTCCACACTGACCGAGCTCAATCCACCGCCAAGCTCGGCCGCAATCGGATAGTCGCCAAAACCCAGCAAGGCCAGTTGCTGCGGCACCGCGATGCCGGCCTCCAATGCGTGCAACCAGGCGCCGGCCGCCGGGAAATCACTGGAGAACGCGATGGCCCGTGGCAAACCGTCGCGCTGCAATTGCTGCAGCACGGCGCGGCCAGCGGCCATGGGGTCGACGCGGGGCATCGGCACCACCCGAACCTGTGCCTGCGACTGGCGCGCTGCGCCGACAAAGGCCTTGCTGCGCGCGTGTGCGCGCACATCTCCGGGCACACTGTTGTCGACATATACAAGGTCGCGGTAACCGCGACCCGTCAGGTGGTCGGCCATCAACGCGCCGACCCGCTTGTGGCTGAAACCGATCTGTACCGTGTCTTTGTCCTGCGCATCGAAGTCCCAGATTTGCACAACCGGAATGGCGCTGGCGCGTGCCTGCGCCAGCAACCGGTTCGCCGCCGGGCTGTGGCTGCGCCCGGTCACCACCAGCGCTGAGGGCGACCAGGCCAGCAGAGCCCGGATCTGATGCTCCTCTCGATCGGACTGGTAGTTAGTCGAAGCCAGAAGCAGTTCGAGGTCATGGGTTTGCAGTCCGTCGCTCAGCGCCTGTACCGTCTCTGAAAACGTGGCATTGGCAATGCTCGGAACGATCACGGCAACGATGCTCGATCGGCCTCCGGCAAGCATGCCGGCGCTCTTGTTCGGTGTGTAACCGGTGTGTTGCACCGCTGCACGGATCTTCTCCGCGGTCTCGTGCGCCACCAACTCCGGCGCACGCAGGAAACGTGACACCGTCATCGTCGTCACACCCGCCTGCGCTGCGACAGTGGCCTGCGTGGCGCGGCCATGACTACGACCTGTGACGCGGGCCACCGGCGCCTTTGTTCCGTCAAGTGATATGGATGAATTCCTAGGGTTTGCCATGATGACAAGTCAAAAACACAAGGCTAATGTTAGCGCTAACAGCTTTTCAGCTTACCCGTGAAAACACCCCCCGTCAAAACCCTTGACCAGCTGCGCAGCCGGCGCTGGTTTGCAGATGCCGGCATGCGCGGTTTCGCACATCGCCAGCGCATGCAACAGCGCGGCGTGCGTCGGGAAGACGTGATGGAACGGCCGATCATTGCCATCATCAACACCTGGAGCGACCTCTCGCCGTGCCATGCACATCTGCGCGAGCGCGCCGAGGCGGTCAAGTGCGGCATCATGCTCGCGGGCGGTTTCCCGGTTGAGCTGCCGGCGATGAGCCTGGGCGAGGTGATGGTCAAGCCCACCACCATGTTGTATCGCAATTTCCTGGCGATGGAAGTCGAGGAACTGCTGCGCAGCCTGCCGTGCGACGGCGTCGTGTTGCTCGCCGGCTGCGACAAGACGACTCCCGGCACGCTGATGGGCGCGATCAGCATGGACATCCCCACCATCTTCTGTCCTGCGGGCCCCATGCTCAACGACCGCCACGTCAAGAACGGTGTTTCGCGTTCGATTGGTGCCGGCACACATACCCGGATGTTCTGGGACGAATACCAGGCCGGCAATATCGACGCACGCGAGATGCAGCACCTCGAGTCGCGCATGACACGCGCGCCAGGCACCTGCAATACGATGGGCACGGCGTCGACGATGACCGGCATCACCGAAGCGTTGGGGCTGACGCTGCCTGGCGCAAGTTCGATTCCGGCGATGGACTCGGCCCATACCCGCATGGCAACCGATTGCGGCGAACGTATCGTGGCCATGGTCTGGGAGGATCTCAAACCCTCGCGACTGCTCACCAAGGGCAGCTTCCAAAACGCGGTGGCAGTGCAGATGGCACTGGGCGGCTCGACCAACGCGGCAGTGCACATCATCGCCATGGCGCGCCGCGCCGGGGTCGACTTGACACTCGACGACCTCGACGCCATCGGGCGCAAGGTGCCGGTGCTGGCCAACCTGTTCCCCAGCGGTGACCGTCTGATGGAGGACTTCTATTACGCCGGCGGTCTTCCGGCGCTGATGTCGGAGATCCGCGAACATCTCTCGACCGACGAGCGCACCGTCAACGGGTACAGCGTCGGCGACAACATCGCCCAGGCCGAAGTGCTCGATCCCGAGGTGATCCGCCCCTTGTCGCGTCCCGTCAGCACGGCCGGCGCGCTGGCGGTGCTGCGCGGCAATCTGGCACCCGAAGGCGCTGTCATCAAACCCAGTGCCGCCAGTGCAAACCTGCTTCGCCACAGCGGCAAGGCACTGGTGTTCGACAACCAGCCACAGATGCTGGCGGCGATGGCCGATCCGCAACTCGACTGCGACGAGAACACCGTGCTGGTATTGCGCAATGCAGGGCCAGTCGGCGCACCCGGCATGCCCGAATGGGGCAACCTGCCGATCCCGAAAAAGCTGCTCCAGGCCGGCGTGCGCGACATGTTGCGCCTGTCCGATGCGCGCATGAGCGGAACCCATTACGGCACCTGTGTATTGCATATCTCGCCCGAAAGTGCCGTCGGCGGCCCGCTCGCGCTGGTGCAGACCGGCGACACCATCTCGCTCGACGTCGCGGCGCGTTCGCTGCAACTCGACGTGCCCGAGACCGAACTGGCGCGGCGCCGTGCCGCCTGGACCGCGCCAGAGCAACCGTATCAGCGCGGCTTCACCAAATTGTTCCAGCAACACGTGACCCAGGCCCACGAGGGCTGCGATTTCGATTTCCTTCAGGGAACGGCACCGACGCCCGAACCCGTGATCTTCTGAGGCCGGACTCCGCCATGCACAACCCGTTCAAAACCTTGCTCGCGCGCAAGGACCTCGCCGCTGGTTACCCGGTCGGCACATTCGCAATGTCGGCGTCTCCGCTGGTGGCCGAGGCACTCGGCTGCGTAGGATTCGACTGGGCCGTCGTCGACATGGAGCACACACCCCTGGACCTGGACAATCTGATAAGCATGCTGCAGGCGATCGCCGGCACACCCATGCTGCCGATCACCAGGGTGCCGTGGAACGAAACCGTGATGGTCAAGCGCGTACTCGACGCCGGTGCGCAGACACTGATGTTTCCGTTCGTGCAGAACGTCGACGAAGCGCGGGCCGCCGTTGCCGCCTGCAAATACGCGCCCCATGGCGTACGCGGCATGGCCGCCATGAGCCGTGGCTCGCGTTTTGGCACCGTCAAGGACTACTTCAAGGTTGCCAACGACGCGATTAGCGTCATCGTGCAGATCGAAACCCCGCACGCCATGGCGCATATCGAAGAAATTGCGGCAATCGATGGTGTCGATTCGATCTTCATGGGGCCGGGCGACCTGAGCGGCGTCATGGGCCATGTCGGCAACCCGATGCACGAAGAGGTCGTTGCGGCCATGGCAGACGGCGTCAAACGCTGCCATGCGATCGGAAAACCGGTGGGCAGCGTCGCCGGCACGCCCGAGGCGGTGGCGATCTACCGCGACATCGGTATCGACTATATCGGTTGTGCGTCCGACCTTGGCCTGATGATGCGCCAATGTGCCGCCGTGCTGTCCACCATTCGTTCGCAGAAGGTCGTTGTCAACACCACAGGCTATTGAAAGGAAAAACATGCACTCCATACAAACCCTGGCCGCGACGCGGCGCCGCACCACATTGATCGCGTTTGCCGGAGTGCTGGCCTTGACCGGCCTTGCAGGGCAGGTGCAGGCGCAAGGCTGGCCTTCCAAACCGATCAAGCTGGTGGTCGGTTTTCCGCCCGGTGGCGGCATCGACGCCGTGGCACGCAACCTGCAACCCGGGCTGCAGGAAGCCCTCGGGCAGCAGGTCATCGTCGAATACAAGCCCGGTGCCGGAGGCGTGCTGGCTGCAAGCGAGCTGACCCGTACACCGGCCGATGGCTACACCATTCTGGTGGCCAATATCGGACCTTTTGTACTGGCGCCAAACATGGTCTCGAAGAAGCCGTTCGATCCGCAAAAGGACTTCACCTATATCCACCAGACCTCCGGCTCGGGCTTCATTGCCGCAGTGCCTGCCAACCATCCGGCGAATACGCTGGCGGAGTTCGTGGCTTGGGCCAAGGCGAATCCGGCCAAGGCCAATTTCGCGTCGGGCGGCGCCGGCTCGATCACCCACCTCAATGGCGAAATGCTGAATCAGGTCGCTGGCACCAAGCTTGTACACATAGCCTACAAGGGCTCGGCTCCGGCGGTACAGGACCTGATCGGTGGACAGACCAACCTGCTGGTGGATGTGGCCACCATACTGCTGCAGCATATTCAGAGCGGGCGTCTGAAAGCGTTGTATGTCACAGACGCACAACGTATCGCGCAATTGCCCAATGTGCCAACCGCCAAGGAGGCCGGATACCCAGGATTGGAGGCTTCCGGTTGGCAGGGCATTGTCGGTCCCGCTGGCATGCCCAAGGATGTGGTCACCCGCATTTCGACGGCCATTCACGAAACGCTGGCCAGGCCCGATGTGCGCGCCAAGTTTGCCGCCAACGGCAGCGCCATCATGGAGAAGGGACCGGAAGAGTTCACCAGCTTTCATACCGCCGAGATCAACCGCTGGGTGCCGGTTGTCAAGGCTTCGGGGGCCTCGCTGGACTGATGGTACTGGCGACACGAAAGACGCATCGGAAACACCATGGCATCGGTTGAACTGCAGCAGGTCGTCAAGTCATATGACGGAAAACACAACGTCATCCACGGCGTTGACCTGCATATCGAACACGGCGAGTTCGTGGTCTTTGTCGGGCCCAGCGGCTGCGGCAAGTCGACGTTGTTGCGCATGATCGCCGGACTGGAATCCATCACCGGCGGCGATGTTGTCATCGACGGCAAACGCGTCAACGAAGAGCCGCCGCGTAATCGTGACATCGCGATGGTGTTCCAGGACTACGCCTTGTACCCGCACAAGAACCTGTACGACAACATGGCCTTCGGTTTGCGGCTGCGCAAGACGCCCGAGGCCGAGATCAAACGCCGTGTCATGGATGCCGCGCGGCTGCTGCGCATCGACCACATGCTCGAGCGCAAGCCCGCCGCATTGTCCGGCGGGCAGCGCCAGCGTGTCGCCATCGGCCGCGCCATCGTGCGCCAACCCAAGGTCTTCCTGTTTGACGAACCTTTGTCGAACCTGGACGCGCAGTTGCGTGGCGAGATGCGCACCGAGATCAAGAAGTTGCACCAGCGACTGGGCGCCACCATCATCTACGTGACGCATGACCAGGTCGAAGCGATGACGCTGGCCGACCGCATCGCCGTGCTCAGCGGTGGCCGCACGATGCAGTACGCCAAACCCTCGGACATCTATAACACCCCTGCGGCGACCTTTGTCGCTGGCTTCACCGGTTCGCCACCAATGAACCTGCAGCCATGCAGGATCGATGGTGCCAACGCCATGCTGGGGCTGCAGGCAGTCAGGCTGCCGGCGCCATTGGCGGCTCGGGCTACCGGTGTGCATGACCCGATATTTGGCATTCGGCCCGAAAACATCACGCTGCAGGCGCACGACGATTGCCCGCCAGTCGATGCCCGAGTCGTATTGACCGAGCCACTGGGCGCCGAGACGCTGGTCACACTGGAGATTGGCGGGCGGGAAATGGTCGCACGGTGTTCCGCCGCATTTGCCCGCGCACCCGGCGAAGCCCTGGCGGTTTACATGCACCCATCGCACATGCATCTGTTCGACGGCACCAACGGGCTGGCGTTGCACTGAGCGGCGCGGTCAGGTTCGATCAGTCAAAATATTCCAAAGCCCGATATCCACTTCATCGTTTCAACCACTGGAGTACGTCATGCAACGCAGAACCCTCGTCACCCTGGCCACGCTGGCGCTTGGCGCCGCCATGGCCACCTCGTCCTTCGCCCAGCAAAGCAGCTTGCGGGTGTTTTCGGGCGGTCAGAACCAGCGACCCGACCTGATGCGCAAATTGTTCGACGAGTACCAGAAGGCGCATCCGAACGTCAAGATCGACATCGAGACCGGCGGCGCCACGTCAGAGTTGCAGCGCCAATACCTCAGCACGGTGCTCAACGCCAAGGACTCGGCGATCGACATCTACCTGATCGACATCGTCAACCCCGCGCAATACATGGGTGCGGGCTGGCTTGAACCGCTGGACGCCTATGTCGGTGGACCCGCCGTGATGAAGCAGTACCTGCCGGTCTATGCCCAGTCCAACGTGGTCGGCGGCAAGGTTGCCGCAATGCCCGGATTCGCCGACGCGATGTTCATGTATTACCGTAAGGACCTGCTCGAAAAATACGGCATCAAGGAACCCAAGACCTGGGACGAACTGGCCGCCGCATCGAAAAAGATCCAGGACGGCGAGAAAAATCCCAACCTGCAGGGCCTGAGCATCCAGGGCGCTCCGATCGAAGGCGCGGTATGCACCTTCCTGCTGCCGTACTGGAGCATGGGCAAGGCTTTCAACGACGCCAACGGCAAGATGACGCTGGACAAGGACGCCGCGACCAAGGGCATGGACATGTGGCTCAGGTTGGTCGATCAGGGCGTGATCAAGAAAAACGTCGCCGAAGTCAAGACACCGGATACCGTCAATGAGTTCAAGGCCGGTCAGGTCGCATTCGCGATCAACTGGGGCTTCGCATGGGACCGATTCAAGGACGACGCCGACAGCCAGGTCAAAGGCAAGGTTGGTGTGATGCCGCTGCCTGCAATTGCTGGCGGCAAGAGTGCGACCTGTGTCGGCGGCTGGCAATGGGCCGTCAGCGCGTTCAGCAAGAACAAGGCCGAAGCCGCCAAGCTGGTGCAGTTCATGGCGTCGCCGGCATCGTCGAAGATGCTTGCCACCGAGGGCTCCCTGCTGCCAACCATCCAGAGCGTTTACACCGACGCCGACGTGCTCAAGGCCGCGCCGTGGTTCAAGGATGCCGCTGCCGTGATCATCGCGGGTCAGGCGCGTCCGATGAGCGCGCGTTACGGCGAGGTCAGCGACACGATCCGCACGACGACCAGCGCGATCCTGGCACGTACCAAGACGTCGGCTGAAGGAGTTGCAGAGATCGAAGGACGTCTGACGCGCGTCATGCGCTAAGGCGCCTTATCTGCAATCCCGCGCTGGCAGCATGGGCTGCCTGCGCGCCCATCAAAACCCAACCCCTTACCGCCTGTGTTGTCCCGTCTGCGCGACCCGTCCGAAAAGACCCTGGCCATGCTGCTGCTGGCGCCGGCAGCCTTGCTGATCGCGTTCGTCGTTGTCTATCCGATCGGCAAGTTGATCTACAACAGCTTCTTCGACCTGCGCCTGTCAGGTGGGGCTGACGCGTTCCGGTTTGTCGGGCTACAGAACTACCAGGATGTGTTGCGCGACAAGGACTTCTGGAACGCGGCCTGGAACACCGTGCTCATCACGCTGATCACGGTACCGGGTGCGCTGGTCGTGGGCATGGGTCTGGCACTGCTGGCCAACCTGCCATTCAAGCGCAAATGGCCGGTGCGCCTGGCATTGTTGCTGCCATGGGCTCTGCCTTTGAGTTTTGCAGGCCTGATCTTTGCGTGGTTCTTCCACACCGAATACGGATTCGTCAACGACGTGGTGCGCCGGCTGGGCCTGGCCGCGGAGCCGACGATGTGGCTGCTGCGACCGAACTGGGCGTTCACTGCGATCTGTTTGACGATCATCTGGAAAACCTCATCGTTCATGGCGCTGATCCTGCTCGCCGGATTGCAGATGATCCCGCGTTCCCTTTACGAGGCCGCCGAGGTGGATGGCGCCAGCCGCTGGCAACAGTTCTGGGAAATCACCATTCCGATGCTGATGCCCAGCATCATCGTCGCACTGGTGTTTCGTACCATCACTGCGCTGCAGACGTTCGACATCCCGTACACGATGACAAAGGGCGGTCCTGGCAATGCGACGGAAACGCTGGCCATGCTGATCCACAAGACCACGATCGAGTACCTCGACGTCGGTTATGGCTCCACCCTGGCGGTGTTCATGTTCCTGCTGTCGATGGTGGTGACATCCTTCTACCTGCGCCGAATCGGAAGATCCGCATGAACTTTGTGTGGTCAGGACGCCAACTGCGCTTTGTTGCGGCAGCCGCAGTCGTTATCAACGGCTTTTTCCCGGCTCTCTGGATCCTGCTGACATCGCTCAAGACGGAGTTCGAGTTGGTGCAAAAGCCAATCACCTACTGGCCGCACAACCTGACTTTGCGCAACTACGTGCAGGCGTTTACCGACCAGCCGCTGCTGCTTTATCTGGGCAACAGCCTGACGGTTGCACTGGCGGCCACGGTTGCCTCACTGATCGTGTCGGCCATGGCCGCCTATGCCATCGCGCGATTGAACCTGCGCCATCGGCAACTGATCCTGACGGCCATCGTCGCCTCCAGCATGTTTCCGCTGGTGACGCTGCTGGTGCCGATTTTCGAGACCATGCGCGCACTGAACCTGCTCAATACCTACAGCGCACTGGTCATTCCGTACGTGGTGCTGAACTTGCCGGTGTGCACCTTGGTACTGGTGGGCTTTTTCCAGAGCATTCCCAAAGACCTCGAGAATGCCGCCATGATCGACGGGTGCACACGGCTCGGCGCGTTGTGGCGTGTGGTCATTCCCTTGGCCGCGCCGGGCGTGTTCACAGCCGGCATCCTCGCCTTCGTCAATGCGTGGGACGAGTTCCTGCTCGCCCTCTCGCTCAATTCCAGCGCCTCGATGCGCACGCTGCCGGTGGGCATTACCTTGTACCAGGGCGAGTTCACGTTTCCGTGGCCCATTATTTCAGCGGCGTTGATTGTCGCCATCGTTCCGATCGCGGTCTTGATTGCGCTGTTCCAGGAACGCGTCGTCAGCGGCCTGACCCAAGGCGGCATCAAAGGTTGAAGGAGCAAGGGATGGCAGGCAAGATTCGCTACGGCATCATCGGCTGCGGCAGCATGGGCCGCGAACATATCGAGAATATCAAGATGATCGACGGCTGCATCGTCACGGCAATTGCCGACGACAACGCGGGCAGTCGTGATGCCGGACAGGCGCTGCTGCCGGCGCCGGCGCAACTGTTCGACAACCACCACGACCTGCTGGCTGCGAATATCTGCGACGCGCTGGTGATCGCCACACCCAACCATATGCACCGGGCGATCCTGGTCGATGCCATGGCCAGCGACACCCATATCCTGATCGAGAAGCCGCTGTGCACCCGGGTCGAGGACTGCCTGGAACTGGTGCATGCAGCCAAGGACCGCTCGCGCATGATCTGGGTCGCCCATGAATACCGCTACATGCCGCCGGTGACGGAGATGATCCGCATGACGCACGCCGGCGCCGTGGGCACCGTGCACCAGGTGGCGATACGCGAACACCGTGAACCGTTCTATCCGAAGGTAGGCGACTGGAACCGCTTCAATACCAACACCGGCGGCACATTGGTCGAGAAGACCTGCCACTACTTCAACCTGATGGACCTGATCCTCAAGGAGCAACCGGTGGCGGTGTTCGCATCGGGTGGCCAGCGGGTCAACCACCTGGACGAGTCCTATGGCGGACGCACGCCCGACATCCTTGACAGTGCATACGTGATCGTCGAATATGCCAGCGGCGCCCGCGCCATGCTCGACCTGTGCATGTTTGCAGAGAACTCTGTCGACAATGAACACATCACCGTGATCGGCGACGAAGGCAAGATCGAATCGCTGCTGCCGTCGATGACGCTTCGTTACGGCCGGCGCGAAGACTGGGGCAAACGCGAGGTCTGGGGCCAGACCGCCAGCAGTGGCAAGGGCGTGTCGGTGCGCCGTGTCTGGGATACCGGCATCAAGTACATGGGCAACCATTTCGGCGCCTCGTATGTGGAACACGTGAGATTCGCAACTGCGATTCGCCAGGGACTGGCGCCCGATATCACGCTGGAAGAAGGCTTGCGCGCAGTCGCCACCGGCATCGCGGCGCACCGCAGCATTGACGAGCGGCGCATCGTGGCGATGGCCGAGATCCTGCCGTCCGGCTGGTGACGAATCGTCCCGGCGTATCGTCTCTGGACTATTTCATGACTTACACCACCTACCCATCCTTGCATGGCCGCACCGTATTCGTCTCCGGCGGCTCCTCCGGCATAGGCGCCGAACTCGTTCGGGCGTTTGCCGCGCAAGGCAGCCGGGTCGCGTTCTGCGGCACCAAGGCCGATGGCGGTGACGCAATGATCGCCGAACTGAAGGCGCAATACAGCGCCGCTGAACTGATGTACGCGGCTTGCGACGTGCGCGACATCGCGGCGCTGCAGTCGCTGCTCGATCTTGTCGCCGAAAAATGGGGGCCAATCCAGGTACTGGTCAACAATGCCGGGCGCGACGATCGGCACTCCCTGGACGAGCTGACACCCGAATACTGGGACAACTGCCTGGCCATCAACCTGCGCCATCAGGTGTTCGCTACACAATCCGTCGCGCGCCAGCTCAAGGCCGCGCAGCTGCCAGGCAGCATCATCAACATGGGGTCGATCAGTTGGATGCGCGGACGACCCAATCTGATCGGCTACACCGCATCCAAGGCCGCGATATCCGGCATGACCCGCACGCTGGCGCGCGAACTCGGCGACGCCCGCATCCGTGTCAATGCGCTGGTTCCTGGCGCAATCGTCACCGAGCGCCAAACCCAACTGTGGCGCAACCCTGCGGAAGACCAGAAGTTCATCGACCTTCAGTGTCTGAAGTTCAGGCTCGACTCGACCCATGTGGCGCGCTCGACCTTGTTCTTGGCCAGCGACGACAGCGATGGCATCACCGGCCAGAACCTGATCGTGGACGCCGGCCTGGCCCAGGTATCGGTGGCAGGTTGATCCTCACGCGGAGCCACTCGCGCTGGTAGCATGGATCCAACCCTCCACGGAGCCAGCCCATGCGCGTTGTCCTACTGGGTGCCGGTCATATCGGCCACACCATCGCCACATTGTTGGCGCATTGCGGCGACTTCCAGGTCACGGTTGTCGATCGCGACGAGCAGGCGCTGAAGGCACTGGCGACTTTGCCGCTGCAAACCCGGCTGGCGGACACCTCGGACCCGACCGCGCTAAGTCAAAACATGGCTGGATTCGACGCCGTCATCAATGCCCTGCCCTACCATCTGGCGACCATCGCGGCAAGCCAGGCACTGGGCGCTGGCTGCCATTATTTCGACCTGACCAAAGATGTTGCCGCCACGCGCACCATCATGCAGCTGGCCGACGGCGCCAACACCGCCTTCATGCCGCAATGTGGTCTGGCGCCGGGCTTCATCGGCATCGTCGCCCACCATCTGTGCAAGAAGTTCAGCCGATTGCACGAGGTCAAGATGCGCGTTGGCGCACTGCCGGCTTTTCCCACCAACACGCTCAAGTACAACCTGACCTGGAGTGTGGACGGACTCATCAACGAATACTGCCACCCCTGCGAAGCGATCCGTGACGGCGCCATCATCGATGTACTGCCGCTCGAAGGACTGGAACATTTCTCGCTTGATGGCACCGAATACGAAGCCTTCAACACCTCCGGCGGGCTGGGCACCTTGTGCGAAACCCTCAATGGGCGCGTGCAGACGTTGGACTACAAGACGGTGCGTTATCCCGGTCACTGCGGCATCATGAAGATGCTGCTGCAGGAGTTGGGCATGCAGAACGACCAGGAAACACTCAAGGACATCCTGCGCCGCTCTGTTCCACTGACCATGCAGGATGTGGTGCTGGTATTTGTCACCGTCAGTGGGGACCACGACGGCAAGTTCGTGCAGGAGGTGTTTGCGCGCAAGATTTTTGCCGACCGAAGCGAAACCGCACCACTCAGTGCGATCCAGATCACCACTGCGGCCGGCATCTGCGCCGCGGTGGACCTGTTCCGCGAAGGCAAATTGCCGCAGCGTGGTTTCATCCGCCAGGAGCAGGTCGCGTTGCCGGATTTTCTGGCCAACCGATTTGGCAGCGCCTACCAGCAGTCGCGCCAGGTGGAGTCGATCGGTTAGGGCTCGATCGTGGCCAGGGAGCAGGGCAATCCAGGCCAGCTGTTCTTCCGATGGCGTTAAGACCCCACTAAGGTTCGGGGCGTTAAACCCGCCAGAATGGGTAACCCGCCGTGCGCAGGGTCGGGCCGAACGCTCCCGCTACTGACCCAGCCAGGCGACCGTCTCATACCCGAACGGGCCGGTGACAGCTGGTGTCCATAGGCTATGAATGCCATTGAACTTCTTGATTGGCACTCACTCATACAGAGTGCTAACATGGAAATGTCAATAGAGGAGGACCCGCATGAACAACCCGAATGGACTCACCGGCAACGCTGTCGCCTTGGCTAATCCCTGGGCGGTGGTGCCTGCACTGGGCAATCTGGACGCCTACATATCGGCCGTGAACCGGCTGCCCATGCTCACGCTGGAGCAGGAACAGACCTTTGCGCGCCAATTGCGCGACGAAAGCGACCTTGCCGCCGCCGGAAAACTGGTCATGTCACACCTGCGCCTGGTGGTTTCGGTGTCACGCCAATATCTGGGTTACGGCTTGCCGCACGGCGACCTGATCCAGGAAGGCAATATCGGCCTGATGAAGGCGGTCAAGCGCTTCGACCCGGACCAAGGTGTACGGCTGGTCAGCTACGCATTGCACTGGATCAAGGCCGAGATCCACGAGTACATTCTGAAGAACTGGCGCATGGTCAAGGTGGCGACGACCAAGGCACAGCGCAAATTGTTTTTCAACCTGCGCTCGATGAAGCAACGCTTCAAGGCCGAGGCTTCTGCCGCTGACGGTGCCACTCACAGTGACACGCTGAGCGCGCAACAGATCGATGCCATGGCGGAGAAACTCAACGTCAAGCGCGAAGAAGTCACCGAGATGGAAACCCGGCTGTCGGGTGGCGACATTCTGCTCGATCCGTCACCGTCGGATGACGGCGAGCACGCATTCGGTCCGATTGCCTACCTGACGGACACCACGCACGAGCCCACAGCGATGATCGAGTCGCGCCAGCGCGATGCGATGGCGACCGACGGCATCGCCACGGCCTTGAGCGTGCTCGATGACCGCAGCCGGCGCATCGTCGAGGAGCGTTGGCTCAAGGTCAACGACGACAGCTCAGGCGGTATGACGCTGCACCAGTTGGCAGACGAATACGGCGTCAGCGCCGAACGCATCCGCCAGATCGAAGTGGCAGCGATGAAGAAGATGAAGAAGTCGCTGGCCGCCTACGCCTGAAACCTGGCGTACCAGACCAGGAGATTGCGCAGCGTTATTTGCTCTGGCACCTAAACCTGAAACATGGCGTGCCAGACCAGGAGATTGCGCAGCGTTTTTTTGCTCTGGCACCCAAACCTGAAACATGGCGTGCCAGACCAAGAAATTGCGCAGCAATTTTTGCTCTGGCACCCACACTTTGTAGCTATCCGGCTGTTCTGAAGTCCGGCTACCAGCCACCGCGCCACCCCAAAACCCCTGCCGCCATCACACCGCAGGGGATTAGTTTTTTGGTGCCGCTCAAGAAGCCTGTTTGAGCAACTGCGCGATATCACCCGCCAGGGCCTTGGCGCCCATGCCATAACGGCTGTACAGCCGCAGCTGGCCACGCGTGTCATAGATGTAGCTACCCGCAGAATGGTCCATGGTGTAGCTGGTCGGTGTGCGGCCCTCGACACGTTTGTAGTAGAGCTTGTAGTCTTTCGCCAGTGCCGCAAGTTGCTCTGCCGACGTCGGCCGCAGCGCGATAAAGCTGGCATCGAAGTTTTCGACATAGGCCTTGAGAACTTCGGGCGTGTCGCGCTCCGGGTCGACCGTCACGAAAATACCCTGCACCCGCTCGCCATCCTTGCCCAGCGTCTGACGGATATCGACCAGTTCGGCCATGGTGGTCGGGCACACATCCGGGCACTGGGTGAAGCCGAAAAAAACCACGACGATCTTGCCTGCAAAGTCCTTGATGCTGCGTTGCTTGCCATTCTGGTCCGGCATCGAGAAATCGCGCGCGTAGTCGGCGCCGGTGACGTCGATCGACACGAAGGACGGCTTGTTGTCAAAACATCCGGTGAGCGCGCCAGCCGTAGCAGCCACGACGGCAGATGTCGAGATCAGGCGCAAAAACCTTCTCTTGTCCATAGTGTCAGTGCCATCCATCTCAGAAGTAAACATAGTGGTCCACCAGCAAAGCGGCAAACAGCAGGCTCAGGTGGTAGAGCGAAAAACGGAAAGTGCGGCGCGCCAGCGCATCGGAATAGTCGCGCCACAACCAGAAGGCATACAGACAGAAGCCGATACTCAGAATAACGGCCGCACCCAGGTAAATCCATGAGCTCATGCCATAAACGAACGGCAGCAGGCATGCGGCAAACAACACACCGGTGTACAGCAGGATCTGCAGTCGCGTGAACTCGCTGCCGTGGGTTACCGGCAACATCGGCAGTCCGGCCTTGCGGTAGTCCTCGACGCGGTACAGGGCCAAGGCCCAGAAATGCGGCGGAGTCCACAGAAAGATGATCAGGAACAGAATCATGGCCTGCGGCCCGACATCGCCTGTCATGGCAGCCCAGCCCAGCACCGGTGGCATGGCGCCCGAGGCACCACCAATCACGATATTTTGCGGCGTCAGAGGCTTGAGGATCACGGTGTAGACCATGGCGTAACCGACGAACGTGGCGAAAGTCAGCCACATGGTCAGCGCATTGACCCACAGGTACAGGACCGCAGAACCTGCCGCACACAGGATGGCGGAAAACAACAAGGTCTGGGTGTTGCTCAGCTCGCCCGACGCCGTCGGACGCCAGGCCGTGCGTTTCATCTTGGCATCGATGCTTTGCTCGACGATGCAGTTGAACGCGGCTGCGGCTGCGGCTACCAGCCAGATACCGAAACAGGCAATGGCTGCGAGCCAGACCTGCGACCAGGAGGGCACGCCCGGCACAGCCAGCACCATGCCGATCAACGCGCAAAACACGATCAGCTGGATGACCCGGGGCTTGGTCAAGGCCATGAACTGGCGCACGATTGGCAGCTTCACGGGCACGGCCGCGGCGCTGCTGGATGCGGAAGAATCGGTGGTCATCGTGTCATTGGGCGCTATGCGCTGCGTCATTCGGCATGGTTATGGCCGGGCGTCGGCTGGGCGCCGGCCCGCTACTGCGCACCAGCCCTGTATCGGTGCGACTGGAACAATATGCCCAGGTCAGGCTGACCACCAGCGCGGCAGCGCCGCCGGTGTGCAGCAATGCCGCAATCAGCGGCCAGTCGAGCACCACATTGCCCAGTCCGGTGGCCAGCTGCAGCGCGGCCAATGCGCCAATCGTGCGCGCAACCGGGCGCAAATGCACGGTGCGTCCAAGGCGCCAGGCCAGCACGGCCAGAACCAGCAGCACGACATATGCCATCAAGCGGTGGACATAGTGGATCGCGGTCAATGCTGCAAAAGACACATGGGCGCCATCAGCCGTCTTGCCCAGTTCACGCCAAATCTGAAAACCTTGCGCGAACGCCATGTCGGGCCACCAGCTACCCTGGCAGGTCGGAAAATCGGTACAGGCGAGCACCGCGTAATTGGTGCTGACCCAGCCGCCCAACGTGAGCTGAACAGCAAGTAACACGGCGGCCACAGTCAGGCATAACCTTGTAAGCCGATCGCTTGGTTCCGTCGGACCCGCGTGCGCATCCAGGGTCCGCGCCTGACCCGCCGCCTGCACTGTGAGCAGCACCAGCAGCAACATGCCACCGAGCAAGTGCATGGTGACAATGGCTGGAAACAGCTTCATCGTCACGGTCAACGCGCCAAACGCACCCTGGATACAGACCCATATCAGCGTGAGCGTCGGCCACCACGGATTGGGGGAAGGCACACCCGGCGCTGCACGTCGTCGCATGCGCCAGCTGATCACTGTGAGAATCAGGATCAAGCCTCCGACCCCGGTCGCCAGATACCGGTGCACCATCTCGATCCAGGCCTTGCCGTGGGTGACCGGGCCACTGGGCATCGCGTCCTGGGCCGCACTGATCTGGACCTTGGCACCGACCGGACTGGCGCTGCCATAACAACCCGGCCAGTCGGGGCAACCCAGACCGGAGTCGGACAAGCGCGTAAAGGCGCCGAACAGTACCAGGTCAAAGGTCAGAAACAAGGTCAGAACCGTGGCAGCGCGCAACCAGTGCCGGCGAGAACCGTGCCGGTTGCGCAGCCACAACCAGAGCAGTGCGACGCCCACCAGGAAGGCGCCCACCAGCAAAACTTGCAGCAGCGGCGACAGGTCAACGGACGCAGCAGCCATCAGCCACGTCCTCGCCGGTGAAACAAGATGCCCAAGCCCATCTCAGCGCCCTGCCGGATCCCACGACGAACTGGCGCGCAACACGCGCCCGATGTCGCGCTTGGCCTTTGCCGCGCCCTCGAGATCCAGCTTGGCTGGAAACCGCATCATCCAATTGCCCAGGGGGTCGACCAGATACAGGTGCTCGGCCAGTCCATGCGCCGCGTCCGGTGTCAGCCATGCGGCCAGCTCGGTGGCTGGCACACGCAGCACCACGGCATCGTTCAGCGCCGGCATCAGTTCGGGTGCGAGCGCCACGTCGTCGTTGATCAGCCAGACCCGGTCGAGCCGGTCCTTTTCCTTGCCCAGGCTTTCGCGCAACTGGCGCTGCAGGTACAGATTCTCCTGGCAGGTCGCTTCACAGGCGCCGCCGGCCACCGTGACCAGCAGCCATTGCCCTTTCAAAGCCTGCAGGTTCTGCTGCGTACCATCGGGCGCTACCGCCACGAGATCGGGCAAGGGGCGCTGCGGATCAATCAGGGTTCCGAATACCGAGCGCGCATCGGGTCGAACCACGTAATAGACAAAATAGGAAGCGGCGACCGGCGCGGCGCAGATCAGAAAAACCAGCAGCATCTTCCAGCGCCCGACACGCGTGCGCTGGGTGACGCCAGCCCCGTTGTCAAGTGAGGGCAGCGCATGCACGGTCAGGTCCAGGGGTTGGTCTTTGTTCACGGATAAAAGCGTTCAGCGGGGCAGAAAAAAACGTCGGACGACTTGGAACCACAGGTAGAGGCAGACGATCAGCGCACAAAGCGCAAACCACTGAAAAGCGTAGCCTAGGTGTTTGTCCACCCCGGAATCGATGGCAGGCCAGTCCCGAACCAGGCCATCGTCCGGCGGTCCCGACTGCATCACGGAGAAGGTGGCCAGCGGTACACCCAGTTCCGCCGCGAAACGCGGCAAGTCCAGATTTTGCCGGATCTTGCCCTCCTGCGCGCCGGCGAACTCGTAAAGCTTGCCAGGCGCTGGGGCAATTCGCCCCTGGACCGACACTTCACCTTCAGGCGTATTCACGGGCGGCAAGGCGACGCGGTCGCTGAAATTGCGCGGCACCCAGCCGCGTTGGATCACCACCGTCGGACCTGCAGGACTTAGCTGCAATGGCGTGAGCACGTAAAAACCAGGCTTGCCCGCAACCTGGCGGTTGTCCAGGAAAACCGTGTGGCCCACCAGCCAACGCCCTTGCAACTGCACGCGCCGGTAAAGTAGATCAGCCGCGGCCTCTGTCGTTGTGTTCGCCAGCGCTGCCTCGTCCAGGGGTGGCAAAACCGACTGCCGGTCAATGCGGGCCTGGATCGCCTGCTTCTGCTCGGCGCGGGAAAGTTGCCACACGCCCAGACGCAACGTGATGCCTGCGGCCATCAGTGCGGCCAGGGCCACCAGCCAGAACCGGGCATTCAGGGGTTTGAAACGCGCGGGATAATCCGCATCCATGATGTACCTTGTCATCCTCGCATTCGTGGCCATCATTGGCAGCCTGGGCGCCGCCCTTTACTTCATGTTGCGGGGCGGCGGCGATGATGGCCCGACCAAAAGCCGGCGTATGGCCCGCGCATTGGCTTTGCGCGTGGGCTTTTCCATCTTGCTGTTCATCTGCGTGCTGATCGCATGGCATCTGGGCTATATCCAGCCTACCGGAATTCCTGTCGGCAGATGAATACCGCTGTGCTGACAGCGGATGCCGGCACGGGGCCGGCCGACAACGATCAGAGCCAGTAGACCAGGATGTAAAGGCCCAGCCAGACCACGTCCACGAAGTGCCAGTACCAGGCTGCGCCTTCAAATCCGAAATGGCGCTCCGCCGTGAAATGGCCCTTTTGCAGGCGCAGCGTGATGAACAGCAGCATCAGCATGCCGACAAACACGTGGAAACCGTGAAAACCGGTCAGCATGAAGAAGGTCGAACCAAAGGCACCGGACGAGAGCTTGAGGTTCAAATCGCTGTAGGCATGCGCATACTCGTAACCCTGCACGCCCAGGAAGGTGATGCCCAGCAGAACCGTCATCCACATGAAGGCGATCGTCCGGCCCCGGTTGCCGACCTGCAAGGCATGGTGGGCGATGGTCAGCGTCACGCCGGAGCTCAGCAGCAGCGCGGTATTGATGGTAGGCAACCAGAACGGTCCCATGGTCTGGAACGGTTCGACGATACCCGCCGGCGATCCGGTGACACCTGCGGCGACGCTCGGCCAGACTGCCTTGAAATCGGGCCACAACAAGGCGTTCTCAATATCGCCCAACGCTGGCAGCGAATGCATCCGTGCCCACCACAAGGCGGTGAAGAAGGCGCCGAAGAACATGACTTCGGAGAAGATGAACCAGCTCATGCTCCAGCGGAACGACAGGTCGACCTTCTTGCCGTAGGAGCCGGCTTCGCTCTCGGAGATCGCTTCGCGGAACCAGCGGAACAACACGACGAAGAACCACAACAAACCGAAATACAACAGGTACTCGGCCCAGCCGGCGCCGTTGATCCATTGGCCTGCGCCAAAGAAAACGAACAACAGTCCGATCGCCGCCATTACTGGATGACTGGACGGACCGGGCACGAAGTAATACGGCGTGCTGCTATGGGATGTAGAACTCATTTCTGCTCCAGGCTCTCAATTCAGGTTTCTGCTAACTATTCTCGACAATTCGTACGCGTCGTCGGCCTATGCCGCAACCCAATTCACCAGCGCAATCAACGCACCCACCAGCAGGATCACGCCGATAAATCCGGCGATCAGCACATGCAGCGGGCTGACCTTCACTGCCTGCTCATGGTCGTTGCGCTTGCGCACACCAAAAAACGCCCAGGCAACCGTCTTGACCATCTTCCACGACGAACCGGAGGACGTTTGCGAATCCACACTTTGAGGCTTGCCCATCACGAGCCCGCTTTCACTGCCGGCAAAGCCAGCGCGGCGGTTGAGCCGGGTGCCGGAGGTACCGGGCCGCCCACCTCGAAGAACGTATAGGACAAGGTGATGGTCGTCACGTCTTTCGACAACTTGGGATCAATGATGAACGCCACCGGCCACGACTTTTTTTCGCCCGGATCGAGCGTGTACTGGGTGAAGCAGAAGCACTCGAGTTTGTTGAAATGCGGCCCCGCCTGGCGTGGTGCATAGCTCGGAATGGCCTGCGCTGCCATGCGCCGGCTCTGGGTATTCTGGAATTCGTAAACCACCGTCGCCAGTTCGCCCGGATGCACCTGAAGCGAACGAAGCTCCGGCTTGAAGGTCCACGGACCACGCGCATTCGCGTCGAACTCCACCGTGATGGTGCGACTGGTGTCTACCTGGGTGTTGGCTCGCACCTGGGAGGTCGCCCCAGGGATATTACGGTCGCCCAGCGCCAGCACATTGATGCCGGTCACTGCGCAGATTGCGTTGTACAGCGGCCCAAGCGCATAACCAAAGGCCAGCATGCCGATGGCGACGACCACCAATTTGCGGGCCATGGTCAGGTTCTGGTATCGCGCGCGCAACATAAGGTCTTCAGCCGCCGAAAAAGGCCAGCTTCACAAATATGCCGAGCATGAACACGGCAGCGATCGACACCAGCACCATGGCCAGTCGGAAATTGGATCGTTTCTGCTCGGGCGTCATTGCTATCAATTGTTCTTGCGTACGCTTCAGCCGATCACGCGCGTAGCAGTGGCATCAAGCTTGGGTGGATTCTCGAAGGTGTGGAACGGCGCTGGGGACGGCACTTCCCATTCCAGACCTTCGGAACCTTCCCACGGCTTCTGAGGCGCCTTCTCACCTTTGCCGCGCATGCAGGGCAGGACGATGAACAGGAAGAAGTAGAGCTGGGCAAAGCCGAAGAAGAAGGCGCCGACCGATGCAAGCGCATTAAAGTCGGCAAACTGCATCGGGTAATCGGCATAACGGCGTGGCATGCCGGCCAATCCCAGGAAGTGCATCGGGAAGAAGGTCACGTTGAACGAAATCAGCGACCACCAGAAGTGGGTCTTGCCGCGCGACTCGTTGTACATGACACCGGTCCACTTGGGCATCCAGTAGTAGGCGCCGGCGAACATGGCGTACAGCGATCCGGCGACCAGCACGTAGTGAAAATGCGCCACCACGTAATAGGTGTCCTGCAACTGGATGTCGATCGGCGCCAGCGCCAGGATCAGCCCGGTAAAGCCACCCATCGTGAATACGAAGATGAAACCGACGGCGAACAACATCGGCGTCTCGAACGTCATAGATCCCTGCCACATGGTCGCGATCCAGTTGAAGATCTTGACCGCCGTGGGTACCGCGATCAGCATCGTCGCGTACATGAAGAACAGCTGGCCCGTCACCGGCATGCCGGTGGTGAACATGTGGTGCGCCCACACGACAAAGCTCAGGATGGCGATGCTCGATGTCGCGTACACCATCGAGGTGTAGCCGAACAGGCGCTTGCGTGCGAATGCGGGAACGACCTGGCTGATGATGCCGAACGCCGGCAGAATCATGATGTAGACCTCGGGGTGACCGAAGAACCAGAAGATGTGCTGGTACATCACCGGGTCGCCACCGCCGCCGGGATTGAAGAAGCTGGTGCCGAAATGGCGATCGGTCAGCGTCATGGTGATGGCACCGGCAAGCACCGGCATCACGGCGATCAGGAGGTAGGCCGTGATCAGCCAGGTCCACGCGAACATCGGCATCTTCATCAGCGTCATGCCGGGAGCGCGCATGTTCAGGATGGTCACAATGATGTTGATCGAACCCATGATGGAGCTCGCACCCATGATGTGCAGCGCGAAGATGCCGACGTCCATGCTCGGGCCCATCTGCAATGTCAGCGGCGCGTATAGCGTCCAGCCGGCAGCCGGCGCACCGCCGGGCATGAAGAACGAACCCACGACCATCAGAGCGGCAGGAATCAGCAGCCAGAAGCTGAAGTTGTTCATGCGCGCGAAGGCCATGTCGGAGGCGCCAATCTGCAGCGGAATCATCCAGTTCGCAAAGCCCACGAAGCCGGGCATGATGGCGCCGAACACCATGATGATGCCGTGCATGGTGGTGAGCTGGTTGAACAGCTCCGGATTCACCAGTTGCAATCCAGGCTGGAACAACTCGGTACGGATCAGCAAGGCCAACAGACCGCCGATCATCAACATCGTGAACGAAAACAACAGGTACAAGGTACCGATGTCCTTGTGGTTGGTCGCATACACCCAGCGCCGCCAGCCGGTCGGCGCGTGGTGGTCGTGATGCTCATCGTGGCCGTGTGGGTGGTCCAGTACTGCACTCATGCTGATTTCCTCGTCAATTCAATATTCCGGATGTTCATGCGGTCCGCGATCACTTGCGCGCGCTCTGAACTTCGGCCGGCTGCACAATCTGACCGGTCTTGTTCGACCAGTGGTTCTTGGTATAGGAGATCACAGCCGCGATATCGGTGTCGCTGAGCTGCTTCCAGGCCGGCATGGCACCGTTGTTCTGGCCATTGAGCAGGATGGCGATTGCTTTGGACTTGTCGGCGTCCAGCACAACCGCAGCACCATCGAGTGGCTTGATCGGACCTGCGCCCTTGCCGTTGGCCTGGTGACAGGCCTGGCAATTGGCGGTGTAGACCTTCTCGCCACGCGCGACGATCTCGTCCAGTGTCCAGACACGCGAAGGATCGTCCGCCTTGGCGGCCATCTTCTTCATCTCGCCATCGACCCAGGCCGAGTAATCCTGCGCCGAGACCACTTTCACGTGGATAGGCATATAGGCATGCTCTTTGCCGCACAACTCGGCGCACTGGCCGTAGAAGTCACCGGTTTTTTCGGCACGGAACCAGGTGTCACGCACGAAGCCGGGAATCGCATCCTGCTTGATGCCGAACGACGGCACCATGAAAGCATGGATTACGTCATTGGCGGTCGTGATGATGCGTACTTTCTTATCGACTGGCACCACCAACGGGTTGTCGACTTTGAGCAGGTAGTCGTTGACCACTTCGCCCGCTTTGGGACCGCCGGCGTCGGACATGGCGCGATGCTTCAGATCAAGCGCCGACAGGAAGCCGATACCCTCGCCTTCGCCGTTGATATAGTCGTAGCCCCACTTCCACTGCATGCCAGTGGCCTTGATCGTCAGATCGGCGTTGGTGGTGTCTTTCATCGCGACGATCACCTTGGTGGCCGGCAAGGCCATCAGGATCACGATGACAAAGGGAATGACGGTCCAGATGATCTCGACCGTGACCGACTCATGGAAGGTGGCCGCCTTGTGGCCAACCGATTTGCGGTGCTTCCATATCGAATAGAACATGACGCCGAACACCGCGGCGAAAATCACGGTGCAGACGATCAGCATGAACCAGTGCAACCAGACCATGTCTTCGGCAATCCGCGTCACCGGCGGGTGCAGGTTGAGCTGATTGACCGCCGGACCACCCGGCAGGTCGCTTACCGCATGGGCGATTGTGAAAGGCGCGGCGCCCACCCAGGCGAGCGCCGTTGTCAACACAGAAGCCAGTTTGCCCTGAATGCTCTTCATCATGATCACTTCAAATTGCCTCAATTAAGCGGGCATCCGCCCCCGACGGTGTCACCGGCCTCACGCCCCGCGTAATGCCATCCTGAT
>JBBQJP010000055.1:0-29262 GCA_038326025.1 Burkholderiales bacterium
TGCCCGACGCCAGGGCCGCGGCCAGCCACACTTTGCGCCGCGAACCGGTCGACATCATGTGACCGGTCTTGTCCAGATGTGGCGCAAGATTCAACTGTTCGAGCAGTTGCGCTGCCCACACCATATCGAAGGCAGGGTAACGCGCATGCAACTGCACGAACCAAACCATTGGCGTCAATCGTTCGAATACATCGGACGCGGGATCGGTTCGAAAAACCTGCCGGCGATAAGTTGGCGCATCGGCCGACAGCCGGTGGTTGCCAATGCGCAGCTGCCCGGACTGCGCCGGCAATTCACCCGCCAGCAGGCGCAGCAAGGTCGTTTTGCCACTCCCGTCGTCGCCGCAGACCAGGTACAGCCCCGCAGCGAACACCGCACTCCAGTGCGCGAACAAGGGACGCGATGGATAGGCAAAACACAGGTCGTCGACCTGCAGCAGCGCAGTGGTGCTGTCTGCTGGCTGCGCATTGACGCCCGTGGTCATGCGGCCAATGTCCGAAACGCGGGCAAAAACAGCCGCAGTGTCGAAGCGCCGATCAATCAGACGCCGCCGGCGCCTGCGTCATCGCAACACGCGCTTTGCGCGCACGCTCCAACGCCTGACCCGCCGAGCCGGCGTCCATGCCGTACATGTCGGCAAACACATCCACGCTGTCGGCAGCGGACTCGAACGCACGCAGCAGTGCCTCGTCGCGTGCGGCGCCAGCACGGGCCTCGGTCAAGACTTCTTCGAGCAGCCGGTTGCTTTCCTCGTCGCGGCTGCGCACCAAGGCGGCATAAGCCTCGGGCGTCAGGCCAGATTGCTCGAACGCCTGCAGCAAACGCCGGCGCAGCGTCGGGCCCATGTCCTGTGGATTACGCGCCTGCCGCCGGCGAAACACCTCGAGCAAGGCATGGTGCACATGCTCCGGCGCCATCACCTCGACCGCTTCGCCCTGCAGGTCATGGCGCTGCAACCCCTGCGCGACAGCCGATAGATAACGCGTGGAGCGGGTGTGCTGGGACAAGGCCGCCTTCAGTGCATCGGTCGTGAAGGCGTCCGGATGGGCCTGCTGCAGATCCTGAAAAATGCCGCGCTTGAGCGGCAGGAACTGCGCACCAAACAGATGGGGAAACAGTTCGGCCAATTTTTCCAGCACCGGCAGATTGGAATCGGCGGGCGCACGACGGCGCGATTTTGGCTTGTCGGCGGATGGTTTTTCGGGTGTCTCGGTCATGACTTTTTCCGCAACGCGGCTTGCGTGATGGCACTCAAGGTGCCACGGGTGGTGATGACGTCCGGGTCCAGCGTAATTTCAATCAATGTGCCTTGCGGTCGTTCGAGCGCAGCGAGCAGTTGCGGCTCGAACTCGCCCGTCTTGGTGATCCGCACACCGACATAACCATAAGCCTGCGCCAACGCGGCGAAATCCGGATTGCGCAGCGCCGTGCCGGCGACGCGGTTCGGATAATCGCGTTCCTGGTGCATGCGGATGGTGCCGAAGATGCCGTTATTGAGCAGCACAACGATGGACTTGGCGCCATATTGCGACGCCGTTGCCAGCTCCTGGCCGTTCATCAGGAAGTCGCCATCACCGGCGATGGTGAGCGCCAGGCGCCCCGTGGTGATGGCTGCCGCGATGCCGGCGGGAACGCCATAACCCATGGCGCCGCTGGTGGGCGCGAGCTGGGTTTTGTGGCCCTTGGCCAGGCCATGGTGACGGAAAAAGCGATGCGCCCAGCTGGCAAAGTTGCCGGCACCGTTGGTCAGCACCGCATCCGCGGGCAGGTGTTTTTGCAGGCTCGCAATGATGGCCGGCATGTCGATGTCGCCGGGCAATGTCTGCGGCACCAGATTGGCCAGATAGTCGGCATGGCAGCCGGCGGTCCAGTCAGTCCACGGCAGCTGTTCAGGGGCATCCAGCGCAAGCAAGGCCAGCGAGGCCGACAACATGCCGGCATTGATGGCCAGATCGGCCTGGTAGACACGGTTGAGTTCCTCCGCGCCGGCGTGGATATGCACCAGCTTCTGCGGTGTGCGTGGCACCGGCAACAAGCTGTAGCTGCCGGTTGTCATCTCGCCCAGGCGCGGGCCGAACGCAATCAGCAAGTCGCTTTCGCGCACGCGTGCGGCCAGCTTGGGATTGATGCCGATGCCCACATCGCCGGCATATTGCGCATGGTGGTTATCGAAACAGTCCTGGAAACGGAAGGCATTGGCTACCGGCAACTGCCACTTCTGTGCAAAGTCCTGCAGCACTTGCGCCGACTGCGGGCTCCAGCCACTGCCGCCGGCAATCACCAGCGGGCGCTTCGCCGCACGCAACAAATCGCCCAGCTGCGCGGCCTGCTGCGCATCACAGCCGGGCTGCACCGCCTCGACCCGCGGCAGGGCCTGCAGACTGTCATCGGCCAACACCTGCGCCAGCATGTCTTCGGGCAACACCAGCACGACCGGGCCGGGCCGACCGTTCATCGCGGTGGCGAATGCCCGTGCCACGTATTCCGGGATGCGCCTCGCGTCATCGATGCGCTCCACGCGTTTGGCCATGCCTTTGTTGCTGGGCCCGAAGAAATGGGTGAAGTCGACCTCCTGGAACGCCTCGCGGTCGCGCGTGTCACTGGCGACATCACCGATGAACAGCACCATCGGCGTGGAGTCCTGAAACGCCGTATGAACGCCGATAGACGCGTTCGTGGCGCCAGGGCCGCGGGTGACAAAACACACGCCCGGGCGCCCGGTGATCTTTCCATGCGCATCGGCCATGAAGGCGGCACCGCCCTCTTGGCGGTTGATGACGAATTGAATTTTGTCCGCATGCAGATGGAAACCATCGAGCGCGGCCAGGTAACTTTCACCTGGTACACCGAAGACATGGGTGACGCCCTGGGCCACAAGGCATTCGACAAGGAGATGGCCGGCAATTCTTTGACTCATGCGCCGATTCTCGCTGATGTCATGCAGGCCGATGGCATGGACCCTGGCCACGCGAGCAATGCGACAATCTGCCGGCTTCAACGGGCACTTGGGGCGCGGCAGTTTGTCGCTGGCACAGATAACAAGTCAAGCCCTCTTCCGACCTTTTCCCACCGCTACGTGATGACCCGAACCACCACGCCGACCTTGCGCCAGATCCCCACAGGAATCTGGGTGCTGGGTTTTGTCAGCCTGCTGATGGACATTTCCTCCGAGATGATTCACAGCCTGCTGCCGTTGTTCATGGTCACGACACTGGGCACCAGCGTGCTGGTGGTGGGACTGATTGAAGGGCTGGCCGAATCGACCGCGCTGATCGTCAAGGTGTTCTCGGGGGCGCTGAGCGACTACCTGGGGCGACGCAAGGGTCTGGCGGTCCTCGGGTACGCACTGGGCGCCTTGAGCAAGCCCCTGTTCGCACTCGCACCCGGCGCCGGACTGCTGGTCACGGCACGCCTGATCGACCGGGTCGGCAAGGGCATACGGGGCGCGCCTCGCGACGCATTGGTAGCCGACATCGCACCGTCCCATCTGCGTGGCGCAGCATTCGGCCTGCGCCAGTCGCTGGACACGGTCGGCGCTTTTCTCGGGCCGCTGCTCGGGGTCGGGCTGATGCTGCTTTGGGCCAACGACTTCCGCGCAGTGTTCTGGGTCGCGGCGATTCCCGGTGCGCTGGCGGTTGCACTGCTCTGGTTCGGACTCAAGGAGCCCGCTGCGACGCCCGCGCAAGATGCACGCCGCAATCCGATCCAGCGCGACATGTTGCGCCGTCTGCCGCCGGCCTATTGGTGGGTGGTGGCGGTTGGCGCCATGTTCACACTGGCACGTTTCAGCGAGGCGTTTCTGGTGCTGCGTGCGGAGCAAAGCGGCATCGCACTGGCGCTGGTGCCACTGGTCATGGTCGCGATGAACATCGTTTACGCGGCCAGTGCCTACCCCTTCGGGAAATTGTCGGATCGGGTCTCGCACCGCACGCTACTGGCGCTGGGTGTGCTGATTCTGCTTGTGGCCGACCTGGTACTGGCGTTGGCACCCAATCTGTGGTCAGTGCTGCTGGGTGTGGGCCTGTGGGGTGTTCACATGGGCATGACACAGGGTCTGTTGGCCACCATGGTCGCGGACACCGCACCGGCGGATCTGCGCGGCACCGCGTTCGGTTTTTTCAACCTGATTAGCGGCATCACGATGCTGATCGCCAGCGTATTGGCCGGCCTGTTATGGGACCTGTGGGGCGCCGACGCGACATTCCACGCCGGCGCCGTCTTTTGCATACTCACGCTGATCGCGCTGCTATGGCACAGCCGACGTTATCCGTCGCCACAAGCCTCACGCTGAGGCCAGGGCGGGTCGCCGGCCTACTCAGCTGGCGAAGCTGAACTGACCCGGCGCCTGGATCGGGTCCACGTCGACCTTGATCACGGCCTTGGGCAGGAACTTGCCCTCGAGCAACAACTTGGACAACGGATTCTCGATGCGTTGCTGGATCGCCCGCTTGAGTGGACGTGCGCCGAACAATGGGTCGAAGCCGACCTTTGCCAGTTCGGCCAGCGCCGCCGGCGAAACCTCCAGCGACAGGTCCATGCGGGCCATGCGCTGCTGCAGCACAGCGACCTGGATCGCGGCGATTGACTCGATGTTTTTGGCATCGAGCGAGTGAAACACCACGGTCTCGTCGATCCGGTTCAGGAATTCGGGTCGGAAGTAATTCTTCAACTCGCCCATTACCGCGTCCTTGATCTCGTCGCTATCCTGGCCCACCATGCTCTGGATGATCTGCGAGCCGATGTTGCTGGTCATCACGATCACGGTGTTCTTGAAGTCCACGGTGCGGCCCTGGCCGTCGGTCAGTCGGCCATCATCGAGCACCTGCAAAAGCACGTTGAAAACGTCCGGATGCGCCTTCTCGACTTCGTCGAGCAGCAACACGCTGTAGGGCTTGCGCCGCACGGCTTCAGTCAAGTAACCACCCTCGTCGTAACCCACATAGCCCGGGGGCGCGCCAATGAGTCGGGCGACCGAGTGCTTCTCCATGAATTCGCTCATGTCGATGCGGATCAGGTGATCCTCGGAATCAAACATGAAGTTGGCCAGCGCCTTGCACAGCTCGGTCTTGCCGACACCGGTGGGGCCGAGAAACAGGAAGGAACCAGTTGGACGATTCGGATCGCCCAAGCCGGCGCGCGAACGCCGGATCGCGTTGGCGACCGCGGTGATGGCTTCACCCTGACCGACGACACGCTGGTGGATCTTGTCCTCCATCTGCAGCAGCTTTTCGCGCTCACCCTGCATCAGTTTTGACACCGGAATGCCGGTGGCACGCGCCACCACCTCGGCGATTTCCTCGGCGCCGACCTGGGTCCGCAGCAGTCGTGGCGCTGCGCCCTCGCCTTTGCCTTTGCTCGACTCCTTGTCCTGCGCCTCCTTGAGTTGGCGCTCCAATTCGGGCAACTTGCCGTACTGCAACTCGGCGACCTTGTTGTAGTCGCCCTTGCGCGTGAGCTCGTCGATCTGCTGGCGCAACTTGTCAATGGCCTCACGCACATGGGCACTGCCTTGCGCCTGGGCTTTTTCCGCCTTCCAGATCTCGTCCATATCGGCGATCTCTTTTTGCAACTTCTCGATCTCGACTTCGATCAGATCGAAACGCTTTTGCGACGCCTCGTCCTTCTCGCGCCGCACCGCCTCGCGTTCGATCTGCAACTGGATCAAGCGCCGATCAAGTTTGTCCATGACCTCGGGCTTGGAGTCGATCTCGATCTTGATCTTGGCCGCAGCCTCGTCGATCAGGTCGATCGCCTTGTCCGGCAGGAAGCGGTCGGTGATGTAGCGGTGGCTGAGTTCTGCCGCGGCGACGATGGCCGGGTCGGTGATGTCCACGCCGTGGTGAACCTCGTATTTCTCCTGCAAGCCGCGCAGGATGGCGATGGTCGCCTCGACCGAAGGTTCGCCGACCAGGATCTTCTGGAAGCGGCGCTCAAGTGCGGCGTCCTTCTCGATGTACTTGCGGTATTCGTCCAGTGTGGTCGCGCCCACACAATGCAACTCGCCACGTGCCAACGCCGGCTTGAGCATGTTGCCGGCATCCATCGCGCCTTCGGCCTTGCCGGCGCCCACCATGGTGTGCAACTCGTCGATGAACACAATCGTCTGTCCTTCATCCTTGGCCAGATCCTTGAGCACGTTCTTGAGCCGCTCCTCGAATTCGCCGCGGAACTTGGCACCGGCCAGCAAGGCCGCCATGTCGAGCGACAACACGCGTTTGCCCTTGAGCGACTCGGGCACTTCGCCGGCCACGATACGCTGGGCCAGGCCTTCGACAATGGCGGTCTTGCCCACACCGGGCTCACCGATCAGTACCGGGTTGTTCTTGGTGCGCCGTTGCAGCACCTGTATGGCGCGGCGGATCTCGTCGTCGCGGCCGATCACCGGGTCGAGTTTGCCCATGCGGGCGCGCTCGGTCAGGTCGATGCAGTATTTTTTGAGCGACTCGCGCTGGTCTTCGGCGTCGGCACTGTCCACGTTCTGGCCACCGCGCACGGCTTCAATGGCGGACTCCAGCGCCTTGCGCGTCAAGCCGTTTTCGCGCGCCATCGTTCCGATCTCGCCCTTATTGTCAGTCAGTGCCAGCAGGAACAACTCGCCAGCCACATACTGGTCGCCGCGCTTGATCGATTCCTTTTCGGCCGCCTGCAACAGGCTGACCATGTCACGGCCCACCTGCACCTGCTCCTGGCCCTGTACCTGAGGCAGGCGCTTCATCGCCGCCTCTGCGGCGTTCAGCAAGCCAGCGACATTGGCGCCTGCGCGCTGCAACAGAGCCTTTGGCCCGTCGTCCTGGCGCAACATGGCCACCAGCAGGTGGGACGGTTCGATATAGGCATGGTCATTACCCAGCGCAAGCGTTTGCGCCTCGCCCAGGGCTTCCTGGAATTTGGTGGTCAGTTTGTCGATACGCATGGAGGAATCCTTTGGAATGCTCCACAGCTTAGGCAGTTTCCGGCGTTTTCAAGCCCCGGCCAGGCATGAACACTGACCTGGATCAAGTCCCATGCCCGCGGCGGGCGCGGTATCACCTTGCGCCGACGCGCAGTCAGGTCTTGACGGAATCGAGCGAAAATCCCGCAATACGTTTGTAGTGCTCGGATATCTCACGCAGTTCGGCCTGGCTGATCACATCGTCGATGTGCCGAAATGGCTTGTCACCGGCGAGTTCATCGACCCGGATGTTGATGAAGTCCGGCGGCAACGAACGGTTGGTCTGCACGATGCGGGCCGTGTTCTCGCGCCGCAGGTCCTCGTAGGCTTGCAGCGCGTGCAAGGGATCGGACCGCGTCGCCAGTTGGTCGGCAAGCACGCGCCCGTCGATCAAGGCCTGGGCCGAGCCATTGGAACCCCGCGGATACATCGGATGCGCCGCATCCCCCATCAGCGTGACCCGCCCGAAAGTCCATTGCGCCACCGGGTCCTTGTCGACCATCGGGTACTGCAATACCTGGTCCGCGTTGCGGATCAGGCCCGGCACATCGAGCCAGTCAAACTGCCAGTCGGCGAAGATACCGATGAAGTCCTCGATCCTGCCGCCGGAGTTCCAGTCGTTCATGGCCTTGTCGTCGCCTTCGATCTCGGCCATCCAGTTGATCAGTTGCAGGCCCTCTTCGTCGATGTTGTCCACGATCGGGTAGATCACCATTTTGCCCGTCTTGATCGACCCCACCCGCATGTAGCTTTTGCCGGTAAGTATGGGTTTGTGCCACGTCACGCCACGCCAGGTGTTGATACCGGCAAAGGCCAGGGCCTCGTCGGGATAGAACTGCTTGCGCAGCGCCGAATGAATACCGTCGCAGGCTACCACCAGGTCGCATTCGACTGGCGGCAGCGGCGCCCCGTCGCTGCTTTGCACGAACCCGAGCCGGGCGCCCCGAGCATCTTGCGTCACGCCGGTGCAGCGGTGGTTGGTATGGATGTGGTCCGCGCCCAATTGTCGACAGGCTTCGTCGAACATGATGCGGTGCAGCTTGCCGCGATGGATGCCAATCTCGGGCATTGGGTAGCCGGCATGGCGACCCCGGGGCTCGCTGTAGATGAACTGGCCAAACCGATTGAAAAACACGCTTTCCAGATTCTCGATACCGGCAGCTTCGAGTTCAGCCTGCAGTCCGAGCGCCGCCAGCTCCCGCATGGCGTGTGGCAACAGCGTGATGCCGACGCCCAGCTCGCGCACCTGCGGTACGCTCTCATAAACATCGCAGCGCAGGCCACGCTGGTGCAAAGACAGTGCCAATCCCAGGCCGGCAATGCCCCCGCCCACCACGGCAATCCGCACCGTGCTGCTTGCGTCGCGGTCGTCCATCTGCCTGGCCCGCCCTTATTCGGCCGTGATGCCGTTGCGCTTGATCACGGCGCCCCAACGCGGATAGTCCTTGGCCGCCAATTCCGTCAACTCGACCGGGGAAGATGCCGCCGCATCCATGCCGGCTTTGCCCAGCACCTCACGCACTTCGGGCAAATTGAGGATGGCGGCGATCTCGGTGTTGAGTCGGGTAACAACCGAAGATGGCGTTCTGGCGGGTGCGAAAAACGCGTACCACAGGTCGACGTCTACTCCTTTGACGCCGAGTTCCTCGAACGTAGCCACGGTTGGCGACACAGGGTGACGTTTCGGGCTACCGACCGCCAGCGCGGTCAACTTGCCGGCTGCCACAAAACTCTGCGCCACATGCACCGGCAGAAAGCCCACCATGATCTCGCCGGACAGTATGTCCTGTGTATAACCGGCCGAACCCCGATATGGCACATGCAGCATGAACAGGCCGGTCTGGGCCTTGAACAACTCCATCGCCATGTGATGCGGCGTACCCACACCGGGCGAGCCGAATGTGACCGAGCCGGGTTTGGCCCTGGATCGAGCGATCAGATCGGCCATCGACTGGATGCCGGTCTTCGGATTGGCCACAAGCATCAAGGTGCCCCATGCTGCCAACGACACCGGCGCGAAATCCTTGATCGGATCGAACGGCACGTTCTTGTACAGCTGCGAGGCCATCAGCATGGTGTTGGCGCCCATCAACACCGTGTAGCCGTCAGGCGCGGCCTTGGCCACGTTGTCAGCCCCGATATTGCCACTGGCACCGGGCGTGTTTTGCACCACAACCGGCTGTCCGAGTCGCTCGGCCAGGCGCGGCGCCACGGTACGGGCGATCGTGTCCATGCCGGTACCAGGGGTGAAAGGTACGACGACACGTACCGTCTGCGCTGGCCAGGTCTGTGCCTGGGCCCACACAGTGCACACGGCGAGCAGCAGACCGGCGGCGGTCCTGATCAACGGTTTCTTCATTTTTGTCTCCTGCTTATTGACGAAATAATCTCGGCCTCTCAATGGGCCGGCGCTCAGCGTGCGGCGATCTTGAATACCGTCTGCGCATTGGTCTGGAAGAACATGTGCTTGTGCGCATCACTGATACCCATGTTGTCGAGTGCGATCACCTCGTCCACCGCATGCTGGTAAGGGTAGTCCATCGCGTATAACACCCGATCAGCACCCATAAACTCCTGGGTAAAACGGATCGCGCTCTCCCAGGCCACACCGCTGTTGGTGACATAGAAGTTCTCGCGCAGATAGTCGCTGGGCTTCCTGCGCAGCGGTTTGACACTGTCGTAGCGCTTTGAAAGGGCCGTGGCGCGATGCATGTAGTCGAGCCGGTAAGCCCAGAAGGGCAAGGCCTCACCCATGTGGCCGATGATCATGCGCAATTTCGGAAACCGGTCGAACACGCCGGCCGTGATGATGCGCAAGGCATGCAGACCGGTCTCGACGCCGAAACCGTAAATCGCACCGTCCAGGCCACAGTCCTGAAACGATTCGATCATGTTGGCCGGCATCGCGTTCGGATGCAAATAAATCGGCGTATCCAGAGCCTCGGCGGCCGCGAAGATGTCCCAGAATTTCGGATCCGACAGGTACTCGCCCTGGGTGTGGGAATTGATGACCACAGCGTGCATGCCCAGATCGCGCACCCCACGCTCGATCTCACGTGCGGCGGCTTGCGGATCCTGCGGCGCCACGGCAATCATGCCGGCGAAACGTGTCGGGTGGCGCCGGATCGCGTCGGCCAGGTAGTCGTTGGCGATCCTGCTGAAGGCAACCGCTTCGGCCTTGTCCATCACCTGGACACCCGGCGACGTCAGCGCCAGCACCTGCATGTCAATGCCGCATGCGTCCATGTGGGCCAAGCGGACCTGGTCCATGTCCTGCAGGCAACGCATGATGTGTTGCGCACGTTCGCTCTGGCTGCTCATGTAAAAACCCATCAGGCCCTCGAAACCCTGGTCGACATCGGCACGGCCCAGCAGACGACGATAGATAGCCAGCATTTCCGGCGGCGCAAACGCCTCCTCGGTCGCGATGCGCAGATACGGTGCCGGCGACGGCTTTCGGGTGGAGTCGGGGTCAGGCAATTGCATGGGCCGCAGCACTTTCGCGTCAAATTGTGGTCTCGCCCATGGTAATTAGCGGCGATCGGACTAACAATAGGCGAATTTGAGTCGTTACTTGTCGCAAATCGCGCTGGATCATGGACACACTTGACAACCTTCGGGCATTCATCGCGACCGCGGAATGTGGCAGCTTCTCCCAGGCGGCGCGCCGGCAAGGACTGGTGCCGTCGGTGGTCGCCAAGCGGATCGATCAACTCGAGTGGCGCATACGGGCGCCGCTGTTCACGCGCTCCACACGCCGCCTGCGCCTGACCGATGTCGGCGAACGTTATCTGCCGGAGGTGCGCCGCCTGATCCAGGAGGTCGATGACACCCTGGCCGGCATGGCACGCTCGGGTGGTGGCATCGAAGGCCATATCCGTATCAAGATCCCGACCACCTTGGGCGTATTGCGGCTCAGCACACTGCTACAGCAGTTCATGGCCGCGCAACCGCTGATAAGCTTGGACGTGGTGCTGGCCGATCGCTCGGTCAACCCGGTGGAGGAAGGCTTCGATGTCGCGATCGGCGCACGACCTGACACCTACGGCCAGGTGCAGGAGCATCCCCTGTGTCCGATCCAGCGTCGCCTGTGTGCATCACCCGAGTATCTGGAGCGTCGCGGCAAGCCCGAGGCGCCGGCGCAGCTGATGGAACATGACTGCCTGGTATTTGCCACTTCGGGAACGCCGTGGGAATTCATCGGACCACAAGGCCTGGTGGGCGTCCAGGTACGCGCCAGGCTCAGGAGCAACGATGGAATGGCGCTCTGCCGGGCCGCGCTCGCTGGCCAGGGCATCGCCGTGCTGGCTGACTATCTGGTCGCGCCCCATCTTCGCAGCGGCGCGTTGGTCGAGGTGCTGCCGCAGTTGCACCTGCCCGATATCTGGCTCAAGGCCCTGGTACCGGACAGCCGTATGGAATTGCCACGTATCCAGGCTTTGCTCAGATGGTTGAACAGCCAGCTGATGGCATCGCCCCTGACGCACGATGCCATCGCCGACGCTGCGCAAGGCATCGGTGGTGCCGACGAACCCTAGGGATGCGCTGAAGTAGCGCCTGTTTTTGGGATCACGCGATGACTTGCGACCGCAGATGAGAGTTCAAGCTCGATTTTTAGCCCCTTCAGTGGGCCGCTGGCCCTCGTTTGGGGGCCCGATGGCCCATGTTTCGCCCTCATGGACGCACCTGTGCCATCAGAGGTCGTCGCACAAGGTAGATATTGGCCAACGCAAGTGCCGTAAATGCCCGCGTGGCGTTCTTTGCCAAGCCACGGTAACGCGCCTTGTTGAATCCCCACAGTCGCTTGACCACACCAAAGACATGCTCGACGCGGGCGCGAATACGCGACTTGTTGCGATTTCTCGAACGCTTGGCCTCGTCGACTTCACCCATGTGGTTGCGCACCCGATCATTGGTGAAGTCCTTCGCCTGGGGCGCCTTGCTTGCGATCAGGCCCTTCTGGCTGGCATAGGCGCTGTCTCCGTAGACGCGCCTCTCATTGCCGTGCAGCAGGTCAGGCAACGGGTGCTTGTCGTGAACATTGGCCGCCGTGACTACGGCGTGGTGCGCCAGGCCACTCTGGCTATCGACTCCGATGTGCAGCTTCATGCCGAAGTACCACTGCTGACCCTTCCTGGACTGGTGCATCTCGGGGTCTCGTTTGCGCTCCTTGTTCTTGGTCGAACTGGGCGCGCCAATGATGGTGGCGTCCACGATGGTCCCGGTCTTGACTTTGAATCCACTGGCTTGCAGCACCTGACCGACCTTGGCAAACATCTGCTCGCCCAGATTGTTGTCGTTGAGCAGACGGCGGAACTTCAACATCGTCGTGGCGTCAGGCACCGGCTCCTTGCCCAGATCGATGCCAACGAAGCGGCGCAGACTTGCGCTGTCGTACAGCGCCTCCTCGCACGCCAGGTCAGCCAGGTTGAACCAATGCTGCACGAAGTGAATGCGCAACATGCGCTCCAGCCCGATCGGCGGTCGGCCGCCCACGCCCTTGGGATAAAACGGCTCAATCACCGAGCACATATCAGACCACGGCACGATGGTGTTCATGGTGCTCAGAAATTCATCGCGCCGCGTGGGCTTGCGAAACTGTTCAAATCCAGAGTTCTGGTCGGCGGCCATGGCAAGGGTCTGTTGTTTCATCTTGACTCAACGCATCAGGACAGCTTTTCGTGGACCTTTTTCAGCAAATCCCTAGAATATTCCGATGCAAGTACGCCAGTTGTCCATCAACTACCTGCCGGAGCAGGACCGCATCCTGGTACGGGTCAACACTTCGGACAACCACGAACTGCAGTACTGGCTCACCCGTCGCCTGGCACTCGGACTGATGCCCTTGCTTGACCGCATCGTCACCGAACATGCGGCGCTCGCGGGCGGGCCGGCAACGACCCACATGGCCGCAGCCGATTTGCCGGCCAAGAAGGCCATGGCGGATTTCGCCCGTGCCGAGTCCATGCGCAGCGCAGATTTCTCGACGCCCTACAAGACGCCCGAGACCGGTCAGCCGCTGTTCGACAGCCCGCTTCTGATCACCGACATTTCCATTGCTCCGCTGGCCGGCGCACAGATGCGCATGAACTGCACCGAAAAACTCAGCGGCAACACGCAGACGGTCCGGCGCTTCGAGCTGGCACTGTCGCAGCAACTCTCCCATGCCTTTTTGCATCTGTTTGAGCGCGCGGTCGACGCATCGCAGTGGCGCAAAACCGACGCGGCAGACACGGTCAGCCGCTCGGGGTTGTCAGCGGCCACGACTGCCGTGAAGCCTGACTATCTCAACTGAGTCGGCGGCCGGATAAGGCCCGCTCCTCAGGTCTTGCGCGCCCACGACGAATGGGCGTGGCGCGACAAGGCGTAGCTGGCGAAGAACTTGCACCAGATGGTCGAGCCGGCAATGGCTGTCCAGGTCCCGTAGTCCAGATGGCCCAGCGCCACCGCCACGATGACCACGACGACAACGACCCCCGCCACCAGGTTGACCAGCATCTCGTAAGGCGCAAACTGCTCCGGGTGTGGCGGCGGAACGCCGCGCTTGAGGGCGACTTCGGAAAAATCCCGCTGAACCAGGATGCGCCAGACACGGCGCAACCAGAAGAACGCCATCGGAAACAGCGCGAGATAAAGAATCCAGGTCAGCGCGACACTCACATCAAAAACCATCGAAGTCTCCTGCGTTCCTGCCATCCCGCGACACCAGCCGGTCGGACGCCAGAAAAAGAAAGGCCCTGTCAGTGCGAACTACAGGGCCTGTTTACCGAGCCGCGCCACGATTGTCGCAGCACGGCCGGGGAATCACGGTCTCACGACCGACCGCGTATCAATGCGCGCCGTCCACGGCCTTGGAACCGCGTGGAATACGCACGGCCTCGACCATCGCCTGGATGTGCGCTGGCGGCTCCTTGGTGACCTTGTCCACCAGGAAGGCCACAGCGAAGTTCACCATCGCGCCAACTGCGCCGAAGGCTTCCGGCGTGATGCCGAAGAAGCTGTTGGCACCGCCGATCATCGGCAGGTAGTCGGTACCCTTGATGAAGAACAAGCCCTTGTGCGCGAACACATAGAACAAGGTGATGAACAGACCCGACAACATGCCGGCAATGGCGCCTTCCTTGTTCATCTTCTTGCTGAAGATGCCCATCATGATGGCCGGGAACAGCGAGCTGGCGGCAATACCGAAGGCCAGGGCCACCGTACCGGCCGCGAAGCCCGGAGGATTCAAGCCCAGCCAACCGGAAATCACAATGGCAACCGCCATCGATATCTTGCCCGCCATCAGCTCGCCCTTCTCACTGATGTTCGGCGCAAAGATGCCCTTGACCAGGTCGTGGGACACAGCCGACGAGATCGCCATCAGCAAGCCGGCAGCGGTCGACAGAGCAGCAGCCAGACCACCCGCGGCAACCAACGCGATCACCCAGTTGGGCAACAGCGCGATTTCCGGATTGGCCAACACGATGATGTCGGCGTTGACATCCAGCTCACTGCCCTTCCAGCCAGCGTCAGCCGCCCTTTTCTGGAACTCTGCGTCCTTGGACTTGTCGTTGTAGTACTGGATGCGGCCATCGCCGTTCTTGTCTTCGAACTTCAGCAGACCGGTCTTCTCCCAACGCTTCATCCAGTCCGGACGCTCTTCAAACTTGATGGCAACGTCCTTGTCGAACACATTGGTGTTCTGCATGACGACGCCAGGCGTGACGGTGCGGATCAGGTTGGTTTTGGCCATGGCCGCCACAGCAGGTGCCGTGGTGTACAGGATGGCGATAAACACCAGTGCCCAGCCGGCGGAAGAACGAGCGTCCTTGACCGATGGCACAGTGAAGAATCGCATGATGACGTGCGGCAGACCCGCAGTTCCGATCATCAGCGACAGGGTGTACATGAACATGTTCAGCGTGCTACCCGGCAGCGACGTCGTGTACTTGCCAAACCCGAGATCGGTGACGACCTGGTCGAGCTTGGACAACAGCGACACATCCTGACCGGTCAGGCTCGAGCCCAGGCCTAACTGCGGAATCGCATTGCCGGTCAGCTGCAAGGAGATGAACACCGCCGGAATCGTGTATGCCAGGATCAGCACGATGTATTGCGCCACCTGGGTGTAGGTGATGCCTTTCATACCGCCGAACACCGCATATGCGAACACGATACCCATACCGACATAGATGCCGACCTCGCTGGACACACCCAGGAAGCGCGAGAACGCCACACCGACACCGGTCATCTGCCCGATGATGTAGGTGATGGATGCGGTCAGCAAACAGACCACAGCCACCGTGCTGGCCGACTTCGAATAAAAGCGGTCACCGATGAACTGGGGTACCGTGAATTTGCCAAACTTGCGCAGGTACGGCGCCAGCAACATGGCCAGCAACACATAACCACCGGTCCAGCCCATCAGGAACAGGCCACCGCCGTATCCCATGTTGGAGATCAGGCCTGCCATCGAAATGAACGATGCCGCCGACATCCAGTCAGCGGCGGTCGCCATACCGTTCATGACGGGGTGGACACTGCCACCGGCCGCATAGAACTCACTGGTCGACCCGGCACGGGCCCAGATCGCGATGCCGATGTAGAGCGAGAAGCTCAGACCGACAAAAATATAAATGGTTGTTTGAAGTTCCATGGCTTAGTCCTCGTGCACGTCGAACCGACGATCGATGTCGTTCATCTTCTTGGCGTAATAGAAGATCAACACAATGAAGATGTAGATGGATCCCTGATGCGCAAACCAGAACCCGAGCGGGTAGCCACCGAGCTTGATGTTGTTGAGCAGATCCGCAAACAGGATGCCGGCGCCAAAGGACACGGCAAACCAGATGATGAGAATCCGGGTCAACAGACTGATCGTGGCTTTCCAGTAGGCATGACCGTTTTCTTCTTCCGTCATGAAATCTCCTCGTTTTCAAACTTACAGGAACAGCGGCCAACAGCCACCGCACGGACACTTGCCAGGGCTGGACCACGGCAATGTGCGGGTCATTCTGGAAGCACTTTCTTACAGTGAACTGATTTCGAAGGCCGGATGGACAGCAATACCACACCTCGAGGGAAAACCCCTAGTGCCTGGGCCCCATCCGGTTGTCGTGCCGGGAAACACCGGCGACAGGTCTCAACCGTTACTGGCTGAAATACCCCAGCGTTGCAGGGCTGCGTCGTCGGCCACGCGGGCATCAACCCAGCGCGCGCCCTCGGGCGTCTGCTCCTTCTTCCAGAATGGCGCCTGGGTTTTCAGATAGTCCATGACGAACTCACAGGCCTGAAAGCTCTGGCCACGATGGCTGGAGCTCACGGCCACCAGAACAATCTGGTCCAGCGGCTGCAACACGCCGACACGGTGCACAACCCGACAGGCGAGGATGTCATAGCGGCGATGTGCTTCGTCCAGCATCGCCTCGATCGCCTTTTCGGTCATGCCGGGGTAGTGCTCGAGTTCCAGCGTCGTCACCGCGCAGCCGTCATTGCGGTCGCGTACCGTACCGACAAAGCTGCACACCGCCCCCACCCGTGTGTCATCAAGCCGCAGGCGCGCCACTTCGTCGGCCAGATTGAAGTCCTCGGTCTGAATCGCCACGCGTTGCTTGTCCATGGCGCAATTGTGGCACTGGCAGGAGGCTACACACCGTCCGCCGTAGTCGCGACACGGCAAACACGGAACCCGGTTGCCGCTATGATCAGCAAATGTTGTCCACCCGCTACGCATACTTGGGCAGCCGCATCCGCGGCGCGTGTCTGTCCGTACCGGTGGCGGGCAACAAACCCAAGAAAATCAGTCTCATCTGACCAGAGCTGCGGTTCCGTCCTCGGATGAGCGATGGAACTGCCCCCACCCGAGCTTTCTGGCCGTTTCTGCGCAAACCCCGATCGACGGTGAATTTTCGGTCGTCTGCTGCAGAAAGGTAAACCATGGCCCTCCCCTTGCAACCGCGCACCACGCCCGCACCGATTTTTCCGGATTGTGGATTCCGTTGATCACACCGTTCCGGCGAGGTCGGATCGATGCCAGCGCACTGGCGCAACTTGCCAAACATCTGCGCGACCAGGGCACAACCGGCCTCGTCGTCTGCGGATCGACCGGCGAAGCCACGGCCCTGGACGAATCGGAGCAGCGGGAAGTGCTGGAGATCGTGCTGCAGGCCGTGCCCGGCATGCCGGTGGCAATGGAAATGTCGGGTTACCACCTGCCCCAGACGCTGGCTTGGGTGCAGGCCTTGTCGACATATCCACTTACCGGCCTGCTGGTGCCTGCGCCGCACTGCATCCGGCCGTCGCAAAGCGGGTTGGTTTATTGGTTTGAGGCCATCACGGATATCGCCACCGTACCGATCATCATCTACGACATTCCGTACCGCACCGGTTCAACGCTGGAGCGCCAGACCCTGTCCTCGCTGGCGCAACATCCGCAGATCCAGGCCATCAAGGATTGTGGCGGTGATGCGGGCAAGACGCTGGCGCTGATCGAGCAGGGGCAGTTGCAGGTGCTCGCAGGTGAAGACCTGCAGATGTTCGCCACCGTCGCGCAAGGCGCGGTGGGCGCCATTGCCGCCAGTGCCCACCTGGGCACGGCAGATTTTGCGCGGCTGATCCACTTGCTGCGCGCCGGCGAACTGAATTCGGCACGCATGTTGTGGCGCACGCTCGTGCCCTGGATCGAGGCGGTCTTTGCCGAACCCAATCCGGCACCGGTCAAGGCCATGCTGGCGCAGGCCGGGCAAATCGCCAATGAATTGCGCGCGCCCATGACGGTGTGCTCCGATGCACACGCCAGCGACATGCAGCAACTACTTGCAGCGTGGGGGTCCATCGAACGCAAGGCGACCGAGACCGAATCGGCTTGACCCGACTCCCGGTCAAGGTTTGGCGATTCAGCCGCCCGTCACGGGCGGAAAGAAAGCGACTTCAGCGCCGGCAGGCACGGCCTGCGTTTCGGTACTCATGATCTGGTTCACCGCGATCCGCACGGAGCGGCCACGGGCCAGGCAGTCGGCATACGGCGCTCCCCGCGCGATCAGTTCATCGCGCAGGCCTGCCAGATCGGATGCGGCGCTGTGCCACTCTTCGGATCCATGGCCGACGGCCTCCCGGATGGAGGCAAAAAAACGCAGATTGACGGTTGGCATGGCGGTGACAAGACGATGGTTCAGAACAAAAGATCGGACAAGGCGATGAAGCGCACGTTGTCACCTTTGGCGATGGCCTGACCGGGCGGATTGTCGACCAGCCCGTCGCCCCAGACCGCCGATGTGAGCACGCCCGAGCTCTGATTGGCAAACAAGTCAAGTCCGCCGTCGGCGTTGCGTCGCACGCGCAGAAACTCACGCCTGCGATCGGCGCGTGGCCAATCGAAATCGGCGCGCGCACCCACCACCACGGGTGCCACATCGGGGACGCCGAGCAGACGCAACAGGAACGGGCGAACCAGCAACGCAAAGGTGACAAAACTCGACACCGGATTGCCCGGCAAACCGATGAAATGTGCTTTGGCGACCCGACCGTAGGCGAAAGGCTTGCCCGGCTTGACGGCAATCTGCCACAGATCGAGCTCACCCAGCGACTCGACCGCCGGTCGAATATGGTCCTCTTCGCCGACCGAGACGCCGCCGCTGGTCAGGATCAGGTCGTGCGCCTGCGCGGCGTCTTTCAGGGCCTGCACCGTGGCCGCGCGCTGATCCGGCACGATGCCCATGTCGGTGACCTCACAACCCAGGCGCAGCAGCATGGCGCGCAGAAAGAAGCGATTCGAGTTGTAGATAGCCCCTGCACGCATGTCCGCCGGTGCCACAGCGCCCGGCATCACCAGTTCGTCACCGGTGGAAAACAGCGCGACACGCGGCTTGCGCACCACCTGCAATCGATCCATGCCCACGCTTGCGGCCATACCCAGGCCAGCCGGGGACAGCCGTGCACCACGCGCCAACACCGCCGATCCGCGCGTGACATCCTCGCCCGTGCGACGGATCCACTGACCCAGACTGACCGGGCCGTTGATCCGCAGTTGCGGCAAGGCATCTGCCGCTTGCGCCGGCAGCAATTCGCAGTCTTCCTGCATGACGACGGCATCGGCACCGGGCGGAATCGGCGCGCCGGTGAAGATCCGGGCCGCGTGTCCTGACTGCAGCGCCTGGCCGGACGAACCGGCAGGGATGCGCTGCGATACGACGAGCAAGGCATCGGGACGCTGCAGATCGGCAATGGATACCGCATACCCGTCCATGGAACTGTTGTCCTGCGGTGGCACCTGCAATTGCGACACCACATCTTGCGCCAGCACCCGGCCATCGGCGTCAAAAGTGGAGACCGCCTCAGTTTCGGTCAGCGGTACGGCATAGGCCAGCAAACGTGCCATTGCGTCATCGAGTGCCAGCAAGGGTGGTCGTGTCGCGGTCATCTCTCGGCTACTTTCAACGGGGAACAACGAAGGGTCGCACAATGCGGATGTTCGCAGTTCTGCCCCTTCTTCGCTGGCCAGGGGTTTCAGGCCGCAACCGGGTCGCAGTGACTGACGATGAAGGCCTTGATGGCCTGCAGGTCCGCCGCCATTTCGGTGACGCGCCGCGGTTTGAGTTCGATGCCTTCAAAGCCCGGCGGACGTACCGGCTCACGACCCAGTGCCTCGACGATGGTGGCGGCAAACTTGATCGGCAACGCCGTCTCGAGCACGATCATCGGATGTCTGGCGTGCAGGTACGCGCGCGCCACCTGGATGCCGTCGGCCGTATGGGTGTCCACCATGTCGCCGCAACGCTCCCAGGTAGTGCGGATGGTCGCGAGTCGATCGGCGTGGGTGCTGCGTCCGCTGGCAAAGCCGAAGCGGGCCGCTGCGTCCTCGAAGGCCGGGTCCGCGCCGAGGTCGAAAAACCCCTGACCCGACAGCTGCACACCGAACAAGTCGTTCAGCCTTTGGGCATCGCGCCCGACCAGGTCGAACACGAAGCGTTCAAAGTTCGACGCCTTGGAGATGTCCATCGACGGGCTGGAGGTTTCATGGGTGTCGGCACTGCCCCGGACCCGGTAACGGCCGGTGCGGAAGAACTCGTCGAGCACATCGTTCTCGTTCGTGGCCACCACCAGCATGTCGATCGGCAAACCCATCATGCGTGCCACATGACCGGCGCAGACGTTACCGAAATTGCCCGAAGGCACGCTGAAGCGCACCTTCTCGGCGTTGGATGTTGTGGCCTGAAAATAGCCGGAAAAGTAATAGACAACCTGCGCCACCAGGCGGGCCCAGTTGATCGAATTGACCGTGCCGATGCGGTACTGGCGCTTGAACGCCAGGTCGTTGGACACCGCCTTTACCAGATCCTGGCAATCATCGAACACGCCATTGACGGCGATGTTGTGGATGTTCTCGTCCATCAGGCTGAACATCTGCGCCTGCTGAAACGGACTCATGCGCCCGCGCGGGCTGGTCATGAAAACCGTCACACCGCGTTTGCCGCGCATCGCATATTCGGCTGCGCTGCCGGTGTCGCCGCTGGTGGCGCCCAGAATGTTCAAGGTCTCGCCCCGGCGCGCCAGTTCGTATTCGAACAGGTTGCCCAGCAGTTGCATTGCCATGTCCTTGAAGGCCAGCGTCGGCCCGTTGGACAAGGCTTGCAGGTACAAGGGTGCAGAGCCATCGCTGCTGCCGTCTTTGTCCACCAACGCGCGCAGCGGCACGATGGCCTCGCTGCCAAATACGGCAGGGGTATAGGTCCGACGGCAGATGTCGCGTAGATCGTCGGGCGGGATGTCATCGACATACAAGGACAGTATCTCGAATGCCAGATCGGCATATGGCAGGCCACGCCAGCGCGTTAGTGTCGCGTCGTCGACTTTGGGATATGAGGCCGGCAGGTACAGGCCACCATCGGGCGCCAGACCCTCAAGCAGGATGTCGCAGAAGTGTTGACCGGAGTCGTGACCCCGCGTGGAGACATAACGCATCAGGCCAGTTCCTCCTTGCGAATGCGCACAATGGGCTGCAACACGCTGGGCAGTGCCTGCATCAGCGCCAGCGCGCTGTTCATCGTGCCCTCGCGCGTATCGTGGGTCAGGATGATCAGGTCGGTCTGCGCCTCCTGCGCGGTCCCGGCGTCGGCCGCGACTTCGTCGGCTTCACGCTGGAGCATGGCATCGATGCTGATGCCGGCATCGGCCAGGATACCTGTCACGCGCGACAACACGCCAGCCTGGTCGGCCACGCGCAGGCGCAGGTAATAGGCCGTCACCACTTCATCCATTGCCAACACCGGCAGGTCGCTCATGGCATCCGGATGGAAGGCCAGATGCGGCACCCGCTGGGCCGCGTCCGCCGTATGCAGCCGCGTCACGTCGACCAGGTCGGCAATGACCGCGCTGGCGGTGGGCTCACTGCCGGCACCCTTGCCGTAATACAACGTTGTGCCGACCGCATCGCCCTGCACCACGACCGCGTTCATGGCACCCTCGACATTGGCGATCAGCCGCTTGACCGGCACCAGGCTGGGATGCACGCGCAACTCGATACCACGCAGGGCCCCGTTCGTGGGATCGACACTGCGCTTGGTGATGCCCAGCAGCTTGATGCGATAACCCAATTGCTCGGCATACTTGATGTCCTGACCGGCCAGCGCCGTGATGCCTTCGACATAGGCCTTGTCGAACTGCACCGGAATACCGAAGGCGATCGCCGACATCAGTGTGATCTTGTGCGCCGCATCAACGCCCTGGATGTCGAACGTGGGGTCGGCCTCGGCGTAACCCAGGCGCTGCGCCTCTTTGAGCACGACGTCGAAATCCAGGCCCTTGTTGCGCATTTCACTCAGGATGAAATTCGTCGTGCCGTTGATGATGCCGGCCACCCACTGGATGCTGTTGGCGGTCAGACCCTCGCGCAGCGCCTTGATGATCGGAATGCCACCGGCAACAGCTGCTTCGAAGGCGACCATCACGCCCTTGGCGTGCGCCGCCGCAAAAATCTCGGTGCCATGCACGGCCAACAAGGCCTTGTTCGCCGTGACCACATGTTTGCCGGCGGCAATCGCCTCCATGACCAGCTGGCGCGCAATGCCATAACCACCTATGAGTTCGACCACGATATCAATGTCCGGATTGGCAATCACGGCGCGGGCGTCGTTGACCACCTTGACGTCATCACCCACCAGCGCCTGGGCCCGCGCAACATCGAGATCGGCGACCATGGTGATGGCGATACCCCGACCGGCGCGGCGGCAGATCTCTGCCTGATTGCGCTTGAGCACGTTGAAGGTGCCACTGCCTACGGTGCCTATGCCCAGCAGGCCTACTTGGATCGGGTTCATTCGGAAAGTCTTCGTTGGTTTAGGAAAAGAATACGGTTGCAGCGCAGACTGATGGTTTCAGGCACGGCTGCGTGAAGCCACCAGCTTCACGGCGGCCTGGGCGCGCTCGTCTTCGTGCCGCTTGCGGTAGTGCTCGAGGAAGCGCGCGATACGCCCGATGGCCTCGCGCAGGTCATCTTCGTGGGGCAGAAAAACAATGCGGAAATGGTCCGGACCCGCCCAGTTGAAGCCGGTTCCCTGCACCAGCATGACCTTGGTCTCCTGGAGCAACTCGAGGATGAAGGCCTGATCGTCCTTGATCGGATAGATCTCCGGGTCAAGTCGGGGAAACATGTACAGGGCGGCCGCAGGTTTCACACAGCTGACCCCGGGAATGGCGGTGATCAGCTCATACGCGAGGTCGCGCTGGCGGCGCAGGCGCCCGCCTTCGCAGACCAGGTCATTGATACTCTGATAACCGCCCAGCGCTGTCTGGATCGCCCACTGGCCCGGCACGTTGGGACACAGGCGCAGATTGGACATCATGTTCAGACCGTCGATGTAGTCCTTGGCAACGAGTTTGTCGCCCGAGACCACCATCCAGCCGGCGCGGTAACCGCAGGAGCGATAACTCTTGCTCAGGCTGTTGAATGTCAGTGTCAGCACGTCGTCGCTGAGCGAGCCTATCGCGGTATGGCGGGCGTCGTCGTACAGGATCTTGTCGTAGACCTCGTCGGCAAAAATCACCAGACCAAATTCGCGTGCGATGGCGATGATGCCCTTGAGCAATTCGTCCGAATACAGCGCACCCGTCGGGTTGTTGGGGTTGATGACGACGATACCCTTGGTCCGAGCAGTGACCTTTGCGCGGATGTCCGCCAGATCGGGCATCCAGCCGGCGTTTTCGTCGCAGTGGTAATGCACCGGAACGCCGCCGGACAGGCTCACGGCGGCGGTCCACAGTGGATAGTCCGGCGCGGGGATCAGCATCTCGTCGCCGTCGTTGAGCATGGCATTGCTGGCCATGACGATCAACTCGGACGCACCGTTGCCAAGATAGATGTCGTCCAGCGTGACACCTTCGATACCCTGCTGCTGCGTGTAATGCATCACCGCCTTGCGCGCGGCGAAGATGCCCTTGCTGTCCGAATAACCCGCCGAGTTCGGCAGGTTGCGGATCATGTCCTGTTGGATTTCCTCTGGCGAATCGAAGCCAAACACCGCCAGGTTGCCGATGTTGAGCTTGATGATCTTGTGCCCTTCATCCTCCATGCGCTGCGCGCACTCCAGGATGGGCCCCCGGATGTCATAACAAACGTTATCGAGCTTGGTGGATTTGCGGATCGTCTTCATGGTGGCTCCCGGCCTTGGCCGCTGCAGCGGGAAACCTATAATTTGACCACAGTTGCGCCAGCCTCAAACGATGAAACTCCATCCCGACCAATCAAGCGTTCAGACCGTCACCAGTTATGGCACAGGATGGATTGCCGTGGACGGCGAACGCATCGCGCACAGTGTCATCATAGGCTCCGGCGGTCAGCGCATAGCCTGGAACTGCAGACAATTCTCCGATCTCGATGCGTCCCACTTTGCAGGTCTGGCCGAGTTCGATACCGAACTGGTGATCTTCGGCAGTGGCAACAAAATCCGATTCCCAGAACCCGTCTGGCTGCAGCCGCTCATGCAGCGCCGGCTTGGCATAGAAACCATGGATAGCCAGGCGGCCTGCCGGACCTACAACATCCTCGCGGGAGAGGGCCGCAAGGTGGTGCTTGCCGTGTTGATCGAAGATGCGCTTGCCTGAGTCCGATCGACCGAAGTTTTGCGGTTAAAATACTAGGCTTCGGTCCGGGCCCCCAACACATTGCTTGCAGCGGGTGCCGGGTCCGGCTCCTGACACATCCAGCACGCGAGACTCAAGCACCTTATGGCGATCGTTGTCAACAAACCCCTCCCGGAATTCGAAGCCGTCGCGACCAACGGCATCAAGGTGACCAACACCAGCCACAACGGCGCGGCGTTGGTCCTTTACTTTTATCCCAAAGACAACACGCCCGGTTGCACAACCGAGGCGATGCAGTTCCGCGACAAATACAAGGACTTCGTGAAAGCCGGCGCCGCCGTATTTGGTGTGTCGCGCGACAACATGAAATCACATGACGAGTTCAAGGCCAAACTCGAACTTCCGTTCGAGTTGATTGCCGATACCGAAGAGAAAATGTGCCACATGTTCGGCGTGGTCAAGAACAAGATCATGTACGGCAAGAAGGTCAAAGGCATTGAGCGCAGCACCTTCCTGGTCGGGGCCGATGGCCTGCTGGCCGAGGAGTGGCGCGGACTCAAGGTTCCCGGTCACGTCGACGACGTGCTCAAAGCCGTGAAGGCACTCAAAAAGGCTGCCTGAAAACGCCCGTGATCAGCCACCGGGGTCATGCATAATGGCTTCATGCCGTTGAATGCAGACGCCGCTCTCCCCCCAGCAAGCCGCCGTGGTCCAGGGCGGCTTTCTTGTTTCTGGGCAGCGTGAAATGCCACGGCATCATGCAGTTTTCCAACCTCTCCGTGAGTACCCAGGACCATGCCTCTTCCGCCCGCCCCCACCAAACGTGCAGCTCTGCTGACCCATTCGGCGTTCGACGCGCCTGCCAAGAGCAGTGCCAGTACCCGGAGCCGGCGCAAGGATAGCGAAGAACCGCCCCCCCGCACAGAACCTGCCGAACGGCAGGTGTTGCAACAGATCGAGACCAGAACGCCGGCCCCGCGTCCGCAGGAAGCCACGATCGCCGGTGCCTCGACGTCGCAACCGGCGCTTCGCGTCGTCACCGACAAGCGGGACGAGCCGCCCGTACCGACCGAGACGGAACAGTCGACGACCGAGAAGACGACGACCTCTACACGTGCGCGCCGTCGCAAGGCGACCGGTACGCCCAAGTTGTTCGTTCTGGACACCAATGTGCTTTTGCACGACCCGATGTGTCTGTTCCGCTTCGAGGAACACGACATTTTCCTGCCGATGATCGTGCTGGAGGAACTCGACGGGCACAAGAAAGGCATGACTGAAGTCGCCCGCAACGCCCGCCAAACGAGCCGCTGGCTCGATGCACTGGCCGGCACGGCCGGCAGCGACATCGGCGCCGGCCTGCGGCTGGACAGCACCGGCCACCGGGATGCCGGCGGCAAGTTGTTCTTTCAGACCGAGGCACTGCACTACGCCTTGCCCACCAGCCTGCCGCAGGGCAAGGCGGACAACCAGATCCTGGGTGTGGTCGAAGCGCTCAGGCGCCAATACAGCGAATCGAAAAAGTCCGCCGCCAGCAGCGTACGCGAGGTGGTGCTGGTATCCAAGGACATCAACATGCGCGTCAAGGCACGTGCGCTGGGCCTGGCGACCGACGACTACCAGAACGACAAGACGCTGGCCGACGGTGATCTGCTCTATTCCGGCTCGCTCTCGTTGCCAACCGATTTCTGGTCCACGCATGGGCAGACCGTGGAAAGCTGGCAACAAGGGGTGCACACCTTCTACCGCATCTCCGGCCCGGTCGTGCCCAGCTTGCTGATCAACCAGTTCGTGTTTTTCGAAGCCCCTGGCGAGCCCAGCCTGTACGCAAGGGTGACCGAGATTCGCGGCAAGACCGCCGTGTTCAAGACACTCAAGGACTTCAACCACCTGAAGAACGCGGTGTGGGGTATCACGACACGTAATCGAGAGCAGAACTTCGCGATGAATCTGCTGACGGATCCGGAAGTGGACTTCGTCACACTCACCGGCACTGCAGGCACTGGCAAAACCTTGATGGCACTGGCCGCTGGCTTGACCCAGGTGCTCGACGACCGCCGCTATACCGAGATCATCATGACCCGCGCCACCGTCAGCGTGGGCGAGGATATTGGCTTTCTCCCCGGCACCGAAGAAGAAAAGATGGGTCCATGGATGGGCGCGCTGGACGACAACCTCGAGGTTCTGGGCAAGACCGATACCGGTGCCGGTGAATGGGGCCGCGCCGCCACCAGCGAACTGATCCGCAGCCGCATCAAGGTCAAGAGCATGAACTTCATGCGCGGCCGCACTTTCCTGAACAAGTACCTGATCATCGACGAGGCGCAGAACCTGACGCCCAAGCAGATGAAGACGCTGATCACGCGAGCCGGTCCCGGCACCAAGATCATCTGCATGGGCAATCTGGCGCAGATCGATACGCCCTACCTCACCGAAGGCTCGTCCGGCCTGACCTACGCGGTCGACAAATTCAAAGGTTGGCCACACAGTGGCCACATCACGCTGGCCCGCGGAGAGCGTTCACGTCTGGCGGATTTCGCCAGCGAGGTGTTGTAGCGGACAGCCGGACAGCTACGAAGTGTGGGTGCCCGAGCAAAAAATTGCTGTGCAATTTTTTGGTCCGGCACACCAGTTCTCAGAAGTCCCCGTTGCCCCCACTGGCCAGGCTTTCGAACTTCGTGATGTTGCGCAGGAATGCCAGCTTGACCACGCCGGTGGGGCCGTTACGCTGTTTGGCGATCAGGATCTCGGCGACGCCGGGCTCTTTACAGGCGTCCTTGGTGTAGTACTCGTCGCGGTAGATGAACATGATGATGTCCGCATCCTGTTCGATCGCGCCTGATTCGCGCAGGTCGCTCATCATCGGTCGCTTGTCGGGCCGCTGTTCGACACTTCGGTTGAGCTGCGACAAGGCGATTACCGGGCACTTGAGTTCCTTGGCCAGCATCTTCAGCCCGCGGGAAATCTCGCCGAGTTCGGTCGCGCGGTTTTCATCCGAACCGCCCGAGCCGCTCATCAGTTGCAGGTAGTCGACAACGATCAGGCCGAGCTGGCCACACTGGCGTGCCAGTCGGCGCGCATTGGCGCGCAGCTCGCTGCTCTTGAGTCCGGCGGTCTCGTCGATATGCAGGGAAATCGTGCGCAGCTTCTCGATGGCCTCGGTCAGGCGCGGCCATTCCTCGTCCGTCAGCTTGCCGGTACGCAGATGGCTCTGGTCGATACGGCCGATCGAGCCAACGATACGCACCGCGAGTTGCGCGGCGCCCATCTCCATCGAGAACACCGCCACCGGCAGCCCTTCGTTCAGCGCAACATGCTCGGCGATGTTGATGGCAAAGGCGGTCTTGCCCATGGATGGGCGCGCTGCCAGCACGATCAGGTCGCCAGGCTGGAACCCGGCCGTCATGCGGTCCAGGTCGTAGAAGCCGGTCGGCACCCCGGTCACATCGTTCGGGTTATCGGCCATCTCCTGGACCCGGTCAAGCAGGTTCACCACCAGCGTGTCCATGGCCTGGAAACCCTGCTTCATGCGCGAACCCTGCTCGCCGATCTGGAAGATCTTGCGTTCGGCCTCGTCGACGATCTCGGCGACCGGACGCCCCTGGGGGTTGAATGCGTTGGTAGCGATCTCGTCGCTGGCGCTGACCAGTTTGCGCAGCACCGAGCGCTCGCGCACGATCTCGGCATAACGGCGGATATTGCCGGCGCTGGGCACGTACTGGGCCAGCGAATTGAGGTAGGACAGACCCCCGATTTCATCGGCCTTGCCCTGGCTTTGCAGGTTCTCGAACACCGTGATCACGTCGGCCGGTTTGCTCGCGTTGATCAGCGCACCGATCGCCCCGTAGACCAGCTTGTGTTCGTAGCGATAGAAGTCTTCGTGGATCAGCAGGTCGCCGACACGGTCCCAGGCGTCGTTGTCCAGCAGCAGCCCACCCAGCACGCTCGATTCGGCTTCGTTCGAATGGGGCGGTATGCGCAGTCGGGCGACTTCGCGGTCGTCGCTGAACTCGTCGGTAGAGGAAAAAACGGCGGACATGGTCATGGAAAACAGGCCTTTGATGCTACGACGGCCGCTGCCGGGCGTCGAGTGAAAAGCTGGGGAAAAGCCTTGTCTAAGCTGTGCACAAGGTGTGGAAATCGCGGGATAAGGCGTGCACAGAAAAACAAAAGCCACCACGGCCTTCGCCCTGGTGGCTTTGCGGTCGGCCCGTCCGGCTAGCCACCGGGCAGGCCTACCGGCGGATGCGGATCAGGCGGTTTCGCCGTAGACCGAAACCGTGATGTCCACCGTGACGTCGGTGTGCAATGCCACGCTGACGGTGGTGTCGCTGACAACCTTGATCGGGCCAGCAGGCATGCGCACCTGCGACTTGACGACCTTGTAGCCTTGCTTGACCAGCTCTTCAGCGATGTCGGCATTGGTCACCGAGCCGAACAGGCGGCCGTCAACACCGGCCTTCTGGGTCAGCTTGCAGGTCGAGCCGCCAAGCTTCTCGCCGACGGCTTTCGCCTCAGCCAGTTTGGCAGCAGCGGCTTTTTCGAGTTCGGCGCGCTTGACTTCGAACTCCTGCTTGGCAGCAGCAGTCGCACGACGGGCACGGCCCGACGGAATCAGGAAATTGCGGGCGTAACCGTCTTTAACCTTGACGATTTCACCGAGATTGCCAAGGTTCTCGACCTTGTCGAGCAGAATGATTTGCATGTTCGTGACCCCTTAGATGCGGTGCTGGTCGCTGTACGGCAACATGGCCAGAAAGCGTGCACGCTTGATGGCGGTGTTGAGTTGGCGCTGGAAAATCGCCCGTGTGCCGGTCAGGCGGGCGGGAATGATCTTGCCGTTCTCGGCAATGAAATCGCGCAAGGTGTCGATGTCCTTGTAGTCGATCTCTTCGACACCGGTCACGGTGAAGCGGCAAAAGCGCTTGCGCTTGAACAGCAGATTCTGGGCTGGGCGCTTGGGGCGCTTGTCTTTATTGAAACGTTTCGGTCCTGGCATGATTTCTTCCTTCGGTTGGCAGGTCGCGGTGTTCAGTCTGGCTGAACCGGCGCCTCCTGCTGAGACAACGGGGTGAGTTCGGGCAAAAATTCCTGTATATGGAAAACAACGTGTTTGCCGTTGCGGGGTGTGGCCAAAAAGCCGGTGAACCTCCAGACACTGCCTGCGACTGTGCTTGCCAGTCGCTCGGCGTTTGCGCCCAGTGCCACCGCTTTCATCACTGCCTTGACCTGCCGGACCTGCCCTGCTTCCTGGACACTGGAGGCATGCTCCAATT
>JBBQJP010000056.1:0-28637 GCA_038326025.1 Burkholderiales bacterium
GGACCCGCATCCTGAACCGGGGTTCAGGTGGGCGAGGTCAGCGTTGGCGTCGGGTTCATCTGACGCGAGATGATCACACCAGCCAGGCGATGTTCCAAGCCCGAGCTACGAGAGCATTGGTTCAAGGAAATATAAAGCCCGATGAGCACTGCAGACGAAGCCATTGTAGTTGCAGCGTTGGTTCTGTGGAATCCCTGCGGGTGATTTCACCCACCGGTAATCAGATCAACTGGCCGTCTTCGCCCAGGGCGCGATCGAGGCGGTCGAGCAATGCGCCGAGCATCAGTGCATCGTCAGCATCGCCACCACCGTCATTCGCGCTCGATGCGGCCACCGCGGTACTGGCCTGCGGCGCCGGTCCGGTATCACCGAGATCAAACGCGAGGTTCAGTGCCGCCAGCACAGCGATCCGGTCACGTGCCCGGACCTTGCCGACGTCGCGAATCTTGCACATCGCCGTGTCGACCCGTTCCACGGCTTCCAGCAGGCGGGATTCGCCGCCGGCCGGGCAACCCAGCAGGTAGTTTTGGCCCATGATCTGGACTTCGAGCTGCTTCATGAGGCGTCTTTGGAAGTTTTGCCGGCGCCCGCTTCGGGCAGGCGGTCAAGTAGCGCATCCACCCGCGCGCGCGCAGCACTCAGGCGCGATTTCAGCGAATCGCGCTCGTTGGTCAGCGTATCGATCTGGCTCGTCAACAACGTATTGGTACGCTGCAATTCTGCGTGGCGTACCAGCAAACGTTCGACGCGCTCGGCGATCTGGTCGATTTTGGACTGGTTCGACATAGGTTTTGCATTGTAGGGTGCAGGCGCTACACGATCGCCTAAAATTGCCAGGTTGGTGCTCGCAGTGTGGTTCGCATGCTGCAGTTCAACGGGAAGCAGGAGGGAAAGCCGACAACGGCAGACCTAACCTGCGCTGCCCCCGCAACGGTAAGTGGACGAGTCCTGCGACTCTGTTTCCGTCAATACCACTGGACGCCTGGTCAGGCGCCTGGGAAGGTGACGGGAATTGCGCCACCAGCCCGGATACCGGCCAACAAGGGGGGTGTCTGCGCGCGGGCACCCATGACGCCTGTGCTGTCGGGGACGACGATGCGGGCCTATTCAGTCGGGTTCGTCTTTTATGTTTTCAATCTCTTCGGGTGCTTCGCATGGCGCGTATGGTCGTTTGGCCTTGCTGCCGTTGGTCTGGGGCATGGCCAGCGCCGGTCTGGCGCAGTCGGTCCTGCCTGCGGTCACGGTGACCGCAACACGGTTTGCCGAAAATGCGGATGCCTTGCCGCTGGGCGTGAGCGTCATCACGGCAGACGACATCAGCCGCTCCGGTGCAGCTACTGTGAACGAAGCCATCATGCGGTTGCTTGGAGTGGTCGGTCGCCTGGACACTTCGGGTGGCAACAATTACACCCTGGACCTGCGTGGCTTCGGCTCCACTGCCGGCAGCAACCAGGTGGTGATCGTCGATGGCCTGCGCCTGAACGAGGGCGACCTGTCCAGCGCCAATCTGGCGTCGATTCCGGTCGCCACGATCCAGAAGATCGAAATTCTGCGTGGCACCGGTGCGGTGTTATTTGGAGAAGGCGCCACTGGCGGTGTGATCGTGATCACCACCAAAGCCGGGATCGGCGCCGAGCGCAGCAGTCAGGCGCAGGTGTATGCGGCCGCCGGCAGCAACGGACTGCGTGAAACCCGTGCCACGGCAACCCTGGTCTCCGGCGGATTCTCGGTTGACGTGGCAGCCAATGACCGCCAGAGTGAAGGTCACCGCGACAATTTCGCATCGTCGTCGAATGCGACCAAGGTCGCAGGGCAGTGGGGCAACGACTGGCTGCGTTTGGGCGTTCGCGCGGGGCGTGATGCCACGCACAGTGGTCTGCCCGGTGCATTGACCGCAGCACAATATGCGGCTGATCCGAGCCAGGCGAAATCCCTGACCGAATACGGCGCGGTGCAGAAGTCGGACTCCGGCATTTTTGCCGAAGCCTTGCTGGGTGACTGGCAACTGGTTGCGGATGCGAACCGGCGCGATAAGGACTACGACTCCATGACATTCGGGTCGCGTTATGCGTATTCTGTCGATGCCTACAACTACAGCCTGCGCGCGCGTCATGAACAGAAGTTTTCCGGCTTTGACAATGTATTTGTCGTGGGCTACGACAAGGGTTCATGGGACCGCACGATCACGGCTTCCGCGTTTACACCGGTCGGCACGCGCGCGCGGGCAGATTCGTCGGCCTGGTATGTGAAAGACGACGTGACACTGGCATCGACCGGCACCCGTTTGTCTGCCGGCTGGCGCACCGAAGGGCTGGACAAAGCCGAGTCCAAGTCGGCAACGGCCTTGAATCAGCGCGAGCATGCATGGGAACTGGGTATCAGTCAGCCTCTGGGATCGGGGGTCACCGCCTACGGGCGCGTCGGAAGCAGTTTCCGTCTGGGCAATGTCGACGAGTTTTCGTTCACCAATCCGAACGTGGCGCTGCAGCCGCAAACCTCGCGTGACCGGGAGCTGGGCGCGCGCTGGAAGTCGCAGGGCACAGCGCTCGAGGCGCGCTGGTATCGCAGCGAGTTGCGCAACGAGATTGGCTACGACCCGTCGGGCACCGGACCGTTCGGGCCGTTCGGCGCCAATATCAATTTCGATCCGACGCGTCGCCAGGGTCTGGAGTTGTCGCTGACACAAGCCATGAGCAGCACGGTGGACCTGCATGTGAATGCAGCCTGGCGTCAGGCCAAGTTCACCTCCGGCGTGTACGCCGGCAATGATGTGATGCTGGTGCCCAAGCGCACGGTCGCGGTGCGGGTCGACTGGCGGCCGGCGGCTGACCACAGCGTGGGCGCGGGTGTGGTGTGGGTCTCAAACCAGTCGCCGGACTTTGCCAACCGCTGCACCATGCCGTCGTATGCCACTGTCGACCTGCGGTATGCCTATACCTGGCGCAATGCGGAGTTTGCGCTGGGCATTGCGAACCTGGGCGACCGCAAGTACTACACCCAGGCGTTCGGTTGCACGGCAGGCGTCACGACCAGCATTTATCCCGAGGCGGGCCGTACCGTCACGGCGTCGATGTTGTTCAAGTTCTAGGAACGCGGATGAACCACGATGTTCCGGTCGCTGCCAGCCTGGGGCCTCGGCGCATCGTGTGCCTGACCGAGGAGACCACCGAGTGGTTGTATATGCTGGGGCAGCAACACCGCATCGTCGGCATATCCGGCTACACGGTGCGCCCGCGCCAGGCGCGCCAGGAGAAACCCCGGGTCAGTGCCTTTCTCAGCGCGAAGATCGACAAGATACTGGAGCTCGAACCCGATTGCGTGTTCGGCTTCTCCGATCTGCAGGCCGATATCGCCTCGGCGCTGATCCGCCAAGGGGTACAGGTCACGGTATTCAACCAGCGTGGTATCGACGAAATTTTCTCGATGTTGTACCAGGTCGCGGCCATCGTGGGCCAGCCCTCGCAGGGTTTGCAGAAGATCGCCGCGATGCGTGACGGACTCGAGGCGATCCGCGTGGCGGCTGCCGCGTTGCCGCGGCGGCCGCGCATCTATTTCGAGGAATGGGATACACCGGCGATCAGCGCGATCCGCTGGGTGTCAGAGCTGATGACGGTCGCCGGCGGCGACGATTGTTTTCCGGAACTGGCGCGTGAAAGCCTGGGCAAGAACCGCATCATCGGCGACACCACGGAAATCGTGCGGCGCAATCCCGACATCATCATCGGGTCCTGGTGCGGCAAGAAATTCCGGCCGGAGAAAGTGGCGGCACGTGAAGGCTGGTCCGGGGTGGCCGCCGTGCGCGACCAGCAACTGTTCGAAATCAAGTCGGCCGATATCCTGCAACCGGGTCCGGCGGCCCTGACCGATGGCGTAGCCCAGTTGCATGCCATCGTCCAGGGCTGGGCGCTACGCCATGCGTGACCTCCATACCGACCCGGATCAGGGGCTCACCCTGGCGCGTTGCGAACTGATCCTGGGCGGACAAAAAAGCGGCAAATCGCGCCGCGCCGAGATGCTGGCGCGTCACTGGATCGCGGCATCCGGCGAGCATCACGCGGTGTTGCTGGCCACGGCAACCGCCAACGATGCGGAAATGTCTGCCCGCATCCTGCGTCACCAGCAGGACCGTGCACGCAATAGCCCGGGCTTGTTGTGCGTTGAGGTGCCGCTGGCACTGCCCGAGGCCATCGCTCGCTACAGTGCAGCCGGTGTACTGGTCATCGTCGACTGCCTGACCTTGTGGCTAACCAATGTACTGTGGAACGGAGCCGCTGCCGGTGCTCACCATGGGTCAAGCCCAATCGCCCAGGACGACGTCGTGCCCCAAATTACCGCCTTGCAGCAAGTGATGGCTGCGGCTCCCGGACCGCTGGTGCTGGTGGGCAACGAGATCGGCCTGGGCGTCATTCCCATGGGTCCGGCCGTGCGGAATTTCGTCGATGCGCTTGGCCAGTTGAATCAGGCCATGGCCCGGGCCAGTGACCGGGTCACTTTCATGGTGGCGGGACTGCCACTACGGGTCAAGGGGGGCTGATGGGCCGCTGCATTTTTTCCGGAACGGCGCTGCGGTTTCTGCCAGTGCTGCTGCTGTGGCTGACGTGGTGCCCGTGGGTGCAGGCGCTGGAGATCGTCGACGACCGGGGCGTTCGGGTCGCGCTGGCGCAGCCACCGCAGCGTATCGTCAGCGTTCTTCCGTCCTTGTCCGAGACGGTATGCGCGCTGGGCCAGTGCGCACGCTTGGTCGGGGTCGACCGGTATTCGAATTTTCCTGCGCCGCTGCGCCGCCTGCCCAAGGTCGGGGGGGGCCTGGATCCGAATGTCGAGGCCATCGTTGCGCTCAGGCCCGATCTGGTATTGCTGGCCACGTCGTCGCCGGCTGCCGCGCGGCTCGAATCGCTGGGCCTCAAAGTGGTTGCACTCGAGCCCAAGCGCCATGCCGACGCCCAGCGCGTCATGTTGCAACTCGGGCAACTGCTGGACGTACCGGACGCGGCAAAAATGTGGGCCGGCATCGAAGCCGAGGTCGATACAGCGGCGCGCGCGCTGCCGGCCGCCGCGCGTGGCAAACGGGTCTATTTCGAGGTCAACAGCGGTCCGTACGCGGCCAGCACCGAGTCGTTCATTGGCGAGACGCTGACCCGCCTGGGTGTGGCCAACATCGTGCCGGGCGAGATGGGGCCGTTTCCGAAGATCAACCCGGAGTTCGTCGTACGTGCCGATCCCGACTTGATCATGGTGGGAGACTCCAACTTTGCCGGCATGAAGCAACGACCTGGCTGGGCGCGTATGCAGGCCATTGCGCAAGGGCGGGTTTGCGTGTTTTCGCCCGGTGTGTCGGACGTGATGGTGCGCCCCGGTCCGCGCATGGGTGAGGCGGCGCGCGCCATGGTCCAGTGTCTGGCCAGGCACTTCCAATGAATGCGGTGGCCGTAGTCCTGCAGCGCCGGCGCCGACAGGTGCAAGTGGTGATCGCCTGCCTCCTGTCGGGTTCGGTAATGTTGCTGCTGCTTGGAATCGCCATAGGCAGCACCGGCCTGGACAACCTGTGGGCCGCGCGCGACGACGTTGTCAGTCTGCAGATCATCCGTGACATCCGGGCGCCACGGGCAATCGGTGCATGGTTGGCCGGCGCGTTGCTCGGCCTGGCCGGCGCCATCGCCCAGGGACTGTTTCGCAATCCGCTGGCCGACCCATATCTGCTGGGCAGTGCGTCCGGCGCGTCGTTTGGTGTCGGCGTGGCGCTGGTGCTGATGGGAAGCACGCCATATGCCACCGATTGGCTGGCCCGCCTGGGCCTGACCAGCGCGGCTTTTGTCGGCGCCGTCGGCGCGGTGCTGCTGACGCTGGCGCTGGCGCGCGGCGTGCAACATACCTTGCGTCTGCTGCTCGCAGGTGTGGTGGTCGGGGTGGTGCTGGGGGCGCTGGGTTCCCTGGTGATGATGATGCAGCCCGAGGTGATGTTGTCCATGCAGTCCTTCATGCTGGGCAGCACCGGCTTTATCGGCTGGGCCGCCTGTGGCTTGATGGCCGTGGCCTGGTGCGCCTGTGCTGCGCCGGCGCTGGCCTTGAGCCGTGTGCTCGACGGTCTGTCGCTGGGCGAGTCCACCGCCTCCAGCCTGGGTCTGCCACTGCCGCGCATGCGTGCAGCACTGGTGGCGGCATTGGCGCTGGCCACCGGTGCGGCGGTGGCGCAAACCGGTCTGATCGCCTTTGTCGGCCTGGCCGCGCCGCATCTGGTGCGCTCGCTGATTCGTGGCACCCATCGCATGTTCCTGCTCGCGGCCAGCCTGATGGGCGGTGTCTTGCTGCTCGCGGCCGATACGCTGGCGCGCTGGTTGATCGCACCGCAGGAACTGCCGGTAGGCGTGTTGACCGCGGTGCTCGGTGGTGGTTACCTGTTGTGGCTGATGAACCAGCGCGGTGAACCGCGGCGTGGCACATGACACAGGACCTACTTGAGCCGGTCGCGATCCGCGCCAGCGGCATTTTTGCCAGTTTGGGCGGCTTGCCGGTATTACATGGCATTGACCTGTCCCTGCCGCGGGGTCGCTGGACCAGCGTGGTCGGGCCCAATGGTGCCGGCAAGTCGACCCTGCTCAAAGCCCTGGCCCAGTTGATTCCGCACCAGGGTACGGTCGAACTGCTCGGAGAACCCATGTCAAATTTGCCGGCGCGGGTGCGCGCGCAGCGACTGGCCTGGTTGGGTCAGAACGAGTCCAGCGGGGACGACCTGAGTGTGTGGGATGTCGCCATGCTTGGACGTCTGCCACACCAGGCCTGGCTGGCAGCCCCGAGTGCGGTTGACCATCAGGCCGTCGAAGACGCGCTGCGCGCCACCCAGGCCTGGGATTGGCGCGATCGCCCGCTCGGGCAGCTGTCGGGTGGTGAGCGCCAGCGGGTCTTGCTGGCGCGTGCACTGGCGGTGCAGGCCGATGTCCTGTTGATGGATGAACCACTTGCCAACCTGGACCCGCCGCACCAGGCGGACTGGCTGGAGGTAGTACGCGGCTTGCTGGCGCAGGGTCGTACGGTGGTCAGCGTTTTGCATGAAATATCGTTTGCGTTGCACGCCGACACCTTGCTGATCGTGGCGCAGGGCAGGGTGGTACATCATGGCGCCTGCGCCGATATTCTGACGCACCGGCAACTGGAGCAGGTGTTCGACCAGCGTATCGCCATCGTGCCGGTTGCGGGGCAGTGGGTGGCTCTGGCGCACAGCGGTGGGCCTGATGGCTTGCCGACCGGAGTGCCACGATGAGTGAAATCCCATACAGCGAGTCGCAAGGGACTGGCCCAAATGCCCGCGTCGTGATGGTGCTCGGTACCAGCAGCGGCGCCGGCAAGAGTTGGCTCACCACTGCCTTGTGCCGCTGGTATGCACGCCAGGGTTTGCGCGTGGCGCCATTCAAGGCGCAGAACATGAGCAACAACGCTCGCGTCGTCGCAGGTGCAGGCGTTACCGCTCCGGCCGGTGAGATCGGCAGTGCCCAGTATTTCCAGGCGCTGGCAGCTGGCGCCACACCGGATGTGCGCATGAATCCGCTGCTGCTCAAGCCTGAACGCGACACCCATAGCCAGGTCGTGCTGCTGGGCCAGGTTGATCGCGAACTCACGGCGAGCGACTGGCGCGGGCGCAGCGCGCGGGTCTGGCCGCGTATCGCACAGGCACTGGACGAATTACGGGCGTCGCATGATGTCGTCGTGATCGAAGGCGCAGGGTCACCGGCGGAGATCAACCTGATGGACAGCGACATCGTCAACATGCGGGTCGCGCGCCATGCCCATGCGGCCTGCCTGCTGGTGACCGACATCGACCGCGGTGGTGCCTTTGCCCACCTGTATGGGACCTGGGCCTTGTTGCCCGAGTCCGATCGGGCCCTTTTGCGCGGCTTCGTGCTCAACCGGTTTCGGGGTGATGCTGCTTTACTCGAGCCCGGGCCGCGCCTGCTGCAGGACCATACCGGTGTGCCGACGCTGGCCACCTTGCCGATGTGGTGGCACCACGGATTGCCGGAGGAAGATGGCGTGTTCGATGAACGCAGCCTGCAGCCAGGGCCGGTGACAACGCGAATTGCGGTGCTGGCGTTTCCGCATATCAGCAATCTGGATGAATTCCAGAGCCTGCGCAACATCCCAGGGGTCCAGTTGCTGTGGGTGCGCAGTCCGGTGCAACTGGCAGGCTGGGGCGCGCGCGACTGGATCATCCTGCCGGGTTCCAAGAGCACCAGCGCCGACCTGGCCTGGATGCGCACACAAGGCCTGGACCAGGCCGTGGCGCAACACGCGAACGCTGGTGCTCCGGTGCTGGGCATTTGCGCCGGATTGCAGATGCTGGGCGAAGCCTTGATCGATCCGCAGGGCATTGATGGCAATGGACCCGGCCTGGGTCTTTTGCCTTTGGTGACGGTGTTTGCGCAGGACAAGACCGTGTGTGCCACCGATACCGCATTCGGTGACTTGACCGGCGTCTGGCAGCCCTTGTCGGCGCAGGTCGTGCGTGGCTACGAGATCCACCATGGGCAAACCCGGCAACACGTGGCCATGCTGGCCGCCGGTGATGCCGCCCGCGCCGTGATGGCGCCCGACCTGGGTTGGCAGAATGGCCCCGGCAATGTGTTGGGCGTCTACCTGCATGGTCTGTTCGAGAACCCTGCGGTGTTGACCGCGCTATTCGGTGCCCAGGTGCCCACACTGGAGACGGTGTTTGATGGCCTGGCCGATTTTGTCGACCGCCATTTCGAGCCCGGTGCGCTGGCCCGGTTGATTCATTGAGCGTCGCCTGTTTCCATTCTTTGCCGTGCCACCCATGACACCCAGATCCGATCTCCGCCGCAAACGTGGCAGCCATCATGACATCGTCCCGCAGGTGCCGCTGATCGCCGACGCCGCACTGGGGCAGTGGCTGCAGCAGCAGTTGGACCAGAAGACCAAGCCGCTGGGCTCGCTCGGACGGCTGGAGGCGCTGGCGCGCCAACTGGGCGAAATTCTCGGGCAGCGCCAGCCACAGCTGGTGCAACCGCAGTTGCTGGTATTTGCCGCCGACCACGGGCTGGCACGTCGCGGGGTATCCGCCTACCCGAGCGACGTGACCTGGCAGATGGTGGAGAACTTCCTCGCCGGTGGCGCGGCGGTCAGTGTGCTGGCGCGCCAGCATGGCATAGCCCTGACGGTCATTGACTGCGGCGTTGACCATGATTTTGCGTCGCGACCACCACTTACGCGCGGTCGTCCGCAGTTGCTGGTGCGCAAGATCGCCCATGCAACAGCCGACAGCTCCGAGCAGCCGGCGATGACGCTGGCGCAGTGCCTGCAGGCGATCGCCAATGGCCGGGAGGTGGTCCGATCCTTGCCGGGCAATGTGGTGCTGCTCGGCGAGATGGGCATCGGCAACACGTCGGCTGCCGCCATGTTGTTTGCCCGGCTCAGCGGACGCGACATTACGCAATGCACGGGTGCCGGTACCGGCCTGGATGCGCCGGCGGTGGCGCGCAAGACCGCACTGCTGGCACAGATTCTCGAGCGCCATGCCGATGCCGTCGAACCACTTGATGCGCTGGCTGCGCTGGGTGGCTTCGAGATCGCGACCATGGTGGGCGCATTGTTGCAGGCGGCGCTGGAGCGACGCGTGGTGCTGGTCGATGGATTCATCGTCGGCGCCGCCGTGCTGGTGGCCCATGCGTTGCAGCCGGCTGTCTTGCAGCGCTGCGTGTTTGCACACCGCTCCGGTGAGCGCGGCCATGCCGCGATGCTGCAGCATCTGGATGTGTTGCCGCTGCTGGACCTGCAACTGCGGCTGGGCGAGGCATCCGGCGCGGCACTCGCGTGGCCTTTGCTGCAGTCGGCGTGTCTGCTGTTGTCCGAGATGGCCAGTTTTTCGTCGGCCGGCGTCGCCTCGTCGCGTCCGGCGCCGATGGAATGACGCATCGACTGTTGCCTGAGCCGGCCGTGCCATGACAGGTTTCGTTCGCCATTACCTGCTGGCCGTGCAGTTCTTCACCCGGGTGCCGATCACCGGTCGACTGGCGTTATGGGTGGGTTACAGCCCCAAGATGTTGCGCGCCAGTGCGGCCCACTTTCCCGGCGTCGGCTGGCTTGTCGGCGCCACCTGCGCTGGCCTTGTGCTGCTGTTGCAGACGGCCTTGCCGGTGTTGCCGATGGCCGGCCTGGTGGCGGCTGTGCTGGTGACGATGACCAGTGCCGTGCTGACGGGGGCCTTTCACGAGGACGGTCTGGCCGATGTGGCCGATGGGCTCGGTGGCAGTCTGGAGCGCGGCCGTGCACTGGACATCATGAAGGATTCACGCATCGGTGCGTTTGGTGCACTGGCGCTGATGCTGGTGCTGCTGCTCAAACTTGCCCTGCTGGCGCTGTTGTGGTCGGTTGATCCGCCGCTTTTGGCCTGGGCGTTGTTTGCGGCCCATGTGGTGTCGCGCTTTTATCCGTTACTGCTGGTGCGCGGCATGCGCCACGTGGGCGATGAGGGAAGTTCCAAATCCAAGCCGCTGGCCGATCAGATCTCGGCGCGTTGCCTGTTCGCGGCGCTGTTGTGGACCCTTGCCGCCCTGGTACTGGTGGCCACCATGGCGCCGCAGATGGCCCTGGTATGGCCAATGCTGGCGTCGACACTGGCGTGCCTGCTTCTGTGGCGCTGGTTCTATCGCCGACTGCAGGGTTTCACCGGTGACTGCCTGGGCGCCACGCAGCAGTTGTGTGAGGTCGCGTTTTATCTGGGTCTGGTGTTGACGTTGTGACAGCCATGCAGGCCGGCAGCTCCGACCCAGCGCTCACTCCGTCCTTGTGGCTGGTACGCCACGGCCGCCCGGCGTTGCCCACGGGCGTCTGTTACGGCAAAACCGACGTGATGGCCGATGAACGGCATACGGATGCCATCGCGCATGAGTTGGCTGGCGATATCCCGCCCCAGGCCACGCTGCTGAGCTCGCCTTTGCAACGCTGCCGCGCTTTGGCCGCGGCCTTGCACCAGCTGCGGCCGGATCTGTCATTTAGCATCGAGCCAGGGATCGCCGAGTTTGACTTCGGTTGCTGGGAAGGCTGGCGCTGGGCGGCGATTCCAAAATCCGCGCTCGACGCCTGGACCGCGCAGTTCGCGCAGCATCGCTTTGGTGGTGTCGACTGTGTGCAAGACCTGCTGGACCGGGTCGGGGTTGTGTGGGACGGTTACCGGCAGGCGCCAACGACCCAGGTTTGGATCACGCATGCGGGCGTCATGTCGGCTGCAGGCTTGCTGGCCCGGGGTATTCGTGTGATCGACAATGCCGAAGCCTGGCCCCGGCATTCGCCGCCATATGGCGCGCGGGTGGTGCTGCATGAGGGTGAACGCGTGCCAACGCCCTGATGCCAACCAATCCCCTCAAAAGCCGGTGCCATTGCCGCAAGACCTGTCGATCAGCCCAGCACCACCTGATCGCGGCCGGCCTGCTTGGCCTGGTACATCGCGCGGTCGGCACGCGCCATCAGCGCGTCGACGCTGTCGTTGTCCGCCAGATTGGTGGTCACACCAATGCTTACGGTAAAGCCCTCTGGGGCGCGCAGTTCTGCGACTTTGCGCCGGATCCGTTCGGCGACGACGTGCGCCTCGTCGATAGGCGTTTCGGGCAGCATCACGACAAATTCTTCTCCGCCCAGCCGTCCGATCACGTCGGCACTGCGCAGCAGCGTGCTCACCACCTTTACGAACTCCACCAATGCCTTGTCGCCTGCCTGGTGGCCGTGCCGGTCATTGATCAATTTGAAATGGTCGATGTCGATGAGCAGTACCGACATCATGCGACCATGGCGCTTGCAGCGCTCGAGTTCATGATGGCAGGCCTCGGTCAGTGTGCGCCGGGTCAGCGCATCGGTCAACGAATCGTGTGACGCCAGGTGTTCGAACTCGGCCCGCACGCGGTCCGTGGCCATGAGCACCAGACTGATGGCAGTCAGCAGCATCAGGAACGGATAGCTGATGATGTAGATCAGGTTTTGCGGCGAATGGTCCAGGATCCCCGTGCCGACCGGGAATAACCACGCGGTGGCGAATCGCAGCACCTGACTCAGGACGGAACAGGCCAGCACGACCATGGCCATGCGGCAGGCGAAACTTCGCGTTCCATGGGTGTATATCAGTAATCCGTGCGACGCAAACAGCCAGGTCATGACCGCGATCGAGACCATCAAACGCGCGCGGTACTGGGGGTCGACCAGCAGAAACCAGGTCGACACCAGCGTCATGGCCACGATGATTGCAAAACGCGGCCAGAACCGGGGTTGTTGCCCGAAGAACTGCTGACTGCCGAAATACTGCAGGTAGACGCCGGTAAAAATCAGCAGATTGGCCAGGGCAACGGCAAACAGATCGGGCAGGATCGCCCGCGTGGATGCGGTCAGGCCAGCGATGAACAACAAGCCCGTACCTGCGGCCCAGCTGGCCAGGCCCCGTACGCTGGGTGGGTAATTGCGCTGCAGGAAATACAGCACGATGGCCATCAGGCCACCCATGACGCCACTGAGCAGCACGATGGTTCGTGGATCGACAAACGGTACGGCTGCGCTTGGTCCCATGGGATGATTATGAAGGCCCGACGGTGATCGCAGCGGGTTGCGCGCGCCGCAGACTCAAGGTGCGCGCGCCGAGCTCAGCCGTTGCGTGGCAGGCATTGAATGCTTGTCGGCATAGTCACAAAAATTGCGCACGCCGCAATGGCCGCAACGCGGTGTGCGGGCTAGACAGACATAACGTCCATGCAGGATCAGCCAGTGATGCGCATGTTGCAGGTATTGCGCGGGTATGCGGCGCAACAGCTGCCGCTCGACTTCGAGCGGGTTCTTGCCCGGACCCAGGCCGGTGCGGTTGGCCAGACGGAACAGGTGGGTGTCCACCGCGATGGTAGGCTCGCCGAAAGCGACGTTGAGGATCACATTGGCGGTCTTGCGGCCCACGCCAGGAAGCGCCTGCAATTGTTCGCGCTGCCGCGGTACCGTGCCGCCATGCTGCGCGATCAGGATTTCGCAGGTCTGCAGCAGGTGGCGTGCCTTGCTGCGGTACAAACCGATGGTGCGGATATGCTCCTGCAGGCCATCGAGGCCGAGGTCGAGCATCTTCTGCGGTGTGTTGGCAACCGGGAACAAGCGCCGTGTGGCCTTGTTTACCCCCTTGTCTGTGGCCTGGGCACTGAGCAGCACCGCGGTCAGCAACTCGAATACGCTGGTGTATTCGAGTTCCGTGACGGGTAACGGATTGGCGGCTTGCAATACGGCAAAAAATGCCTCGATCTCGACTTTGTTCATGGTGTGCTCCTGTCGCCAGCATAACCGCCCGATCCGGGCCGGTTTTGCTCTCAGGCTAACTGGCGTAACTCGCGCAATGCCACTGATACCGGCGCCAGGTCTGCGCCCTGGGCCGCGACCATGGTCAGTAACTGCTGCAGACGGCGGATCGGCGAAGCGTGGCGCCCACGCCAGTCGTCGATCGTCTCCTTGCGCGACAAAAGGCCCAGCGTGATCTGGCTGGCGATCGAGTACACGTCGTCGCGTGCACTGCCGCGGGCCTGGGTTTGCCACAAGGTGTCGGTCGGCAGGCGGTTGACCTCGTGGCGCCACTGCATCAGGCCGAGTTCGGCATCCACCGCAAAGTAGCACTGCGCAGCCACATCTAGAGTCGCGTCGGAAGCTTGTGCCAGATTGACCAGATCGAGTGCCGGGAAAACGAACTCCAGTGCGCTGAGGTCCTGGGCCAGTTTGGTTTCCACCCCCGCTTCGCACAATTTGTCGGACGCCGCCTTCCAGCTTGCAAGGGCAGCCTCTGGCAGCCAGGTCGACAGTTGCGAGCGCATCGTGCTCGCTGCCGGCTGGTAGCGGCTGATCAATTCGGGCAGATCAGTGCTGTCCGAGCGTGCACGCAACATCCAGCGTGAGGCGCGCTGGGCAATGGCGGTGAGTTTGCTCAGCAGGTCCAACTGCAGCTTCGCGTCGACCCGGTAGTCCAGTGCGTCAATCTGATCCCACAGGCGTTCCAGGTCGAATACCTCGCGCGCCAGCGTGAATGCGCGCACTACATCGGCTGCCGTTGCCACCGAGTCGGTGGCGATGAAGTTGACAAAGGTGGCACCGGTACGGTTGACCACCGTGTTGGTGACAAAGGTGGCGATGATCTCGCGCTTGAGGGCGTGATTGTCGACCGCACTCGCAAACCGCTCGCTCAAGATCTTGGGAAAGTAGGCTTTGAGCGTGCGGTTGAAATACGGATCATCGGGCAGATTGCTGGCCAGCAACTCATCGAATACCGACATCTTCGCGTAGGCCAGCAACACTGCGTTTTCAGGTGCCGTCAATCCCTGTTTGCGCGCGCGGCGTAGCGCGATTTCCTGGTCACTGGGCAGAAACTCGATGACCCGGTTCAGTTGACCCGCAGCTTCGAGCCATTTCATCAGCCGCTGCTGGCCGTCGAGCAGATACATCGGCCGGTGGTTGGCGATTTCCAGCGCCTGCGTCTGGTAATAGTTGTCAGTCAACACCAGCTTGCCAACTTCGTCAGTCATCGACGCCAGCAGCACATTGCGCTGCTTGAGCGTCAGGTCACCGGATTCGACAATCTGCCCGAGCAAGATCTTGATGTTCACTTCGTGGTCGGAGCAGTCCACGCCAGCCGAGTTGTCGATCGCGTCGGTATAGATCAAGCCGCCTTTTTGAGCGTATTCGATGCGCCCGCGCTGGGTTGCGCCCAGATTGCCGCCTTCGGCAAACACCTTGCAACGCAGCTCCGCGCCATCGACCCTGAAAGCGTCGCTGGACTTGTCACCCACTTGCGCATGGGTTTCATGGCTGGACTTGATATAGGTTCCGATGCCGCCGTTGTACACAAGGTCGACCGGCGCCAGCAGGATCGCGCGCAGCAGTTCGCTCGGCGCCAGCTCGGTGGTCTCGATGCCGAGCACCGAACAGGCCTGCGCGCTGAGCTTGATGGATTTGGCACTGCGTGCGTAAACGCCGCCCCCTTCAGAAATCAATGTCTTGTCATAGTCGTCCCAGCTCGAGCGTGGCAAGTCGAACAAGCGCTTGCGCTCTTCCCAGGAGCGTTCCGGATCAGGTTGTGGGTCGATGAAGATATGGCGGTGGTCGAACGCCAACTGCAGCCTGATCTGGCGCGACAGCAACATACCGTTGCCGAACACATCTCCCGACATGTCGCCGATACCGGCTACCGTGAAAGGCGTGGTCTGGGTATTGATGCCCAGGCCCCGGAAGTGGCGTTTGACCGATTCCCAGGCGCCGCGTGCGGTGATGCCCATTTTCTTGTGGTCGTAACCGACCGACCCGCCCGAGGCGAACGCATCGCCGAGCCAGAAGCCGTATTCGGCAGACACGGCATTGGCGATATCCGAGAAGCTTGCCGTGCCCTTGTCGGCCGCGACCACCAGATAAGGATCGTCATCATCATGCCGCACCACATCTGCCGGAGGCACGATGTCGCCCTTGACGACGTTGTCGGTAATGTCGAGCAAGCCGGACAGGAACAGCCGATAGCAGGCGATGCCTTCTGCCATCAGGGCTTCGCGGTCGCCGGCAGCCGGCAGTTTCTTCAGTACGAATCCGCCCTTGGAACCGACCGGTACGATGACGGAGTTCTTGACCTGCTGTGCCTTGACCAGACCCAGGACCTCGGTGCGGAAGTCCTCGCGCCGGTCCGACCAGCGCAAGCCGCCGCGGGCCACCTTGCCACCGCGCAGGTGCACACCTTCGACACGGGGTGAATAGACCCAGATTTCGAACGCGGGCTTGGGTTCGGGCACCCCCGGCAATTTGCGTGGCTTGAGCTTGAACGACAGGTACGGTTTGTGCATGCCCGGCTTGGACTGTTGCCAGGCATTGGTGCGGGCGGTGGCAAGAATGCTGGCGAAGAACTGGCGCAGGATGCGATCGTCATCCAGGCTGGTGACATCGGCCAGACTGGTTTCCAGCCCCTGCTGCAACTGCGCAAGCATCTGGTCGCGGTCGCCACTGAACGCCGGGTCGAAGCGGGTGTGGAACAAACGCATGATGTCCTGGGCGATCGACGCGTTGCGGATCAGCGCCTCCTCGATATAGGTCTGGCTGAAGGCGAATCCGAGCTGCTTGAAATAACGCGTGTAGGCACGCAGCACGCTGATCGCGCGCGCGTCCAGTCCGGTGGTCAACGCCAGCTTGTTCAGGTTGTCGCTCTCGACCTCTCCGCGCCAGGACTGCACGAACAGCGACTCGAAGCGCGACTTGATGCTGGCGAGTTCGACTTCGGGCGGAATCTGCAGCCCGAGGTCGTGAATCCACAGGCTTTCGCTGCCGATCGGATAGGGATGCTCATCGAACACACGTGCGCCCATGTTTTCGAGTACCGGCAATGAGTCTGACAACGCAACCTTGGAGGTGTTGTAGATCTTGAAGCGCAACTGCCCCGCCGGCGCGTCCAGCGGACGGTACAGCCGCACCATCAATGGCGACTTTTCACTCAAGCTGGCCAGATGATCAGCGTCTTCGGCCGCGACGGCTGCGGAAAAATCCTCGCGGTAGGCAGTTGGAAACGCGCCGGCAAACCGGTTGGCCAGCAGCAGGCCCTGGCCTTCGCCGTTGGCCCGGATGAATTCCGCGGCGCAATCGTCTACCCAGCGCTGCGCGAGTTTCTCGATGCGGCCCTCCAGCGTACTCAGGTTCACATTGGCAGGTGCCCGAGTGCGCGCACGCACCAGATAGTGGATACGTGCCAACGGGCTGTCGGTCAGCATCGGGGTGAACTCGAGCGATTCGCCGTCGAGCGCGGCCATCAGCTCGTTGCCCACCTTGAGCCGCAGTTCGGTGTTGTAGCGGTCACGCGGCACGAATACCAGGGCCGATGTGAATCGCCCGAACGGGTCGCGGCGCAGGAACAGCCTGGTGCGCTGGCGCTCCTGCAGCCGGAGGATGCCGATCGCGTGCTCGCTCAGCGTGGTGGTGTCGATCTGGAACAACTCGTCGCGCGGATAAACCTCCAGGATGGACTGCAGCGACTTGGCGGCGTGGCTGCCGGGTACCACGCCGGCGTTGGCCATGACCTGGCTCACGCGCTGGCGTACCTGCGGAATGTCGCTGACCGCCGCGGCATACGCGGTCGACGTATAGAGGCCCAGAAACCGGGTTTCTCCGCAGACCTTGCCGGCGGCATCGAAGCGCTTGACCGCGATGTAGTCCAGCCATGCCGGCCGGTGCACAGTTGATCGCGTCATGGCCTTGATGACCAGCACCAGCTCGTCGGTATCTATCAGTTGCACTGCTTCGGGTGGCAGATGGGTTTCCCGGGTATGCACCGAGCCTCGCAGTATGCCCAGGCCGGTACCTTCAAGGGCCACCAGGCTTGCCTTGTCGCCGTCGCGGTGCAGGTCGTAGTCACGTGTGCCGAGGAAGGTGAAATGCAGGTCTTCCAACCAGCGCAGGAAATCGATGCCTTCACGTTTGCTGGCATCGGACAAAGGCGATTTTTCGGCCTCCACACATACTTCTCCGAGACGGGCCAGCATCGGTTTCCAGTCCTGTACCGAATGGCGCACATCGCCCAGCACCAGCTTGAGCTCGGTGGCCAAATTGTTGCGATCCTGCTCGTCAATGATGCGGTCACATTCGACCATGATCAGGGATTCCACGCCGGCACTCTGGCGCTTGGCGCGGTCGGCGGGAACCCGTGCGATCCGCTGCGCCAGACCTTTGTCGCCCCGTTCTACTGCCATCAGCGGATGGACAATCCAGTGTGCAGTTCGGCCCCCCCGGTTGACGGCCATCGTGACGGAGTCGACCAGGAACGGCATGTCGTCGTGCACGATCTGGATCACCGTATGGTCGCTGACATAGCCGTCTTCGGCCAGCGTGGGATTGAACACCCGGATACGCGCCGTGTCGGGCGCGCGTGCAGCCTCCAGCAGTCGCCAATGCGCATTGGCAATGGCGTACAAGGTGACCGGCCCCCGCGCCGAGACCTCTTCGGGGTCGGCATTGTCGAAGTAGGCCGGAACGAATTCATTCAGGCGCGTACCGGCCTGGCCGGCATGGGCCTGCGTATAAGCGATCAATTCCGCCAGGACGTTGCTTGTCATATGGACTCCGGTTAACTTTCAGCCAAGGCCCGGCGGGTCGCCCGGCCTCTTGGTGCGGCGGATTCTAGGATCGCCATGTCCCATGATGCACCATTGCGGTGCTGGTCGCATGGCGTTATGCCGCAGTTGCATCAGGCGCCCGGTTTGCGACATCGCGGCCGGACCGTGTGTCTCAGCCCGCCAACCCGGTCATTTTGATGAAGGATGACGAAGACGGAAAGTCGGTCTTCATCCAGCCGAATTTGAGTTCCAGTGCTTGCATCACCGGAACAGGAAGTGTTTCTATCGCGTCGGCATTGGCATCGGGTTGGTCTGCCAGCAGACTCGCTAGGTGCGCGATACCCGCCAGCGGTGCGATCGGGGATTCAACCAGGGGGTCCGAGGCCAGCAGCAGGCCGTGCACGATCGCCTTCGGAAACTGCCACTGACGCGCCAGCTCAGCCGTCACCTCGGCTTCGTCGAATCCGGTCAGCGCGCGTTCGCGCGCCCAGCGTTCACCCGGCGCACATGGCGACTGCTCGATCTGGGCCACCTGATCCGGGTGCGCCTGCGCAATGATGAGTTCACCCAGACGCAACATCAGTCCGACCAGCCAGGCGTTCTGACTGTCCACGTCGTGGGTGTCCGACAGTCCCTTGCCCAACCACTGCGCATAACCCGCGCAGTCCATGCTGTAGCGCCAGAAGTCGGTGCTGTCGATACCCTCTGGCATCGAAAACGCGTTGTGCAGGCAGGCCGACAAGGCCAGCGCACGTATCTTGGAGATGCCCACCAGTTGCAAGGCATGGGGCAAGTTGGCCACCTTGCCGGACAGGCCGAACGCCGCACTGTTGGCCAGGGCCAGCATCTTGGCGGTCAGTGTCGGGTCTTGCGCGATCAGGTCCTGAATTCGGGTCATCGAGATTTTCGGGTCGTCCAGTGTATGGATCAGCGCCAGCCCGACCTCGGGCATGACCGGGAGCGCAACCATCTTGAACAAGTCTTTGATATCCGCCATGGAGGATGCTCCTGTCTTATTGGCTGGCAGTTTGTGTCGCAGTTGAGCCGCATCGGGATTTATGCATTCTGCCGCATTCGCAGAGCGCGGCCAGTCTTGCCACAATAGCGCTTTATCGCCAATTTGTCCGAGTCCCATGGCAACTGCCTGCAGCACCCCCCAACCACTGACGTCGACGCCGCCAGGTCTTCATCCCGGCCAGGCGCCGGTGCCTGCGCTGCCGATGGCCGGCTTTTGCGTGCCGAGTGTGGCCGTATCGGCCGGGATGCGCTGATGGAAACCGTTCTGCAACCCGGCACCTGTCTGGCCAAGACTGAAAAGGGTCGCCAGGAAATCGCCCGTCGCACGGGCGCCCTGACGGCCGTACAAAGACGCTTGCTGATCCTGGTGGACGGCCACAAGACCGTGAACGACCTCGGCGCCTTTGTGCGTGTGGGCGAACTCCACGACGCGCTGCATCTTCTGATGGCGCTGGACCTGGTCTTCTCCGATGGGGTCGACGTTTTGCTCGAACCGGCCGTCGCCGAAGGTTTTTCCAACCCGTTACCGTTCGAGCCGCCTCGCGCTGCCACCGACCCCGAGGCGTTTGCGCTGGTACGCGCCGAAGCGGCGCAGTTCGTGCAAAGCCGATTGGGATCGGCCGGCGATCCGATCTGTGAAGCCATCGCGCGTTGCCGCAATCCGCAGGAATTGCGGGCCATGTTGCGTGGTGTCGAGGTGTTCGTCGGGCAACGGCTGGATGCTGCGACGACCCAGGCATTTGCGCGTCACTTCGGCAGCCTGTTGCTGTAGCGAGACCCGCCGCGCGAGCGGGGTACGGCCTTCGCGACTTGTCGGCGGTGGTATTCTGGTCGCCGTCTTACCATGTTTGATGCCATCGGATGTGGCAGCAACTTCCATTTTTTTGCCCAGGAGTCAGCCGACATGATCCATGTGATCGCCATCATCACCACCCTTCCTGGAAAGCGCGACAAGGTGCTGGAGGCCTTTCGCGCCAATGTGCCGGCGGTGCGGGCCGAGGACGGATGCATCGAATATGCGGCGGCTGTCGATCTGCCCGATGGCCCCGCGTTCCAGACGCCATGTGGACCAGACGGCTTCATGGTGATCGAGAAGTGGGAAAGCCTGGACGCTTTGAAGGCCCATGCGGCTGCGCCACACATGCTGGCGTATGGCGCAAAAACCCGGGATATGGTGGCGAATCGCGCTATTCATATTCTTCAGCCGGTCTGAGATGGTTCTACCCACCGTCGTTCACACAATCGGGATGCACATGTTTGCGCGCGGCGCAGCAGCGACCCCATCGCCTGAACGGCTGCGGTCTGGCATGATTGCACGACCAGACCATCACATGGGAAGGAGTACGGCACCATGGTAATGATGAAGAAACCTTTTGGTGGCAGTTCGCCTGCGCCACTGGAGCCAACCGCAACAGGGGCGCTCGGACCCGTCATGGCCCGTCCCGCAGATGTGGCCCATGTGGAAACCGATTTCGCAGCCCAGGTCGATATTCGGCGGGAGCTGTTGCGGGTGCGCACGCGCAACACCTTGCGTCTGTCAGGTATCCCGGAAACCTGGATCGAGGCGCAGGTACTGCTCGAGCCAGCAGGCGGGCGCACCTACATGCACCTGCGGCTGGTCGTGCGGCACTGGGATCCACGGCTCATGCGTTATGCGATTGCCTTCCAGCGCAAGCTGATGTATGAGATCGAGCGTATCGATCCGCAGGCTGCGCAGTGGCTGCTGAGCATCGTCTGGGCGTTTCCGCCGGAACTCGAAGCCCCCGACCTGGAGGTGCCGCAGCCTTCGGCCTGGCTTGGCCTGGAGGCCCAACACAGCGGGCATGACGAGCTCGAGTCCGATCTGGCGCGCCTGTACGCGGTGCGCGATGCCGATCTTTCCCATCCGGGTGCCGTAAAGAGGTAACCCGTCCGTCGAACTGCCTGACAGGAGGCCGTGCCATGAATCGGAACGAGGCTGCAAATCTGCGCTGTGTTGCGCTGGTGGGTCATAGTGCGGTGGGCAAGACCTCGCTGGTCGAGGCGTTGCTGCATACGGGTGGCGTTATCGCCACACGCGGCGCGATCGAGAAGGGCAACACGGTCTGCGATTTCGATGCGCAGGAGAAGGAGTGGGGCCATTCGCTGCAAGCGGCATTCGCCGGCGTACCTTCCAACGGCGCATATATCCACCTGATTGATACACCCGGCTCTGCTGATTTTGCAGGTCAGGCCGTCGGCGCGTTGGCCGGCGTCGACACCGCGCTGGTGGTGGTCAGCGCAGTGACGGGCATTGAGACAGTAACCGAGCAGATGATGGAACTGGCCCAGGCGCGTGGCCTGTGTCGCATGATCGTCATCAACAAGATCGACATCGAGAATGTTGATCTGGCGCAGCGGGTGGCTGAGTTGCGTGCGCGTTTCGGCCGTGCCTGCATGGTGCTGGACCTGCCCGCACAAGGGGGCAGCGACGTAGTCGATCTGCTCGACCATGCCACGGGCACGAGCGACTTCGACTCGGTCGCCACGGCGCACCGCGCGTTGATCGACCAGATCGTCGAAGAAGACGAGTCTTTGCTGGCGCGCTATCTTGACGATGGCGCCGATCCATCGCCGACCGAATTGCATGCGCCATTTGAAAAGGCCCTGCGTGACGGCCACCTGATTCCGATCCTGTTCGTGTCCGCCCGCACCGGTGCCGGCGTCGCGCAACTGCTCGACGTGCTGGCCAGGCTGGCGCCCAACCCGCTCGAAGGCAATCCGCCGCCTTTTTATCGCCAGGAGCCGGGCTCAAAGCAGGCGCAACCGTTCCAGGCGGTTGCCGATCCGGACCTGCATGTGCTGGCCCATGTGTTCAAGGTGATCAGCGATCCGTTTATTGGCAAGCTCGGTGTGTTCCGGGTGCATCAGGGCACGGTGCGGCGCGACGCGCAGTTGTTTGTCGGCGATGGGCGCAAGCCGTTCAAGGTACACCACCTGTATCGGTTGCAGGGCAAGGACCATGTCGAGGTCGAGACCTTGGGACCTGGCGAGATCGGCGCGGTCGCCAAGGTCGAGGAGATCGAATTTGACAGCGTACTGCACGATTCGCATGACGAAGACCATATTCACCTGCGTCCGATGGAGTTTCCCGAGCCCATGCAAGGGCTGGCAGTTCAGACCGTGCGCAAGGCCGATGAGCAGCGCTTGTTCGAGGTGCTGCAGCGGTTTACGGTGGAGGATCCCTGTTTCAAGGTGGAGCGCCATCCGCACAGCAACGAGACAGTTATCCGAGGCTTGGGGGAATTGCACCTGCGCTCCAAACTGACACGCATGGCCCAGCAATACAAGCTCGATCTGAGCACCCGTCCGCCCCGTATTGCCTATCGCGAGACCATTTCTGCAACGGCGCAAGGCCATTGCCGGCACAAGAAACAAAGCGGCGGTGCAGGGCAGTTCGGCGAGGTGATGCTGCGCGTCGAACCGCTGGCGCGCGGCGCCGGATTCGAGTTTGTCGACCTGGTCAAGGGTGGGGCGATTCCGGGCGTATTCATGCCGGCCGTGGAAAAAGGTGTGCGCCTGGCGCTGGACGAAGGCGTGATCGCAGGATTTGCGTTGCAGGATATCCGTGTCACCGTGCTCGACGGCAAGCACCATGCAGTCGACAGCAAGGAGGTGGCCTTTGTCGCCGCCGGACGCAAGGCCACAATTGCAGCCGTGCGCGACGCCAGCCCTGCCGTGCTCGAACCGGTCATGGACATGATCGTGGTGTCGACGCTGGACAACGTGGGCGATGTGACCGGCGACCTGGCCGGCAAACGCGGGCAGGTCACTGGCACCGAGGCGCGCGGGTCCGACCGCATGCTGGTGCGTGCGCTTGTGCCGCTGGCCGAACTCGATGACTACCCGTCCCGCCTCAAGTCCATTACGGGAGGCCTGGGTAGTTTTACGATGGGTTTGTCGCACTATGCCCAAGTGCCCACTGCCGTGCAGCAGCAGTTGGTGGCACAACATTCACCTGCGAATCGCGACGACGATTGACGCGGCGAACATGGTCGCTGCATCGTAAGAATCCCTGCGACTACCCGACCCAAGTGAGGGTGCCGCCGGCATCCGTTCTGTCGCATGGGGCGACGAGGAGTTCATGATGGCACGACGATTCTTATGGTGGATGACCTGGCTCTTGTCGGCTTGGGTTATTGCGGCCGCTCCGGCGCAGGCGGCAGACAAGCCGATCTACACGGGTTTTTTCAGCGATCTGGCAGTGAGCGGCTATGACGCAGTGGCCTATTTCACCGACCACAAGCCAGTCAAGGGCGATGCACGATTTACTTACGCGTACCGAGGTGCCAAGTGGCAGTTCGCGTCGGCTGCCAATCGGGATGCGTTTGCGGCAAATCCTGCACGTTATGCGCCGCAATATGGTGGTTATTGCGCTTGGGCCGTGGCGCAGGGCGATACCGCGTCGGCGGATCCGGCGCTCTGGAAAATTGTCGATGGCAAGCTTTATCTCAATTACGATGCCGATGTGCAGAAGAAGTGGGAGAGTGACATTGCCGGCTTTATCCGCAAGGCCGATCAGAACTGGCCATCCGTGCTGGGAAAATGAGCCATGACCACACCGTCCACACGCACCCGTTCGGCATTGTTGCTGATTTCGTCACTGGCTTTGCCTTCGGATGTGCCGCGAGGCGCATGTCATGCCGACTGACTGGAATTCCGCGGCGGCGCTGTTCGATGCTGCTCTGCAAGGTGCGGCCCAGCCATGGCTGATTGGCCTGGTGCTGGCCTTGACGACCTTGCTGCTCGAGGATCTGGCCATTGCCGCCGGCGCTGCGCTGGCGGCACAGGGCAGTATTTCATGGGAATGGGCGATGTTCAGCGTGGGCGCGGGTATCGCACTGGGAGACCTGGGCCTGTACGGCCTGGGCATGGCGGCCAACCGGTGGCCGTACCTGCGCAAACGCCTGGCGCTGGGTCGCGGCGCCCGGCTTGCGCAGCAATTGGAGCAACGGTTGGCCGGCGCGATCCTGCTCGCGCGCGTGATTCCGGGCTTGCGCTTGTTGACCTATACCGCCTGCGGCTTTTTCCGTTTGCCATTGTTGCCGTTTTGTGCCTGGGTGATGCTCGCCGTGACAGTGTGGACAGTGGGTCTGATGGGCTTGGGTGCGCTGCTGGGCGCGTCGCTGGAAGCTGCGCTGGGAATCCCCGCGCCACTGGCTGTGGCGATACCGATCGTCGTGCTGGCGCTGGGACTTTCAATGCTGCCGCGCCGGGTCGTGCCCTTGGCGACGCCTGATGCCAGGGAGGTGCCATGAGACAGGTTGCGTCAGCCCCGACGGCTCTGTCGCATGTTGCAACGGGCAGGGCCCCACGCGTGCCGGGGCAATCGGGTAATGGAAGCAAACCGGGCGTAGCGGCTGTGAATGATGCTGGCGACAGCGGATCCGGTACCGGGCAGCGGCCGCACCAGGGCATGCCACCGCTGGACGAGTCGGGGCCGCCGCTGAGTTTCTTCGAGTTCTGGCCGATGTGGGCGTTTTATCCGCCGGTTTTCGTTTACGTGTTGTGGCTGATGCTGCGCTACCGCGGCATCCTGCTGCCCACCGTGGCGAATCCGGCGTTTCCCGGTGGGGGATTCGTCGGTGAATCCAAGGCCGATATCCTGCGTCTGGCGATACGTAATTCGCCGCAATGGGTGGCGCCATTCATCGAGGTTGACCGGCCACTCGAGGGGGATGGCGCGGCCCCGCTGCAGGATGAGGTGACGCAGGCGCTGGCGCGGCTTGAGCAGGCGGGTATGGCCTTGCCGGTGGTGGCCAAGCCGGACCTGGGGTGTCGTGGTGCCGGCGTACAACTGGTGCGCAGCATTGACAAGCTGCGCAGCTACATTGCAGCTTTCCCGCGAGGCGAACGGCTTTTGCTGCAAACCTACGTGGCCTATGAAGGCGAGGCCGGCATTTTTTACTGCCGCGCGCCGGGAAAGGACAAGGGCCGCATCATCTCGATCACGCTGAAGTATTTCCCGCATGTGGTGGGCGATGGCCGGCGCAATCTGCGTCAGTTGATCCTGGACGATCCCCGCGCCGGAAGGCTGCCGCATCTGTATCTGGGGCGGCACAAGGCGCGGCTGGAGGAAGTTCCGCGCGCCGGAGAGCCGATCCGGCTGGCGTTTGCCGGCAGCCACAGCCGGGGCGCCATCTTTCGCAATGGCAATGCCCTGGTCACAAAGCAGATGGAAGCGCGCTTTGATGCCATTGCGCACCAGATCGGTGAGTTCCATTTTGGCCGCTTTGACATCCGGTTTGCCGACTTCGCGCGCGTGCAGCAGGGCGAGGATTTCACCATCGTAGAGGCCAATGGAGCCGGCGCGGAAAGTACGCATATCTGGGACCGCGGAACCTCGCTGTGGAGCGCCTGGGCCGACTTGATGCGCCAATACCGGCTGTTGTTTCAGATCGGTCGCGCCAACCGCGATCGGGGATTCAAGCCCTTGACCTGGTCCGAGTTCCGGCGCTGGCATCGGCGCGAAAAGCGGCTGACGCCGCAGTATCCCGCTACCGACTGAACTGCGCCCGCCATGTTGTTGCGCGTCTGCCTCGCGCAGTGAGTGGCGAAGACTGCAACGGCGTTGTCAGAGCTGGATGCCGAAGCGGGCCAGGCGCCGCGACTGTGCCGCGGACTGCAGGTCAACCAGGGTCAGGAAATCGATCGTGCCGAAGTCGCGGTCGATCGCTGGCGGGCCGCATAACATGGCACCCAGACTCAGGTACGCCGCCAGCAGTTTGGGTGTTTTCGGGGCGTGGGCGGCAGGCTGGTCCAGTGCGCAGACATGCTCAGGCATGGGCAGGGTACGCCACCGCGGCGGCGCCAGATGATTGGCCAGGCGTTGCCAGGTGGCGGCGCCCACGCCCGCGTCCTGCGAAGTCAGCGAGCTGCAGCCGATCAAATAGCGGGTGTTGTGTCGCGACGCATATTGGCCAATGCCGCGCCACAACAGGCTGAGCACGGCGTAGGAGCGGTGTTCATGGTGGATGCAGGCACGTCCCAATTCGAGCATCTGCGCGCGCATGGTTTCGAATGTGGCGAAGTCGAACTCGCGCGCGCTGTAGTAGCCATGGTGACAACCGGCGCTTTCGCCCGTCTGCAGGCGGTAGGTGCCGACGATTTCGCCAGTGCGGGAATCCTCTACCAGCAAGTGGTCGCAAACCTCGTCGAACTCGTCGATATCCAGGCAGCTGGCAAACGATCGCGCCAGGCCTTCCTGCAACTCCACGTTGAAAACGAGAAAGCGCAGCGCCTGAGCAGCGCGCAGGTCATCTGGAGACTCGGCCAGACGCACGCGGTATGACGGACCATGCAGGCCGATACGCGCAAGCAGTGATGGGCGGACAGCGGCTTGGGTCATGGCATAGGGCAGTTGCAAACTGGCATCTTGTACATGGGTCGTGCCAAGTCGTGAGACCTTTCAATCGTCCCTCATTTTTCTGGTCTGCGCCACCCCGTGGTGGTGGCAGTTGTCGCTGGCGATTGCTCAGGCCAGGCGCAGCGGCGACACCGCTGCAGCTTCCACACCGTGTTCGCGCAACGGCTCGGGCAGTGGCTGACTCAGGATCAGCGACGCAGCCAGCGCGGAGGCACCGGGCGCGCTCTGTATGCCGTATCCGCCTTGTGCGGCAAGCCAGAACAGGCCCTGCTGCGCGCGGTCCCAACCGATGACCAGTTCGCCGTCGGGCACAAAGGAGCGCAAGCCGGCCCAGGTGCGGATCGGACGGCGAATCTGCAACACGGTGGCCTGCTCGATATGGTGGATGGCGGTGGCAATATCGAGTTCTTCTGGCACCACGTCATGTGGCACGGTCGGATCGGCGTTTGCGGGCGAACCCAGCAGTACACCCGCGTCGGGCTTGAAGTACCAGCTCTCGTCCAGGTTGCTCACGACGGGCCAGTCGGCGATCGTCATGCCCTCGGGCGGGTGAAACGTGAATGCGCTGCGCCGGTGCGGCACCAGTCCGATGGAGCGGGCGCCGAAACACTGTCCCAGCTGATCGGCCCAGGCGCCGGCTGCGTTCACGACGACAGTGGCATGTACGATGTCGCCATCGGCCAGCGCCAGCTGCCATCGACCGTTCTTGAATTCCGCCTTGCTGACCTCGGCGCGGGTGCGCAGTTCGCCGCCTTCGCGGCGCAGCATACGCAGGAAACCCTGGTGCAATGCGTTCACGTCGATGTCCATAGACAACGGATCGACCAGACTGGCGTGTACCAGCTCCGGCCGTAAGCAGGGCAACATGGCCAACGTCTGCGATTGGTCAAGTGTTTGCAGCTGCGGGCAGTTGGTTGCCAGTTCCGCATGCAGCGCACGCAGCTGGTCCTGTTGGCCGGTCTGCGCCAGGTACATGGCGCCGCGCGGACCCAGCAGCGGAACATCGCTGAAGTGGGCCGGCGGATGCAGGAAAAACGCGCGGCTTGCCCGGGTCAGCGCACGCACCGCAGGCGGACCGTAACTCTCCATGAACATCGCAGCCGAACGTCCAGTCGAGTGGTAGCCGGCTTGGGTCTCGCGCTCGAGCAGCAGGACGCGCCGGTGGGGCGCCAGTCGCGCTGCAACGGAGGCGCCGGCGATGCCGGCGCCGATCACGATGATGTCGTATGGGGCGGAGTCTGTCATGGCGGTGGGCTTTCCTGGGTCTTGTGCGGCGATTCAGTATTTTCCAATTCAGGTATGAGCCTGAAGCCGGCCTCGTGTGATGTCAGTTCGATAGTGGGTTGATCGGGTTGATATGGCGCAGTGTAAGGGTGTGCATTTGCCTTCGGATTGTTTCAATCGAAGGCCCCTGCCGGGCCGCCGGAGGCGGCCCCGATCATGCCCATGTACTCATGCGTGATCCTGCCCCGGGATTGGGGCTGGTGAGGGTGCTCGGTCAGGCCCGCTTCGGTGGTCTGGGCTTGTTGAATTGCGCAAACAGATCGGTCTTGGCCTGCTGCATTGCCTGAGCTGCGGCCAGGTCGGTTTGGGCGTTGGCCTGGGTCTGCAGATCGTGCAGCGTGATGCCCGTCTTGAAGCGGACCAACCCCAACTCGCTGAGCTGCGCCACACACGCCAGAGGAGTCTTCACGTCCTGGTTGCGATAGCGTTTGATGACCTTGCCCTTGGGGCTGACGATCTCGGTGGCGAACAGGCAAGGCCGATGCAGATTGAGCCACGGGTTGAAGGTTTTTTGGTAGAACGCGTTGATGGGCTGGGCGTACTGCTGCGGGATGTGGCTGTAGCCCATGTGCTTCCTGACCACGCTGGCGTTTTTGCTCTCGGCCAGGGCGTTATCGTTGCTGTGGCGCGAGCGCGATTTGGTCTGCTCGATGCGCAACTTCTCCAACATCACGGCGACCCGTCCGTTGATGTACTCGGAACCATTGTCCGAGTGAAACCCTTCGATCTCAAACGGAAACTGGGAGATCACCAGGGCCAGCACGGGCAGCAGGAATGCCTCGCTGAGGCCCTGCACGCAGGCCTGCACCTGCCACTGGCTCACCGCGTCTACACAGGTGATGTGGTAGACCCCCTTGATG